>NZ_JBSFDG010000013.1:0-308234 GCF_053593775.1 Streptomyces sp. NPDC002092
GGAGACGTACGAGGAGCAGCCATGACGCCGCAGAGCCGCAGCCCGCAATCCGCCTCAGCCGCCGACCTCCCCTAGCCAGGTCTCCCCCCATACCCCCCGCTCCCACCGGGTACCGCCGCACCACTCCACTCACCGCACAAGCAGGAGGCGAGCCATGCCCTCATCCCCCTCCAGAACCCTCTCCGGCTTCACGCGCCGTCCCCTCAGAGCCGTGCTGGTCCTGGCCGTCACGGCCGGGCTCGGCACCGCGGTCCCGGCCGCCGCCACTCAGGCAGCGCCCGTCTCCTCCAAGTCCGCGCCCGCAGCGGTCAGTTCGGCTCCCTCCGCAGCGGACGTCGGCCCGGCGGCCAAGCCGTACATGGGCTGGTCCAGCTGGAGCATGCAGTCCTCCCAGTACCCGGGCCTGAACCCGGACGGCAACTACAGCTACCTCACCGAGACGAACGTACTGAAGCAGACGGACGCCCTGGCCACCACGCTGAAGAAGTACGGCTACGACCACGTCAACATCGACGCCGGCTGGTGGATGGACAAGAACTGGACCTCCGAGTTCGACCAGTACGGCCGGCAGACCCCCGACCCGGTGCGCTTCCCGCACGGCATGAAGTCGGTCGCCGACCACATCCACGCCAAGGACCTCAAGGCCGGCATCTATCTGCCCGTCGGCCTGGAGAAGGGGGCGTACGGCGACGGCAAGGTGCCGATCCACGACGCCCCGGGCTGCACCACCGCGGACGTCGTCTACCCTGACCTGCGCACCACCAACGGCTGGGACAGCGCCTACAAGTTGAACTTCGGCAACCCCTGCGCGCAGAAGTACATAGACTCGCAGGCGCAGTTGCTCGCGGGCTGGGGCTACGACTTCCTGAAGCTCGACGGGGTGGGCCCCGGTTCGTCCCAGTCGGGTGACAACCACAACAACGTGGCGGACGTCGCCGCCTGGCACCAGGCCATCGCCGACACCGGGCGGCCGATCCACCTGGAGCTGTCCTGGTCGCTCGACATCTCCCATGCCGCGGACTGGAAGAAGTACTCCGACGGCTGGCGCATCGACACCGACGTGGAGTGCTACTGCAACACCCTGGTCACCTGGGAGAACTCGGTCGACGACCGGTGGAACGACGCTCCCGCATGGAGCCGCAAGGCGGGCCCCGGCGGCTGGAACGACCTCGACGCGATCGACGTCGGCAACGGCGCGATGGACGGCCTCACCAAGGCCGAGCGGCAGAGCTACATGACGCTGTGGGCCATCGACAAGTCGCCGTTGTTCACCGGTGACGACCTCACCCAGCTCGACAGCTATGGCCTCTCCCTGCTCACCAACCAGGAGGTCATAGCGGTCGACCAGAACTCCTCGCCCGTCGCACGTCCCGTCACCCCGATGGGCGACCAGCAGGTCTGGGGAACCAAGAACCCCGACGGCACCTACACCGTCGCGCTGTTCAACCTCGGCGGCTCGCCCGCCTCCGTCACCGCGGACTGGGCGTCCTTCGGCTTCACCGGTGCGGCCGCCGTGCGCGACCTGTGGAACCACCAGAACCTCGGCACGTACAAGAACCGGATCACCTCGACGCTGCCCGCACACGGCTCCCGGCTGTTCACCGTGAAGCCCGGCGGCGCTCCTCTCGCGACCACCCGCTACGAGGCCGAGTCCGGCAACAACACCCTGACCGGGAACGCCTCCGTGGCCTCGTGCGACGCCTGCTCCGCCGGCAAGAAGGTCGGCAACCTCTACCTCGACAGCAAGCTGCAGTTCAACGACATCACGGTGAAGAAGGACGGCATCTACACCGTCAACGTCGGCTACGTCAGCGGCGATCCCCGCTCGGTGACCGTCTACTCCAACAGCGGCCACGGCACCAGCCTGAGGTTCCCCTCCACCGGCGACTGGAGCACGGTCGAGACCGTCAGCGTCCAGTTGGCCCTGAAGGCGGGCTCCAACACGATCACGTTCGACAGCGGCTGGGACTACGCCCCCGACATCGACCGGATCGACGTACCCAAGTCCGCCTGACCAGCCCCCCGCCCTGATCACTCTGCCTCCCGACGGCCCCTGTCCGTCGCTCCCGCATGCGCCCCTCCCCTCGGACATGGAGTGCACAACGTGGACACTCAGCACCCCGGGCCATCCGACAACCGCCCGAGCCGCAGACGCTTTCTGACACTCGCCTCCACAGCCGGCGCGATCGCCGCTTTCGGCGGTCTGCCCGCCTTCACCGCCTCGGCGGCCCCCCTCCGGCCCGCTTCCTCCCCCTTGCTGTCCGCGGCCGCCGCCGCGAAGAACCAGTTGTGGTGGCGGGCGCCCGGCTCCCCCACCTCGATGATCCAGCAGGGTCTGCCGGTCGGGAACGGGCGCCTCGGAGCGCTCACGAGCAACGATCCCGCCGCCGAACTGCTGACGATCACCGACGCCACCCTGTGGACCGGCGGCCTCAACGACACCTTGCAGAGCGACGGCCAATTCCCCTACGGACGTGGCGACTTCGGTTCCCTGACGCTGCTGGCCGAGCTCACCGTCGCCATCCCCGCGCACGACCTGGGCTCGGTCGACAACTACCGCCGTACCCTCGACCTGGCCCAGGGGTTCGTCAGCGCCTCGTACGACCTGTCCGGCGTCACCTACCTGCGGCAGGTCTTCGCCAGCCGCCCCGACGACGTCATCGTCCTGCACTTCTCCCAGCAGGGCGGCGGCAGTTACACCGGCACCGTCTCGCTCACCGGCACGCACGGCGAGACCACCACGGCGAACCGCACGGGGCGCTGTGCCTCGTTCGGTGCTTCCTTCGCCAACGGGTTGAAGTACGGCGCCGCCGTCACTGCCCACAGCAGCACCGGCTCGGTCGCGGTCGACGGTACGGCGCTCTCGTTCCGCGACTGCAAGGACCTGACCGTCGTGGTCAGTGGTGGCACGGACTACGCCCCTGACGCGGCCGCCGGGTTCCGCGACCCGTCGGTGGATCCGGAGCGCCTGGCGCGAACCAAGGCCCTGGCCGCCGCCGGCCACTCCGCGAGCACCCTCCTGAACACCCATGTCGCCGACTTCCGCCCGGTGTTCGAGCAGCAGGACATCAACCTCGGCACGTCGTCCACCGCCCAGCGCAGACTGGACACCTGGCAGCGGATACAGGCGCGCTACCGGGACGACGTCCCCGACCCCGAACTCGAGGCGGCCTACCTGCAGTTCGGCCGCTATCTGATGATCTCCGGGTCACGGGGCAGCCTGCCGATGGGCCTGCAAGGCCCGTGGCTGGACGGCAACGATCCGGACTGGATGGGCGACTACCACACCGACGTCAACGTCCAGATGAACTACTGGATGGCCGACCGGACAGGCCTGCCGGACTGCTTCGACGCCTTCGCGGACTACTGCCTGGCACAGCTGCCCTCGTGGACGGACGTCACGCGGCGGCTGTTCAACACCGCGACCAACAGGTTCCGCAACTCCAGCGGAAGGGTCGCCGGTTGGGCTGTGGCCTTCTCCACCAACCCTTACGGCGGCAGCGGTTGGTGGTGGCACCCGGCGGGCAATGCCTGGCTCTGCCAGAACCTGTTCGAGCACTACGAGTTCACCCAGGACCACGCCTACCTCGAAAGGATCTATCCCCTCCTCAAGGGCGCGGTGGAGTTCTGGGAGGCCCGCCTCATCACCACGACCGTCACCGACGCCTCGGGGGTCTCGCGCGAGGTCCTCGTCGACGACAGCGACTGGTCGCCCGAGCAGGGCCCGCAGGACGCCAAGGGCATCACCTACGCCCAGGAAGCGGTGTGGAACCTCTTCGGCAACTACCGGACCGCCACCCGCGTACTCGGCAAGGACCTCTCCTACGGCACGACCGTCGACCGCCTGCGCGAACGCTTGTACCTGCCTGTGGTCAGCCCCACGACCGGCTGGCTGGAGGAGTGGATGTCGCCCGACGACCTCGGCGAGACCACACACCGTCATCTCTCCCCGCTGTTCGGCCTCTTCCCCGGCGACCGGATCCGCCCGGACGGCTCCACGCCCAAGGACATCCTCGCTGGTGCGACGGCCCTGCTGACCGCCCGCGGCATGAACAGCTACGGCTGGTCCAACGCCTGGCGCAGCCTGTGCTGGGCCCGGCTGAAGAACGCGGAGAAGGCCTACCAACTGGTCGTCAACAACCTGAAGCCGTCGGTGAACGGCAGCAACGGCAGCGCCTCCAACCTCTTCGACATCATGGACATGGGAGGCGGCCGCGGCATCTTCCAGATCGACGCGAACTTCGGCACGCCCTCCGCGATGATCGAAATGCTGGTCTATTCGCGGCCGGGTCACATCGAGTTGCTGCCCGCCCTTCCCGCCGCATGGGCGGGATCGGGCTCGGTGTCCGGCGTCGGCGTCCGCGGCGGCTTCGTCGCCGACCTCAAGTGGAGAGGCGGCAAGGTCACGCAGCTGACGCTGAGGAGCGTCGGCGGCCGCGACACGACCGTCTTCGCGGGCAGCACCTCCCGGAAGGTCAGCCTCAAGCCCGGCGCGTCCGTCACCCTGAGCGACTTCGGCTGAGTGCGGTCCGGCCCCAATCCCCCGACTCCCCGACACCCCGACACCCCGACATGAGCGGAGAGAACGACGATGTCCTCTGCAAAGGGAAGACCGGCGGCGTTCCGCCGACCGCTGCTGTCCGTGTGCGCCGCACTGACCGGCATGGCGCTCACGGTCGTTCCGTTGAGCACCGCCGGCCGGGCAGGCGCGGCCACCTCTGCGTCGCAGGGCAAGGCCACCAGGGTCAGTGCCTGGTCGCCCGGCATGACCACCGGCGGCCCGTCCTTCGACAACCAGACCATCCGGATGGTGGTGCACAGCAGCGTGGCGGGGTCGGGCGCACGCCTCACCCTGTCCAACCGGTACAGCAACGTCCCGCTCGATGTCGGCGAGGTGGACCTGGCCGTCCAGGCCGACGGCGGCGAGGGGACGCGCGGCACCATCCGCAACGTCACCTTCGCCGGCTCCCGCCACCTGACGATCCCGGTGGGCGAGGAGGCGGTCAGTGACATCGTCCCGATCCCGGTCGGCGCAGGCGAGAACCTGCTCGTCAGCCTGTACGCCCCCGGTGCGACAGGCATGTCGACCTGGCACTCCGACGCCTTCGACACCACCTACATCGCCTCGGGCAACCACACGGGTGACGACAGCGCCGCCGCGTTCGGCACCACCACGACCTCCTGGTACTACCTGGCGGGCCTCGACGTCCTGCCATCGACCGCGAGGGGGACCGTCGTTGCCTTCGGCGACTCCATCACGGACGGCTACCACTCCTCGACCGGCGCCTACACCCGCTGGCCCGACTTCCTCGCACGCCGGCTCGGCGCCGGACCGGGCCCGCAGCGGCTGAGCGTCGTCGACGCCGGCATCGGCGGCAACCGCGTCCTCACGGACGTCCCGAACCCGTGGCAAGGCGTCAGCGCCCTCAAACGGTTCCGGCACGACGCCCTCGGCCAGCCGGGCGTCAAGGACGTGATCCTCTTCGAAGGTATCAACGACATCGGCAACAACGCCGGTCCCGACGGCCGGCCGCTCACCGCCCGGGACCTCATCGCCGGCTACCGCACCCTGATCGACCAGGCACACGCCGACCATGTCCACGTCATCGGCGCCACCCTGATGCCCGACGAGGGCAACGGCTACTACACACCCGCCGCCGAGGCGATCCGCCAGAGCGTCAACCGGTGGATCCGCACCAGCGGCGCCTTCGACGGCGTCATCGACTTCGACCGGGCCATGCGCGACCCCGCGAACCCGGCCGCCCTCAACCCGGCATACGACTCCGGCGACCACATCCACCCCGACGACGCGGGAATGAAGGCCATGGCGGACGCGATCGATCTGCGGCTCCTGCGCAGCTGAGTACCCGACCCGGCAAACACCTTTCGTCAATGCTTACTTCACACCTTGACGAAAGTGGTCCGTACCTTTAGTTTCACCGAGCGACCCCAACCCCGCGCGCATACTGGCCCGTTCACACGGTGAACGCGGCGCGGGTACCCACCCCCCACGAAAGGGCGCCCCGTCATGCCCAGACACAGACGGCTCCCCGTATCCGCCACCCTGGCGGTCACCGCTCTCACCCTGTCCGCCGGCCTGCTCACCGGCGCCCCCGCGCACGCCGCGGCCACGGCCCTGCCCACCGGCTTCGCGACGGTCATGAACGCCGCGAGCGGCCGGTGCCTGGACGCCAAGGCGGCCGCCACCGCCAACGGCACCGCCGTGCAGCAGTACTCGTGCAACGGCACCGCGGCACAGCAGTGGAGCCTCACCGCCACGAGCGACGGATACGTCCGGATCAGCAACGCCAACGACACCAACCAGGTCGCGGACGTCGCCGACGTCTCCACCGCCGACAACGCACTGGTCCACCTGTGGGCCTACGGCGGCGGCAGCAATCAGCAGTGGCTGCCGGTGGACGACGGCGGCGGCGCCTACCACTTCGTCAACCGCAACAGCGGCAAGTGCCTCGACGACCCCGCGGCCTCGACCGCCGACAGCGTGCAGTTCGTGCAGTACACCTGCAACGGCACCGCGGCCCAGCGCTTCCAGGTCGTACCGGTGACCCAGTCGGCCGCCAACGACCTGGGTCCGAACGTGGTCGTCTTCGACCCTTCGATGTCGTCCTCGACGATCCAGAGCAAGCTGAACACGATCTTCCAGCAGCAGGAGACCAACCAGTTCGGCTCCCAGCGCTACGCCGTGCTGTTCAAGCCGGGTGCCTACGGCGCCGACGTCAACGTCGGCTTCTACACCCAGGTGCTGGGCCTCGGCCTGTCGCCCGACGCGGTGACGATCAACGGGGCGGTGCACGCCGAGGCCGACTGGTTCCAGGGCAACGCCACCCAGAACTTCTGGCGCGGCGCGGAGAACCTGTCGGTCAACCCCAGCGGCGGAAGCGACCGCTGGGCGGTCTCGCAGGCGGCGCCGTACCGCCGGATGCATCTGCGCGGCAACCTCGCCCTGGACGACGGCGGCTGGTCCAGCGGCGGCCTCATCGCCGACAGCAAGATCGACGGCCGGGTCGACTCGGGCACCCAGCAGCAGTGGCTGACCCGTAACTCCCAGCTGGGCAGCTGGACCGGCGCCAACTGGAACATGGTCTTCACCGGCAGCACGGGCGTCCCCGCCACCAGCTTCCCCAACCCGCCCTACACGACAGTCGCGCAGAGCCCGGTCTCCCGCGAGAAGCCGTTCCTGTACGTCGACGGCAACGGCGCCTACCAGGTGTTCGTGCCGTCTGCGCGGTCCAACTCCTCGGGCACCAGCTGGTCGAGCGGCGCCTCGGGCTCCTCGCTCTCGCTGGACTCCTTCTACGTCGTCAAGCCGGGCGCCACCGCCTCGCAGATCGACTCCGCCCTCGCGGCGGGCAAGAACCTACTGGTCACCCCGGGCGTCTACCACCTCGACCAGACCCTGCAGATCAACCGCGCCGACACCGTCGTCCTCGGTCTGGGACTGGCCACCTTCGTCCCCGACAACGGCATCACCGCCATGAAGGTCGCCGACGTCGACGGCGTGAAGATCGCCGGCCTGCTGTTCGACGCCGGCACCACCAACTCGCCGAGCCTGCTGGAGGTCGGGCCCAGCGGCTCCGCCGCCTCCCACACGGCCGACCCGACCTCTCTGCACGACGTCTACTTCCGCGTGGGCGGCGCGGGCGTCGGCAAGGTGACCACCGGCCTGATCGTCAACAGCGACAACGTCATCGGCGACCACATGTGGATCTGGCGCGCCGACCACGGCAGTGGCGTCGGCTGGACCAGCAACACCGCGGACACCGGAATGATCGTCAACGGTGACGCCGTGACGATGTACGGCCTGTTCGTCGAGCACTTCCAGAAGTACCAGACCGTCTGGAACGGCAACGGCGGCCGCACTTACTTCTTCCAGAACGAGATGCCCTACGACCCACCGAACCAGGCGGCCTGGATGAACGGCTCCACCCAGGGCTACGCGGCCTACAAGGTCGCCGACTCGGTGACCAGCCACCAGGCGTACGGCCTCGGCAGCTACTGCTACTTCAACGTGAACCCCGGTGTCGTGGCCGCGCACGCCATCGAGGCGCCGAACAATGCGGGCGTCCGGTTCACCAGCATGGTGACGGTCTCCCTCGGCGGCACCGGCACCATCAGCCACGTCATCAACAACACGGGCGGCCCCTCCAACTCCGGCACCAACGTGACCGACCTGACCAGCTATCCCTAGGACACGTAAAAGCCCCAGAACGGGTGTCCACGCGGCCGTTATGATCGCTGGAGGGGGGAATCGGACACGACGGGGGGCTCGCGTTGGATCGCCTGGCAGGAGCGGGCCCGGAAGTCGGCGCGGGCCGACCGGACGCGGTGTGCGTGTGACCGGCCGGCCGGCGCCCGAGGTGCTGCCCTTGTCGTTGCGCCCGTTGCTCGGGCTGATCTCGGTCCTCGCCGCGCTGGTGGTCGCCGCGATCGGGATCCTGTACGCCGGTCACGGCGAGCCCGGCAGAGTTGACCGCTGGATCATCGCGCCGACCGCGGACAGTGTGCGGCCGCCGTGGCGGTATGTCGCGCTGACCCTGGACTTCCTGGGGGAGCCCGTTGGATCGGTGATGGTGATCCTGGCCGCGGTGGCGGGATGTCTGCTGCTTCGGCGTCCTCGCGTCGCGGTGCTCGTCGTGGCAGGTGCCGGCCTGACCGTGGGGACGGCGACGCTGCTCAAGCACGTGGTGGGACGCACCATCCACGGCGCCGACAACCTGTCCTACCCGAGCGGGCACACCGCCTTCTTCACCGCGCTCGCCCTCACGGCGGCGCTGCCCGCGACCGGCCGACTCGGCCTCGGCAGGGCCGCCGGCATGTCACTCGTGCTCACCGTGGCGCTCATGGCCGGCGCCGCGATGGGGTGGGCGGAGGTCGCCCTGGGTGCGCACTACCCGACCGACGCGCTGGGCGGCTGGTGCACCGCACTCGCGGTGGTACCGGCGACCGCCTGGCTGGTCGACCGTGCGGCCGACCGGCGGGCCGTTCGCACGGCCGACGCCGGTCGGCTGGAGCGTCGCTGACGTCACGCCAAGCGTCGGAACACCGGCTTCACCGGTCGTCCGGCCAGCCAGGGAGTGGGGTCACCGGCGTCCAGTGCCTTCCGGTACACCGCGCATGCCTGGGCCACCACATCGACGGTGTGATCGATGTCGTCGTCGCTGAGCGCGCTGCTCACCACGAACGACGGGGCGAGCACCCCGCCCTCGATGAGCCTGCGCAGGAACAGGGTGCGGTACTCCTGCGACGGCTGCCCGTTCTCGTCGAGGGTGGCGAAGACCAGGTTGCTGGCCCGGCCCCGGACCACGATGTGCTCGCCGACCTCCATGCCGGCCGCGGCCTCGCGGACACCGGCCGCCAGCCGCTCGCCGAGCGTGTGCAGCCGTGCGGTGACGCCCTCTTCGGCGTAGATGGTCTGCACGGCCATCGCGGCTGCCAGCGAGTGCGTTTCCGCACCGTGCGTGGTGGACAGCAGGAAGACCCGCTCGCCGGAGTGGCGCAGCCCACCCCGCTCCATCAGCTCGCGGCGACCGGCCAGCGCGGAGACGGCGAAGCCGTTGCCCAGTGCCTTGCCGAAGGTGGAGAGGTCGGGGACGACGCCGTACAGGCCCTGGGCGCCCGCCTCGGACCAGCGGAAGCCGGTGATCATCTCGTCGAAGATCAGCACGCAGCCGTGCCGGTCGGCCAGTTCGCGCAGTCCGGCGAGGTATCCGGGCGGCGGTTCGGTCTGGGTGGCGGGTTCGAGGATCAGGCAGGCGATCTCGTCCTGGTAGCGGGTGAGCAGTTCCTCTGTGGCCGCCAGGTCCCCGTAGGGGAAGGACACGGTGAGCTCGTTCGTCGTCTGCGGAATGCCGGCGGACATCGGGGTGGTGCCGATGAACCAGTCGTCGGTGGAGAAGAACGGATGGTCGGCGCAGAGGGCCACCCGCGGGCGGCCGGTGGCGGCGCGGGCGAGGCGCACCGCGGCGGTGGTGGCGTCGGAGCCGTTCTTCGCGAACTTCACCATCTCGGCGGTCGGCACCGTGGCCAGGAAGCGTTCCGCGGCCTCGACCTCCACCATGGAGGGCCGGACGAAGTTGCTGCCGCGGTCGATCTCCCGCCGTACCGCCTCGGTCACGCGTGGATGGGCGTGGCCGAGGCTGACCGAGCGCAGGCCGGAGCCGTACTCGATGTAGCGGTTGCCGTCGACGTCCCACACATGGGCGCCGCGGCCGTGACTGATGACGGGGGCCAGGTTCTCGGGGTACTGGTCGTCGCCCTTGGCGTAGGTGTGCGCGCCTCCGGGGATCATGGCGTGCAGGCGCTCGTTCGCCGCCCGTGACCGGGGCAGGACGAACTCCGCGGTCGCTTCGGTGTGTTCGGTGGTCAACCGACTTCACCCTTCCTGGTGCTTGAGGACCTCGGCGAGGCTCGGCGCCTCCCGGTCCCGCTGGGACATCGACGTGACCTGCAGCGGCCAGGGAATGGCGAGTTCCGGGTCGTCGAAGGCGATCGTCACGTCCTCGGACGGATCGTGCTGACGGTCGATACGGTAAGAGGTGTCTGCGATTTCGGTAAGAGCCTGGAAGCCGTGGGCACACCCCGCCGGGATGTACACGGTCTTCTGCGTGTCACCGGACAGCTCGAAAGAGGCCCAGTTGCGGTACGTCGGTGAGCCCGGGCGCAGGTCCACGACGACGTCGAAGATCTTCCCGTACGAGCAGCGCACCAGCTTGGCCTCGCCGGCCCCTGAGCGCAGGTGCAGGCCGCGCAGCACGCCCCGGACCGAGCGGGAGACGCTGTCCTGGACGAAGGCGTTCGGGTCGAGGCCCACCGAGCGAACCACGTCGGCGTCGAAGGTGCGGCAGAAGAAGCCGCGTTCGTCGGCGTACGGCGTGGGCTCGAACAGGTACGCGCCGGCGATCTCCGGGACTTCGGTCGCTTTCATCGAGCCTTCCGCAGGGTGTGAGGGTGGTCGGTCGTCGGGAACAGGGCCGCGGTCAACGCGGCGAACTGCTCGGCGAGTTGCTCTGCCGCGGCCTGGTTGCGCTCGGTGAGGACCTGCCGCAGCTCGGCCGATCTCTTCTCCAGCGTCCGGAACTGTTCGAGCAACCGGTCGGCGTCGACCTCGCGCGCGGGGTGGCAGAAGGCGCCGAGGCCCATCCGGTCCATGAGCGCGTCGCTCTTGGCCGCATAGCTGAGGGCGAGCACCGGGGTGCCGGTCTTCAGCGCGCAGATCAGGTTGTGGTAGCGGACCGCGACCACGGTGTCGGCCGCCGCCATCTCCTTCATCAGGTCGGCCAGTGACGCCGGTTCGGCGGCGGTGACCAGCGGCGAGTCCACCGCGTCGAGGATCGCCTCGACCACCGCCACATCACACTGGTCGCCGGTGAGCAGACGGATGGCCCTGCCCTCCTCGACCAGCGTGCGGACGAACCGGATCGTCCCGTCGAGGTAGCGGCGGTGGATCTCGTCGGCCCGGGCGCGGTCGTCGTTTCCGCCGTGGAAGTCCATGACGCCGAGGCAGACGGTGCCCGGCGAGCCGGGGGGCGCGCTCGACGGCGGTGTGGGCAGGGAGAACGCGAGGTCCGGGTAGACCTCGTCGCGGGCGGTGTCCACGCCCATCGCCCGCATCGCGTCACGGGACTGCTCGTCCCGGTAGGAGCGGTAGGCGGCCAGTCGAGCCGACCAGCGCACCAGGGCCCGGGTGGGCCGGTTGCGGATCTCGGCGGCGCCGACACTGACCAGCGCGACACGGGTGCCGAGCAGCCGGCCGCTCGCGCAGAGCAGGAACAGCGAGTACGGGAAGCCCCAGGGCCGCAGTGGCAGCGTGGCCTCCAGGACGCCCATGCCCGGCACGATCACCACGTCGTGTCGGCGCACCCAGGCGGCGGTGCGGAAGACGTCGACGAGTTTGCCCAGGCCCTTCGACGCGATCGCGCTCGCACGTGACGCGGTCCGGTACTCCGCGCGGTTCCAGTGCAGCCGTGTGGCGGGGATCCCGAACCGGCTGGTCACGGCCTCGGGTCCGCCGCACAGGGCGTCCACGGCCGCGTCCGGGTGCTCGGTGCGCAGGTATCCGAGTACGGCCTCCAGCGAGCCGTCGTTGCCGAGGTTGCCGGAGCCGAGGAGGCCGAACACGCCCACGCGTGTCGCCGTCTTCATGCCCGCCGCCCCTCGCGGCCCGCGACGAGGTCGTCGACAAAGACGCTGAGCGCTGCCGGGTCGACCGGGGCGCGGTCCTCGACCCGCTCGCCGGCGCCGGGCCGTACCCGGCTGGTCATCCAGGCGCCCATGTGGCGGTAGCACTCGCGCCGGTCGGCCGGGGACAGCGGCGCCCGCCGGATCGCCGCGGCGAAGCCCCAGATGTACTCGGCGAGCAGCCGGGGAGTCGGGTGCATCGGGCCTGCCCGGCGCGGGTCCAGGTTGACGCACCGGGCGCGCTTGGAGGGGTTGGCCCGCTCGGCGCGGTTGGGGTGGTCGCGGCGGAAGTACAGCAGCTCGGGCACCTGGTGGAAGCGCCCGTGCAGGGTGATCTCGGCGACGAAGGTGCGGTCCGCGTGGTGGTAGCTGTCGAGCGGCTTGACCCGGCGCAGCATGTCGGCCCGCATCACGCCGTAGAAGTCGTCGCCGCCCGGCTCGAAGAGCAGGCTGCGGAAGCGCTCCGGCGCGTGCGGGGAGTCGGTGGCGAGCGTGTACTCGTAGGGGACCTTCACCTGGCCGTCGCCGTCGATGACGGCCTGGTCGGCGTGGGCGAGGATCACGTCGGGCTGCTCGTCCAGCGCCTCGATGCACCGTCGCAGGAGGTCGCGGGCGTAGAGGTCGTCGTGCGAGGCCCACTTGAACAGCTCGCCGCGGCACTGGGTGAACACGTAGTTGTGGTTCGGCGTGGCCCCGACGTTCCGGGGCAGCCGGATGTAGCGGATGCGGGAGTCCTGCGCGGCGTACTTGCGGCAGATGTCCTCGGTCCCGTCGGTCGAGGCGTTGTCGGAGATGACCAGCTCGAAGTCCTCGTAGGTCTGCCCGAGCAGGGCGTCGAGCGACTCGGCGAGGTACTCCTCGCCGTTGTACACGGGCAGGCCGATACTCAGCCTGTGTTGGGCGGTCATGAGGTCCTCACTTCGGGAACGGAGTTGTGGTCGCGCTCGCGCAGGGCCGACCGCAGTTGCAGCCACCACACGGCCGAGCCGCTGACGGTCGCGGCGGCGACACCCCAGGCCGAGCCGACCGTGCCGGCCAGGGCAGCGCCGCCGAGCCCGCCGCCGACATAGCAGGCGGAGGCGAACAGCTGGCAGCGCAGGCTGCGCCGGGCCGCGCCGAGCGCGCGCAGCCCGGCCGCCGCGCCGGTGCCGAGGCCCGCGCCCGCGACACTGAAGGTGATCGCCACGATGAGGTGCGAGGAGGAGTGCCACACGTCGCCGAGCGCGAGGTCGCCGAGCCGGTCGGGCATCAGCAGCAGGGCCCCGCCCCACAGGAGCGCGGCGACGGCCTGCCCGCCGCCCAGCCGCAGGCAGAACGCGCCGAGGCGGTGCGGGGCCTGGCGCAGCACGCGTGCCGCCTCCGGGACGGTGACCAGCGACAGGCCCATCAGCACGGCGAGGAACGGGCCCATCAGGAGTTCGGCGCCCCGCACCGCACCCACCGCGCCGACCCCGACGATCGCGCCGAGCCCGTACGCCCGCAGCTGGCTGGCGCCACTGAGGCTGACGTTCTCGACCAGGTACCGGTAGCCGAGATCGCGCTGTTCGCGAAGCCACCCGCGTGCTTCTGCCATCCGGGGCCGGATGCCGGACTGGAGGCAGCCGTACGCGGCGGCCACGGTGGCGGACGCGCCCCAGGCGAGCACGAAGGCGGCCACGCTGCCCACATGGGCCGCGACGACCATGGCGGGGACGAGCGCGACGCCCCACACGACGTCGTTGACGAAGGCCTTGCGCCCGTTGCCGGCGGCGAAGAACCCGAATCGCCAGGCGTCCTGCAGCAGCAGGCCCGGCATCATGACGCCGAGGCAGGCGAACGCGGGCCCCAGCCGACCGCCGAGACCGAGCCCGGCCAGCAGACACACGGCGCCTATGGCGGTGCCGACGCCGAGTGCGGTACCCGTCGACCGGGCGACCGCGCCGCGCCAGGACGCGTCCGGGACACCGCTGAAGCGGACCACGAGCGGGTCGGTGGACAGGCCGCGGGAGACGTTGAGCACCACGCCGTAGGTCACCCAGGCCAGGCTGAACACGCCGAACGCGGTCACCCCCAGCGAGCGGGCCACGTAGATGCCCACCGCGAAGTTGGACATGCTGGAGGCCGCCTGGTCGGCCAGCCCCCAGGACAGCCGGCCGACCAGGGCCCGCTTGGCGGACCCGGCCGGTGCCGTCGTCTTCTCCCCCTCCATGGTCATCTGCGTCACGCCTTGATCAGACCGGCGCCGTGCAGGGCGTCGGCCGCGGCGGCGACGGTGTCGAACGGCAGCCCGGACCGTTCGGCGACGTCCAGCAGACTGTGCTCGCCGTCGGAGAGGTTGAGCACCCAGAGCATGGCCATCTGGGCCTGCTTGGTGTCGCTGCGGCCGCCGAGCGCGTCGTACAGCCCGCGCCGGCCCAGCTGCGGTTCGCCGTAGGGGCTGAGGTTGAGGTAGCTCCGGTTGCGGTCCAGGACGGCGAACGCCTCACGGCAGACCGCGAGGGTGTCCGCCATCGCCTCCGGGGAGACGAAGTCCGGGTTGTCCGCCGAGGTGTGATACTCGGGGTAACCGGCGTACGGGGTCCGGGTGAGCGAGCCCACTGCGAGGTTGAACCCGGGCGAGCAGTACTGCCGCTCGTCGTAGCCGTACGGAGTGAACTCGTTGACGCGGTGCGGCCGTTCGGACGCGGTCAGGACGTGCCGCATCACCCGGTCGATCTCCGCGTCGCCGCGTCTGCTCTGCTTGTACGTCAACTGGCCCCGGTCCCCGGCGCAGGCCAGCACGACGCCGTGCTTGACCCGCTCCACCCGCTCCGCGTTGCGGGCCAGCCAGGTGATCGCCCCGATGGTGCCGGGCGCGAAGATGAACCGGTAGGTGTAGTACGGCGTCTCCGCGGCCAGCTCCCGGGCCAGGAACGTCGCCACCGCGATGCCGGCCAGGTTGTCGTTGGCCAGCGACGGGTGGCAGACGTGGCAGGAGACGATCACCTCGTCGGAGACCTGCCCCGGGACCACGTGCTCGGCGTAGGTGAGGTGGCCGTCGGCGAGCGTGGAGTCGATGCGGACCTCGTACTCGCCGTCCGGCATCGCGTCCAGGGTCTCCTGGGCCAGGCAGAAGCCCCACTCGGGCTTGTAGTAGCTGGTGCGGTACGGCACCCAGGACGGCTGGTCCGGCAGGGTGTGCAGATGTCCACGCAGCTCGGACAGGGGCATGGTCGCCGACACCGGCATGCTGTAACCGAGCACGTGCAGGCTGGACGCGGCGAAGTCGACGACCCGGTTCCCCGCGCTGCCGGCGATGTAGGCGTCGCGGATGTTCCACTCCTGCGGCACCGTCCAGTCGAGCACCTGGGTCCCGGTCGGCACCTCGTGCACCTGCAGCGGGAGGTACTCGCCGATGATGTCCAGGGTGGCGCGGACACCGTCGCCGGTGATGCTCCGGCACAGCGGGTACATCCGCTCCACCAGGGCGTGCATTTCTTCCCCGGGACGGGTCATCGGCGCCACCGCAGGGTGTCGTCGACGGTGCCGGCCTCGGACGCCGCGCGCAGCACGGCGAGCCGGGTGAAGCGCTGGTCGAAGGCCTCCTTGGTCAGGCCGAACTTCCGGTAGGCGTCGGCGAGTTCGAGCGCACCGCGCTTGACCGACCACTCGATGTCGAAGCCGGGGATCGCGGCGCGGAACCGGAAGAAGTCCACCCGGTAGGAGCGCGGGTCGGCCCCGTTCTCCCCGGTGATCCGCACCTTCGCGCCGGGCACCGCCTCGGCGACCTGCTCGGCGATCTCGGCGACCGTGACGTTGTTGGTCTCGCTGCCGATGTTGAACGCCCGGTCGTGCACCGCTTCGCGCGGCGCGGTCAGCGCGGCCGTGAAGGCGCGGGCGATGTCGGCGGCGTGCACCAGCGGGCGCCAGGGGGTGCCGTCGGAGAGCACCAGCACCTCACCGGACAGCAGTGCGTGGCCCACCAGGTTGTTCAGCACGATGTCGGCACGCAGCCGGGGCGAGTAGCCGAAGGCGGTGGCGTTGCGCATGTACACCGGGGTGAAGTCGTCGTCGGCCAGTGCGTGCAGGTCGTCCTCCACGCGCACCTTGGACTCCGCGTACGGCGTCACCGGGCGCAGCGGGGCGTCCTCGCCCACCAGGTCGTCGCCGCCTGCGGCGCCGTAGACCGAGCAGGTGGACGCGTACAGGAAGCGCCGCACTCCGGCCTCGCGGGCCAGCCGGGCCAGCCGTACGGACGCGTGGTGGTTGATGTCGTAGGTGAGTTCCGGCGCCAGCGAGCCCAGCGGGTCGTTGGACAGCGCGGCCAGATGGATGACGGCGTCCACACCGGCCACGTGTTCGGCCGTGACGTCGCGCAGGTCCACCCGGTGCCCCTGCGGGTCGGCGGGTGTCTCGCCGAGGACGGAGTCGGCGAACAGGCCGGAGTCGAGGCCGACGACCTCGTGTCCGGCGGCGGCGAGGACCGGGGCCATCACGGTGCCCAGGTATCCCTGGTGTCCGGTCAGGAGTACGCGCATGGTTCAACCCCCCAGGTTGAGCGTGAGTTTGGTGACGGCGAACGCCTCGGCGTATCGCTCGTGGCATTCGATGCCGCGGATCCGTGCAAGACCCAGGAAGGCTTCGCGGTCGTACCAGGGCCGGTGGCGCTGCGAGGCGTAGTGCTCCTGCAGCAGCCGTACCTTTTCTTCGGCGATCTCCGTCGACAGCGGCTGGTAGGCGGCCATGCGGCCGAGGTCGCCGTCCCATTTGACGATCTCGTAGCCGAGGACCAGGTGGTCGCGGAACGCGGTGGGTATCAGCTGGGCCAGGCCGCGGTGGTCCTGGTGGGCGTCGTCGGTGCGCGGGGCCAGGATCAGATCCGGGTCGGTCTGGGCGCGCAGTTCCTCGACCGCGGCCTTGGCCTCGTCCCAGTGCACGGGCAGCCGGCCGTCCGGCAGCTTGTGCACGGTCAGCCGCAGGTCGGCGCCCGGGCAGAAGGCGGCGAGCGCGGCCGCCTCCTCCTGCTCGCGCTCGCTGCCGCCGCCGGAGAGGACCAGCGCGTCGACGCGGAGGCCGGGCCGTGCGTGGCACAGCGTCAGCAGGGTGCCGCCGGCGCCGATGGCGATGTCGTCGCAGTGCGCGCCCACGGCGACGATCCGGTCCAGGTGACCGGCTTCGAGGCGGATCACGCGTGCACCCCGGCGTTGTCGTGTTCCCACACGGCCCACGGACGGTCGCCGCGGGCGTAGGCCTCGTCGAGCGCGGCCCGCTCCTTGACGGTGTCGGTCGGCTTCCAGAAGCCGCGGTGCTGGTGCGCCACCAGTCGGCCCTGCTTGGCCAGTTGGGCGCAGCCGTCGGCGACCAGGTCCCCGTTCTCCGGGATGTGGTCGAAGACCTCCTGGCGGAGCACGAAGTAGCCGCCGTTCTCCCACAGCGGCATGTCGCTCACGGCGGTGATGCCGCCGACCAGGTTGTCCTCGCCCAACTCCACGCAGTGGAAGGAGGACTGGGGCGGCACAACCATCATCGAGGCGCCGGCGTCGCGCTGGGAGAACTTCTCGATCATCTCGGGCAGCGGTGCGTCGGTGAGGACGTCGGCGTAGTTGGCGAGGAACATCTCGTCGCCGTCCAGGTGGTGGCGCACCCGGCGCAGCCGCTCCCCGATCGGCGACTCGATGCCGGTCTGCGCGAACGTGATCGTCCAGTCGGCTATGTCGGTGGACAGCAGCTCGGTCTGGCCCTTGCGCAGCACGAAGTCGTTGGACGTCGTCTCCTCGTAGTTGAGGAAGAAGTCCTTGATGTGGTGGGCGCCGTAGCCGAGGCACAGGATGAACTCCTTGTGCCCGTAGTGCGCGTAGTACCGCATGACGTGCCAGATCAGCGGCCTGGGGCCGACCATCGCCATCGGCTTGGGCACGTCGTCGGAGGTTCCGTTGCGCATCCGCATCCCGTAACCGCCGCAGAACAGGACGACCTTCATGCTGTGACCTTTCGGGACGCGGCTTCGACGATGCTCAGTTCCGGGATGGGGAAGACAAGGCGGCCGCCCCACTCGTGCACGTAGGACAGCTGCTCGACCAGCTCGGCCCGCAGGTTCCACGGGAGGACGAGGACGTAGTCCGGTTTGTCGGCGGCGATCTGCTCGGGCGCGAGGATCGGGATGCGGGTGCCCGGGGTGAACCTGCCGTGCTTGTACGGGTTGCGGTCGACCGTGTACGCAAGCAGGTCGGGGCGGATGCCGCAGTGGTTGAGCAGGGTGTTGCCCTTGCCGGGGGCGCCGTAGCCGACGACCGTCTCGCCGCGCTCGGCCGCCTCGATGAGGAACTTCAGCAGGTCCCGGCGCACCTTGGCCACCCGCGCGGAGAACTCTGTGTACCCGGACAGCTCCTGCAGCCCGGCGGCCTTCTCCCGGGCCAGTACGTCGGCGACCCGCTGTGTCGGCTCGCCGGCCACCTCGGAGGGCCGGGCCCACAGCCGGATGGAGCCGCCGTGCGTGGGCAGCAACTCGACGTCCACGAGCGTGAGTCCGCCGCTGGCCAGGGCCTGGATCGCGGAGGCGACCGTGTAGTACTGGAAGTGCTCGTGGTAGATCGTGTCGTACTGGTTCTCCTCGATCAGGGTCAGCAGGTGCTGCACCTCGATGGAGACCCAGCCGTCGTCGGCGACCAGGGCGCGCAGCCCCTGGGTGAAGCCGACCACGTCGGGGATGTGCGCGTACACGTTGTTGGCCACGACGAGGTCCGCCGGGCCGTGCTCCTCGCGGACGGCCGCGCCGGTCTGCGGGCTCAGGAACTCCGTGAGCGTGGGCACACCCTTGTCCCGTGCCGCCGCGCCGACGTTCACCGACGGTTCGATGCCCAGGCAGCGGATCCCGCGGTCCACCACGTGCTTCAGCAGGTACCCGTCGTTGCTGGCGACCTCGACCACGAAGGCGTCAGGTCCGAGACCCACGCGCTCTGCGGCGTCGGCGACGAACGTGCGGGCGTGCTCCACCCAGGAGGTCGAGTACGAGGAGAAGTACGCGTACTCCTTGAAGGTCTCCTCCGGCGTGATCAGCGGCGGGATCTGCGCCAGCCAGCAGTCGGTGCAGACCCGCAGGTGCAGCGGGTACGCCGGTTCCGGCTGGTCGAGTTGGTCCGCGGCGAGGAAGCTCTCGCACGGTGGCGTCGCCCCGAGGTCGACGACGCTCGCCGTCGCCTGGGAGCCGCACAGTCGGCATCGTGTCATCTGTTGTCCCCATCCCCCCTGCTCGCGGGGGTGTCCCCGCCGCGAGTCTGTGCTGACCGCCCCGCGATCGCGGTGCGGTACTCGTCAACCAGGCGGTCGAGACCGACCGCCGGGCTGAAACCCTGTTCGTAACGGAGCCGGGCCGCTCGGCCCATCTCCCGGTTGCCGTCCGGCTCGGCCGCGATCCGGCGTATGCAGGACGCGAGCGAGGCGGACTCGCCCGGCTGGTGCAGCAGCCCGGTCACGCCGTCCTCGACGAGTTCGACGAAGGCGCCGTGCCCGGCCGCGACGACCGGGACCCCCGCGGCCATGGCCTCCACGACCACCAGGCCGAACGCCTCCAGCCAGGTCGAGGGAGCCACCACCGCGACCGATTGCGCGATGGCCTTCTGGCACTCCGCCGTGTCCAACAGGCCGACATAGCGCACGTCGTCCCGGCCGGCCGCCCAGGCGGTCACCTCCGGCTCCAGCGGCCCGGTGCCGGCGATCACCAGCGGCACGCCCACCCCACCGCTCGCCGCGAGCTCGTCCCACGCGGCCATGAGCAGCCGTACGCCCTTGGCCTCCGCGAGCCGGCCGAGATAGAGCAGATGCTCGCCCTCGCCTGCTCGCCGGTCGCCAGGGTCGGGCACGAAGTTGTGCTTCACCGCCAGCCGCTCGGCCGGCATGCCGGCCCGCACCAGGGTGTCACGCTGCGCCGCTGAGATGCAGAAGAACCGCTCCACGCCGGACCACCAGCGCCGCCGGTTGGCCGACATGCTGACCGCGAGCGGCACGGTGGCGAGGCGGGAGCCCCGGTAGCAGCCGTGCCGGACGGCGGGCAACGGCACCGTGGATCCGACGCACTCGGTGCACGGCCGGCCGTCCCGCTGCAGCGTGCCGGGCGGGCAGACCTGGGTGTAGTTGTGCAGCGTGGCCACGGCGGGCACGCCGGCGTCGGCGCAGGCGGCCAGGACCGCGGGCGACAGGAGCGGGAAGACGTTGTGGACGTGCACCACGTCCGGCCGTTCGGTGCGCAGCTTGGCGGCGAGTTCCGTGCGCACCGCCGGGTTCCA
This sequence comes from Streptomyces sp. NPDC002092, assembly GCF_053593775.1. NCBI lineage: Bacteria > Bacillati > Actinomycetota > Actinomycetes > Kitasatosporales > Streptomycetaceae > Streptomyces > Streptomyces sp. NPDC002092. The sequence goes on from NZ_JBSFDG010000013.1 coordinate 20,439, forward strand.
CGGCACCCGCAGGGGCACCGCGACTTTGCCGAGGAGGGACATGGCGCCGATGTCGTCGCTGCGCCGCTCGAACACCTCGACCCGGTGGCCGGCCGCGCGCAGCAGCTCCACCTCCTGGTCGACGACCTTGTTCTCCCCGCTCGGCTGCGCCGAGGCGTAGCGGTTGTGCACCACGAGGATGTGCATGCTCAGGTCACCTCCGATCGGCGGGCCCAGCGCGGGACGCGCTGTCGAGGGAGTTCCGGAATCGCAAGCCGGGGGACTTCGGGACTCGCGAGGACGGTGGCCCCGGCCGGTGCCGCCAGCAGTGAGGCGGCCAGGGCCAGATGCAGCAGATACGGCGAGGCGTCGCCGAGACCTGCCTCGGTGTAGGAGGCCATCGCGCAGTAGCTGATCAGGAAGATCGCGCAGGCCCGCTGCAGCGACGGCGGCCGCAGCAGCGCGACACCGCCCAGCACCACGATGATCACCGCGACCAGGGTCACACCGATCAGGCCCTGCTCGTTGTAGACGGCCAGCCAGCTGTTGTCGATCGGCAGCCCGCCGAACGACTTGTCGCCCAGGCCCACGCCGAACAACTGCTCCGAGGTCGAGCGGGGCGCGGCCAGCAGGGCATCCCAGACCTTGGCCCGGCCGGTGAGGCTGGAGAAGTTCTCCTGGCTCTGCCCGCGCAGGAACCAGCTCTGCAGCGCGGAGGCGAACCCCACCGCGGCCACCGCGGCCAACACCACCGTCCAGCTGAAGAAGCGGCGGGCGGCGGCGCTGGTCAGCAGGAGCGAGCCGATCGCCAGCACCAGCCCGACGATCAGACCGAGCGTGGCCGTACGGGTATGGGTCAGCGCGAGCAGGACGAGGGACGGCACGATGATGACCGCCGCGCTCTTCTTGTCGGTCCGGCGGCCCAGCAGGAGCAGCACGGTGAGCCCGATGATCACCGCGGCGTACTGTCCGATCTGCGGCGGGGTGAGCGGCCACAACGCCCCGACCAGGCGCCCGCCGTAGAGGTCGGGCAGGGCCGCGCCCGGTGAGACGGCGAGGCCCGCGGCCACCGATCCGAGCACCGCGAAGTACATCCGGATGTGGTGCCGGACGAACGTCAGGCCGCCGTTCCACCAGCGGGTGAGCAGCCACAGGGTGCCGACGAAGAGAGTCAGCCGGAAGCAGCGGAACAGCGCGCCGAAACCGGACTCCAGGTGCGCACTGGAGATGATGCTCGACACCAGCAGCAGGGTGAGCAGGAGCACGTAGGCGCTGGGCCGGATCCGCAGCCGGAGGTTGACCGCGAGCGCCAGGGTGAACGCGGCCACCAGGGCGCCCATCGTGACCATCTGGATCAGGGAGCGGGGCAGCGGGACGATGGTCTTCGCCCCGGCGGAGCCCAGCGTGTTGAGGACCAGCAGCCCCCAGACGATCCCGATGATCCTCGGTGTGACCACAGGACGCGGTTCGGGGCCGGACAGCGTGCTCATCTCAACCACCCGCCTGTCCGCTGATCGTGCTGCCCGCGTCCTGCTGGTAGGGCACGCCCTGCCAGCTCTGGAAGTCCAGGACCTTGCTGGGGTCGTGGACCACGAACGCCCACGGCCCGACGTAGACGTTGTCGTGCCAGCGGTTGTGCTGCTTGAGCGTGATCGCGTCGGCCACCGCCTCGCCCTTGTAGGGCGACCAGTCCGGATAGGTGCCGTAGTTGGAGAGCACGGCCATGCGGTCGCACTTCGTCGTGCACTTGAGCACGGTCTTGTCCAGCACGAAGCGGTTGTCGTGGATGTCCACCCGCTGGGTCTTCCACCGGCAGTCCGCGTAGAGCGGTGCCTTGGTGATCGTCGACTTCGTGCAGCGGCTGGTCTTCTTCACCAGCAGCGTGCAGTCGCCGGAGGAGGTGTTGGCCGGGCTGTTGCAGAACCGGTCGGCGTTCTCCCACAGGGTGATCCCGGACCAGTTGTTCTCCATCAGGTTGCCGTAGATCTCGATCTTGTCGGTGCGGGCTTTGACGCGTGGTTCGCCGCCGGACTCGGACAGGTAGACGGTCGCGAACGGGAAGGTGTCACCGCGGCTTGCTGCCTTGCGGCCCTCGACCCAGTTGTTGCGCCGGATCGTGTTGTTGCGGATCACCGCGTTGTAGCTGGTCTCGTAGATCAGCGCCGCGCCGTCGTTGGCCTCCAGCACGTTGTCCTCGATGCGGAAGTCGTTGTTGTTGGTGTCCGCCCACAACCCGGTTCCGCGGTTGTCGTGCACCCAGTTGCCGCGTACGTCGGCGCCGTCGACGGCCCAGAACTTGATGCCTCCGGTGCAGCCGCAGCCCTGCTGCCGCCGCTCCCAGTCGCCGGTGTTGTTGCCGACGATCTCGTTGCCCTCGACCACCAGGCCGCTGATACGGCCGCTGCCCTTGTAGGCGTTCATGCCGTACTGGCCGTTGGCGCGCAGGCAGTTGCCGCGGACCTGCTGGCGGGCTCCGGCCATCAGCCCGGCACCCAGGTTGTTCTGGATCGTCGAGTGCTCGATCACCCATCCGTCGGCCGAGTCGTGGTTGACCACGCCCTCGTTCTGCGGCGGCACGAAGCCCTGCACGGTCAGGTAGCCGACGGTGACGCCCTCGGCGGTGCCGGCGAACGCGTACTGGTTGGTCTTCCGGCCGTCGAGTACCGCGCCGGGCGCGCCGAGGTAGCGGTCCCCCTTCTTGGGGATGACCTGGGCGTAGCGGTCGGGGTCGAGCCGGTGCTTGCCCGGTCGCAGCCAGAACGTGGTGTTCGGGGGGTTGTTCTTGGTCTTCTCCGCCAGGTCACCGACCTTCGCGGGGTCGACCGTCACCGCGCCGGCCGGTGCCTTCGCCGGCCCGGCCTCGGGCTTGGCGCACACCCGGGCCACGGCCGTGGACCGCGCCCCGGACATGGTGGGCGCGGCGGTCGTCGTCTTCGCCTCGGCGGGCTGTGTGCTGTCGCAGCCGGTCAACGCCAGCAGGGCCAGCGTCAGCGGTGCCGCCGCCCACGCCCAGTGCCGCCTCTTGATCCCCACGTGCCGCCCCCTAGCCGCGGAACCTGAGCACGGTGGTGAAGCCCTCCGTGCCGTCGGTGAAGCCGGTGCCGACCAGCGTGGTGGCGGGTTCCTTGCGCCCGAATCCCGCGGAGTACCAGCCGAGCGGCGGATCGGTCTCGCCGCGATGCGCCTGCCAGGACAGCTGCCCGGGCAGGTCGAGCACCGCGGATCGGTCTTCGCCGTCCCGGGTCCAGGTGAGTTCGGCCCGGTCGTCCACCAGGTGCGCGGTGATCGCCGGGCCGAGGTGGAAGGCCAGCCGCACGGCCCCGCCCGGGCCGCGCACCTCGTCGATCACCCTCAACTCCCGGCTTTCGGGGGTGAGTTCCACCTGGCGGCGGTGCACCGAGCCCTGGTAGCCGTCGTGCTCCGCGCTCCAGCGGGCCGCTCCCTCGCCGGACGGGTCTGCGACCAGTACGCGGGTGTCGGCATGCCGGGTCCACAGGAACGGGCCGCCGGAGACGGACTGGTCGGCGCCGTCCACTTCGAGGGTGTTGTGGCCGAGGGTCGAGCGGAAGTACTGCCGCCACTCGGGCTGTCCGTGGTAGCAGTACGTCCCCGGGTCGGCGAGCACGTCGACGCCGTCGTGGCGGACCTCCACGGACAGTGCGTCCGCGTGGGCGTGCGCGGCGATGGACAGGAAGCCGTGCGGGCCGCCGTCGCAGCGGCACCAGATCTCCTCCGGGCCGCGCAGGATCGTCATCCCCGCGTCGGCGAAGTGACCTGGCCTGCTTGCCGGGCGGGACACGGCCGGTCCGGTTCCGTTCTTCGCGTACGGCCGGATGAGCGCGGCCAGCAGTGGGGTGCGCACATCGGTGCCGGTCACCGTCGGCCACCAGTCGAGCCGGCCGAACACCGCCTCCCCGGTGGACAGCAGCGAGCCCCAGCGGTCGGTGCCCTCGCCGTCCAGGATCAGGCCGTGCCCGTCGTCCGCGTCGCCCTGGCGGGGCGGACGCAGCCGGTTGTCCACGACGGCGGCGAGCGCGTCGGTCATCCGCAGCAGCACCAGACGGACGGTCGCGGGCACCGGCACGCCTGCGGCGTCCGCCTCGGCCACGGCGGCCAGACCGAGCTCCAGCACCAGGCCGTGGTATTCGGAGGCCAGTTCACGGTTGAGGCCGGAGAGGAAGGTGTTGCTGCGCAGATGCCGGTCGAGCGAGCGCAGGGCGTCGGCCCGCCACCGCTCCGAGGCGGGGAACCAGCCGAACGCGCAGGCCGCGGCGAACTGCCCGGCGGCCTCGGCGATGACGTGGTTGTTCGCCGACGACCCCCGGCTGGGGAAGGCGGCCAGCCAGCGCTGGTGGTGCCAGATCTGGTTCAGCGCCACCGGGTTGTCCTCGAACAGCCCGGCCGCACCCGGCCAGCCCTCCAGCAGCCGGCGCACCCACACCCACGACAGCAGCCGGATGCCCAGCTCGATGCCGCTGATCCAATGGACCCCGCGCAGCGGCGGGTTGGCCTCCCACCACGACCGCAGGTGCGCGGCCACGCGCTCGGCGTACCGCTCGTCCCCGGTGATCGCGTAGGCGGCGGCGAGCTGGGTGAGGTGGTGGTGCCGGGACAGCTCCCAGATCTGCTTGATGTCCCCGACCGCGTCCTCGCTGCGGTACGGCACGTCGAAGGCGTAGCCGGACGGGGCCCGGCGACCGGTCTTCGGGTCGTACCACCAGTCCGGGTCGACGAGGTCGTCGCGGGCCACCCCGAAGTACTCGACGTGCCCCTCCATCAGCCGGTCGGCCTCGGCGACGAGGCGTTTCGCGGCGTCCGACGGCACCGCGGCGATCGCCTCGGCGGGCAGCACCGCGGTGAACCGGGCGCCGGTCACGCTCGGGCAGGCCGGCGGCGCGGACCGCCACCGCCGTCGGCGCAGCGTGTCGCCCACCCGGCCCGCGACCTCCTGCGGTCCCATCCGGGACAGCCGTCGCAGGTACCAGCCCGCGCTCATCGTCATCGTGCGTTCTCCAACGTCACCGGAGCGCCGCCGGCCAGGCCGGCCTGCACGGCGAGGGTGGCCGCGGTGGTGGCGACCAGCGACCGAAGCGGCACCGGCATCGGCCCGCCGGTCCGAACGGCCTTGATGAACGCGGCCAGTTCGGCGTTCTGGCCCTTGTCCCGGGCCTTGGGCAGGCGCGAACTGACCCACTTCTTGGGGCCGTAGACCGAGGCGCGGACGAAGTCGTCGAGCCGCAGCACCTTGCCGTCGGCGACCAGGTCCAGCGTCTCCTTGGGGAAGCCGGCCGCGCCGGTGGTGACATAGCTGATGGTGGCGGAGGACCCGTCCGGGTAGCGCAGTACGACCTGCAGGTCCTCGTTGCCGGACGGGGCGACCGCGTAGACGGAGACCGGGTCGGCGTCGAGCAGCCAGCTCGCCGTGTCGATGAAGTGGCCGCCCTCGCCGGCGAAGCGTGAGCCCTCGGTGCCCTGCTGGAGGTACCAGCTGCCGTGCTGCAGCCGGCCCGCGTTGACCAGGTAGCGCAGGCTCGCCGGGCCGGAGCGGGTGCCGAACTGCTTCCTGGCCTCCTGCAGCAGCGGCGCGAAGCGGCGGTTGAAGCCCACCTGAAGCCGGTCGTTGCCGGACTCCTCCACCGTCGCGAGCACCCCGGCCAGTTCGTCCTCGGTGAGGGCCAGGGGCTTCTCCACGAACACCGTCTTGCCGGCCAGCAGTGCCTTGCGGGTCAGGTCGGCGTGCGAGCTGTGCCGGGTGACCACGAACACGGCGTCGATGGACTTGTCGCCGAGCACGGCGTCGAGGTCGGTGGTCGCCTCGGTGAAGCCGAACTTCCGCTGCGCGTTGGCCGCGGACAGCGCGGTCGTGGTGACGACGGTCGACAGCTCGACGCCCTCGCGCTGTGCCAGGTGCGGCAGCAGCATCGACGTCGCGTAGTTGCCGGCGCCGACGAACGCCAGCTTGACCCGCGTCCTGGCGGCGCGAGCCGGGCTCGGCTTGACGTTCACGGCCGGCACGGCCATCGCGGGGGCCTTTGCCTCCTCCGCTTCCCCCGACTGTCCGGGGTAGCGGAACAGCGCGGTGATGGCCTTCAGCTCGCCGTCCTTCAGGCGCTGGTAGGTCTCGACGGCGTCGTCGAAGTCGGCGACGTGGGAGATCAGGGGTTCCACGTCGATCCTGCCGCGGGCGGCGAGGTCGAGGAAGCAGGCCAGGTTGCGGCGCTCGGTCCAGCGGACGTGGCCGATCGGGTAGTCGCGGCCCTCCAGCTCGTACTCCGGGTCATAGCGCCCGGGGCCGTACGAGCGGGAGAAGCGGACGTCGAGTTCCTTCTCGTAGTACGCGTTCCACGGCAGGTCGAGGCGGCACTTGCCGATGTCGACGACCCGGCCGCGGTCCCGGGCCAGCTTGGCGGCCAGCTCGACGGGCTGGTTGCTGCCGCCGCCGGCGGCCAGGTACACCTGGTCCACTCCGTGACCGTCGGTGAGTTCGGCGACGGCGTTCTCCACGGCGGCGGAGGCGGGGTCGCCGCACGCCGCTGCGCCCAGGCGCTCGGCGAGTTCGCAGCGGGCCGGGTCGGGGTCGGCGCCGACGACGCGGACGCCCGAGGCGGCCAGGAGCTGCACCACCAGCTGCCCGATCAGGCCGAGGCCGATGACCAGGGCCACCTCGCCGAGCTGCGGTTCGCCCTGGCGGACGCCCTGCATGGCGATCGAGCCGACGGTGCCGAAGGCCGCGTGCTGCGGCGCGAGGCCGTCCGGCACCGGGACGTACAGGTTCTTCGGCACCCAGTTGAGCTCGGCGTGCAGCGCGTGCTCGTTGCCCGCGCAGGCCACGAGGTCGCCGACCTTCACGTCGTCGATGCCGGCGCCGACCTGCTCGACGACCCCGCACAGCGAGTAGCCGAGCGGTGTGTAGGAGTCCAGCTTGCCCATCACCTTGCGGTAGGTGGCGGGCACCCCGTTGGTGGCCACGCTCTGCATGACCTTGGCGACCTGGTCCGGACGGGAGCGGGCCTTGCCCAGCATCGACATGCCGGCCTCGGACACCTTCATCATCTCGGTGCCGGTGGAGATCAGCGAGTAGGCGCTGCGGACCAGCGCCCCTCCCGGCTTGCACCCCGGTACCGGAACGTCGAGCACCGCCAGCTCGCCGCTCTTGTAGTTCTGCACAACCTGCTTCACCCGAACTCCTCTGAAATTCCTAAGCCGTCAAACGAGTGCTCTGGCCGGACCCAGAGGTCGCGTCGCGATACCAGTACTCGAGCGTCAGTACGTGCCACAGATGCTTGGAGAAGTCCTGCTGCCCGGCCGCGTCCTCGGCGACCATCCGCTTGAGTGCGTCGCGGCGCAGGATCCCGGAGCGGACGAGTTCGCCGTCGTTGACCACCTCGCGCACCAGCGGTGCCAGATCGCGGCTCATCCAGGCCCGCAGCGGGGCGCTGAACAGGCCCTTGGGCCGGTAGACGATCTCCCGGGGCAGGATCGAGGTGGCCGCCTCCTTCAGGACCGCCTTGCCCTGCCGTCCGGCGATCTTGCGGTCGCCGGGGATGGCGAACGCCGCCTTGACCACCTCGACGTCCACATACGGCGTCCGTACCTCGGTCGACGCGGCCATGCTGGAGCGGTCCGTGTACGTGAGGTTCAGGCCCGGCAGGAACATCCGGGCGTCGGTCAGGCACATCCGGTTGACGAAGTCGTCGAGGTCGTTGTCCTGGTAGACGTCCGCGTGCTCGGTCAGTACGTCGTCGACCGTGCCGGCCAGGTCCGGGTCGAGCAGGGCGAGCAGTTCGTCCTGGTCGTACATGGTGTAGCTGCGCCGGAAGGCGGTCTCCTCCGGCAACTCGGCGAAGGAAAGGAACCGCTTGGCGAAGCGCACCGACCGGAATCCCCGGCGGGAGGTGGCGACCGGCAGCCGGTCCACGGCCGCGGACACCCCGCGCCGCAGGGGCCGCGGGACGCCCTGGTAGCGCAGCGCGATCAGGTTGGCCAGGTGCTTGCGGTAGCCGGCGAACAGCTCGTCGGCGCCCATTCCGGAGAGCATCACCTTGACCCCGGCCTCACGTGCGGCCGTGCAGATCAGGAACGTGTTGATCGCGGCGGGGTCGCCGATCGGCTCGTCCAGGCTGTACGTCATCTGCGGCAGCAGGTCGAGCACGTTCGGGGCGATCTCGATCTCGTGCAGGTCGACACCGAACCGCTGGGCCACCTGCCGGGCGTAGCGCAGGTCGTCGGGCATCGCCTCGAACTTGGCGTCCTCGGCGCGGAACCCGATCGTGTAGGCGGAGATGCCCGGCTGGTGGCGGGCCGCCAGCGCGGTCAGATAGCTGGAGTCGAGGCCGCCGGAGAGGAAGGTGGCCACGGGTACGTCGGAGAGCAGGTGGCGCCGGGTCGACTCCTCGACGACGGCGGCCAGGTCGGGCTGCTCGCCGGCCCGGGCCCGCTCGCGGCCCTCGGCGGCGACGTCCTTCAGGTCCCAGAACCGGCCGCGCTCCACCCGGCCGTCGGGCCGGCACCGCAGCCAGCTGCCCGGCGGCAGCTTCTCCGCCTCGCGGAACGCGCACCGCGAGTCCGGCACCCAGTAATAGAGGAGGGAGGCCACCAGCGCCGCGTGGTCCACCTCCAGCTTGCCGCCGGTGGCGGCGGCGAGCGCCTTCAGCTCGGAGGCGAACACCAGGCCCTCGCCGCGCCGCAGCAGGAACAGCGGCTTGATGCCCAACTGGTCGCGGACCAGGACCAGTTCACCGGTGCGCTCGTCGAAGATCCCGAACGCGAACATGCCGCGCAGCCGGGGCAGGCAGTCCGTGCCCCAGCGCCGCCAGGCCTCGAGGAGGACCTCGGTGTCGGAGGTGCCGCGGAAGCGCACTCCGGCCGCCTCCAGCTCGGCGCGCAGCTCGGGGGCGTTGTACAGCTCGCCGTTGTACGTCAGGGCGAGGCCGTCCGAGACCATCGGCTGGGCGCCGGTCTCGGTCAGGTCGATGATGGAGAGACGGCGGTGCCCGAGGTGCACCTCGCCGTCACCGACGGGGTGGCCGTAGCGGCCCGCTCCGTCCGGGCCGCGGTGGGCGAGGGTCTCGGTGAGCCGGTCGGTCACGACCTTTCCGTCCGGCCAGCGATAGGTGCCTGCGATGCCACACATGTGCTACCGCCCGTCCTGGTCGTTGCCCGGGACGTGTGCGGCCCAGATCGGCTGCCGCTCCGTCCGCGGCTGGTTGGTGCCGTTCTGCCGGGCCGGCCGCTCGGCACGGCCGCGCAGCGCGGTGTGCAGCCCGTCCCACAGGGTGCCGTCGGTGCGGTCGCGCGGATCGGGGTCGATCAGCACCACACCGATCACCGGGATGCGCTGGTCCGCGAGCTGCCGTGCCACGGTGTGCAGCCAGGCGGCGCTGCCGTGTCCGGCCCGCACGACGAGCACGGTCTGGGTGCCGAGGTGGCGCAGGTCGGTCCACGCCGTGCCGGGCGCCACCGAGCCGACGCCGATGCGGCGCTCCGAAGGCGACAGGGTTGCGGCACGCTCGCCGCTGACCACGGGCGGATCTCCCGGCTTCTTACGGCCTTCGAGCTGTCCGCCCGGCAGATCGTCGACGACGGTCACGGGCCCCTGTGCCGCCAGGGCCCGGGCGAGGTCCAGGGCGATCACGCTTGTGCTGCGCGCACAGCCCAGTTCCAGCAGCGACACCGGTTCCGTGGAGTCCCCCGTGGTACGGGCCAGGGTCGCGGTGAGCCGTTCTCGGGTCACCCGGGTGCGTCGGCGCCGCCACAGCTTGCCCGAGCGGCGGGGCAGCTCCGCGATGACGGAGGCGCCCAGGTTCGCGGCGATGTCCCGGCGCAGCACCGGGCGGTCCGCCACCACCGTGCCGACCGCGGCGATGGCAAGCCCGAGGACGAGCCCGAGGATCCCCCCGACGGCGGCGTCGGTGACCAGGGCCTTGGGCAGGGAGTGGGGCACCGCGCGCGGCGCGTCCACGATCTGCGTGCCGGCGATGACCTGGGGCGTGCCGGTGCGGGCGTCCGCGGCGCGCTGGTCGAAGTCGGAGATGCGCGAGTTGAGTTCGGCCCGGCGGGCGAAGAGCGTCTCGATGCCCGCCGACGCCTTCGGGTCGCTGTCCGGGGAGCGGTTTCCTATCTGCTTGTTGACCTGGGCGAGTTCGACCCGCATGCGGTCACGCTGGTCGAGCAGGGCCTTGGCCTCGGCCTGCGCGGTGTCCTTCATCCGCCGTACATGGTCGGCGACGAACGAGTCGGCCAGTGCCTTGGCGCGGGCCACCGCTTGTGCCTCGCTGTCGCCGGTCACGGTGATCTGCAGAAGGTTGTTGGTCAGACCGGCGCCCTGGTAGTCCTTCATGAAGTCCTCGGGCTTCACCGGGGACTTCAGGGCCTGCAGGGCCTTGTCGGCGATCTGGGTGGTCTGCAGCAGCTGGACGTCGGTGCGGATCAGCGTTCCGGTGTCGTTCGGCTGGTCGTCCGCGTGCGCGACCAGCACCTTGGTCACCGCGGTCGGCGGAGGCGGCATCAGGACCGCCACCGCGGCGCCGGCCAGCAGGCCGAGGAGCGCCATGGCCGTCCACAGGCGACGGCGCCTGCGCACCGCCACCACCAGCGCCTGCAGGTCGATGAGCGGAGTGGCAGCCGACGACTCCGAAGTCGTGCTTGTCGTCACGCTGAACCTCCCGTTGCGTGGCCGCGCACCGCGAGCGCCAGCGTGGCGTCGTCCGGAAGCGGGCCGGCGGACCTGGTGGGGCGGGCCTGGACCAGGTCGGCGACGACGATGCCGACGACCTCGTGCCTGCCGTCCGCGCACGCCTCCGCGATGCCGACGAGCTCCTCCGCGGTCCAGCTGTCCGCGCTGAGGACCACCACTGCGCCGGACTCGTTCTCGCGGTCCGGGACCACGGGGCGGTCCACCGAAACCTCCACCATCCGCAGCATCGGACCGCTCCTGGCCTCGGCCACGAGCTGTCCTGCGGCCCGGCGGGCGATGTCGTCGCCTTCCGGTACGACGACCAACAGCCGCTGGGCGGAGGGCAGTCGCTCCTTCAGCCGGGCACACACCCGCCGGTAGCGCAGCCGTCGGCCGGCCTCGTCGCCGGACTTCTGCGGGGCCGGTAGGTCCCAGGGGGTGTCGAGGCCGAGGAGTCGGCGGATCACGGCTCGTGGGCCCCCGCCTGCCGGCCGGTGCGCGCGCCGTTCACCGGCCACGTCGACGGTGCCCAGCAGCGTCGAACCCAGCGCCGCGGCGATCTCCGGTTCGGTGCGCAGTCGGCGGTTCATCCGGGCGGCGACGAGGTGGCCGATGACGGCGAGCAGGAAGAACAGCAGTGCGCCGCCGACGACGAGTTGGATCCTTGTCGGCGCGGCCTCGCCGTTCGGCGGGGCGGCGGGCCCCATGACGACCATGCCTGCCTTGTTGGTCGCCGGGTTGGCCTCGTCCACCTTCTTCATGGCCCCCTCCAGCGAGGTGCGCAGGTTCTCGAGCGCAGTACGGGCCTGCACGCTCTCCACGGTCTGACCGGGATCGGCCGCCTTCGCCAGGTCGCTGATGCGGCGGTTGGTCTCCTCGACCTGCTTGCGCAGCGTGTCGTTCGCCGTGGTTGTTGCGGAGTCCGTGCCGCTGCCCGCGATCTGCGCGGTGTACTGCACGAATTGCTGGGCCACCTGGTCGGCGAGCTGCTGCGCGCGCTTCGGAGTGTCGGCCGTACCCGCGATCGTGATGATGTTCCCGTCCGCGGCCTTGGCGCTGACCTGCTTCCGCAGGTCGGAGGTGCCCACGCCGGACCAGTGCAGAGCGTCGGCCGCGCGGTCGACGACCGCCGAACTGGTGGCGAGGTCCACCTGGGTGAGCAGTTCGCGCTCCTCCCACAGTCCCGGCAGCAGTACCGGTGCCGATGCCGTGTACCGCGGTGGGAACACCACGACCGAGGCGCCGAAGCCGACCAGCGCGCCCACGACGGTGAGGACGGCGAGCAGCCGCCAGCGCCGGCTGAATATCCGCCCGATGGTGACCAGGCGTATCGTGTCCTCGCTCAACTGCGCTGCCTCTTCCCTGTCCGGACCGGCTCGACCGCCGACACCGGGGTGTGGTCACGGCAGGCGGCGGCATAGGCGGCGAGCAGCGACGCTTGTGAGTTCTCCCAGGACAGCGGCCCGCTGATCCGTTCCTGGCCGGTCTTGCCCATCCGGGCCCGCCTGTCCGGGTCGTCCATCAACTCGGCGACGAGTTCGGCGAACCGGGCCTCGTCGTTGGCGGGTGCGTAGACGGCGGCGTCACCGGCGGAGACGCGCGCCTCCTTCAGCTCGAAGGAGACGATCGGCCGGCCCATCGCCATGTACTCGAGGACCTTGTTCATGGTCGACACGTCGTTGAGCGGGTTGCGCGGGTCGGGAGACAGGCACACGTCCGCGGTGGACAGGTAGCGAACCAGGTCCGCGTCCGGAATGCGCCCGGTGAACTGCACCTGCTCGGTGAGGCCGAGCTTCCTGGACAGCTCCACCATCGCGTCGAAGGCGTCGCCGGAACCGACGAAGACCGCATGCCAGTCGGTCCGCCCGAGCTCGTCGCGCAGCTTCGCCAGGGCCCGCAGGGCGTAGTCGACGCCGTCCTGGGGGCCCATGACGCCGAGGTAGCACAGCAGATGGGGCTTGCCGCGCTTCAACTCCGGCTCGGGCGGCACCGGTTGGAACCGCTCGATCTGGGGAGCGCTGCGCACCACGAACACGTCCTGCGGGCGTTTACCGCCGCGGCGCACCGCGACGTCGCGGTAGCTCTCGTTCGTGGCGAGGACGATGTCGGCGGCCCGGTAGGTCCGCCGTTCCAGCGCGCACACACCGCGGTAGAGCAGGTCCTTGCCGCGGTCGAACCGGGACAGGTACAGCTCGGGCACCAGGTCGTGCTGGTCGAAGACGAACCGCGCGCCGCGCCGCTTGAGCCACAGGGCCGGCAGGAACAGCAGGTCGGGCGGGTTGCAGGCGTGGACCACGTCGACCGGGCCGACCTTGCGGGCCAGCCGGGCCGTGTGCCACAGCGCCGATCCGTACTCCTTGAGATAGCCGGCCGGCCCTCCGGTGGCCGCGCGCAGCGGGTAGCGGTGGATCCGCACCCCGTCGATCACCGCCTCCGGCTCGGTGTCGCGCTTGGTGCCCTGCGGACAGATGACGTCCACCGTCCAGCCCGCGTCGCGCAGCGTCGTGCACTCCTGCCAGACCCGCCGGTCGAAGGGCACCGACAGGTTCTCCACCAGGATCAGGGCGCGTCGCCCGGATCCCTCACCGCTGATTGCATTACCAAGCAAGGCCCACGTACCCCGGTTCGGTCCGGCGCGCATCGGCGTCGGGAAGGTGGATGAGGTCGACGATCACCGGGGCATTCCCGTGGGGCAGCACCGACAGCACGGCCGGGTCCCTGGTCCCGACCAGGCACACCTCGGCATGGTCGAGCACCTCCTCGACGGACTCCGCGAGCAGCTGCGCGAGGTGCGGCAGCCGGTTCTCGATGTACTCGCGGTTCGCGCCGAGCAGCCGGGACAGGCTCACATTGGCGTCGTAGATCTTGAGGTCGTACCCCTTGCCGAAGAGGCGCTCCGCCAGCTCGACGAGCGGGCTCTCGCGGAGGTCGTCGGTGCCGGGTTTGAAGGACAGCCCGAACATTCCCACCCGGCGCTTTCCGGTGCGCTCGACCAGGTCCACCGCGCGCTGCAGATGGTCGGCGTTGGAGGGCAGCACATGGGAGAGGATGGGCACCGAGACGTCCGCCCGCTGCGCCGCATGGACGAGGCTGCGCAGGTCCTTGGGCAGGCAGGAGCCGCCGAAGGCGAAGCCGGGCCGCAGATAGGCGGGGCTGATGTTCAGCTTGCGGTCGGCCAGGAACACGTCGATCACCTGGTGCGAGTCCACCCCGAGCGCCTGGCACACCGCGCCCAGCTCGTTCGCGAAGCCGATCTTCAGTCCGTGGAACGCGTTGTCCGCGTACTTGATCGCCTCGGCCGTCGGGACCGGCACCCGGAACACCTCGCCGGGCAGGCCCTCGTACAGCGCCATCACGGCGTCGCCGCTGGCCGGGTCGAGTTCACCGATGACGGTCTTGGGCGGGTCGAAGAAGTCCCGCACGCTCGTGCCCTCGCGCAGGAACTCCGGGTTGACCGCGACCCCGACGTCCACCCCGACCGTGCCGCCGAGGTTCTTCTCCAGGATCGGCACCAGCAGGTTCAGGCAGGTGCCCGGGAGCATGGTGCTGCGGAACACGACGGTGTGCCGCCCGCCGCGCTCGGCGAGCGCGGCGCCGATCTCCTCGGTGACCCGCTCCAAGTACGTGGTGCACAGGCTGCCGTTGGGCTCCGACGGCGTGCCCACACAGACCAGCGAGATCTCGCTGTCCATGATGGCCTCGCGGACGTCGGCGGTGGCGCGCAGGGCTCCGGTCCGCACGACGTCGGCGATGAGCTCACCGATCCGCTCCTCGACCACCGGGGCCTTGCCGTCGTTGACCAGGTCGACCTTCACCTGGTTGACGTCCACGCCGATGACCTCGTGCCCCATGCTGGCCAGGCACGCGGCCGATACGCAGCCCACGTAGCCGAGCCCGAAAACGCTGACTCTCATGACCCGTTCCTCCCCCCACACAGGCCCTTGTGGCCTGCGATCCCCCCAGCAAGGCCCTTGTGGCCTGCCGTCCACATGTCGGCCGGACGACGCCCCCCGCGCATCAGTAGGCCCCCTGCCCGTGAAGCACCGCACGCATCGTCTTCCACAAGATCACCGTGTCCAGGGCGAGCGACCAGTCCTCCACGTACCTGAGGTCGAGGCGGACCGCCTCCTCCCACGGCAGGTCGCTGCGTCCGCTGATCTGCCACAGACCGGTGAGCCCGGGCTTGACCAGCAACCGCCGCCGGATGTCGGGGTCGTACGCGGCGCACTCCTCCGGCAGGGGCGGCCGTGGACCGACGAGCGACATCGATCCCGTCAGCACGTTGAAGAGCTGCGGGAGTTCGTCGATCGAGTACCGGCGCAGCACTCCCCCGACCCGGGTCACCCTCGGATCGTGGCGGACCTTGAACAGCAGCCCTGCGCCCTCGTTCTGGTCGGCGAGTTCCGCACGTGCCCGGTGGGCGTCGACGACCATGGTGCGGAATTTGAGGATGGTGAACTCGCGGCCGTCCTTGCCGACCCTGCGCTGGCGGTAGAAGGCTCCGCCCCGGCTGTCCGCCAGTATGAGCACCGCGACGAACGCCATCAGCGGCGCGAACAGCATCAGCAGGACCGCAGCGCCGACCCGGTCGACGACCGCCTTGATGGCCCGGCGGCCTCC
Organism: Streptomyces sp. NPDC002092; assembly: GCF_053593775.1. NCBI lineage: Bacteria > Bacillati > Actinomycetota > Actinomycetes > Kitasatosporales > Streptomycetaceae > Streptomyces > Streptomyces sp. NPDC002092. Next base: position 35,713 of record NZ_JBSFDG010000013.1, read on the forward strand.
GGTGAAGGCCGGGAGGCTGACCCGCAGCAGCGGGATACCGAGCACCGCGTCGACGTGCAGCCGCGGGCCGGCCACCTCCATCAGCACCGGCGCCACGACCATCTCGGCGTCGCTGCCTTCGAGGTTCCAGGCCAGCCGCTGCAGCCGGTCCGGCGTCCAGTGCGGGTCGGGTGTGACGGCGACGACGCGGTAGCCGTCGTGGTGGACGTGCTTGGCGACGTCCGTCAGCCGGCCGACCACCGGCACGCCGTCCAGCTGGTCGCCGTCGCGTCCGCGACCGTCCGGCGTGCACACGGCCTCAACGCGCCAGCCGATGTGCGGGAACTTGCGGGTTCGGGTGATCAGGTCGCGCACGGTGGCCGGGCTTCCGGCGGCGAGCACCGGCCTCAGGCACCGGCCTTCCTTGCGCTGTTTGTGCAGCCAGAGGCGGAGCACATACCGCTCCGTCATGGTGACCACCGCGATCGCGGGGATCGCGACGAAGATCCAGAGCTTGATGTTGCGCGAGGTGAGGGCTATCCCGCCGAGCGCCAGTACGACGGTCGCCGCGAACAGTGAGCGTCCGAGTCTTCGGAATTCCTCGGCGCCCTGGCCGAGCACGGCCGGAGCCCAGGCACGTCCGACCGCAAGCGCTGCCAGCACGAGCAGCCAGGTGCCGAAGGCGAGTATCCCCCACTTCTCGTGCCAGTTGGCCGCGTCCCGGGCCCCGAAGAAGTTGCCTATCGTCCCCACCACCGAGGCGGTGGCCACGGTGTCGCTGGTGATCACGGTACGGCGGTACCGCTGCTCCCAGTCGCTCGCGGGCCGGCTGATCGCCTCTTTCGCCAGACGCCCGCGCGCCGACGAAAAAGGGTCGACTATTCCCCCCTGCCGCACAGAAACCCCCCGGTCCCCAGTGGTACGACGTGTTCGTCCAACACTGCTGCCCCTCCCCCACGGGAGGCCCCCGCCTCCCGCACGCTTCCTCCCCTTGGGAGGTCCCCGCCCCCCGCGATGCGCTGTCCCTTCCCGAAAGAGGCCCCCGCCTCCCGCGCACGACATCACGGCTACTGCAACCGCACCTGAACAACTCGCCCCGGCCGCGGCACACTCACATGCCCGGCCAGACTCTCGAGTTGTACGGAAACCCGTCGACACCTCGGATGCTCCCCGCACCCGAAGCCCCTTTCGGGCCCCAAGAATTGATCACCCCCACGTCGGCGCCAGAGACACGGCTACGCGCCCGTCTGCATCACCGACCCATGGATCACCATTTGTCGCCTCGTGTCCCAGCATGCGAAGCAAGGTCAATCTAGACCATCGGAACCCGCCTGGAGAGAGGAACGTGTGGAATTTGTGCCCGAGATTTGAAGATGGCTCCAATGGATCGGTGCCCGCCCTCAGGTGCCGTAGCGACGAAGGACGTGCCTGTGACCTGTGCTGCCGGGCGCGGACAGGGTCTGTCCGGCGAGATCTCGTCGATGAGCGAGGGGCGGTGGTTGCCTGTGGGAGCGGTCGAAGGCACCAGGAAAGCGGAATCTGGCCGCCCCGTTCAGGTGGGCGGACGCCGAGGCTGCGCAGACGGCTCACCCCGGACCGCGGGGAAGTCAAGGGTCACTTTCGACAATCTGAGCGATGGATCTGCCCGTTCCTACGGTGTGGCGACACGCAATCGTCCCCGTCGACCGCCAGGAAGTGGTGCCGATGTCCTCCCCCGCGACCGCTCCGCCAGCCCCGTCCAACCTTCCCCGCATCGTCGCCGCCAGCCTCATCGGCACCACCGTCGAGTGGTACGACAACTCATTCGATCGGGGCTAGAACCTGCGGTTTTACTTGATTCTGGCCCTCGAAGTCAGCACGGAACCAGCACGGGGTTGGTGGCGTGCTGACTCGGTGCCGGCCGACCTGCGTCGCAGCGCGCAGCCGAAGCCGGCGGGCCCGTGGGACGACGCCCCGCAACTCCTCCCGTCATGGCCCCCGAGAGCACTTCAGCGCGAGGGCGGCGATGTCGTCGTCGAGCCTTCCGCCGCTGTGCTGCAGCAGATCCCTGTGCAGCCGGTCGAGCAGCTCGCGGGGCTGCTCCAGGCCCTGCCGCCGCATCCAGTCGGACAGCGGGAAGAACTGGCCCGTGTGGTCCCGGGTCTCCGATACGCCGTCCGTGTACAGCAGCAACTGGTCACCCGGGGCGATGGCGACGATGTCGACCCAGTAGCGGTCACCGATCAGCTCCGCGAGGTTGAGGGGCGGCGAGGGGATGGTGGGCTCGAGGATCCGGACCTGCCCACGGTGCGCGATCAGCGGCGGGGGATGCCCGCAGTTGAGCAGTCGCAGGTGGCCGCCGCCGGACGGGATCTCGGCGAGGAGAGCGGTGGCGAAGTGCTCCGACTGGTCCTGGACGGGAAACGCAGCGCTGTGGCGCGTGATGGTGGTCTCCAGCCGGTGGATGATGCCCTGCAGGTCGGGCTCGTCGTACGCGGCCTCCCTGAAGCAGCTGATCACCGCCGAGGCCGCACCCACCGCGGCCATGCCCTTGCCGCGTACGTCACCTATGAGCAGCCGGACCCCGTGCGCTGTACCGATCGCCTCATAGAAGTCGCCGCCGACCCGGGCCTGCTCCTGGGCCGCCAGATACAGCGACTCGATCTCGACGTCCTCGATGCGGCGCGGCAGCGGGCGCAGCAGCACCTTCTGGACCGCGTCGGCGACGAGCCGGACCTGGAAGAGTATTTCCTCTCGCTGAAGCCGGACATGGCTCGCGTACGCGGCCGCCAAAGTGACCGCGATGATCGCGGCCGACGTGTACTGCGTGCCCAGATCGGTGTAGAAGAAGCTGAGAACGATCATGGTCAGCAGGCAGAACGCCCCCAGCAGGATCGTGGGGAGCACGGGCCACATCGCGGCGGCAAGGGCGGGTGCGGCGGGCAGAAGGCGGCTGACGGCGATTTCCCTGGGGGTGGAGAACGCCAGGCCGGCGATGAGGACGGTCAGGATCACGGGTGAGAGCCGGGCAGCTTCCCATCGGCCGCCGTAGGCAGGACGACGGCGCCACAGCCGCCCAAGCATGATCACAAAATGCATCATATCGACCTGAGCGGACATCGGTCGCGGGGACGTCACGCACGTCACGCGAGCGATCGGGGCGACCTGCCCCGCCCTGAGGACCGGCCCATACCGCGCATGACCACACAGACACCCGAACTCAGCCGGGCAAGGGCAGCGCGGGCAGGCCTGGCCACTTGGGATCACCGGTGTTAGAAAGGTCGCATGGCGAATCGTTTCGCCCGTTTTCAGCGCCCCTCAGCAAAGGGGCTGATCAGCAAGGGCACGCGAAGCGTGGCCGGGCAGGTGCTGGTTTTCCAGGTGGCCCTGGTGGTGCTGCTCGTAACCGCCGGCGTCTTTGCCCTCGTCCTGCAGTCGGAGCGGGACACCAGCGCCGAGGCCAAGCGCCGCTCCACGGCCGTCGCGCAGACGTTCGCACACTCACCAGGCATCCTGGCGGCACTGCGGGCCCCGGAGCCGAGCAAAATTCTCCAGCCGCTCACCGAGGCGGCACGCCGGGCCACCGGCGTCGACTTCATCGTGGTCATGGACACCAAGGGCATCCGGTACACGCACCCCTTGCCGGACCGCATCGGAAAGCGGTTCGTGGGCAAGATCGGGCCGTCGCTGGCGGGGAAGGTCTACGTGGAGAGCGTCAAGGGCCCGCTCGGTCGCGAGGTGCAGGCCACGGTCCCGGTCAAGAACGCCGACAGCAAGGTGGTGGCCCTCGTCTCAGCCGGGATGAAGGTCAAGAACGTCGAAAGTCAGGTGGACCGCCAACTACCGATCATCCTGGGGGCAGGGGCCGGGGCGCTCGCGTTGTCCACCGGTGTGACGGTCCTGGTGGGCCGACGGCTGCGGCGGCAGACACACAGCCTGGCCCCGGACGAGATGACCTTGATGTACGAGCACCACGACACGGTGCTCCACTCCGTCAAGGAAGGGGTGCTGATCGTGGCTGCCGACGGGCGGCTGATGCTGGCGAACGACGAAGCCAGACGACTGCTGGAGCTGCCCCCGGACGTCGAGGGACGGCTTGTCTCGGATCTGCCGGGCCTCGATCCCGAGACGAAGGCGCTTCTCGTCTCCGGACACGAGGCCACTGACGAGGTGCACCTCGCCGGAGATCGGCTGCTCGCGGTCAACCAGCGGCCCACGGATCGCGAGGGCGGCCCCAAAGGGACGGTGGTGACGCTGCGCGACACCACCGAACTGCAGGCGGTGACCGGCAGGGCAGATGTGGCGCGGGAACGGCTCAGGCTGCTGTACGACGCCGGACTCCACATCGGTACCACGCTGGACGTGCTGCGCACCGCCGACGAGTTGGCGCGCGTCCCCGTTCCCCGCTTCGCGGACTTCGTCACTGTGGACCTGGCCGACGCCGTCCTGCACGGCGAGGAGCCGGCGCCCACGGCGAAGGACATGCGACGCGGTGCCGTGCGCGGCATCCGGGACGACCATCCGCTCTCCGAGCAGGGGCGGCTTTTCGACTACCTTCCCTCCACGCCCCAGGCGCGCGGTTACGGCAGCGGCCGCTCCCAGCTGGTGAGCGATCTGCCGACGGCCACGGGCTGGCGCGTGCAGGACCCGGGGCGCGCCGAGGCGATCATCGACTACGGCATCCATTCCCTCATCAGCGCCCCCGTCCAGGCCGGCGGCGTCGTGCTGGGCATGGCCAACTTCTGGCGCGCGCGACCACGTCAGCCCTTCGACGAGGAGGACCTGTCGCTGGCGGAGGAACTGGTGGCCCGTGCCGCGACAAGCATCGACAACGCCCGCCGCTACACCCGTGAGCACGCCCTCGCAGTCACCCTCCAGCGCAGCCTGCTGCCGCAGGCCGTGCCCGAGCAGAACGCCCTCGACATCGCCTACCGCTACCTCCCCGCCCAGTCGGGCGTGAGCGGGGACTGGTTCGACGTCATTCCCCTGCCGGGGAGCCGGGTGGCACTGGCCGTGGGCGATGTGGTCGGCCACGGCCTCCACGCCGCCGCCACGATGGGTCGACTGCGGACCGCGGTGCACAACTTCTCCTCCCTCGATCTGCCGCCCGACGAGCTGCTGAGCCGTCTGGACGACCTGGTCGGCCGCATCGACCAGAACGAGTCGGCCGAGAGTGCCGCAGGCCTCGTGGGCGCCACCTGCCTGTACGGGATCTACGACCCCGTGACGCGCAGCTACGTCACGGCGCGTGCGGGGCATCTGGCGCCCGCACTGGTCCAGCCCGACGGAACCGTCACCTTCCCGGACGTGCCGGCCGGCCCGCCCCTCGGCCTCGGCGGCATGCCGTTCCGGACCGCGGAGCTGTGCCTCGCGGAGGGAACCCAGCTCGTCCTGTACACCGACGGCCTCATCGAGGACCGCAGGCGCGACCTGGATCTGGGAATGGAACTGCTGCGCGATGCGCTGACGGGCCACCCCGGACGGCCGCCCGAGGAGACCTGCCAGGACGTGCTGGACAGCTTGCTCCCCGAGCGCCCCGAGGACGACGTCGCCCTGCTCGTCGCACGCACGCAGGAACTGCCGCCCGACCGGATCGCCGACTGGGATGTACCGCCGGACCCGGCGGCGGTCGCGGGGATGCGCGACGCCGTGTCCGAGAAGCTCGAAGCCTGGGGCCTGTCAGAACTCGGCTTCACCACGGAGCTCGTCCTGAGTGAGCTCATCACCAACGCCATCCGCTATGGCGCCGAGCCGTTTCACGTACGGCTGATCCGCGACCGCACGCTGATCTGCGAGGTGTCCGACGGCAGCAGCACCTCACCGCATCTGCGGTACGCCGCGACCACGGACGAGGGCGGCCGGGGCCTGTTCCTGGTGTCACAGATGGCTGAGCGCTGGGGCACCCGGTACACCCCACAGGGCAAGGTGATCTGGGCCGAACAGGCCCTGCCCAAGGCCGTCCAGCAGCCCGTCCCGGCACCGGCCGACGTGGCTACGCCCCCTGACGAGGAGGCGGCAGGCCCGGGAACCCCGACATGAGGGCGACGGCGTGAGTTCCCGGCCACTTTTCCGACGGTTTGCGGTCAGAATATCCGGGAACCCGGAATCGGTTTGCGCCGGAAGTCCGGGGGAGCAGAAAGCAGCCGCTCGTCGCACGTCTGTCATGCGGGGCGCTCTGCGTGTTTCGTAGCGGTGCGGTGTGCGGTGCGCGACCATACGGACGCCGACACATCACCATCATCGGCATTGTGCGTGGAAACACGGAGACAGAAAGAAGGACGGACGTGTCCGGCAGCGAAAGCGAGAACCCAGCAATCCCCTCACCGACCCCCACGCCGACTCGGCCCAGGACAAACCGGGACTGGTGGCCGAACCAGCTGGACCTTCAGATTCTCCACCAGCACTCGTCCCTCTCCAATCCGATGGACGAGGACTTCGACTACGCGAAAGAGTTCGCGACCCTCGACCTGGACGCGCTGAAGCGGGACGTCTTCGAGGTGATGACGACGTCGCAGGACTGGTGGCCTGCCGACTACGGCCACTACGGGCCGCTCTTCATCCGGATGAGCTGGCACGCGGCGGGCACGTACCGGATCGCCGACGGCCGGGGCGGTGGCGGCAGCGGCGCTCAGCGCTTTGCCCCCCTCAACAGCTGGCCGGACAACGCGAGTCTCGACAAGGCGCGCCGTTTGCTCTGGCCGGTCAAGCAGAAGTACGGCCGGAAAATCTCCTGGGCCGACCTCCTGGTTTTCGCCGGCAACTGCGCGATGGAATCAATGGGGTTCAAGACGTTCGGGTTCGGCTTCGGGCGAGAGGATATCTGGGAGCCCGAGGAAATCTTCTGGGGGCCCGAGGACACCTGGCTCGGAGATGAGCGTTACAGCGGCGACCGGGAACTCGCCACGCCTTTCGGTGCGGTGCAGATGGGACTGATCTACGTCAATCCGGAGGGGCCCAACGGCAACCCGGATCCGATCGCCGCCGCCCGGGACGTTCGCGAGACATTCGGACGCATGGCGATGAACGACGAGGAGACGGTCGCACTCATCGTCGGCGGTCACACCTTCGGCAAGTGCCATGGTGCCGTCGATCCGGCGTACATCGGTCCGGAACCCGAGGCCTGCCCCGTCGAGCAGCAAGGCCTCGGCTGGCGGAACATGTACGGCAGCGGCAAGGGCGCCGACGCGCTCACCAGTGGGCTCGAGGGCGCATGGACCACCGAGCCGACGAGGTGGGACAACGGGTACCTGGACAACCTGTTCCGGTACGACTGGGAGCTGACGACGAGCCCCGCCGGTGCCAAACAGTGGACTCCCACGGACCCTTCGGCCAAGGACACGGTGCCCGACGCTCATGATCCGTCGAAGAGGCACGCTCCCATGATGCTGACGACGGACCTCGCCCTGAAGCTGGATCCGGTCTACGGCCCGATCGCGAAGAGCTTCCACGAGAACCCGGACAAGCTCGCGGAGGCGTTCGCCAAAGCGTGGTACAAGCTGCTGCACCGCGACATGGGACCCGTCGCGCGCTACCTCGGCCCGTGGGTTCCCGAGCCGCAACTGTGGCAGGATCCCGTCCCCGAGGTCGATCACGAGCTCGTCACGGACGAGGACATCGCCGCCCTCAAGAGCAGGATCGTCGCCTCGGGACTGTCCATCTCCCAGCTGGTCACCACCGCTTGGGCGGCGGCGGCGAGCTTCCGCGGCACCGACAAGCGTGGCGGGGCCAACGGGGCACGGCTTCGGCTCGCACCGCAGCGGGACTGGGAGGTCAACCAGCTGCCCGAGGTGGCCGAGGCGTTGCAGAAGCTGGAGCAGATCCAGCAGGACTTCAACCTCTCGCATGCCGGCGGAACGAAGGTCTCGCTCGCCGACCTGATCGTCCTGGGCGGGTGCGCGGCCGTCGAGCAGGCCGCGAAGAACGCCGGGTACGACATCACGGTCCCGTTCGCACCGGGGCGCACGGACGCCTCGCAGGAACAGACCGACGTGGAGTCGTTCGCCGTGCTCGAACCCAGGGCCGACGGATTCCGCAACTACCTCCGGACGGGAGAGAAGTTGTCGCCGGAGACCCTCCTGCTGGACCGCGCCAACCTGCTGACGCTGACCGCTCCCGAGATGACGGTGCTGATCGGCGGCATGCGGGTCCTGAACACCGGCTTCAAGCGATCCCCGCACGGCGTCTTCACGCACCGGCCGGAGACACTGACCAACGACTTCTTCGTCAACCTGCTCGACATGGGCACTCAGTGGCAGACATCGACTTCGGACGAGAACGTGTTCGAAGGCCGGGACCGCGCCACGGGCGAGCTCAAGTGGACCGCCACCGCGGTCGACCTCATCCTCGGTTCGAACTCCCAGCTTCGGGCCGTCTCGGAGGTCTACGCGTGCCAGGACGCGGGAGAGAAGTTCGTGCGTGACTTTGTGGCCGCGTGGGACAAGGTGATGAACCTCGATCGGTTCGACCTCTCCTGACCCGATGTCCCGGTCGGGGCGATGACGCGGCGAGCACAGAGCCCCCGCGACGCTCCCGTGGGCACGCGCACTCCAGCGGCAGAACGCGTGCCCACCGCCCCGGGGCGTCACTCGCTACGCGGTATCCGGACTGTTCCTTGAGGCCGCCGGGTCAGTTCTCCAGCAAGCAGCCAGCCTCGGCTTCTCGGACGATTCGGCCACAGCAGAAATGCTCGCGCGGGTGTCACGCTGTCCCCGATCGTCGCCATCACGGCGGCCAAGACTCATGTCTGGGCTTGCCCTCAGGGGGAGGCCCCACGAGCTCTACACGTGGCATGAACCCGAAGGGCGGTCCCGTACAAGCTTCGAACGCACCTTCCTGCTGGCTGCAGCTGTTCTGCGCGGCGATCCGATCGGGCATGTCTACGCCAGGGCGGCGAAGCTGACCGAACAACTCGACACCCTAAAGGTCGAGAGGGAAGCCCTGGAGATCATCAGCAGGGACGGGCGACTTGCTGTAGCAGAGCGCGTCGGGCAGTTCGCTTTGCAATGGGCCGTTCGCCATCGGCGCCAGACGCCCCTGGAGCGGATAGTCGAGGAGTGGTACAAGCACGGAACCGCCAAGGAACTGTGGCCACTGGCCGTTGAACTTCCAACCGCCAGGCAGGGCTCCGGCAGGAGCCGGCGTCATGCCGCCGTGCGTTCGCCGGCCGGTCGGCGGCGCAGTTCGGGGCGCTCGATGGCCGGCGGCTGGTAGGCGTGGTCGAGGGTGCCGGTGTCGGTGCCGGGCGGCGCGATCGCGTCGATCCGGTCCAGCACATCGTCGGTGAGGGTGACGTCGGCGCCCGCGAGCAGGTCGTCCAGGTGTTCCATGGTCCGCGGTCCGAGGAGGGCGGACGTCACGCCCGGGTGGGCGAGCACGAAGCCCATCGCGAGATGCGTGAGCGGCAGGCCGGCCTCCTCGGCCAGCGGGATGAGCTGCTCGACCACGTCGAGCCGACGGTCGTCCGTGTGCTGCCGGAAGCCGAACTTCGACCGGTGCGTCGCGGCCTCCTGGCCCTTGCGGTACCGCCCCGTCAGCAGGCCGCCTCCGAGCGGTGACCAGACCAGGGTGCCCATGCCGAACTCCTGCGCCACCGGGAGCACCTCGCGCTCGATGCCCCGGTTCAGGATCGAGTAGACCGGCTGCTCGGTGCGCGGCCGGGCCAGCCCGCGCCGCTCGGCGACCCAGTGCGCAGCGGGGCGTTGCCGCCCAGTTCCATGGAGCTCTTCAGTACGTTGTCGGCCGCGAGCCGCAGGAGCGCCTTGCCGACCCCGGTGGAACCGGTGAAGGACACCTTGCGCACTCGTGCATCGGCCAGCACTGCGGTGCTGAAAGCAGGGGCGTCCGTGGTGGTGACGACCTGCACCAGGTCTTCGGGGACACCGGCCGCGATGGCGAGTTGGACCGCGAAGATCGTGGTCAGGGGGGTGTTGGGTGCGGGTTTGATGACGACGGGGCAGCCGGCGGCGAGCGCCGGGGCGATCTTGCGGGTGGCCATGGCGAGGGGGAAGTTCCACGGTGTGATGAGGACCGACAGCCCCACCGGTGCGCGCCGGGTGAACAGACGGGCCCCGTCGGTGGGAGCATCGCGGAGGTTTCCGGCGGGGCGTACCGCTTCCTCGGCGTACCAGCGGACGAAGTCCGCGCCGTAGGTGACTTCGGCGCGGGCCTCGGGGAGCGGCTTGCCCATCTCGCGGGTGATGAGCAGGGCGATCATCTCGGCGTTGCTGAGGATCAGGTCGTACCAGGTGCGCAGGATGTCGGCGCGGTGCCGGGTGGTGGTGGCGGACCAGGAGCGGCCGGCCTCGTCGGCGCGGGCGACGGCGTCCAGGGCCTGCTGGACGTCGAGGTCGGGGACCTGGGCGATCGTCTGGCCGGTGGACGGGTCGTGGACGTCGAAGGTGCGGTTCACGCCCGGCACGGCGAGATCGAGGTTGGCCAGGACCTTCTCGGAGTCGGCCAGGGCGGTCGGATCGGCGTCGGGAAGGGCGCGCATGGTGGTCACTTGGCTTCCTGTACGGCAAGGACGGTGTCGATGGCGGCCACGAGCTGCCGGATCTCGTCGTCGGTGGTGATGAACGGCGGGCTGATCTGCACGGTGTTGCCGCGCAGGGGTCGGGTGATGAAACCGTGTTCGACCAGTGCGTCGGTGACCGCTTCGGCGCTGATGTCGTCCGTCAGCGTGATGCCGCCCAGGAAACCTGCCACACGCGTCTCCACCACCGCTGTTCGGGCCGTGAGGCCGTTCAGTTCGCGGGCCAGCAGCTGCTCCAGTTCGGTCACTCGGGGCAGCAGCTTGTCCTCTTCAAGGAGGTCGAGGTTGCGCAGGGCGACGGCGCAGGCGGTCGCGTGCCCGGCGTAGGTGGCGCCGTGGCGGAAGACGGGGGTGTCGGAGGAGTCGCGGTAGAACGGCTGCCAGATGTGGGGCGCGGCGAGGACGCCGCCCAGTGGGGCGTAGCCGGACGTGACGCCCTTGGCGAAGGTGATCAGGTCGGGCCGCAGCCCGTACCGCTCGGAGGCGAACATGTAACCCGTGCGTCCGAACCCGGTGATGACCTCGTCGACGATCAGGAGGATGTCGTTCTCCCGGCAGATGCGCTGCAGCCCCTCCAGGTAGCCCGGCGCGGGCGGGTTGACGCCGCCGGTGCCCTGGATGGGCTCCGTCACGACCGCCGCAATGTTCTCCGGGTGGATGTCGCGCACCCTGCGCTCCACCGCCTCGATGTCGTGGGTCGAGATACGCGCGGTCTCGGGCACCAGGGACTCGGTGCCGTAGCCGGCGCGGTTGAAGTCGAGGCCGGCGATGCTGGTGCCGTAGGCGTGCAGGCCGTGGTAGGCGAACTCGCGGCTGAGGATCGCCGTCTTGCCGGTGCGTCCCTCGCGCTGCCAGTGGCGGCGGGCGAGTTTGCAGGCGACGTCGATGGCGTCGGAGCCGCCGCTGTTGAGGATGACCTTGGGGTCGTCGATGGGCGAGAGCGTGGCCAGGCGCTCGGCGAGTTCGACAGCTCGGTCGTTCAGGTAGCGGCCGAAGATGTGGTAGGTCTCCAGGCGCCGCATCTGCTCGTAGGCGGCCTCGGCTAGTTCGGGACGGGCGTGGCCGACGTTCGCGTGCCACAGGCCGGCGGTGCCGTCGAACAGACGGCGGCCGTCCGTGGTGAACACGTGGCTTCCTTCGGCGCGGTCGACGGTCAGCTGGCGTCCCAGGACGGACGGGAGGTGGGCCTGGGCGCTCCAGAGGGCGGGACCGGTCAGGACGGGCGGGTTCTCGTGGGACATGACTTTTCCCTGGGTGTGCGGGCTATTGGGCGGTGTAGCCGCCGTCGACGGGCAGGGTGATGCCGGTGATGTAGCCGGCGTCGGGTGAGGCCAGGAACGCGATGGCGTGTGCGACGTCCTGCGGTGTGGCCGGACGGCCGAGCGGAATGCGGTCTGCCACTTGGCGGGCGGCGGCTTCCGGGTTCTTGTGGGAGCTGAGCCAGGCCTCGTAGAGCGGGGTGCGGGTCATGCCGGGTGCTACGGCGTTGACGCGGATGTCGTACGGCGCGAGTTCCACCGCGGCCGCTGCCGTCAGGGCCTTCATCGCGCCCTTGCTGGCGCTGTAGACGCCCATCGTGGGAACGCCGACCGTGGCCAGCCGGGAGGTGACGTTGACGATGCTGCCTCCCGACTGCCGCATGGCGCGCCCTGCCGCCTGGAGGACGGCGATCGCGGCGAAGGTGTTGATCTCGAAGGTGTGGCGGATCTCGGCGGCCGGGACGTGCAGCAGTTCTCCGGTGTGATCGGCTGCCGCGTTGTTCACCACGACGTCGACCCTGCCGAACCGGTCGATGGCATGTTCCAGGAGGCGGTCGGGTTCGCCGTCCCCGGTGAGATCGGCCGGGACGAAGCAGGCGTTGTTCCGGCCGAGTTCACGTGCCAGAGCCTCGCCGCGTTCGCCGCAACGGCCGCTGAAAAGCACGGCGTGTCCGTCATGGTGGAGTCGCCGGGCAGCTTCGGCGCCTATCCCGGAGGTGGCGCCCGTGACAAGGGCCACCCGGGTCGGCGTCGGTACCTCGCTCGTCATCGACGTGCGGCGGCCTTCTGCACGTACCGCACAACCACGTACGTGGCGAGGATGACGGCCAGGCTGAGGACGCTGAGGTAGAGCTGCGAGCGGGCGTCCGGAACCAGCAGCATGGAGCCCACCACGGCCAGGATGCCCACCAGGGTGATCCAGCTCAGGTACGGATAGCCCCACATGCGGAGCTTGAGCCGCTCGGGGGCCTCGCGCTCCAGCCGGCGCCGCATGCGCAGCTGCGATCCGGCGATGATCGCGTAGACGAACAGCCCCACGGCCCCGGCGGAGTTGATGATGAAATCGAAGACGGAGTCCGGGGCGACGTAGCTCATGACGACGGTGACATAACCGGCGGACGTGCAGGCCAGAATCGCCTTCCAGGGCGTCCCCTTCCGGTTGCGGTCGGCGACCCATCTCGGCGCCCAGTTGTGACGCTGGAGTGCGAACAACATCCTCGAGGCCGTGTACAGGCCGGAGTTGAGGACCGACAGCACGGAGGTGAGGACGACCACGCTGATGATGGTGCTCGCCACCGGAATGCCCATCTTGCCGAAGGCGGCCGCATACGGGCTGGTCTGGGTCGGGATCTGCTCCCACGGGGTGATCATCACCAGCAGGGTCACCGAACCGACGTAGAAGATGATCACACGCCAGACCGTCGAGGAGGTCGCCTTGACCACCGACTTCACCGGGTCGGCGGATTCCGCCGCGGCGATGGTCACGATCTCCGTGCCGACGTAGGCGAAGATCACCATCACGATGCCGTGCAGGATCGCCGACAGACCGTGGGGGGCGAAGCCGCCGTGGGTGACGTTGCCGACCGACAGCGTCGACCCCGGCCAGACTCCCAGCGCGAAGAGGGTGCCGGCGAGAAGGAAGACGACGATCGTGACGATCTTGACCGAGGCCAGCCAGAACTCGGTCTCGCCGAACGAGCGGGTGGACACGAGGTTCGAGGCGGTGAGCAGGGTCATCAGGATCAGGGAGAAGACCCACTGGGGTACGCCCGGGATCCACAGCAGGAGCAGTTTCGCGCCGGCCACCGCCTCGAACGCCACGACGCCCACCCAGAAGTACCAGTACAGCCAGCCGATGGTGTACCCCGCCCAGCCGCCGAGCGAGGCGCGGGCGTATTCCATGAACGACCCGAGGGTGGGGGAAGCGGTGGCCATCTCCCCCAGCATCCGCATCACGAGGATGACCAGGAGGCCGCCGAGGGCGTAGGAGAGGATGCTCGCCGGACCCGCGGTATGGATGACCGCTCCACTGCCGACGAAGAGGCTCGCGCCGACGATGCCGCCGAGGGCGATCATTCGGACGTGCCGTTGTCTGAGCGGTCCTGGCGCGTCCGTCTGGAGGCGCTCTGTGGTGACTTCGGGGGTTGTCTGCACTGTTATGAGCCTTTCTGCGGCGTCGTTGCCGGGGTCGCGCATGCGACAACGGGAGCCGTGTGAGCGTCAGGCGGTCTGCGGGTCGGATGGGGACGTGGAGCGCCTGGCTTCGCGGTGGTGTGCCGGGGGCAGGTCTTGCCGCGTCGGGCGACGGAGCGGAGACGCTGGCCCAGGGGAAAGTCGAGCTGTGCCGCCGTCGGTGTGGAACTGTAGAACAGTTCTACTGTTGAGCGCTAGAGCTCCGAGTCGGTACGATGACGCCATGACGGCACTCGACGGGTTGGTGGCCCGCAGGACGACGACCGCACAGCAGATCGCCGACGGTCTTTCGCAGCGGATTCTCGCGGGGGCCTTCCGGCCTGGTGAGCGACTGCGCGAGAGTGCGATCGCCGCGGAACTCGGCATCGCGCGCAACACGGTCCGTGAGGCGGTCCGTCTGCTCGAGCACGGCGGCCTGGTCCGGTTCGAGGTGAACCGCGGGGCCGTGATCATCTCTCCGACCCACGAGACGGTCGCAGAGCTCTACACCGCGCGCCGGCACCTCGAGACGGCCGCACTGGCGACCCCTCTCTCCGCCGAGCAACTCGCGGTCGTGGAGGAGGCCTACTCCCGCCTCGAGACGGTGACCGCCTCACACGAGCGTGCCGACATTGTGGCCGCGGACCTGGCCTTTCACTCGGCGATCGTGGCAGCCCTCGGCAACAGCCGCATCGACGCGTTCCATGCGGGACTGACCCGGGAACTGCGCTTCTACCTCATGGCACTGTCCGCGCACGAGCGGGAGTACGAGAACCCGTGCAAGGTGGTCAGCGAGCACGAGCCGCTCATGAAAGCGATTCGGGCAGGCGACGCCCGGCGAGCACAGCGCGAGGCGAGCCATCACATCGAGACGAACGCCGAAAGAGTGCAGCGCATCCTGGCTGCCCACAACGACGGTTGACGCCGGCACCCCGCGCACGACGAAGACCGAACCGCCCCGTGGGGGAAACGCTTCCACACCGCGAACCCGCCGGTGAAATGGAAACGGTTTTCATGTATGTTTCCGTCGACGCCCGTGATCGCCACCGCCGGAAGACGTACGCGAACCATGAGAAGACCCCGCCGCCGGCTGATAGCCGGCCTGCTCCTCGCTCCCCTCCTCAGCGGCTGTTTCGCCTCGCAAGAGGACGACTCCTCACCCTCCGGCTCGTCGAACACGGCGGCCGGAGCCCGGCTGCGCGTGGCGCTGGCCTTCGCCCCGACCGAGCACTACTCCCCTTACGGCCAGGACTCGTTCATCATGTCCCGGCTGGGTGTGTCGGAGGGGCTGACCCGGCTGGACGCCAACGGCACCGCGATCCCCGCGCTGGCCGAGTCGTGGAACAGCGAAAAGGGAGACCGGAGCTGGGTGTTCACGCTGCGGCACGCCCGGTTCCAGGACGGCACCGAGGTCACCGCCGAGGCCGTGGCCTCCGCCCTCACGCACGCCGCCCGGGCCGAGCCGGCGCCCACCGCGCTGACCGGCGTGCGGCTGACCGCCCGGGCCGAGGGCAAGGACCGGGTGCGGGTCGGCACCGGCACGGCCGACCCGGTGCTGCCGCTGCGGCTGTCGAACCCGAGCCTGGCGGTCTTCTCTCCGAAGGCGTACGAAAGGAACGGCACGGTGAACCCGGCCGGCACGGCAACCGGCCCCTTCGAGATCACGAAGATCACCGGCGACACCGCAGCCACCCTGAGCCGCTTCGACGACTACTGGGCCGGCCGCGCGCAAGCCCCGGGCATCGATGTCCAGTTCATCGCCGACGGCACCGCCCGCGCCAACGCCCTGCGCACCGGCCAGGCGGACATCGCGCAGGCGATCCCCGTCTCGCAGATCGCCTCCCTGGACAAGGGCACCGTCCACGAGACGGACACCGCCCGCGACACCAGCCTGTACCTGAACACCAGGTCCGGCCCCTTCACCGACCCCGGACTGCGGGCCGCCGCGCGCGAAGCCGTCGGCGCCTCCGTCATCGCCAAGCAGGTGTACGAGGGATACGCCGAACCCGCCAAGGGCCTCTTCGGCCCCGCCCTGCCCTGGGCTGCCGGCAAGCGCGTCGCGCCCACCGGACGGACGAAGGCCACCGCCCCCGACGGCAAGAGCATCACCATCGCCACCTACTCCACCCGGCCCGAGCTGCCCGAGGTCGCCCAGGTGCTGCAACAGGACCTGCAGAAGGCCGGGTTCAAGGTGAACCTGGTGGTGCGCGGTGACTCGCAGGTCGAAAGCGACATGCTGGCCGGGAAGTACGACGCCGCCGTGACCTCCCGCAACATGATGCTCGACACCGGCGACCCCGTCTCCGTCCTGGCCAGCGACTTCACCTGCCACGGCACGTACAACCTGTCGCTGCTGTGCGACAAGAGCGTCGACCGGCTCGTCGCCGCCGCCCAGGCACAGTCCGACACCGGCAGGCGGCAGGACGCCGCCATGAAGGCCGAGACGGCGATCCTCGGCACCGACGCGGTGATCCCCCTCGTCCACGTCAAGGCCGTCCTGGGCATCGCCAAGTCGGTGCAGGGCGCGCTGTTCAGCTGGGACGAGCGCCAGTACGTGGGAACAGGAACCCGGCGCTGAACCGCACATCCGGCCGCCACGGCGGCCCCTCCGCCCTGCCTGCCGCCCTGCGTGATCTCGCGCAGGGCGGCGGCCCCACGCTGCTGTGGCGTGCCGTCCTCACCGCCGCCCTGGTCTGCGTGATCGGCCTGCTGCCGTGGCTGTCGCGCACCGACCCCGCGCTGACCGTACTCAAGGCCCGCGCCGCCGACCGCGATCCCACCCCCGAGGCGCTACAGGCCGTACGGGACCAACTCGGCCTGAGTGACGGTCCGTTACTGCTGCTCGGACGCTGGCTGGACGGGCTGCTGCACGGGGACGCGGGCCGCTCCTGGGTCTCCGGCAGCGAGGCGCTGCCCTCCGTCACACAGGCCCTCGGCGTTTCCCTGTTGCTCATGGCCGGAGCTGTCGCAGTCGCCGCGTGCACGGCCGGTGCCGTGTGCGCCCGCACCCTGTGGCTGGGCTCGAAGCGCCGTCTCGGCACCAGGCGTCCGGGCAGCACCGGATCGGCGGTGCTGGCCGCGCTGCCGGAGTTCCTCGTCGCCTCCGTGCTCGCCTCGGTCATCGGCGTACAGCTCGGCTGGCTGCCCGCCCTCGGCTGGTACGGCCCCCAGTGGATGGTCCTGCCCTCCCTCGCGCTGGGGCTGCCCACCGGCGCTGTCCTTGGCCGGCTCCTCGACGACCTGCTGCCCGGCGCGTTCGCAGAGCCGTGGGCGCTGGCCGCCGCCGCCCGGGGCGTCCCGCCCAGGTCCGTGGCCCGCAAGGCGCTGCGGCGCTGCGTGCCCGGACTTCTGCCCAACCTGGGGCTGTTCGTGGTCGGCCTCACCGGCGGAGCCGTCGCCGTGGAGCAGATCTTCGACATCCCCGGTCTGGGTCAGCTCACCCTGCGGGCGGCCCTCGCCCAGGACCTGCCCGTCCTGCAGACCGGCACGCTCGCTCTGGTCCTGCTCGCCGCGATCGCCAGTGCCCTGGCGCGGCTCGCCGCCCGGCTGCTCAGCGGGCCCGCGCTGCGCGACGGCGCCCTGCACTCCCTGCATCCGCCCGCACCGCCGGCGCGCGGCATCCTTCCCCTGCTGTACGGGGCACTGCTGGCCGCCGTCATCGGCCTCGGCCTGCCACGGGACCCGCTCGCCCTGGACCCCGCCGCCCGGCTCCAACCCCCTTCGTACGCACATGTGCTGGGCACCGACGCGCTCGGCCGCGACATGCTGGCCCGCATCGCCCACGGCGTTCTCACCACCCTCGGCATAGCCCTGGCCGTCAGCGCCGCCGCCCTCGCCACCGGCGTCCTGCTGGGCCTGCTCCCCCGCCTTTCCGGGCCCCTGTCCGACACCATCAACGCCATACCACCCGTCCTGGCCGGACTCCTCGTCACCGGCCTCGCGGGCAGCGGCCCCTGGACCCCGGCCATCGCCGTGGCCGTCGGCGCCTGGACCCCGCTGGCCACCCACACCTCCGCCCTCCTCCAACAGGAACGCGCCACCACCCACCTCACCGCCACCCGCGCCCTCGGCGCCACCGACTGGTATCTGCTCACCCGCGAACTGCTCCCGGCCGTCCTGCCGCCCGTCGTCCGCCACACCCTTCTCCGACTGCCGGGCATCGCCCTGAACCTGGCCGCGCTCAGCTTCCTCGGACTCGGCGCCCAACCCCCCTCCCCCGAATGGGGCCTGCTGCTCGCCGAGAACCAGCCGTACGCCGAACGCGCCCCCTGGGCCGTCCTCGCCCCCGCCGCCGTCCTGGCCCTGCTCGGCGCACTCGCGGTCACCGCGGCCGGTGGAGTACGCATCCCCCGGCCGAGGCGGCGGGCGCCGTCCCACCCGGGAGCACCCACGGACCGTCCCCGCGGGACGGCGCAGACGGTGCCGGCGCCACCTCGTACGCCCGTACTCACACCACCCAGCAAGTGATGGACACCTCCATGACGGATCTCATCTCCCGCATCCTGACCCACCGAACCGTCCGGTTCACAAAGCCTTCACGTGAGCGGACCTGGCAGCACCTGTCACCGCTCCTGCGGCTGCTGATCCTGACCCAACTCACCTTCAACATCGGCTTCTACGCCGTCCTGCCGTTCCTGGCCGAGCACCTCGACAGCACGCTCGGCATGGCGGGGTGGATGGTCGGCTTCGTCCTGGGCCTGCGGACCTTCAGCCAGCAGGGCCTGTTCGTGGTCGGCGGCGCACTCGTGGACCGCTACGGCGTGCGCCCGATCGTGCTGACCGGCTGCGTGCTGCGGGTCGCCGGGTTCGCCTGGCTCGGGTACGCGGAGCAGACCTGGACGGTGATCGGCGCGGTGCTCCTCATCGGCTTCGCCGCCGCGCTGTTCTCCCCGGCGGTGGAGTCCGAAGTGGCCCGGCAGGCGGTGATCTGGGAGGAGGAGGGCCACGGTTCACGCACCCGGGTACTGGCTCTGCTGAGCGCGGCCGGACAGGCCGGTGCCTTCGTCGGCCCGCTGCTCGGCGGCCTGCTGCTCGCCGTGGACTTCCGCACCGCCTGCCTCGCCGGAGCCGCCGTCTTCGTCATCGTCCTGGCCGGGCACATCCGGCTCATGCCACAGCACATCCCCGGCCGAGCGCGCACCCGGCAGCGGGGCGGCACGCGCCTGCTGCTGCGCAACCGCCGCTTCCTCGCCCTGTGCTGCGCCTACGGCACCTACCTGCTCGCCTACAACCAGCTCTACCTCGCCCTGCCGGACGAGGTGCAGCGCGCGACCGGCTCCCAGGCAGCCCTGTCCTGGCTGTTCGCCCTGTCCTCCCTGCTGGTCGTCGGCGCCCAACTGCCCGTCACACGCTGGGCAGGTGACCGCCTGGGCCTACGTCGCTCAATGATGGGCGGGCTGTTGCTCATCGCGGCCGGTTTCGGGGTCGTTGCCGCCGCCCGGCCCGCCGGCTGGACTGGTGTGCCGGGGTTGCTGCCCGCCGCCGGATACGTCGTCCTGCTCACCCTCGGCCAGATGCTGGTCGTCCCCGCCGCCCGCGCCTGGGTGCCCGACCTCGCCGAGGACGGCCGCATCGGCCTCTACACCGGCGCGCTGTCCTCCGTCTCCGGCCTGATCGTCCTCATCGGCAGCTCGGCCACCGGCTCCCTGCTCGACCTGGGGCTCCCGGCCGCCGTACCGTGGCTCGTCCTCGCCGCCGTACCGGCCCTTGCGGTGGGTCTGCTGCCGCGCCGCGGTCCTGCTTCGGCCTGAGGTCTCCGAGGGGGTTGTCGGCGGTGAGGTGGGCGATTCGACATGGAACTCAGCAGATCGACATGCATCGTGGCCGTTGTGACATGGAGCAGGTGACAGGCGGAGAAGCGAGGCTCTGAGCAGCCGCACCGTGAAGGCGGCGGACTGTGAAGGAGCGATCTCATGGGCCGATACGATCTCGCCCTCATCGGATTCGGTGGCGTCAACCGCGCGCTTGCCGAGCTGATATCCCGCAGCGGAGAGCGCCTGGCAGGCCGAGGCCCCGCATGAGGTTGGCCTCGAGTGGCCGTCCATGACCTCGGCCATGGCGCGGCCGATGTAGGTGGCCCTGTGGACGCCGTGGCCGCAGTAACCCATGGAGTAGTAGAGGCCGTTGGCCTCGCCCGCGTGCGGAACGCGGTCGTAGGAGAAGCCGACCATGCCGCCCCATACATAGTCGATCTTCACCCCGGCCAGCTGCGGGAAGATCTCGGTCATCTCCCGCTGCAGGACGTCACCGCTCTTCACGTCCGAGGCTGGGTCTGACGGGCGAAGCGGGCCCGGCCGCCGAAGGCCAGGCGGTTGTCCGGGGTGATGCGAATGTAGTGGCCGATGTTCTTGGAGGACACGACCACGCGTTGTTGGAGATGAGCCGCCGGGCCCGCTCATCGCCCAGTGGCTCGGTGACGATGACGAAGCTGCCGACGTAGATCAGCCGCTTGCCGAACCATGGCATGGCCGTGTCAGTGAAGACGTCGGTGGCCGCCATGACCTACGTGGCGCGGATGGTGCCGTGCAGGGTCTCGACGAGGAAACCGCCCTCGGGGAGGCGCTGCAGCGCGGTCGCGGCGTTGCGTTCGTGGACCTGAACCTCGGCGCGTTGGGCGGCCTCGGCCCGGCCATGGGCGTATCTGCCGACGTGAAGGTGCGCGATGAGCCGGGTCGAGCTGGGCTCCGTGGTGGTGGTCGGAGCCCAGCTCGGCACGTAGATCGCTCTTGCTCAGCAGCGTGGTGCCGTGACCGAAGTTGTCGGCTAGGTCGCGCTGCCTGGCCTGCATGCTCTGGAAGTGCTGCGACTTGAAGGCGACGGCCAGACGCCCTACGCGTGGCATTCGATCTGCTCTTCGACCGTCAGCTCCTCCACCACGTCCACCGCCTCGCGGAAGGCGTCGTACAGTTCCCGGGCCCGCGGCCGCCCGTAGCGCTTACGTACGTCCTCGGGTCTTCCTGGTAGTCCAGAGGTGTGTCGTCCGAGTCCCTGCTTCAGCAGCCGAGCAGAGCCGGCAGGCCGGACAGGTCGGGCAGTTCGTCGAAGGGCTGGTAGTCGGCGCTGCCGCGGGCGCCGATCGAGCCGTTGTGGCCGTAGCGGTTGATCCATACGCGGCGAGCGAGGCCGAGGTCGCGGGTGGGGATGAGGTCGTACTCCCAGCCCTGGGCGACGTGGATGACCTGGGCGGGGTCGATGTCCATGGTCTGGAAGGCGTACTCGAAGGTCTGCCGGGACGGCTTGTACGCCTTGGCCTGCTGGGCAGTGATGACATGGTCGAACTCGACGCCGATGTGGGCCAGGTTCTGGGCGATGAGGTCGTCGTCCGTGTTGGAGATGATGGCGATCTCGTATCGGGACTTCAGCGCCTGCAGGGCGGCCGGGACCTCGGGGTGGGGGCCGAAGGTGGGCACGGCCGCGACCAGGGCCTCGCCGTCGGACTGCCGGTACTCCAGACCGTGCAGACGCATCGCTGTCTCCAGGCTGGCAGGCAGCACCTCGTGGAAGGGGCGGTATGCCTCCAGGACGGCATGGAACCGCATGATGCGGAAGTCGTCGAGGAACTCGTCGACGTTCAGACGGTCCAGGTCCAGCCGGTCGGCGAGGACCTTCAGGGTGGTGGGGCCGAGCTGGAAGTCGACCAGGGTGCCGTAGGCGTCGAAGGTGACGATCTGACGCATGATGTTCAACCTCTTTTCCGTGGATACAGGACATTCCGGTTACCGGGAGTCACGATCAAGTTGAATGCGGCCAGATGAGGTCGGCTGCATAGGAAGTTCATGAGGCTGCCGAGTCGTTGGGGCGGCGACCTGTTAAGAGGGCATGGGGGCTGGGCGGTGGCCAGGGGTCGCCGTTGGAGGACGAGCCGCCGGACGGGGCCCGGGACGGCGAATGCTGATCAGGCAGTCGGCGGCAGCATCGTTGCTGCTCCGATGCGATGAGCCTCTCTCCGGCTCTGGGTGATGATC
Source organism: Streptomyces sp. NPDC002092 (assembly GCF_053593775.1). Taxonomy (NCBI): domain Bacteria; kingdom Bacillati; phylum Actinomycetota; class Actinomycetes; order Kitasatosporales; family Streptomycetaceae; genus Streptomyces; species Streptomyces sp. NPDC002092. The sequence continues at coordinate 57,597 of NZ_JBSFDG010000013.1, forward strand.
AGTGAAGCACTGGCGAGAATCCGGCAACAAGGGACATGAGGCCGCGAGATCGACCGCGTATTTTGTGCCTGTGCACAATTTCCCGTCGGGGATCCGATGCAGTTCTGCGGCTCCGGCGTGAGCTGCGGCCGCTTGGCGCCGCTGCCCGGCGGCGTGACCGGGCTGTCGGCCGCCAAGGCGGCCGTCCTCATGAAGGGCATGCGGACGCTGACTGACCCGCTTTGGCTCCAGCTCTTTAGGTCGCGGCCCCGGGCCGGTCGCCTCGACCCGTCCAGCGATCGGTGGATCAGGGCATCGTCGCCTGGAAGCGGGCGCCCGCGTCCGTCTCCAGCCAAGCCAGGGCGAGGACCAGCCGGGCGGCGTCGTTCGGTCGGGACAGCTTCAGCCCGGTCGCCTCTTCCGCAGCCTGCAGGCGATTGCCCACCGTGTTCCGGTGCCGGTAGGTACGTGCGGCCACCTCGGCGACCGAGCCCAGGTCGAGGTACCAGCGCAGGGTCTCGACGATGCTGTCGCTGTCGCGCAGCTCGAGCAGTGGGCGCAGCACGCCGGCGGCCATCGCACCGGTCAGCTCCTCCTGCGCCGACATGATCGCCCCGATCCAGTGGCGCTCCACGTGCCGCACTCCGGGCTGCGCGGAGCTGCGGATCGCGGCACGTGCGAACCGGATGCCCCGCGCCGTCAGCGCCAGCCCGGGGACTTCCGCGACGCCGCAGCGCCACGGGGCGAACGGCCGGAGCATGGCAAGCATGGCCTCTTCATCGCACCGTCCGTGACCGATGATGCCGAGAAGCTCGTCGCCCATCCATCCGAAGTGGCGTACCAGGCCACCCCGACGCAGCGCATCGTCGACCTGGGACACAGCCGGGTCCCCGGTGGGAACGGATTCGACCACGAGCACGGTCAGGGCGGCGTTCTCGGAAAAGCCCAGCAACGTCGAGGCCTCGGCCACGGTGGAGGGATCCTGCTCCCCTTCCAGGACCAGGCGGCTGAAGGCGCGGTTGCGCACCTCCGTGCGACGGCTCGCCAGGTCGCGCTCGGTGCGGCGGTACGCGTCGACGACCTCGACGCTGTTGGCGTCCGTCACCTCCCAGACGCGGATCAGCCCGTCGAGGAAGTCGGGATCGGCGCTGATGCCACGTGCTCGCCCCTCTGCGAGCACGGCCTCCCAAAGAGTCCTGAGGTCCAGCTGGAAGGAGTGCATCAGAGCGGTCAGGGGGAACGCCTGCTCCGCTCGCTCGCGTCCCACGTCCTCGGTGGCGCGCGAGACCGTCCGGGGCACGGGACCGCCGGCCAGCCGGGTCAGGGCGAGTTCGAGGGTTCGTCGCATCCCTTCCCGTTTCTGGACCGGATCCCAGTCCGCCGACGCGTAGGCAGGCTCCTCGGCTTCCAGTTGTTCGAGAGCACGAGAGGTCAGTTCGTCGAGTCGTTCCTCGAGGAGCCTGCGCGCGATCGCCCGCACGGCGTCGTGGCGAGCCCCGCCGTGACGGCGTCCCGGGCCGCTCATGAGACCCGCCTCTCCCGACGACAGCCGTCACCGAACAAATCCGGGGCCGTCTCCGGGTAGTGCCGCTGACATGCCGCCGGGACTCCCTGACAGAAATTGTGCACAGGCACAAAACACGGGGTCGATGTCGCGGCCTCGCGTCCCTTGTTGCCCGATTCTCCGCGGTGTTTCATCTGACGCATCACCTCGGGCTGGAGAGAGCTCATGACATGACCACGTACTTGGAGCAGCTATGGCACTTCCGCAGCACCTGATCCCCAGTCCGTCACCTTGAGCAGGCGCTGCTGAGGCACGCCGCGTTCCTCGGGTCAGTGTCAGCGGTTCGCCAGACAGAGCAGGATCGAGATCACCCAGGACTCCCCCAGACACTACGCCGAGCTCAAGGCGAGGGTCGAGGCCATGAGAACACCGGTGGACCTCGCCGAGGCGCTGCGCGGGGTGCTCGCCGCCAACGTCACCTGGGACGTCACAACCGCCGCCGCGTGAGCTGATGACCGGTCTCGATGAGCGCTCCGCCTTTGACGGACGGCCCGCCTCGGACCTGATCGCCGACTGGTCCCGGTGTCCCTGGACCTGTTGGTCGTCGGCTCGGCCGAGGTCTGCGCAGCCCATGAAGCGATCGAGACACAGCCGCGTCAGCCCTGCCCGCCGCCCCCGGTAACCGCAATCGATCGGACGTCCGGGAGCTGGCTGACAGCGTCGGGCAAAGGTCCGACACGGGTGGCGGCGAGGGACTGGCCACGACCTGAGCGTCGTGACACAGGCCGCCCGCGGTGAGCGATGAGCGACCTGACGACGAGAGAGAGAACGCACCGATGACCTCAGTGACCACCACCGGCCAGGACGGAACGACCATCCCCGGTCACACCGGCCAACTGCCGGGCCCACTCCTCGATCACGTGCTCCGGCAGTCCTTCGGACTCGAGGGATACCTCCAGCACCCACTGGGAGGGGAGATCGACCAGAACGTACGGATCACCGGCGACGACGGCATGCGCTACTTCGTACGGGTCACCCGCGCGGAGCCGGACTCGGCCGACGTTCTCTGGCAGAACTCGCTCCTCCACCACCTGGCCGCCACCGTTCCCGACCTTCCGGTGCCACGGCTGGTCCCGACACCCGAGGGGAAGTTCCTTGCCGTCGTCGTCCACGAGGGCCGAACGCACGTGGTTCGCGTGATGAGCTGGCTCAAGGGCCGGGTTCTGTCGGAACTCGACGACCACCCCGCGGCACTTCTGCGTCAACTGGGAGAAGCCGCTGGGCGGCTGAGCCTCGGACTCTCCAGCGTGGAGCCACCGGTGGGCCTGGAACCGCACGACTGGGACATGCGCCGGGCGGCTGAGATCGTCGAGGCGTCGCTGCACGCTGTGCACGACGCGGACCGGCGGGAGTCGGTGCGCACGATCATGGGCTGGTACGACGAACTGCTGCCGGCATTGGGCCGGCTGCCGCGGAGCGTCGTACACCAGGATCTCAATGACGCCAACGTCCTGGCCGATGCCGACGAGGACGGGGTGCTGCGGATCTCGGGCATCGTCGACCTGGGCGACTCGCTCCACAGTGTGCGCGCGGCGGAGGTGGCGGTCGCGGCGGGCTACGCCATGGTCCGCAAGGCCGACCCGCTCGCCGCTGCAGCCGAAGTCGTGGCCGGCTTCCACTCGGTGCTCCCCCTCACGGCAGAGGAACTGGCGGCTGTCTATCCGTTGGCGGCCGCCCGGCTGTGCATGAACGCCGTGACGTGGACGCGCCGGGTCGCCGAGAGGGACACGCCGTACGGGCAGACTCGCATGCAACACACCTGGCCGGCGATCGCGCAGGTGGCCGAGGTTTGCCCCGAGGTCGCCGAGGCGACGTTCCGGGTCGCGTGTGGGCTCCCCCCGACGCGGGAGCAGCGGGGTCTGGAAGAGGTGCTGGCAGAGGCGGCCCGAGACGGTGCCCCGCAGGCACCGGCCCCGCAACTGCTCGACCTGCGACCGGCAAGTGATCTCTTCGACGAAGTCGACTGGCACGACGCGAGGGCGGTGCGCGCGAGCATCGACGACGTCCTCGACGGACGACGGCGACGCGGCTACGTGCCCCACCTCAGCGCATCGCTGCTCCTGGGGCGCCGGCGCCGCCCGGGAGCCGGCGAGCCCGCGACGGTCCAGGTCGGCGGCTCGCTGATCGTGGCCGACGCTGAAGAGGTTGCCAGCCCGCTGTCCGGCGTCGTCGAAGCCCGCGGGGGCGCAGGGATGCCGTTGGTACTGCGACATGCGGTCGACGGGCTGGAGTTCTGGACGTGCTGGTGGGGACTCGACGACACGCCGCCCTTCGCGGCGACAGTCCCGGCCGGGGCGCCGTTGGGACGCGCCTGCCCGAGCGAGGAGACGGACCCGCGCGGGCCCTGCGTACAGGTGCAGGTCCACCGCACCGCGCGGATGGCCACCTGGCCGCCGCCTCGTGTCGTGCCGCCTTCCGCACGGCAGGTGTGGAGCCACCTGTCACCCGACCCCGCCCGGCTCCTCGGGTTCACCGAATCGCCCGCCGCGGTCCCCACCATCGACGACGTCGTCTCAGTGCGCCGTCGCCACATCGCTCGCTCCCAGCGCAACTACTACCGCACCCCGATGAACCTCGTGCGTGGGCGGGATGTGTGGTTCCACGACGAGGACGGCCTGGCCTATCTGGACTCGCTGAACAACGTCAGCCACGTCGGCCATGCCGAGCCACGGGTGACGGCCGCCGCCACCCGACAGCTGCGCAAGCTCAACACCAACAGCCGTTTCGTCTACCCGCAGATCGCCAGTTACGTACAGAAGCTGGTGGCCACCCTGCCCGACCCGCTCGAGGTCGTCTTCCTCGTGTGCACCGGCAGCGAGGCGAACGACCTGGCGCTGCGGATCGCCCGCCAGGTGACAGGTCGTCAGCACATCGTCAACATCGACGGCGCGTACCACGGCAACACCGGTGTGGTGACCGGGATCAGCCCGAACCGTTACAAGGGCCCCGGCGGCGCCGGTGCACCCGCGACCACCCACGAGGTCGTCATCCCGGACCGCTACCGCAGCACCTACGGGTACGACGACGCGGACGCCGGAGTCAAGTACGCGCGCGACGCCGCGGCTGTCATCGGGCGGATCACGGCCGACGGCCGCCCCCCGGCCGCCTTCATCGCCGAGTCCCTGATGGGATCGGGTGGGAACATCGTGTTCCCCGACGGCTACCTCGACGGCGTGTTCACCGCTGCCAGGCGGGCGGGCGCCCTGTGCATCTCCGACGAGGTCCAGGTCGGCGTCGGACGGCTCGGGCCCTGGTGGGGTTTCGAGCTCCAGGGGGTGGTCCCGGACATCGTCACGATGGGCAAGCCGCTCGGGAACGGGCATCCCCTCGCGGCGGTGGTCACGACTCGGGAGATCGCCGACGCGTTCGACACGGGCATGAAGTACTTCAACACCTTCGGCGGCAACCCGGTCTCCTGCGCGATCGGTGAGGCCGTGCTGGACATCGTCGAGCACGATGGGCTGAGGGAGAACGCCGTGAGCGTGGGCGGGTACTTCGCCCAGTCGCTGCGCGAGCTCCAGCAGCGCCAACCGCTCATCGGTGACGTACGGGCCGCAGGGCTCTACCTCGGCGTCGAACTGGTCCGCAACCGCACCACCAGGATGCCGGCCACTGAGCAGGCCTTCATGGTCACCGAGCTCATGAAGGAGCGAGGCGTCATCGTCTTCCCCAATGGCGTGCACGACAACGTACTGAAGATCAAACCGCCCATGACCTTTCGCCGCGAGCACGTGGATCTCTACGTCGACGTGCTGGACGAGGTCCTGTCCCTGCCCGAACTGCGCTCGGCCGTTCAGTCCTGAGACGGGCAACCGTCCACTGAGGCAGGGAACGAGAGTGGCCCGCGAAAGCGAGAAGTGCCCCGGGGGCCGGCTTCTCCGGCCAGGACTTCAAGGTCTCCCCCGCCATGGGCGGTGTCGCCGCGGGCCTCGCCCTTCAGGGCCGCACCTCCCAGCCGATCGATTCATCACCACCAACGGCCGCCTCGCGGCACCACCCGAGATGCCCGGCGTACGGGACACGGTCACCGCGCTCACCTCGTCCAGCGTCGTCAACCGCCCGCGAGGAGGTCAGGAGCCCACGGAAGCGGGGTGAGCTGAGCGGTGGCGTCCTCCTGGTTCGAACAATCCGCCCTGGGCCACTACGCCCCGGCACGTTCGTCCCCGTCGCGAGGAGCTCCTTCGCAATCCAGGCGGCGGTCGTTCCCCTGGCTAGCTGCATGGGGCACTCCCTGCCGTCACGGGGTTGCCACACCCGTCCGCGGCAAGTAAGTTCCAGGCTGGAACTGAAACAAAAAGATAGCTGCCGCTCAAGCAGCCGCGACGAGATGCAAGCTACGAAGGAAGGGGACCTGCTGATGACTTCCACGCCGAGTCGAGCGTTGGCCAACTACCCCAACAGGTTCGACCCCGCAGCGCTCGGTGAACTGCCCGAACGGTTGCAGTCCACCGTCAAGCGGCGGAACAACGTGCTGGGCCCTGGATACGCGCTGAACTACCGGGAGCCGGTCGAGTTCGTCTCCGGTCGAGGTGCTCACCTGTTCGACCGGGACGGCAACGACTACCTTGACGCCTACAACAACGTGCCGTGCGTCGGCCACGCACACCCGCACGTTGTCGAGGCCGTGTCCCGCCAGATGGCGGCGGTCAACACCAACACGCGCTATGTGCAGGAGTCACTCGTCGACTACGCCGAGCGCCTTCTTGCGACCATGCCCGAAGCGCTGTCGAGGGTGAGCTTCGCGTGCAGCGGCTCGGAGGCGAACGACCTGGCCATGCGCGTGGCCCGCTTCCACACGGGCGGCGAGGGAATCGTAGTGACTCGCTGGGCTTACCACGGTCTCACTCGCGAGGTTGCGAGCTTCTCGCCGACGCTCGGCGCGGGGTCACCGCTCGGGCCGAATGTGCGGCTCATCGATGCTCCTGATCCGCGACTCGTCCCGCCGGGCTCATCGCTTCCCGACTACATGCGAAGCCAGGTGCGCGGCGCGATCAACGACCTCGAGCGCCATGGCTACAGGCTTGCGGCGCTGATCACCGACTGCGCGCACTCCAGCGATGGCCTCTTCACCGGTCCTGTCGGTTACCTGCGTGACATGGTCGAGGAGGTGCACGCCGCGGGCGGCGTGTACATCGCCGACGAGGTCCAGTCGGGATTCGCCCGGCTCGGAGAGTCGATGTGGGGGTTCAGCCGCCATGGAGTGCTTCCCGACATCGTCACGATGGGCAAGCCCATGGGCAACGGCATGCCGATCTCCGGCGTGGTGTTCAGGCCCGAGGTGTGCGAAGAGTTCGGACGGAACGTCCGTTACTTCAACACCTTTGCCGGCAGTTCGATCGCGGTTGCCGCCGGTGCCGCCGTTCTGGACGTCTTCGACGCCGAGAACGTGCAGCAGCGAGTTCTCGACAACGGCAGCGCGCTTCGAGCCGGCCTTGAGGAGATCACCCGCGAGTCTCCGCACGTCGCGGAGGTCCGAGGGAGTGGTCTGTACGTGGGCATCGAACTCGTGAAGGACCGGGAGTCGCTGGAGCCCGATCGTGTCCTCGCTGACCACGTCATCAACGACATGCGCGACCGTCGAGTCCTCATCAGCGGCACCGGGGAAGCAGTCAACGTGCTCAAGATCCGACCGCCGCTGGCCTTCGACTCGGCCGACGTCACGCGATTCCTCGAGACCTTCGCTGAGATCGCCGAAATTCGCTTGTAGTAGCCCGAAGGGACCGAACGGTGAACACCTCACCCCCCGCACGTATCGCCCAGCAGTTGTTCAAGGAGAGCGGCCTGGCATCGTCCCACCAGCCCATCGAGACGAAAGTGGTGGACACCCTCCTCGCCCGGCACTACCAGCTCAGCGGACATCTCGAGCGGCTGGCAACCGAGAAGGACGACACGTTCCGGCTGCGGACCGGCTTGGCCGACCATCTCGTCAAGGTTTCCCCGCCCGACGAGGAGGTAAGTGTCGTAGCTCTGCAGACGGCTGCGATGCGCCACCTCGAAAGCGAAGCTCCCCATCTCCCCGTCCAGCGGGTCACGCAGACCACCGAAGGCAACGACAACGTACCGATCGAGACGAAGGACGGCGGGGTTCGAGTCCTGCGCGTCTTCGACTTCGTCGAAGGTGCCGTCCTGGCGCGGACGAACCCCGATCCCCACCAGCTTGCCCAGGTCGGGCAGATGCTCGGGCGAGTGGATCTGGCTCTGCGGTCATTCGGCCATCCCGCGGACGAGCGGCGCCTTGTGTGGGACCTTCGACACTTCGACCAGCTCCGGGAACTCATCGAGTACACGCCCAGTGCCGCGCACCGTCGGCTGGCACAAGAAGTGTTCCGCCTTTTCCACGAGGCCGTTGTTCCGAGGCTGGGTGATCTCGAGACGCAAGTGATCCATGGTGACTACAGCCCCTACAACGTCCTGGTGGATCCGCAGACGGACAGCTTCGTCACAGGAGTAATCGACTTCGGTGACAGCATGCGTAGTGCTTTGATCTTCGATCCTGCAGTGTCTCTCGCGAACCTTCTCGGCCGGACACCGTTGGATCCCTGGCGTGAGGCATGCAGCTTCGTCGCGGGATACGAGCGGGCCCGGCCGATCAAGGACACCGAACTCCCGCTCCTGCCCGTTGCCGCGCTGGCACGTCTGACACTTCGCGCGCTGGTCACCCATTGGCGCGCGGAACGAGTGCCGGAGCGTCGCGACTACCTGCTCGAACACGCCAGAGACGACTGGGTCAACGTGGAGCGGGCCATGGCCGTCGATCTGGAGGAGGTCGTGGCCCGCTTGCTGAGCACCCGCCATGGCATGCCTTGAGCTGAAGCACCGCGTGTGGATCAACTGCTACGGCCGCCTGGGCAGCACCGACTACCAGCCCTACGACTACCGGCCCCACGACGAACTGCCCGACCTGTCGGGCCTGCCCAAGGTCCTCGGCTGCTGACCCAGGCCCATGCAGGACGGGGAACACAGAGCCGAGCGCTGCGAATACGCCTCCAGCACGAGATGGCCACGAGGTTCTCCGCTGAGAGGAGCAGGCGGATTTCAACACAAGCGCGGGCGAGTGAAGGATCAGCGTCTTCGCCGACGCACCGCAAGTCCAGTAGAGACCGCAGGGTCGAGCTGCGTATGGTCTCGCTAGGGTCATGAGGTGAGCAGCATCAACCCCACACCGCGCGACTACAACAAGGCAAGTGTCCTTGACGTGGTTCTCTCCCATGCGCCATTGACCCGGAACAAGCTCATCGAGCTCACAGGGTTGAGCAAGGCGACGGTGTCGCGGGCCGTCGAGGAACTGCGCGTTGACGGGTTCCTCGTGGACCGGGGAGTCGACGCCGTCGCCGGGCGTGGCCGTCCGTCGACGTACCTCGATGTGCCCGAGACGGCCGGACACGTCGTGGGCGTCGGCTTCGGCGCCGTGACCACCGGCGTGCTGGTCACCGATCTACGCGGCCGTGAGATCGGACACGTGATCGTTCCGACGGTCGAGCACCACGACGTTCCCGCCGCCGGCCGGTGGCTGGTCGATCTGATCGCGCAGACCAGCGCATCCGCGCGAGGGCCACTGCGCCAGGTCGTCGTGGCACTGCCCGCCCATGTCCGTGACGGTGTTGAGGTCTTCCGGCCTGCCGATCCGATGAAGATCTTCTCCGGCAGGGACCTCCAGCGAACCGTCGAAAAGCTCGTCGACGCTCCAGTGACCTTGGAAAGTGACGCGAACGCGTCCTTGCTCCAGGTACTCACGGACGACGCGAGCATCCGTAACGCTGCCCTGTTCAGCGTCAGCAGCACCCTGAGTTTCGCCGCCTGCAGGGACCAGGAACTGGCTCGGGGACGTACTCCTGCCTTCGGCGACATCGGTTCCCTGTCCTCGGGCATCGACGACCGCACCCTCAACGGGCTGCTGAGCACCACAGGGCTTGTGAATCTCGCTCGAGAACACGGACTGGACATCGAACGCGTCGAGGACCTGTGGCTGACGTCCCAGGACCATCGAGGCCGCGCGGAGATACTCAAGACGTTCACGACAGCGGTCACAACCGCCGTGAGCATCGTCGCCGTGACACTCGATCCCGAGTCCGTCTACTTCGTCGGCCGGTTGCGTCCGTTGGTGGACGAGGTGCTCCCCGAAGTACGCAAGCGACTCACACAGAACTTGCCGGCCGTCCCCCGGATCACGACCGTCTCTCAGGTTCTGGGACTCTCGGTAGCACGCGGCGCGGTGCACGCCTGCCTGGCCATGGCCCACAACCGCCTACGGCACGCGCTGCTCAAGGCACGCAGTCAGGGAGCGCGGCAGGAGCAGGTTGCGCCGGCATTCTGATCCGGACCAAGAGCATGAGGAACGAGAACGCGGTCGCAAAAAGTGGAAAAGGTTGCCTCATCACCTACTACGGAACCCAAGCCCAACCAGCGCACTTCCCGACGCATCGCCTGGCCGACTTCGGCGTGGTCGGGATCAAGTCAGGGTCTGGTGGCGAGCCCAGCATCGGGCGTGCCGGTCGACGATCTCGCCGCCTGAGGTGAGCACGACGACCTGCTCGTCGTCGGTCAGCGCGGTGACCTCGTGGCCGATCGCGGCGGGATCGACGGAGTAGTCGCAAGTGTCGACGCGGACATGGTGGTCCCGGCCCAGCCGGGTCGAAAACCGCCACCAGGTCGCCGGGTCGACCGCGGGCCGGATGAGCATCTGGGCCCGGTCCGGCTTCCCACCGGTCGGCCGGACGGGCCCCGAGAGTGCGGTGGACACGCCGGTTGGCGACCTTCAGCCTTGCCTGCTGCCGGGTGTTGAAGTCGTCCGGTCGACAACTGCCGTCCGGGCAGGAACGACGCTCCACGTAGCCGTTCGCCAGACAGGGAACTGTATGCCACACCCGGACGATCTGCAGCAGCGGGTACGGAAGGCGGGCGGCAGCAGACGGGCACGGCAAAGCTCCCCGGAATAACGACACTTCTTCCATACGGAAGCTATAATGCGATGTTATTTCCTGGTAGACATGTATAAGGGCGCAAAGGAAAGATCCCCCACGGTGGTGCCGCACCGCGAATGTGACCAGAGTGAAACATGGAAGCACTTTCCGTAACCGATCATCGCGTCCGCAATGTCGAGGTTTCGGCACCACAGATCAGACTCGAACAGGTTGACCGCCATATCGTCACCCGGCCTCAGCAGGCCGAAAGCGCAGGGGACACCGACCTGGTCAAGCGATGACGGAGGCATTCGTCGCATTCATGCGAACGAGCACCACGCCACCCCCCGCACGCAGCCGCACAGGAGGCAGACGGTGACCGACGTCCGAGTCGACCGCAGAGCGTTCCTGCGTGGAGTGGGCGGGATTGCGGCAGGCGTCGCCGCGACCTCGCTCACCGCATGCGAGACCCGCGCCGGCCGAAATGCCTCCAGGACCAAGAACCCAAGGCTGCTCGTCGTCCGCGACAGCGGCGGCTCTTACGGCGAGGCGAACCGGAAGGCCATCTACGACCCGTTCACAAAAGAAACCGGCATCCAGATCAATGTGGTCAACATCCTGCACGCGCAGATGCTCACCCAGATGAAGGCGGGCCGCCCGCTGTTCGACGCCATGGACATCGACATGGTTCTCTTGAGGTCATTCCAACAGGAGGGCGCTTCCGAGGAGCTGGACTACGACCGGCTGCAGAACGCCAGGAATGTGGGAATCGCCAAGCTCTTGCTCGCCTCGCACGGCGTCGGCAAGAACTACTGGGCCAGCGTCTTGGCGTACCGCACTGATGCCTTCGACGGGAAGAGGCCCGAAACCTGGGCGGACTTCTGGGACACCAGGGCATTCCCGGGCAGCCGCGCGCTGCAGAGTTCGATGGATTATCCGGAACTGGAGTTCGCTCTCATCGCCGACGGCGTACCGCTCGACAAGCTGTATCCCCTCGACGTGGACCGTGCCTTCAGAGCCCTCAACGAGATCAAGGGCTCTGTGCGAACGTTCTGGGACAGCGGCGCCGTACCGGGCGAACTGCTGGAACGCAAGGAGGTCGTTGCCTCCAGCGTCTGGAACGGCCGCCTCGGCGATCCGATCGAGCGCGGCGTCCCACTCGCGTACGCGTGGAACGGCGCCCGCAGGCAGGCCAACGGCTACGGAATTCCGAAAAGTGCCGCCAATCCCGACGCGGCCTACCGGCTCATCGATTTCGCCCTGCGGCCCGAGGTGCAGGCCGGCTTCGCCCGGATCTACCCCTCGGGCCCTGTTGTGCCGGCCGCCTACGGACATCTCTCCGAGGCCACGGCCAAGAACCTGCCGAGCACTCCCGGGCACCTGCTGTCCGGCTTCGACCTGGACATCGAGTGGTGGATCAAGAACCGGGACTCCGTGGCGGAGCGCTGGCAGGAGTGGGTGCGCACCTGAACTCGACGCGCGTTCGCGACTCTGAGCCATGAGGCCTGGCGGTTGTTTTCGCCGGGCACGGGAAGTGGCTGATGTTGCCGGGTCAGCGGGCCCAGGAGCAGCACACGACGCCACTCCCGGGCCGCTTGGACTCACACGGCTGCCGCGCGCGGCGCCCCGAGCGGCCATGCGACCTCATGACAGGAGGCGGGAGTCAAGATCGACCGCTGCTATTCCCCAATCCTATGCCCGGATGTGGCTGTGTGAGATAAAGAGATATGACCAGGTATTTTGGTCGCTCCCCGGTTTCCCGACGCCGTACACGCAGCGGCTTGCGTCGCCGTTCAGCCGATGCCGCTCCTCGGCACGAGGGGTCCAGAGGCCGACGTTCAGGGCCGCGCCTGAGCTCCCTCAAGGTACGTAGCGTCGCGGCCCAGGTGTTCCTGCTACAGCTGGTGATCATGGTGCTCTTCGCCGCAGCCGCGAGCGTGGCACTCGTGGTGCAGGCCCGGAACTCGACCATGCAGGAGGCCCGGCATCTGACGTTCGGAGTCGCCGAGGGCTTTGCCCACGCTCCGGGAACGCTGGACGCCATGAAATCCAAGAACCCCAGCGCCCTGCTGCAGCCGCGGGCGGAGGAAGCCCGGAAAAGGACCGGGGTCGACTACGTCGTCGCGTTCGATCCCCAGGGCTTCCGCTGGACCCATCCCGACCCGAAGCTGATCGGGAAGCAGATCTTCGCCCTCCGCGAGGGCCAAACCGTCGACAGACCCTTCACCCAGACCTTCGAGGGCAGTCTCGGCCTCTCCGTGGACTCGACGATCCCCGTCTACGACACCGGCGGCAAGACCATCGTGGGGTTCGTGGCCGTCGGGATCACCGTGCACACTCTGAACGACGTGGTGCGGGAGCAGCTTCCCAAGCTGCTCGGGCTCGCCGGCGGAGCTCTGGCGGTCGCCGCGGGTGGGACGGCATTGGTCACCTGGCGGTTGCGGCGGCAGACCCGCGGCCTGGATCCGTCCGAGATGACCCGTATGTACGAGCACCATGACGCGGTGCTGCACGCGGTGCGGGAAGGGGTCCTGATCATCGGAGGTGATGGGCGGCTGCTGCTGGCCAACGACGAGGCGCGGCGACTGTTGGATCTTCCCGCGGATGCCGAGCAGCGCCGCGTCACCGATCTGGGTCTGGAGGACGGCTCCGCCGAACTGCTGCTCTCGGGCCGGCCGGTGACCGACGAGGTCCACCTGGCCGGCGACCATCTGCTGTCGGTCAACATACGGCCGGTCGACCACCACGGCGGCAGGCAAGGCAGTGTCGCCACGCTGCGCGACACCACGGAGCTGCGGGCATTGGCGGGCCGGGCAGAGGTGGCCAGGGAGCGGCTGCGCCTGTTGTACGAGGCAGGGGTGCGGATCGGCACTACGCTGGATGTGGCCCGCACCGCCCAAGAACTGGCCGAGGTGGCGGTCCCCCGATTCGCCGACGTCGCCACCGTCGACCTGCAGAATCCGGTCCTGGAGGGTGATGAGCCAACCAGCCCGAACCTCGAGATGCGCCGCACGGCGGTTCACGGCATCAAGGGGGCCTGGCCCCTGTTCCCGGTGGGCGAGCTGATCCACTTCATGCCGAGCAACCCCGTGGCCTTGAGCGTCCAGCGCGGCAGCACCGTCCTCGATGCCGACCTGAGAGCCTCCCACGGCTGGCGAGCCCAGGACCTCGAACGCGCTCGGCGCATCCTGGATTCCGGCCTCCACTCCTTGATCACAGTGCCGCTCCAGGCCCGCGGTGTGGTGCTGGGCATGGTCAACTTCTGGCGCGCGGAACAGAACGCCTTCGAGGAAGAAGACCGGGCCTTCGCCGAGGAACTCGCCGCCCGGGCCGCGGTGGCCATCGACAACGCCCGCCGCTACACCCGCGAGCACGCCCTCGCCGTAACCCTGCAGCGCAGCCTGCTGCCTCGCTCCGTGCCCGACCAGTCCGCCGTCGAGGTCGCCCACCGCTATCTGCCCGCCCGGGCGGGCGTGGGCGGTGACTGGTTCGACGTCATCCCGCTGCCCGGGGCCCGGGTCGCGCTGGTGGTCGGCGACGTGGTCGGCCACGGCCTGCACGCCGCGGCCACCATGGGCCGACTCCGTACAGCGGTGCGCACCTTCTCTTCTCTCGATCTGTCTCCGGACGAGCTGATCAGGCACCTGGACGAGTTGGTCGCCCGGGTCGACAGCGAGGGGAACGACAGCGAAGGAATCACGGGAGCGACCTGCCTGTACGCCGTCTACGACCCGGTGGCCGGGCTGTGCTCGCTGGCCAGGTCAGGGCACCCGGGACCGGCCCTGGTACACCCGGACGGCACGGTTGACCAGTTGCAGGTGCCGGTCTCCCCGCCGCTGGGGCTGGGCGGCGGCCTGCCCTTCGAGAGCGCCGAGTTCACGCTGGCCGAGGGCTCTCAGCTGGTCCTTTACACCGACGGTCTCATCGAGGACCGGAACCGGGACATCGACACCGGCCTCGACATGCTGCGCGACGCCCTGCAGAGCCCCGGTCGGACCCCGGAGGAGACATGTCAGGCCGTCCTCGACGCCCTGCTGCCTGCCCGCCCGAGCGACGACATCGCCCTGCTCGTCGCCCGGTCCCGCCTGCTGGATCCATCCCAGGTCGCCGACTGGGACGTCCCCGGAGATCCCGCCGCCGTCGCCGGAATCCGAGCCCAGGTCGCCCACCGATTGGAAGAGTGGGGACTGGAGGAGCTCGCTTTCTCCACCGAACTCGTGATCAGCGAGCTGGTGACCAATGCCATCCGCTACGGTACCGAGCCGAGGCGGCTGCGGATTCTGCGGGACGGCCCCAGCCTGATCTGTGAGGTCGCCGACGGAAGCAGCACCTCACCGCACCTGCGCCGGGCGGCCGACACCGACGAGGGCGGGCGGGGTTTGTTCCTCGTGGCCCAGTTCACGCAGCGATGGGGCACCCGTTACGTGCCTCGCGGCAAAGTGATCTGGACCGAGCAGTCACTCAACAGTTCGGTGACCGAGCCTGCCGCGGACATGGCCGACGCTCTGCTGGACCAATGGAACGACGCGGACTGGTGACGGCTGTGGCCATCGGACGGTGCGCACCTCAGGCCAAGGCCTGGCCGCTGCCGGCGACGGCCTCCGGACGGAGCAGGTCGGCGAGGGTCTCGGCGGGCAACAGGCCCTTGTCCAGAACGAGTTCGGCGACACCGCGGCCGGTGGCGAGGGCCTCCTTGGCGATGTCGGTGGCGGCCGTGTAGCCGATGTGCGGGTTGAGGGCGGTGACCAGGCCGATGGAGTTCTCGACGGTCCGGCGCAGCACCTCGGTGTTGGCGGTGATGCCTTCCACGCAGCGCTCGGCGAGCGTGAGGCAGGCGCTCTGCAGGTGGGTGATGGACTCCGACAGGGAGTGCAGGATGATCGGCTCGAAGGCGTTGAGCTGGAGCTGTCCGGCCTCGGCGGCCATGGTGATGGTGACGTCGTTGCCGATGACCTCGAAGGCGACCTGGTTGACGACCTCGGGGATCACCGGGTTGACCTTGCCGGGCATGATGGACGAACCGGCCTGCACCGGCGGCAGGTTGATCTCACCGAGGCCCGCGCGCGGCCCCGAGGACAGCAGCCGCAGGTCGTTGCAGCTCTTGGAGAGCTTGACGGCGATCCGCTTGAGCACGCCGGACATCTGCACGAACGCGCCGCAGTCCTGCGTGGCCTCCACCAGGTTGGCCGCGGTGACCAGGGGCAGTCCGGTGATGTCGGCGAGATGGCGGCGGGCCGACTCGGCGTACCCGGCGGGGGCATTGAGTCCGGTGCCGATGGCCGTGGCACCCAGGTTGATCTCATGGATCAACTGGACTGCCTCGTCAAGACGGTTGCGGTCCTCGTCAATCATGACGGCATACGCGGAGAACTCTTGACCGAGCGTCATCGGCACCGCGTCCTGCAACTGTGTACGGCCCATCTTGAGCACCTTGCGGAACTCGACGGCCTTGCGGGCGAAAGCATCCTGCAGTACGGACATCGCCTTGAGCAGTCCACGCACCGCGAAGACCGTCGCTATCTTGACGGCGGTCGGGTAGACGTCGTTCGTCGACTGGCCGAGGTTGACGTCCTCATTGGGGTGCAGGTGCTGGTACTGGCCCTTCTCGAAGCCCAGCAGCTCCAGCGCCCGGTTGGCGACGACCTCGTTGGCGTTCATGTTGGTCGAGGTGCCCGCGCCGCCCTGGATGACGTCGACGACGAACTGGTCGTGCAGCTTGCCTTCGCGGATCTCGCGGCAGGCCTCGACGATGGCGGCGGCCTTCTTCGGCTCCAGCAGGCCGAGTTCCTCGTTGGCGAGGGCAGCGGCCTCCTTGACGGCGGCCAGAGCGTCCATCAGGTGCGGGTACGTAGAGATCGGCGTCCCGGTGATCGGGAAGTTCTCCGTGGCACGCAGGGTGTGGATACCCCAGTACGCATCGGCGGGGACGTCCCGATCGCCCAGAAGATCATGCTCAATGCGGGTGACGGCGGTCATGAAGCTGGGGCCCTCTCTCGGGAAGCATGGTGGAGGGCCTTCCGCGCCGCTGCGCGGAAGACCCCCTCTGTGTCACCGGTGTCGGTACCTGCTCAGAGCAGGCGGTCCTTCGCCTTGTAGTAGGCGCCGCCGAACGGCAGGAACCAGGGGGTGCCGTTGTAGAAGGGAACGGGCACCTTCGGGAAGCCGAAGCCGCGCATCGGGTTCGCCTCGGGCTTGCCGTCCATCATCTCGGCGACCGCGCGGCCCATGTACGTGGCCATCTGGACGCCGTGGCCGCAGTAACCCATGGAGTAGTACAGGCCGTTGACCTCGCCCGCGTGCGGGATGCGGTCCCAGGAGAAGCCGACCATGCCGCCCCACACATAGTCGATCTTCACCCCTGACAGCTGCGGGAAGATCTCGGTCATCTCCCGCTTGAGGATGTCACCGCTCTTGACGTCGGAGGCCGGGTTGGAGGGGGCGAAGCGGGCCCGGCCGCCGAAGGCGAGGCGGTTGTCCGGCGTGAGACGGATGTAGTTGCCGACGTTCTTGTGGGCGACCAGCAGGCGGCCGTTGGGGATGAGCTCCTTGGCGCGCGCCTCCCCCAGCGGCTCGGTGACGATGATGAAGCTGCCGACGTTGATCAGCCGCTTGCGGAACCACGGCATCGACTGGTCGGTGTAGGCATCCGTCGCCGCCATGACCTGCTTGGCACGGATGGTGCCGTGCATGGTCTCCACCACGAAGCCACCGCCGGGGAGGCGGGTGAGGCCGGTGGCGGCGTTGCGCTCGTGGATCTCGGCGCCGGCACGCTCGGCGGCGTCTGCCAGGCCGACGACGAACTTGCCCACGTGCAGGGCCGCGCCGAGCGGGTCGAGCAGGGCGCCGTGGTAATAGTCCGAGCCCAGCTCGGCGCGCAGCTCGCTCCTGCTCAGGACGACAGTCTCGTGGCCGAAGTTCTCGGCCAGGTCGCGTTGCTTGGCGTGCATGCCCTCGAGGTGCTTGGGCTTGCAGACCAGGCCGAGGCGCCCGGCACGGTGGAAGTCGCAGTCGATCTTCTCCTTGACCGCGATCTCCTCGACGAGGTCCACGGCGACGCGGAACGCGTCGTAGAGCTCGCGCGCACGTTCCTGCCCGTAGCGCTGGCGGGCCTGGGCCGGGCTGATGGTGATGCCGGGGTTGCAGTGGCTGCCGTTGCGCCCGGAGGCTCCCGAACCGACCTGGTCCTTCTCGACCAGGACGACCCGGGCACCCTTGCGGGCGGCGTGGTAAGCGGTGGACAGGCCGGTGAGGCCGCCGCCGATCACCACCACATCCGCCTCGTCGGGCAGGTCCTTCCCGGAACGGTCGGGCAGGGCGGGGGCTGTGTCCATCCAGTAGGGGATCTGCTTCATGGCGTGCGTCCTCTGTGTTCTCGGTCTGTTTCGCCGGTGTGCCGTGGTCAGCAGCCGAGGAGCTTCGGCAGGCCCGACAGGTCGGGCAGCTCGTCGTAGGGCTGGTAGTCGGCGCTGCCCTTGCGGCCGTAGCGGTTGATCCACACCCGGCGCTTCAGGCCGAGGTCGCGGGTCGGGATGTGGTCGTACTCCCAGCCCTGGGCGACGTGGATGACCTGCGACGACTCGACGCCCATGGTCCGGAAGGCGTGCTTGAAGGTCTGGCGGTCCGGCTTGTAGGCGCCGGCCTGCTGGGCGGTGATGACGTAGTCGAACTCGACGCCGATGTTCTCGACGTTCCGCGCGATCAGGTTGTCGTCGGAGTTGGAGATGATGGCGATCTCGTACTTGGTCTTCAGCTTCCGCAGGGCCTCCGGGACTTCCGGCCAGGGACCGAAGGTGGGGACGGCGTCCACGAGGGCCTCGCCGTCGGTCTCGCGGTACTCCAGTCCGTGCAGGCGCATGGCGTTGCGCAGGCTGGAGCGCAGGACCTCGTGGTAGGGGCGGTAGGCCTCCAGGACGGCCTGGAAACGCATGACGCGGAAGTCGTCGAGGAACTCGTCGACATCCAGGTTGTCCAGATCGAGCCGGTCCTCCAGGACCTTCAGGGTCGTGGGACCGAGCTCGAAGTTGATCAGGGTCGCATAAGCGTCGAAGGTGACGATCTCTCGCATGGTGTCCAGCCTTGCTCTCGAGGTTCTCTCAACAGGGATGGGGGCTTCAGACGACGCGTTCGCCGGGGGTGACGATCGCGTCGAGAACGGCCAGGTCGGCCGGGCTCGGTGTCCAGTCGGCCGCCGCCGCGTCGGCGGCGACCTGTTCGGGGGTCATGGCTCCGCAGATGACGGAGCCGACGGCAGGGAGGGCCGCCAGTGCGCCGACCGCGACCTGCAGGAGGCTCAGGCCGCGATCGGCGCCGTACTCCGTCAGTGCCTCGACCTTGTCGAGGGCCGCATCGGTGAGCCAGCCCTGCCGCCAGGACAGCCGGCTGCCGGGCGGCGGCTCCTCACCTCGCCGGTACTTGCCGCTGAGCAGGCCGTTGGCAAGTGGGTAGTACGGCAGCAGCCCTACGCCGTGGCGCAGGCAGGCCGGGATCAGGTCCTGCTCCACGCCGCGGTCGAGCAGGTGGTAGCGGTTCTGGGTGGACACGAACGCGTCCGTGAGCTGCTCGGCCGGGAGGTTGGAACAACCGATGTACCGGACCTTGCCCGCGTCGACCTGCTCCAGGAGCGCGGCGACCGTCTCCTCCAGCGGCGTGACACCGTCCGGTTCGTGGTACTGGTACAGGTCGATCCGGTCCGTGCCGAGCCGGCTCAGCGACGCCTCCACCGCGTAGCGGATGTAGGCGCGGGATCCACGCGGACCGTACAGGTCGGCGTCCCGGCTCATCTCCATGCCGAACTTGGTGGCCAGCACCACGTCGTCACGGCTGCCCTTGAGCGCGGCACCGAGAAGCCGTTCACCGTCGCCGCGGGAGCCGCCCCGTTCGCCGGCCCCGCCGTACATGTCGGCGGTGTCGAACAGGGTGACCCCCGCGTCCAGCGCGGCGTGGACGACGGCCTTCGTGCCGTCCTCGTCGAGGCGGGCGCCGAAGTTGTTGCCGCCCACGCCGACCACCGAGACGGTCGGGCCGCGCTGGCCGAGCGTCCGGTATCTCATGACCGGTTCCCGAACCCGATGCAGACGTTCTTGGTCTGCAGGTAGCTGGCCAGGCCTTCGAGACCCTTCTCCCGGCCCCAGCCGCTGTGCTTGTAGCCGCCGAAGGGCAGCTCCACGCCGGTGCCGATGCCGGTGGCGTTGACATAGACCTGGCCGGCCCGGATGCCCTCGGCCAGGCGCATCGCCCTGTCGATGTCACGGGTCCAGACGTAGGAGGCGAGGCCGTACGGGCTGTCGTTGGCGATCTCCAGGGCCTCGTCCGCGTCGTCGAACTCGATGACCGAGACAACGGGGCCGAAGATCTCCTCGCGGGCGCAACGGGCCTGGTTGTCCAGGCCGGTCAGGACGGTCGGCTCGACGAAGTAGCCGTCGGCCAGCTCGGGGTCCGCGGGGGCGCCTCCGCCGACGCGTGCCACGGCGCCCTCCTGCCGCGCCAGCTCCAGGTAGCCGAGCACCCGGTCCCGTTGCCGTGCGGCGACGAGGGGACCGACGTCCGGGTCGGTGAGCCCCGGGCCGAGGCGCAGGGACGCGACGTGCGCGACGAGCTTGTCCAGGAACTCCTCGGCGCCGCGCTGGAGCAGCAGCCTGGTGCCGGCCGAGCAGGTCTGCCCGGCGTTTCCGAACGCGGAGGCGGCTACCGCGCCGAGCGCCAGGTCGAAGTCGGCGTCGGCGAAGACGACGACCGGCGACTTGCCGCCCAGTTCGGTGACGGAGGGCACCACGTTGGCGGCGGCCGCCTGGGCGACCTTGATGCCGGTGGGCACCGACCCGGTAAAGGTGACCTGGTCGATGTCCGGGTGGCCGGCGAGGGCCGCGCCGGTCTCGCCGTCACCGGGGACGACGTTCAGAACGCCCGGTGGGAGGCCGCACTCCAGGGCGATCCTGCCGATCTCCAGCGGGGTGAGCGGTGCCTCGGGGGACGGCTTGAGGACCACCGTGCAGCCGGCGGCCAGAGCCGGGGCGGAGCCCCTCGCGGTGTTCTGGAGAGGGTAGTTGAAGGGGATGATGTGCCCGGAGACGCCGATCGGCTCGCGGACGGTGTAGTCGAGCAGGCCGGGGCCGAGGGGGATCGTCGAGCCGCCGAGCTTGTCGGCGACGCCCGCGTAGAACTCGAAGTAGCGGGCGGCCGCCTCGACATCGGCCTTCGCCTGGCGCAGCGGCTTGCCGACATCCTGGCTCTCCAGACGGGCCAGACGTTCGCCCCGGTAGCGGATGGCCTCCGCGATCCGGTACAGGATGCGCCCCCGGTCGGCGGCACGCATCCGGGCCCACTCGGGAGCGGTGAAGGCCGCGCGCGCGGCTGCCACCGCCTGGTCCACGTCCGCCTTGCCGGCCAGCGCCACCTGGGCGATGGCCGTGTCGTTCGACGGGTCGAGCACGGTGAAGGAGCGTCCGTCGGCGGCCGGGACCTGCTTGCCGTCGATCAGCAACTCGATCAGCTGCAGTTCGTCGCTCATGGCTGGATCTCCCCCAGCACCTCACCGAAGATGACGACCTCGTCGCCGGGGCGGACCGTGCGGATCCGGCGGACCCAGAGCACGATGCCGTCCTGCGGTGCAGTGACCTCTTCCAGCGTGTTGCCGTAGTGGTCGGAGATGGTGGCGATCAGATCGCCTTCCTTGCAGGTCTCCCCCGGCTCGGCGCGGGCGACGAAGAAGCCGCCGGAGGCGGAGCGGGCGAAGGTGCCGGAGACGGTCGTGTAGGTGTCCCGCAGCTCTGCCTCGCCGTCGATCATGCCGAGGCTGCGCAGGATGTTGCGGATCGAGTGCATGTGGCGCTCGACGTTGGCCTCTCGGTAGGTGGCGCCGCCGCACTCGATGGTGATGGCGGGCTTGCCGGCCTCGAGGACGGGGTGGCGGACCGTGCCGCCCCACTTGCCGCCCTTCCAGACCAGCTCGTGCCCGGCGGCGAGGGCCAGGTCCGTCGCCAGGTCCTCGTAACCACCCTGGAGGATGACGAGAGGGGCGATCTCGCCGTAGGCACCGCCGGTGTGCAGGTCGACCACGGCGTCGACGGCCGGCACGACCTGCTCGACGAAGGTGGCGGCCAGGCGCTGCGAGTACGAGCCCTCGGCATCGCCGGGGAAGATCCGGTTGAGGTTGAGGTGGTCGATGCCGCCGGCGCGGGCGGCCGCCTCGAAGGCCGGGGTGTTCAGGCAGGGGATGCCGACGATCGTGCCGCGCAGCGTGGCCGGCTCCGTCTCGGCGAGCACACGGCGGATGGCCTCCTGCCCGTCGTACTCGTCGCCGTGCACGCCCGCGTCCACGCACAGGACGGGGCCGTCCTGGGCACCGTTGACGACGATGAGCGGGATGCCGAGTTCCACGCCGTAGCTGCTGGTGCCGACGGGGATGAGGCCGTGGGCACGCTCGCCGGGGACGACGGTCAGCGGACCGATGGAATACATGGGGATCCTTTCAAACGTGGATCGAATGCGGGCCGGGACGCCCGCGACGATCGCGGCGATACGCTCGAGGACGGCGCGGTCCCTGATGGACTGCGGCGCGATCCGGGTCGGCGGGGGTTTTGGCCTGCGCGAGAGGCTGGGCCGGGCGAGTTGCCGGATCCGTTGCCGTCTGTGGGGCTGTTTAGAGGACTCTTTCGAGGAACGCCTGGGTTCGTTTTTCGCGTGGGTTGGCCAGTAGTTCGCGGGCGTCGCCGCGTTCGACGGCGATGCCGTCGTCCATGAACAGGATCTCGTCGGCGACCTCGCGG
Source organism: Streptomyces sp. NPDC002092 (assembly GCF_053593775.1). Taxonomy (NCBI): domain Bacteria; kingdom Bacillati; phylum Actinomycetota; class Actinomycetes; order Kitasatosporales; family Streptomycetaceae; genus Streptomyces; species Streptomyces sp. NPDC002092. The sequence continues at coordinate 79,805 of NZ_JBSFDG010000013.1, forward strand.
GCGAAGGCCATCTCGTGGGTGACCAGGAGCATGGTCATTCCGTTGCCGGCGAGGTCGCGCATGACGGCGAGGACTTCGCCGACGCGTTCGGGGTCCAGCGCGCTGGTGGGTTCGTCGAACAGCATGATGGTGGGTTCCATCGCGAGCGCGCGGGCGATGGCCACGCGCTGCTGCTGGCCGCCGGAGAGCTGGGCGGGGTACTTGTGCCCGCACCCCTCCAGACCGACCCTGGCCAGCAGTTCCTGTGCCTGTTCCCGGCAGGCGGCGCGGTTCTTCTTCTGCACCAGGACGGGTCCGGACATGACGTTGCTTTCGGCGGTCATGTTGGGGAAGAGGTTGAACTGCTGGAAGACCATGCCGATGCGGGCGCGCTGCTGGGCCAGCTGTTTGGGGCGGACGGCGTGGTAGGCGTCGTTTTTCTCGACGTAGCCGAAGTCCTCTCCGTTGACTTTGAGGACGCCGCGGTCGACGGTCTCCAGGCCGTTGACACAGCGCAGCAGGGTGGATTTGCCGGATCCGCTGGGTCCGATGATGCAGGAGATCTCCCCGGCCTTGACGGTCAGGTCGATGTCATGCAGGACCTGGTGACGTCCGAAGCTCTTGCACAGCTTGCGTGCGACGATCGTTCCGTCCGGGTTCACAGCAGGGACTCCCTCGTGGTGGGAACGGGCTGCCCGCCCCCGGCCCCGGGCCCGGGGCCGGCCGGGGTGGCGGCGGGGGTGAGCCGCGTGCGGGTGGAGCGGGAGAAGCGGCGCTCGATCATGGACTGCGGCACGCTCAGCACCAGCGTCATGATCAGGTACCAGCAGCTGGCCACGATCAGCAGCGGAATGGTCTGGAAGTTGCGGGCGTAGATGGCCTGGGCGCTCTGCAGCAGGTCGGCGACGCCGAGCACGCTCACCAGCGAGGTCTCCTTGAGCATGCCGATCACCTGGTTGCCGGTGGCCGGGATGATCGCCGGCATGGTCTGCGGGATGATCACATGGCGGAGCTTGGTGAGCCCCGACATGCCCAGGGACTCCGCGGCCTCGTGCTGCCCGCGGGGAACCGAGGCGAACCCGCCGCGGATGATCTCCGACATGTAGGCGGCCTGGTTCAGGGTGAGGCCCACGATGGCCGCGGTCATCGGGGTCATGATCGCGTTCACGTCCACCGGCGTGGAGATGCCGGTGAACGGGATACCGACCGACAGGTGCGGGTACAGGGCCGCGATGTTGAACCAGAAGACCAGCTGCACGAGCACCGGGGTGCCGCGGAAGAAGGTGATGTAGAGCTGGGCCAGCCCGGCGACGGGCCGCTGGGGCGACATGCGCATCACCGCCAGCACCAGCCCCAGCAGCGTGCCCAGACCCATGCTGGCCACGGTCAGAAGGAGCGTGACCAGCAGGCCGTTGAGGATGGTCTGGGTGGTGAAGTAGCTGAACACCACCGGCCAGTGGTAGTTCTCGTTGGTCACCGCGGTCCACACCAGGCCGGCGACGATCACGATCGCGACGGCCCAGGCGACGTAGTCGCGCGGACGCTTCGGCGTGATCCGCTTCTTCTCCTCGGCCAGCAGTGGTGACACCGGTCGGCTCCTGGTCGTCGTCTCGATCATTTCCGTCGACATGTCAGTCCTGCGGGACGGCCATGGCCGCGGTCTTGATCCCGAGACCCTGGAAGCCCCACCGGCCCAGCGCCTGGGCGTACTTGGGACTGTCGACGATGGACTGGATGGCGGCCTTCACCGCGGGGGTCAGCGCAGAGTCCTTCTTCAGCGCGACGGCCACGGTCTTCGTGGCCACCAGGGGGTTGAGGACCTGGAACGTCTTGGGCTGCTGCGTGGCCGCCCACTGAAGGCCGGTGAAGTCGTTCATCACCGCGTCGATCCGCTTGGAGACCAGCTGGGTCAGAGCGTCGTTCAGGCTGGGCAGGGTCACCGCCTTGATGGCGGGCTTGCCCTTGCCCGTACAGTCCTGCCTGGACAGCTGGGGCAGCCACTGCAGCTCCGCGGTACTGCCGGACTGGACACCGACGCGGTGGCCGCACAGTGTGTGGGTGCCCAGCTTCTGCGGATTGCCGTAGGGGACGGACACTCCGGTGCCGGCCTTGAAGTAGTCGACCATGTCCAGCACCTTCAGCCGCTCCGTGGTCGCACCCATGGTGGACGCGGTGAAGTCGTACCGGTCGGCCTGCAGACCCGTGATGATGGTGTCGAACTTGACGTTGTTGATCTGCAGCTTCAACCCGAGCTTGGCAGCGATCAGCCGTGCCATGTCCGGGTTGAACCCGATCGGGGTCTTGTTGTCCGACGCCATGAACGTGGTGGGCGGGCTGGTCAGGTCCATGGGCACTGAGAGCGTGCCCTTGGCCTTCACCGCCGCGGGCAGCAGCTTCACCGCCGCAGCGTCCGGCTTCACACCCACCGAGATGTCATCGGTGTGCTCCGCCGACGAACCCGAACCCCCGCCCTGCGCCGTGCTCTTCGCCCCCACACTCTGCGGGCTGCCACTGGCCCCGCACGCGGCAAGCGCCAGGGCCAAAGCCGTCGTGACCATCGGAACGCTGAAGTATCTGCTGACTCGCATGGGACTGCTCCTTACTCAAAGGGGAAAGCGTGCTGGGAGCCGCTCGGATGGGGGACCAGCTCAGTGGGATGGGGGGCGGTTCAGTGGGCGGGCACGAGGCCCGTCAGTCGTGCGGGGCGGCGATGGCGGCGAGGTGCGTGCCGGGGCGGACGGACAGCCCGTTCATGTGGTAGATGATCGTTCCGCTGGAGACGGCGGCGATCTTGTGCTCGGCTCCGTCGACCGGGTCGATGATGCGGCCGATGGTCTGTCCCTCGGTCACCTCGTCGCCGGTGACCGCGTCCGGGTACCAGAGGCCTGCGACCTCGGACTCGACCTCGCCCGTCCACATCCAGTCGCGTGGCTGCGCGGTCACCGACGCCAAGTGCTGCGGCGCCTCGAGGAGCCCGAGGTGGTGCAGGAGCCGGTACAGGGCGTCGAGAAGTCTGTGCACGGTGGCGGGGTTGCGGTCGCCGAGCTTTCCGGTCTCGACGAGGATGGCGGGGATGCCCTGCCGGTTCGCCGCGGCGTGGCTGTTGCCGCCCTCCGGGGTGGTGCCGAAGATGACCCGCTCGTATCCGACCGCGTGGGCCATCGCCTTGTTCTTGGCGGTCAGTTCGTCGTCGGACGTCAGGCGGTAGCCGACGAAGTCGAGCAGGTGCTGGTCGATGCCGCCGCTGTGCAGGTCGATGTAGGCGTCGGCGCCGTCGATCAGATGCTCGAACAGCCAGGCTGCCATCCGGTCGGTGGGACCGCCGTCCTTGTCGCCGGGAAAGACGCGGTTGATGTTCACGCCGTCCAGCGGGGAGATGTTGAGCCGGCCTCCGTAGACGGCCGGGGGGTTGGCCACGGGGCAGATCACCAGCTGGCCGGCGACCTCGTCCGGTTCCAGCAGCCCGGCCAGGCGGGTGGTGGCGTCGACGGGGATGAACTCGCCGCCGTGGACGCCACCGGTGATCACGACCCTGGGGCCGGGGCGGGCGCCGTTGACGAGGATCAGGGGAACGTCCACCGTCGTGGTGCCGAGGTCGGCGGGCAGGCTCCCGCGGGTCTTCTGGCCGGGCTCGGCGCGCAGCGGGCCGATGGTCAGGGTCATGGCTTTCCTCGTTCGGGCTCAGGCCGGGGTGCGGCCGTTGGCGGTGATGAAGTCGATCGGCTGGGAGGCATGGGCCTGAAGGGCGAGCGAGGCCCACGGCAATACCGCCCACGGCGGGAAGAAGCCGACGGAGAGGGTGGCGTCCTGCATGGTCATGCCTCCGTACGGCCCACGGTGGAGAGGAAGTCGATGGGCTGGGGCGAGGCGCCGTCCAGCGCGAGGTCCGCGGCGATGTCGCCGAAGGCGGGCGAAAGCTTGAAGCCGTGACCGGAGAAGCCGGCGAGCAGGATGACGTTGTCGGCCCCGAGCAGCGGACCGACCAGCGGGCGGCTGCTCTCGGTGTAGCCCTCCATGTAGACGGAGAGGCGGGTGGGGTCCGGGTGCAGGTCGGGCAGGTAACGCCTGATCAGCTCGGAGAAGACCTCCAGTTCGTCCGGACGCACGGTGCGGTCCAGTTGGTTGGGGTCGTCGGCGAGCCGGTGCAGCGCGCGGGAGAGTCCGAGCTTGACCGAGATGCCGTCCGGGGAGGGCAGGCCGTAGCAGTGGGTGGGTGCCGTGCGGATGAACGCCGGGCGCTCCTCGCCGAACCAGGCGTCGGGGGCGGTGGGCACGTACCAGGCGCTGACGAGGCGGCGGACTTCCACCTCCCACGGCAGGTCGGGAAGCAGGTCGTTGACCCAGGGGCCGGGGGTGACGACGGCGGTGTCGAAGCGCTCGCTGCCGGCGTCGGTGCGGATCTCCACGCCGCCCGCGACGGGGACGATCTCGCGGACCGTGGTGTAGCGGTGGATGACGGCACCCAGCTGCTCGGCGCGGCGGGCAGCGGTCTGGATCGTCAGTTCGGGGCGGATGAAGCCGGCGCGGCGGTCGAGTACGGCAGCGTCGCCGTCCTCGATGCGGTACTGCGGGAATCGCTTGGCGAGCGTCTCGGCGTCCAGCACCTCGTGGTCGAGGTCGTGGTCGGCGATCGACTGAAGGACGGTGGCCATCTGCTGGTGGTCGGTCGGCCCCATGAGCAGGCATCCGGTCAGGCGCCGCAGCTCGCGGCCGGTCTCCTGCTGGAGCTCCTCCCAGAGGGAGTCGGCGTGCTTGAGCAGCGGAACGTACCGGGAGTCCTCGAAGTGGGCGCTGCGGAAGATGCGGGTCTCGCCGCCGGCGGCGCTGCGGTCGTGGCCGGGGGCGAAGCGGTCGTAGCCGACGACCTCGGCGCCGCGGGCCGCCAGCCGCCAGGCGGCCTGGCTGCCCATCGTTCCGACGCCGACCACCGCGACGCGCTTCCTGGCAGCTGACACAGAACTTTCCTTTCGTATCGCCGAGGCGCATGCTGGGCCTTCGACGTGAGGCTGTTCGATTCGAGATGGTTTGGGCGGGAGCCAGATCCTCCTTGTGGACCTGCGGCTCGCAACCGCCGTGTCTCGCAGTCCGGCCCACTTCCGGGGGATCTCTCCGAAGGCTGTGCCACTATGTGGAATGCTGTGCTAGAATCTGGCACAGAGAATGACAGTGGCTTCGGAGGGGAGTCAAGAGGGTGTCCAGCAGAAATTTCGAGGATTAACAGGGGGAAACCGGATGGAAATGAAGAGCGTCACCAGGTCGCTGCGCGTCCTGGAGGCGGTTGCCCAGCATCAGCCCGTGACCGTAGGGGAGTTGACGAAGCTCTTCGGGCTGCCGAAGTCCACCGTCCAGCGCACCCTGGTCACCCTGGCCGAGGCCGGCTGGCTGCGCGCCAACCGCAAGGACACCACCCGCTGGGAGATCGGCACCCGCGTCCTGGCCGTACGACCCGCCGCACTCCAGGGCTCCAGCCTGTTCGCCGCCGCACGCGAACCCATGATCCGGCTCCGGGACGCACTGAACGAGACCATCCACCTCTCCGTGCCGGACGCCCTGCACTGCATGGTCGTCGTCGACCGCGTCGACTGCGACCACGCCGTACGCACCTTCCACACCATCGGCGACACCTCACCCCTGCACGCCACCGCCGTGGGGCGCGCCATCCTCGCCCACCTTCCGAGGCGGGACGTCGACGACCTCATCGCCGCCGGGCTGGAGCGGTTCAGCGACGCGACCCCCACCGAGCCCGACGAGCTGCGCGCCGAGCTGGACCGGATCCGCACCGACGGCTACGCGATCAACCGCAACCAGTTCCGGCCGGGCGTCTGCGCCGTCGCCGCCGCCGTGCTCGACGAGGACGGCACCCCGCTGGCGGCGGTGGCCGTCTCCATGCCCGAGGCGCGCTACGACGACGCAAGCGCACCCAAGTGGGGCCACCTCGTCGCCGACACGGCCGCGGAGATTTCACGGCGCCGGCTGGGCACCTGAAGGGACAGACGACGACCCACACGCCGTCGACCGAGGACCGGCCTCGCACGCGTCAGCGCGCGGGGACCGGCCCTCAGCCTTGTGTCCGGGCAGCAACCGCCCTGCGCCCGGTCGGGGAAGGCCGGGCGCAGGGCAGCCGCACCACGCGGCACGGCAGATCTGGTCACGACCTTGCCGCTGTCCATCGCCGCGGGGAATCGGGACTCCCGACGTACTCACATCCGGTCAACTGATCGGCCAAACCCAGTGCGTGCCACATAATGGCACGCTATGCTGATATCCGGCACGACTCATGGCCGTGACTCCGTACTGGAGCCGAGACATGAGAACCAGGCGTCCACAGGTCTGAGGGGCATCGAATGGAGATGAAGAGCGTCACCAGGTCGCTGCGGGTTCTGGAGGCGGTCGCCCGCCATCAGCCCGTTACCGTCGGGGAGTTGACGAAGATCTTCGGACTGCCGAAGTCCACCCTGCAGCGCACCCTGGTCACCCTCAACGAGGCGGGTTGGCTGCGCGCGAACCGCAAGGACACCACCCGCTGGGAGATCGGCGTCCGCGTCCTGGCCGTACGCCCCGCCGCCCTCCAGGGCTCCAGCCTGTTCGCCGCGGCCCGCGAACCCATGGTTCGCCTTCGGGACGCGGTGAACGAAACCATCCACCTGTCCGTGCCGGACGCCCTGCAGTGCATGGTCGTCGTCGACCGCGTCGACTGCGACCACGCCGTACGCACCTTCCACACCATCGGCGACACCTCACCCCTGCACGCCACCGCCGCCGGGAACGCCGTCCTGGCCCATCTGGGCAAGTCCGAGGTCGCAGAGGTCACCGCGGGGACGCTGGAGGGCTACGGCGAGGAGACCATCACCGACCCGGGGCAACTGCGCTCCGAGCTCTGCCTTGTGAGAGAGCGTGGCTACGCCGTCAACCACAACCAGTACCTGCAGGGCATCTGCGCGATCGCGGCACCCGTGCTCGACGAGCACGGCACCCCGCTGGCCGCCGTGGCCGTATCCCTGCCCGAATCCCGCTTCGAGCCCGGCCGGCTGCCCGAGCTGGGCCGGCTGGTCGCCGAGACGGCGGCGGAGATCACCGCCCGACACCTGGCCTGACGACGGTCCCGGCGACTCGGGCCTCGGGCGTCGGCATCACTTCACGATCACGTAGATCTTGCGCACGGTTTCGATGGTCTTCCACACGCCGACGAAGCCCGGCTTCATGACGAAGCTGTCGCCCGCCTTGTAGACCACCGGCTCGCCGCCTTCCGGGGTGAGTTCGACGACGCCGGCGAGGATGTGGCAGAACTCGAACGTCGCACCCTTGACCGAGCGTGTCGCGCCCGGGGTCGCCTCCCAGACTCCCGTATGGATCATCTCCCCGCGGGCGATGTCCTGGGGCCAGGTCAAAAACGCGGGGTCGCCGGAGACCAGACGCTCCGGGAGCGGGCCGGACGCCTGCGGCGCGAAGGAGGGATGGGTGTCGATGGTCTTCAGGAACGACATGTTCTTCCTTTCCTTGGGCTCGAGAGACTGACGGCCGTCCCCCCGTGCCCGGCGGCGTGGAAACCGGGCACGGGAGAGGGCCGTCGCGGTGCGTGCTGCGGCACGGTCAGGGCATGACCGCCGTCAGCTCACGGGCACCGCGAGGTACTGGTACTCCAGGAACTCGTCGATCCCCACCCGGCCACCCTCACGGCCCAGCCCGGACTGCTTGACGCCGCCGAAGGGGGCAGCCGGGTTGGACACGAGGCCCGTGTTCAGCCCGACCATGCCCACCTCCAGCCGCTCACTCACCCGCAGAGCACGGTCAAGGCCCTCGGTGAAGACGTAGCCGACCAGGCCCCAGGGGGTGTCGTTGGCCCGGCGGACCACCTCGTCCTCGTCGTCGAAGGTGAGGATCGCGGCGACCGGGCCGAAGATCTCCGTGCCCATCAGGCGGCTGCCGGGATCGACGTCGGCCAGCACGGTCGGCGGGTAGAAGCAGCCGGGGCCCTCCGGCGTACGGCCACCCACCAGCAGCCGCGCCCCGCGCTCGACCGCGTCGGCGACGAGCTCCTCCACCTTGGCGCGTCCCGTCCTGTCGATGAGCGGGCCGACGTCGACGCCGTCCCGGGTGCCGGGGCCGACGACCAGCGCGCCCATCCGCTCGGCAAGACGACGCCCGAACTCCTCGGCCACCGAACGGTGTACGAAGAAGCGGTTCGCGGCCGTGCACGCCTCGCCCATGTTGCGCATCTTGGCGACCATCGCCCCGTCCACGGCCTTGTCCAGGTCGGCGTCCTCGAAGACGACGAACGGCGCGTTCCCGCCCAGCTCCATCGAGGTCCGTACGACCGCCTGCGCACTCTGGGCGAGGAGCAGCTGCCCGACGGCCGTGGAGCCGGTGAAGGACAGCTTGCGAATCCGCCCGCCACGAAGCATCGGTTCGCACACCTCCCCCGCACGGGAGGTGGTGACGACGTTCAGCACGCCGTCCGGCAGCCCGGCCTCCTTGAGGATCGCGGCGAGGGCCAGGCTGGACAGAGGGGTCTGCGGGGCCGGCTTGAGCACCATCGTGCAGCCGGCCGCGACGGCCGGACCGATCTTGCGGGTGCCCATGGCCAGCGGGAAGTTCCACGGGGTGATCAGCAGGCACGGGCCGACGGGACGGCGGGAGAGCAGCATGCGGTTGCGGCCGTCCGGCAGAGTTCCGCAGCCGCCGTCGATACGGACCGCCTCCTCGGAGAACCAGCGGAAGAACTCCGCCGCGTACGCCACCTCTCCCCTGGCCTCGGCCAACGGCTTGCCCATCTCGGACGTCATCAGGTGGGCGAGCTCGTCGGTGCGCTCGACGATGATCTCGTAGGCACGGCGCAGGATCTCACTGCGCACGCGGGGTGCCGTACGGGCCCACTCCTCCTGCGCCTGCACGGCAGCTTCCTCGGCCAGCTTGGCATCCTTCGGGCCGGCGTCGGCCACGTGGCAGAGGACCTCGCCGGTGGCAGGGTCGTCGACGGGCATGGTGGCACCGTCCGCGGCGTCCACCCAGGCTCCGCCGATGAACAACTGCGTGGGCGTGTCGGTCATGAGTTCTCTCCTGGTTGTCCGGGTCGATCGGCGGCGGGGTCGAGCAGTTCCGCGAGGTGCAGGGCGCGGATGCCTCGGTGACCGGCGAGGTGGTCGATCTGGGTGGCGCAGCTGAAGCCGTCGGCCACGACGACCGTCGGCGTGTGCTGAGTGAGGTCGTCGAGGCGTGGCTTCAGGGCCAGGTCGGCGACGGCCATCGAGGTGTCGTAGTGCTGCGCCTCGAAGCCGAAGTTCCCGGCGAGTCCGCAGCAACCCTCGGCCTCGTCTACGTTCCGTACGCCGAGGCGGCCGAGCAGGTCGCGGGGGTGGCGGCTCTTGAAGGTGGCGTACTCGTGGCAGTGGGTCTGCAGCACGACGTTGTCCGGCAGCTCCGGTGGCGCCCAGCCGGGTGCGGCGAGGTCGGTCAGGGCCCCGGTGAGGGTGTGGACCCGGACCGCGACGCGCCGGGCGGCGTCGGTGCCGAGGAGTTCGGGCACGTCGCGCTTGAGTGCCGCGGCGCAGCTGGGTTCGGCCACGACGATGGGCCGTTCGTCGCCGTTGTCCAGGCGGGCTACGGTGCGGGCCATGATGCGGCGCGCGGTGGACAGCTGTCCGGTGCTGACCCAGGTCAGGCCGCAGCAGAGGTCGTCCTGTGCCGTGCAGGGAATGCCGGCGTCGGCGAGTACGCGGCTTGCGGCCCCGGCCACTTCAGGGCGGAAGGCGCGGGTGAAGCTGTCCACGAAGAGAAGCGTCTTCGCCGGTTCGCCGGTGCTCGCCGTGCGCAGCGCACGGCGCAGCGCGTGCCGGGAGGCGAAGGCCGGGATCCGGCGCTTCGTGGTGACGCCGCCGAGGCGCGCGAGCAGCTTGCCGGCGGGGCCGCGCAGCAGCGCGTTCACCGGGCGGGCCGCATATCCGACGAGCCTCGATGTGAGAGGCAGCCAGCCCAGGGAGTAGTGGGAACGGGGTCTGACTCTGCCTTTGTAGTGCTGGTGCAGGAACTCCGCCTTGTACGTGGCCATGTCGACGCCGACGGGACAGTCTCTGGAGCAGGCCTTGCAGGACAGGCACAGGTCGAGGGCGTCCCGTACGTCCGTGGAGCGCCAGCCGTCCTGGACGGTTCCGCCCCGCACCATCTCCTGGAGGAGGCGGGCCCTGCCCCGGGTCGAGTCGTTCTCCTCCCCCGTGGCCCGGTAGCTGGGACACATCACGCCACCCGCGTCGCTGCGGCAGCGGCCGACGCCGACACAGCGGCGTACCGCACCCGCGAAGCCCTCGTCGTCGTGCGGGAAGGAGAAGAGGGTCTCGACAGGCACCACGTCCGAGGGCGTGTGCAGCGCGAGGTCGGCGTCGAGGCGGGCCGGTGCCACGACGACGCCCGGGTTGAGCAGCCCCTCGGGGTCGAAGATCTCCTTGAAGGCGGCGAACGCCCGGATCAGCCGGTGGCTGTACATGACCTCCAGCAACTCGCCGCGGGCCCGCCCGTCGCCGTGTTCGCCCGAGAGGGTTCCACCGTGTTCGACGACGAGGGCGGCGGCTTCGGCGAGGAAGCGGCGGGTGGCAGTCCGGCCCGTGTCCGTGGCGAGGTCGAAGTCGATGCGCACGTGCACGCAACCCGCGCCGAAGTGCCCGTACAGCACGCCGGTCAAGCCGTGCGCGGCCAGCAGCTTGCGGAAGTCGCGCAGGTAGGCGGCCAGATTCTCCGGCGCGACGGCCGAATCCTCCCAGCCGGGCCAGGACTCCCCGCCGTCGACGAGCCGGGCGGCGAGCCCGGCCCCGTCCTCGCGGACCCGCCACAGCGAGCGCCGCTCGGCCGGGCTGTGCACGACGCGACCACCGGTCATCCGGTCATGCGCTTTGAGCACGTCCAGCAGTTCGCCCGCACGGGCGTCGACCGCGCCCTGGTCTTCGCCGTCGAGCTCCACGTACAGCCAGGCCCGCCCGTCGGGCAGCCCGGTGACGGAGTCCGGACCACGCCGGGCCCGCATGGTGGCGACGATCGCCTCGTCCATACCCTCCACAGCGGTGGGATTCCAGCACAGGATCTCCGGGACGTCCTCGGCGGCATCGACGACGTCGTCGTACCCGAGGGTGAGCAGCGTGGAGGCCTGTGCGGTCGCCACCAGGCGGACCGTCGCCGCGGTGACGACCGCACAGGAGCCCTCGGTGCCCACCAGCGCGCGAGCCATGTCGAAGCCGTGCTCGGGCAGCAAGTGGTGCAGCTGGTAGCCGGAGACCTGACGCGGGATGCGGCCCAGTTCGGTGCGGATCGGCGCCAGGTTGGCCTCGATCAGACGGCGTACGTCCGCTTCTAGGCGGGCGACTCGCTGGACGGCTTCCGTGTCGTTCGGGTCGACGGCGCGCAGGCCGGTGCGGTCGGCGACGGCGCGCACGCTGTCGGCCGTCACGATCTCCAGCGCCTCGATGTGCATGCTGGTGCGTCCGTGCCGCACCGACCGGTTGCCGCAGGCGTCGTTGCCGATCATGCCACCGACGGTGCAGCGGCTGTGCGATGACGGGTCCGGGCCGAAGGTGAGCCCGTGCAGGGCGGTCGCGGACCGCAGCGCGTCAAGGATCACTCCGGCCTCGACGCGCGCGGTCCGCGCCACCGGGTCGATGTCCAGGATCCGGTTCATGTAGCGGGAGAAGTCCAGGACGACGCCAGGGCCGACCGCGTTGCCGGCCATGCTCGTGCCGCCGCCCCGCGCGGTGACGGGGACGTGCGCGTCGCGGCAGGCCCGCAGCACCGCGACGACATCGTCGGCGCTGCGGGGAAAGACCACGGCCCTCGGCGGGACCCGGTAGTTGGACGCGTCGTAGGCGTAGAGGCCGATGGAACCCGGGCCGGTCTCCACCCGCAGGCCGGGCGCGCTCTCGGCGAGCCGCGCGACCAGCGGCTCCAGGGCCGTGGCGGTGTCCGTCATCGCCGTGCCGCTCCCGAGGTGCCGGCCTCGACCGCGGTGGCCCACGCCTGCAGGCCCTCGTCCACGGCGGCCTCGTCGATCACCAGTGCCGGGATCATGCGCACGACCTGGTTCCAGGCGCCGCACAGCAGCAGGAGCAGCCCCTGGTCCACCGCCGCGCGCTGCACGCGGGCGGCGGTCTCGGGGTCGGGACTGCCGTCCTCGGTGACGAACTCGGTGGCCAGCATGAGTCCGAGGCCGCGCACGTCGCCGATGCCCGGCGTCCGGTCGGCGACCGCTTCCAAGCCCTGGCGCAGCCGCTTGCCCATGGCCTCGGCGTTCTCGACCAGCTTCTCGTCGCGTACGACGTCCAGGGTGGCGCAGGCCGCGGCGCAGGCGACGGCGTTGGCGCCGTACGTGCCACCCTGCGAGCCGGGCCACGCCCTGCTCATCAGCTCCTCGGAGGCGGCGATGCCCGACAGTGGGAAGCCGCTGGCCAGGCCCTTGGCGGTGACGACGATGTCCGGGGTGACCCCGAAGTGGTCGTGGCCCCAGAAGCGGCCGGTGCGGCCGACACCGGTCTGCACCTCGTCGTGGATGAGGAGGAAGCCGTGGCGGTCCGCGCGCTCGCGCAGGCCCTCCATGAAGGCGCGAGTCGCGGGGACGTAGCCTCCCTCGCCGAGCACCGGTTCGACGATGATTGCGGCGGTGTCGGCGGGCGAGGAGATCGTCTGGAGGGTGTAGTCCAGTTCCTGCAGGGCGAAGCGGGTGGCGGTGTCCTCGTCCCAGCCATAGCGGTAGGCCGTGGGGAACGGGGTGACGACCACACCGCTCATCAGTGGAGAGAACCCGGAGCGGAAGCGAGTGCCGGAGGTGGTCATGGAGGCGGCGGCCACCGTACGGCCGTGGAAGCCGCCGTGGCAGACGATGACGTTGGGGCGGCCGGTGGCCTGGCGGGCCAGCCGAAGCGCAGCTTCCACCGCCTCGCTGCCGGAGTTGGTGAAGAACAGGCTGTCCAGACCGGCCGGCAGCACCTCGCCTAGCTTGTCGACCAGGCGCCGCAGCGGCTCGTGCAGGACCGTCGTGTACTGGCCGTGGATCAGCGTGCCCACCTGCTCCTGGGCGGCCGCCACGACCTTGGGGTGGCAGTGCCCGGTGCTGGTGACGCCGATGCCGGCAGTGAAGTCCAGATAGCGGCGGCCGTCCTGGTCGTACAGGTGAACGCCCTCGCCCCGGGCTGCCACCACGGGCGTGGCCTGGCGAAGGTGCGGCGACAGTGCGGTCATGTTCGTCTCCCGGCCTCGGTGTTCGCTCTGCTGCAGTCCCCCCGAGCATCTCGGCGGCGCAGGGCCACGCCAACACTCGATCTGTCCGGCCGGGACGCGACATCCGGACGTTGTGTCAGCCTCGTCGGTGGCACACTGGGTACCGCTCACCCATGGTCCGGTCTTGCGCAGGTCAGAGACGCTTGTCACAGTGTCCGGGCATTCCCCCGGGCTCCGGGCCGAGTTCGCGCAGGACCCCTTGGAGGGACCGTGAGTGACAACCACCCGGCCGGCCAAAGGCCCACCCGTCCGCTCACAGTGGCCGACGTCCTCGCGCTTCCCGTCCTGGCTGCCGGACGGCCCCAGGTCGTCACCGGCGTGCCGCACCTGGACCGGCCGGTCCGGTGGGTACACATCACAGAACTCACCGACCCCGCGTCCTTCCTCAAGGGCGGCGAACTCGTCCTCACCACCGGCATGCCCCTGCCACAGGACGCGGCCGGCGTGCGCCGGTACGTCGACGAACTCGCCGACATCGGGGCGGCGGCCCTGGTCATCGAACTCGTACGCCGCTTCCACCGCCCGCCGGACACGCTCATCGACGCCTGCCGCCGCCGCGGCCTGCCCCTCGTCACCCTCGCCAAGGATGTCAACTTCCTCGAGGTCACCCAGGTCGTGCACGCCCTCCTGCTCGGCAACCAGGCCGAGGCGATGCGCCGCACTCAGCGCATCCACGAGGCGTTCACCACCCTGACCCTCCGCGGTGCCGGGCCGGAGGACGTGGTGCGGGCGGCGGCGGAGATGAGCGGCCGCACGGTCGTACTGGAGAACCTGGTGCACCAGGCCCTGATCTGCGAACCGTCCGGGCTGACTGTCGAGGAGGCACTCACCGACTGGGAAGAGCGCTCCAGGGCGACCGGGCCCGGCGACAACACAGCGATACGCGGCCCGGAGAGCTGGCTCACGGCGTCCATCGAGTACCAGGGCGAGCGCTGGGGTCGCGTGGCCATGCTCCCACCGCGCACCGAAGGACCGGCGTTCGGACCGGAGGACATCACTCTGCTGGAGAGGACCGCGATGGCACTGACCGTCGCTCGCCTCATCCACCCCACTCCATGGGAACGCACGGCGCACCGGAACGCCCTGCTCGACCTCGTGGAACAGCGCCACCGCTCCGCGGAGGACGCCCGCGCCCGCTGCTCCGCACTGGGCCTGCCGACGGATCGAAGCCACTTCATCGCTGTCTTGGTGGACCTGCGCGCCGGGAAGGGGAAAGCCGAGACCGAGTCCCGTCTGCTGCAGGAGCTCAGGACGGCAGGCGTGCGGGCCCTCGTCGGCCAACTGGCCCCCGACCGCTTCGGCATTCTGCTGGCCCTGCGCACGTCCCAGACCTGGCGTCCCGTCGTCAACCGCCTGTCCGGCACGGTACTGGATCTGATCCCGGGAGCAGTGGTGAGTGTCGGCTCCGAGGTCGCGGACCTCACCGACAGCGCCCGGTCCTTCCGCGAGGCCGCCCGCGTCGCCGAGGCCACCCCACCCCACCAGCCCCTCCCCCCGGACCGCTCCTTCCACGAGCTGTCCGACATCGGCCTGCGCCGCCTGCTGTACGCCCTCCGTGAGGATGCCCGGATCCAGGACTACACCGAACGGCAGCTCCGGCGCCTCATCGACCACGACACTCAACACGGCACCGATCTACTGAGGACCCTGCGCCACTACCTAGACGCAGCTGGCAACAAGACGACTGCCGCCCGCCAAAGCGGCCTCTCCCGCGAGACCATGTACCAACGCCTGCGCACCATCGAGCGTCTCCTCGACCGTGACCTCGAATCGGGCGACCAGCGCACCGAGCTCCACGTGGCACTCACCGCACTCGATGTGCTGCGAGCCGACTGACGTGGTATGCGACATGCCACACGTAATGTCACCCGGGCACGGCTCACTGGGACAGAACACCGGTGCTCAGGTTCAGCCAGAGCAGACCGACAAAGCGACACCTCGTACATGTACTTCCGAGTGCATCAGAATCCGAGATGCCTGCGGCAAAGCAGCACTGGACCGCATCCCACTCTGGGGAGCAGCACCAAGAGGCTCATCGCTACGGGCACTCACGCCGTGTGGAACTGCTACAAGACGACAGGCCGAGAGCCGCGTATAGGTTCAGAGCGCGACCCGGTCGCCAACTACGCTTCCCGGACAGCACCTATTTCGCCCCTCACCAAGCTTGATAGCCGCCGCTCCGCGAACGGGCATGGTGGTCCGACGCATAGCCGTGCCCCGAACTATGTTGCCCCACCACATGTGCGCCTGACCTGCAGGTTTCTACGGTGTGCGAACACGTACCCGTCCCCACCGCACACGAGGAAGTGGCGCACATGGCCTCCGCAACCACCGCTCCCCCACCACCCGCGAACCTCCGTCGCATCGTCGCCGCCAGCCTCATCGGCACGACCATCGAGTGGTACGACTTCTTCCTCTACGGTTCCGCCGCCGCGCTCGTCTTCAACAAGCTGTTCTTCCCGGACTCCGACCCCCTGGTCGGCACGCTGCTGTCCTTCCTGACGTACGCCGTCGGGTTCGCCGCCCGCCCACTGGGTGCACTCGTCTTCGGCCACTACGGCGACCGGATCGGGCGCAAGAAACTGCTGGTACTGAGTCTGCTGCTGATGGGCGGGGCGACGTTCGCGATCGGGTTGCTGCCGACGCACGCGACGGTCGGAGCCGCTGCGCCCGTGCTGCTGACAACTCTGCGTCTGATTCAGGGCTTTGCACTGGGCGGCGAGTGGGGCGGGGCCGTGTTGCTGGTGTCCGAGCACGGGGATGCCCGGCGGCGCGGTTTCTGGGCCTCGTGGCCGCAGACCGGAGCGCCCGCCGGGCAGTTGCTGGCCACCGGTGTGCTGTCCCTGCTGACGGCCGTGCTTTCGGACGACGCCTTCGGGACCTGGGGCTGGCGGATTCCGTTCCTGCTTTCCGGGGTGCTGGTAATCGTCGGTTTGTGGATTCGTCTGTCAGTCGATGAATCGCCTGTCTTCCAGCAGGCGTTGGCGCAGGCCGAGGCCCGCAAGGCCGACCGGAGTGCGGAGGCGGAGAAGCTGCCGCTGGTGTCCGTGTTGCGCCACCACTGGCGGGACGTGCTGGTCGCGATGGGTGCGCGCATGGCCGAGAACATCAGCTACTACGTCATCACCGCGTTCATCCTCGTCTACGCCACCACTTCGGCCGGCGTCTCGAAGCAGACCGCGCTCAACGCCGTACTGATCGCATCGGCGGTGCACTTCGCGGTCATCCCGGCCTGGGGCGCGCTGTCGGACCGGGTCGGACGGCGTCCGGTGTATCTGCTGGGCGCTGTCGGGGTCGGAGTGTGGATGTTCCCGTTCTTCTCGCTCATCGACACCGGCGGTTTCGGCAATCTGATCCTCGCGGTCACCGTGGGCCTGGTGCTGCACGGTGCGATGTACGCCCCCCAAGCCGCCTTCTTCTCCGAGATGTTCGCGACCCGGATGCGCTACTCGGGCGCCTCGATCGGCTCCCAGTTCGCCTCGGTCGCGGCGGGCGCCCCGGCGCCCCTGATCGCCACTGCACTGCTGGAGGACTACGGCAACTCCACCCCGATCGCCCTGTACGTGATCGCCGCGGCCGTTCTGACGGTCCTCGCGGTGGGGCTCGCCAAGGAGACCCGTCAGCGGGACCTGGCCGACGTCGAAGCGTCCGCGGGCGCGGAGACCGCGCCGACAGCGGCGGCGGACGCACGCACCGTGTGACCTGCCGTCAGCCCGCCCCCGTACGCCTCGCGTACGGGGGTCAGTGCTGTGCGCGTGCCGACAACCGGTGCAGCCGCAGGGCGAGTTGGATCTCCAGGGCGCGGGCGGGGTCCTGCCAGTCGTCGCCCAGGAGGCGGCCGACACGCTCCAGACGCTGCGCCACCGTGTTGACGTGGACGTGCAGTTCGTCCTTGGTGCGGGCCGGACTCATGCCGCACGTGAAGTAGGCGTCGAGGGTGTGCACGAGGTCGGTGCCGCGCCGTTCGTCGTAGGCGACGACCTGGCCGATGGTGCGCTCCACGAAGCCGGCGATGTCCCGGTCCCCGGCGAGCAGCAGGCCGAGGAAGCCGAAGTCCTCGGCCGCGGCCCCGTCGCCGGGGCGGCCGAGCAGGCGCAGGGCGTCCAGGCAGCGTCGGCCCTCGGCGTAGGCGGCGGCCGCGGTGTCGGGGTGGGCGGCGAGGTCCCGGACGGCGGCGGAGGCGCCGACCGTGACCGCCTCGTGGACCGCCGTGCCCAGCTGGCGGGCGGTGCGGCGGGCCAGGTCGGTGGCAGTGTCACCGGGGGCCAGCGGCAACAGCAGGACGGTGCCGCCGTCGCGGGCGGCGGCCAGACCGTGCCGGGTCGCGGCGAGATGCGAGGCGGCGGACCACAGGCGGCGGCGGGCGGCAGCCTCCTGGTCGGCGTCGGGTGCGGCGCCGTCGAGACGCGCGGCGAGCACCACGTGGGTGGCGTCGAGGTCGGCGTGCACCCGGGACGCGCGCTCACGCAGCAGGCGTGGGTCGCGGTCGCGGGCATCGAGGAGGTCGTCCAACAGCTCGCCGCGCACGCGCTGTTCGGCCTCGGCGGCCGAGCGTCTGGCGAGCAGCAGCAGCGAGGTGACCATCGCGGCCCGTTCCAGGGTGAGTTGGTCGACGGGGTCGAGGCCGGGGTGGCCGCGCAGGACGAGCGCACCGAGCAGTTCGCCGCCGGCGGCCACGGCGGCGATCCAGTCGTCCTCGTGCCGGACGGCGTGCCCTTCGGCCCGGGACGCCTCCAGGGGTGTTTCCGGCGCATCGCCCGCCTCGGTGAACTCGACCGTGCCGTCGAGGACTTGGGAGACGGCTGCGGCCACGTCGTGGACCCCGCCGCCGCGCAGTACCAGCTCCGCGAGCCGGTCGTGGATGTCGGAGGCACGCTCGATGACGGCGCTGCGGTCCCGGATGATCTCGTTGGCGCGCTCCAGGCCGGCCAGGGCCGAGCGGGTCTCGGTGAGGAGGTTGGCGGTGTCGATGGCGGCCGCGGCCAGTGCGGCGAACGAGCCGAGCAGCGCGATCTGTTCCCGTTCGAAGACCCGGGCGCGCCGGTCGGCCGCGAACAGGACACCGATGACGTGGTGGCCCAGCATCAGGGGCACGCCGAGGATGGCGACCAGGCCCTCATCGCGCACACCGGAATCGATCGCGATCGTGTGCTGGAAACGGTCGTCCTTGAAGTAGTCGTCCGTGACGTACGGTCGGGCCGTCTGGGCCACGAGCCCGCCGAGCCCCTCCCCCATGCCCAGGCGCAGCTGCTGGAAGCGGGCGGCGACCGAGCCCTCGGTCACCCGCATGTAGGTGTCGCCGCGCTCCGGGTCGTTCAGGCTGAGGTAGGCGACGTCGGTGCCGAGCAGGGAGCGGGCGCGCTGCACGATCGCTTGCAGTACGGCGTCCAGGTCCCGTAGGCCCGCGAGGTCGTGGGCGGTCTCGAAGAGCGCGGACAGCTCGGCCTCCCGGCGGCGACGCCCCTCCAGTTCAGCGCGCACGCGCAGCGCGAGCAGCTTGGCGTGCTCGAGCGCGGCGATCTCCTCGGCGGGCCGTCCCTCGGCGCGGGCCAGCAGCACCGGCTGCTCGTAGGCGTCGGCGGAAGCGCCTCTGGCCAGCAGCTGAAGGAACGGCGTCTCGGCGCCGGCGAGGGCGCCGGCTGCGGCTTCGGCGTCGGTGCGTTCGGCGGACTGCGCGTGATCGCGGGACATGCCCACAGGATCACTCATTGCGAGGCCGCCTGGTCAGCCCTGTGGATAACTTGCCGATGCACTGGTGCCTGCCCGGTCAGTGCGCGGTCCAGCCGCCGTCGAGGACGAGCGAGGTGCCGGTGATGAAGGAGGCCTGTGGGCTGCACAGGTAGGCCACGGCCTCAGCGACCTCCTCCGGTTCGATGAGCCGTTTGACGGCGCTGTCCTGCAGCAGCACCTCTGCCAGGACGCGCTCCGCAGGGATGCCGTGGGCCTGCGCCTGGTCGGCGAGCTGCTTCTCGACCAGGGGGGTGCGCACATAGGCGGGGTTCACACAGTTCGAGGTGACGCCGTGGGGTGCTCCTTCGAGGGCGGCTGTCTTTGACAGGCCCTCGAGACCGTGTTTGGCGGCCACATAGGCCGACTTGTAGGCCGAGGCGCGCAGTCCGTGGACGGAGGACACGTTGACGATGCGGCCCCACCCCTGGCCGTACATGTGGGGCAGCGCTCCGCGGATGAGCCGGAACGGTGCCTCCAGCATCACGGTGAGCACCGTGTGGAAGACCTCGGGTGGAAACTCCTCCAGGGGGCGCACCAGCTGCAGCCCGGCGTTGTTGACCAGCACGTCGGTGCCCGCGGCGGCCAGTTCGGCGGCGTCGAGGTCGGTGAGGTCCAGGACGTGTGCTTCGACCGTGCCCGCGAGGCCCCGGGCCTGCTCGGCCAGCGTGTCCAGGCCCTCGGCGTCCCGGTCGACCGCTCTCACCTTCGCCCCGGCGGCCGCGAGACGCAGCGCACAGGCGCGTCCGATGCCGCCGGCGGCGCCGGTGACGAGGGCGGTGCGGCCGCCGAGGTCGAGGGAGGGGGCGTGCGGGGCCGGGAGGGCGCTGGGCGGGGTCATGTCTCGACCCTAAGCAGCAGCCACGCCTCCCCACATGTGCTCAGCGCCCATACTTCACTCGGAACTCATGGGCTCGAACCATGTGGGTTCGTCGGACAGGGCCTGCTTGATACGGAAGTAGTGGTAGTCGGTCATGGCGGGGAGCTCGTCCAGCGCGAACCAGCCGACCGCCAGGGACTCGTCGTCGTTGACCCGGGCCTCGCCGTCAATGACGCGGCAGCGAAAGCACAGGTCCATGAACTGGCAGATGTCGCCGTTGGGGTAGGTGACCTGCTGTCCGGTCCGGACCGTGATCAGCCGCTCGACGGCGACCCGGACGCCGGTCTCCTCCTCCACCTCCCGCGCGAGTGCCGCGGCGGGCTGCTCACCAGGCTCCGGGATGCCGGAGATGAGCGCCCACCGGTGGTTGTCCGCACGCTGCCCGAGCAGCACTCTGCCCTCGTCGTCGAAGACGACGGCGCTCACGCCGGGAAGCCAGAGCAGCTGGTGGCCTGCGGAGGCCCGGATCTCGCGGATGAAGTCAGGAGTAGGCATGACACCGACCCTAAGGGGCCGGTGCCCCGGTCCCGGCGCACTTCAGGGAGCGTGCGCCGGGCGTACGGCTACACGTTCCGGGCGCGCCGCCCGCGCAGACCGGCGCCGATCGCCCAGCCGAGGCCGCCCGCGGCGACCAGCACGAGGGCGATCTCCGGCAGGATTCCGACCCGGGTGGCGGGCGTCTCCGAGGAGCGCAGCGGCACCTTCTGCACCAGGTGGGCGTGGACGAACATGCCGGTCTTCTGGGTGATCTTCCCGTCCGGCATGATGACCGCGCTGACGCCGCTGGTGACCGGCACGGTCACGGTCCGGCTGTGTTCGACGGCGCGCACGCGCGACATCGCGAGCTGCTGGTAGGTCATCTCGCTGCGGTCGAAGGTCGCGTTGTTGCTCGGCACGGAGATCAGCTGCGCCCCGTCGGTGACCTCGGAGCGTACGGCCCAGTCGAAGGCGGCCTCGTAGCAGGTGACCAGGCCGACCTTGGCGTGGTCCATGCTGAACACACCCGGCTTGGTACCCCGGCTGAAGTCCTGGCGGACCATCGAGGTCCAGTTGCTGTTGATCGCGCCGATGAGGGAGCGCAACGGCAGGTACTCGCCGAACGGCTGGATCTGCCGCTTGTCGTACCTGTCGGTGGGGCCCTTCTTGGGGTCCCACAGGATCTGCTCGTTCCACAGTTTGCCGTCCCGCCCGACCACGCCGCCGACCGAGATGGGCACGCCGATCGCCTTGGCCGCGCCGTCGATGACGGCGTACGCGTCGGCGTTGGCGAAGGGGTCGACGTCGGAGGAGTTCTCCGGCCACAGCACGAAGTCGGGCTTGGGCGTCTTGCCGGCCTTGACCTCGGCGGCCAGGCGCATCGTCTCGCGCGCGTGGTTGTCGAGCACGGCGCGCCGCTGGGCGTTGAACTCCAGCCCGGAGCGCGGCACATTCCCCTGGATGAGGGCGACGGTCGCATAGCCGTCCTCGGCCTTGTCGCTGACCAGCGAGCGGGCGGCGACCGCGCCGACCACCGGGACGGCCACGCTCAGCAGGGCGACGGCCGCGGCCGACCGCTGGACGGCCCGGGTGCGCCGCGTATCCAGGGCCAGGCGTACGACCTCATAGAGGCCGAAGCCGCACAGGACGACCGCGAAACCGAGGACCGGGGTGCCTCCGAGCGCCGCCAGCGGCAGGAAGACGCCGTCGGCCTGACCGAATGCGATCTTGCCCCAGGGGAAGCCGTTGAACGGCACGCGCGCGCGTGCCGCCTCGCCGGCTATCCAGAGCGCTGCCGCCCATACCGGCCAGGCGGGCAGCTTGGACACCGCTGCGATACCCGCGCCGACCAGCGCGACGAAGATCGCCTCGATCGCCACCAGCGCCAGCCAGGGCACGGGGCCGACCTCCACGCCGGTCCACACCAGCAGCGGCAGCAGGAAGCCGAGGCCGAAGAGGTAGCCGAGGCCCAGGCCCGCCTTCCAGGTGCGGCCGCGCAGCACCCAGCCGAAGACGGCGAAGGCCGGAACGGCCAGCCACCACAAGGTGCGGGGCGGGAAACTGACGTAGAGCAGCACTCCGGAGAGCGCCGCGGCGAGGGCCGGAACGAAGCGTACGAGGCGCGCCGCGCGCGATGCGGGGGCGCCCTGCGGCTGCAACTGGTCCGACTCGTCCACGGAGGTTGCGGTGACGGTCACTCCGGGAGTGTACGGCGCGTGACTTTGACACGGACAGCACGGTCCAGGGGGCGGCACGGGGCGCCGGTCCGAGCGGGAGCCGTATCGTTCCTGCGCAACTCGGTCCAACTCATCCACAAAACGTCCATCAGCAGTTACGGTGTGCCCAGCCACAGTCGCGCGGCCGGTCACGGCCTCGGCGGCCTGGGTCGTTCGAGGTCGGGGGGCTTCGGTCCGGTTCGGGGGGCGGGGTGGGTTCCACAGGGATGACGTCTGAAGCCGGTCCAGGGGAGGCCGGCGAGAGACGAAACGTTTCCGACGCGGTGGGTGTGGCGGTGCTCGGGGCGTGCGCCACCTGGTCGCTGCTCACGGCGACCGTGCATGACGGCCGCCCGGAGGGTGTGCTGCTCGCGGTGCTGGCCGTGGCGGCCGGGTATGCCGCCGGGCGGATCTGCGGAGCCTTGTTGCCGGTGGCCGCGCCGTGTGCCGGGGCGCTGGCCGGGCTGGGGCTGGCGGTCGCCGTGCCGCACCTTGCCCCCGGGCCGCAGATCGTGGCGCCGCTCGGACACGCGGGTGCCACTGCCGCTCTGCTGACCTTGTGCGTGGGTGCTGCGTGCTGCGCGGCCTGGGCCGCCGGCTCGCCCGCCGGGCGGTTCGCCATGGGTGCGCTGGCGGCCGGCATCACCGTGACCGCGGCCTTCCTGGGCTCGATCAGCGGTTTCGTCGTCTGCAGCGCCGTGTTGCTGTGCTCGCTGGCGGCCGGCCGTATGCACAGCCGCGGTGCGGGCATCGCCGGACTCGCCCTGACCGCGGCCCTGGTCACCGGCCTGACCTGGGCCGTCGCCGGAAATTCGCTGCCCGCGGGACTGACCACGTCTCTGGACGGCCCGCTCACCCAGCACCGGGTCCAGTTGTGGCAGGACGCCCTGCACATGGTGCACCGCAACGCGGCGCTGGGCGTGGGCCCGGAGCGTTTCGGTGAACTGAGCACGACGGCGAGCGGGACCCTGCTCTCGGGCGGCAAGCCGCACTCGGCGCTGCTGCAGCAGGCGTCGGAGCAGGGCGTCGTCGGGGTGGTCCTGCTGGGGGCGTCGTTCTGCTGGGTGCTGCATGGGCTGTGGCGCTCTCCGCGGCCCACGCCGGTGGTGCTCACTGCGGGAGCGGCCCTGACGGGACTCGCGGCGATCGCCGCGGTCGGCAACGCGCTCAGCTTCACCGCCGTGTCGGTCGGCGCGGGTCTTCTCGCGGGGCTGGCCACGGCCCGGCCGCTCGCCGACGAGCCACCTCAGCAGGCGGTTGGCGTACGCCCGCGCCGCGACCGGCTCACACCGTGACGGAACTGCTCAGTGCAGTGCGCCGGTCGTGCCCGGACGCAGCCGGTCCTTGATGACCCGTACTGCGGTCTCGGCGTTGTCCACGGTGACCGTGAACGTGTGGCCGTCCCACAGGCGCAGCACGACACCCTCGCCGCGCCGCACGACCACCGCAGTGCCCTTCTCGGGCCGCCAGCGGTAGCCCCAGCCGCCCCAGTGGCGCGGGGTGACATGCTCCGCGAACTCGGCGCCGGCGACATGGGAGAGCGGAATGCGGCGGCGCGGCACCCCGATGTGGCCGCAGCGCACCTCGAGGCACTCCGTGTCGAGCTTCAGATCGACGTGCAGGAACGCGAGCGTGCCGAAGAGGACGAGCAGCCCGGCGGCGATGCAGCCGACGACGGCCATGACGAGCGGGGCGGTGCCCGACGTCCAGGCGGAGTCGACGGCCAGCTCGACGCCGAGCGCCATGACGGCCGCACCGGCCAGCGCCGGCAGCCACTGGACCCGCTTGGTGGCGTGCCCGGTCCAGACGTCGGGGTGCTTGGCCTTCTCGCCGTGGGGGTGGTCCCTCATGGCTACGAGGTTACTCAGGTTTCGCTGCGCGGGCACCGAGTCGCGGACTGTGACCATGGCGACAGGACTGATCGCGGGCCGCGGCCGTCCGTTTCGCGGCTTTCGGTCACCGCGCGGGACTGACCGCCTTGAGGAAACGTCCCTCTTCATACGTCAGCGCGGTCTCCGGCAGTTCGGCCTCGCGGCCGCTGAGCAGCACCGTGAGGGTGCCGACGGCGGGGGCCTCGGGGGCGGGCTGCTCGCCGATCCGGCGCAGGCCCTGGGCGACGACCGCGCCGGCGGTGCCGTGCAGGATGAGCGGTGGCCGGCCGGGCTGCTGCACGGCGGCGCGAATGCGCTCGGCGACCAGTTCGTAGTTGGTGCAGCCGAGGACGAGGGTCGTGATGTCGTCCGGGGTGCGTGCGGCGGCCCCGGCGACGGCGGCCTCGATGGCTGCCTCGTCAGCGTGGTGCACTGCGTCCGCAAGTCCGGGACAGGGCACTTCGGTGACGTCCACACCCGCAGCGAACTCGGTGATGAGACCTCGCTGGTAGGGGCTGCCCGTGGTGGCGGGGGTCGCCCAGATGGCGACGGGGCCGCCGCCCGCGGCGGCGGGCTTGATCGCGGGCACGGTGCCGATGATCGGCAGCTCCGGCTCGAAACGGGCGCGCAGCGCCGGAAGGGAATGCACGGACGCGGTGTTGCAGGCGACGATCAGAACGTCGGGCTTGTGCGCCGCAGCAGCCCCGGCGACGTCCAGGGCGCGCTCCGTGATGTCCTGCGGTGTGCGCGGCCCCCAGGGCATCCCGTCGGGGTCCCACGACAGGACGAGATCCGCGTCGGGCCGCAGACGGCGCGCAACGGCGGCGGCGGGAAGCAGACCGATTCCGGAGTCCATGAGCGCGATCTTCACCCGGCCACGATAGACGATGGGCCCTTACGGTCAGGTCGGGTGGGGCAGACTGCGCGGGTGAGCGCCATCGTGTGGATCGCCGCCGTATCACTCGCCGCCTGGCTGTGGCTGCTGCTCTGTCAGGGGTTCTTCTGGCGCACGGACGTCAGGCTGCCGCCCCGCCGTGAACTCGACGAGTGGCCGTCCGTGTGCGTCGTCGTCCCCGCGCGTGACGAGGCCACCGTGCTGCCCGCGAGCCTGCCGTCGCTGCTCGCCCAGGAGTATCCGGGGCGGGCGGAGATCTTCCTGGTCGACGACGGCAGCTCGGACGGCACCGGGGAGCTGGCCCGGGAACTGGCGGACATGCACGGCGGGCTGCCGCTGACCGTCGCCTCGCCCGGCGAACCGCCCGCGGGCTGGACGGGCAAGCTGTGGGCCGTGCGGCACGGCATCGACCTGGCACGCGCGCGTGGGCCCGAATATCTGCTGCTGACGGACGCGGACATCGCGCACGCGCCGGACAGCCTGCGTGAGCTGGTCGCCGCCGCGCGCAGCGGCGGCTTCGACGTCGTGTCGCAGATGGCCCGGCTGCGGGTGGAGAGCCTGTGGGAGCGCGTCGTGGTGCCGGCCTTCGTCTATTTCTTCGCGCAGCTGTACCCGTTCCGCCGGATCGGCAGGAAGGGGACGCGGACGGCGGCCGCCGCGGGCGGCTGCGTGCTGCTGCGCACCGAGGCGGCCGAGCGGGCGCGGATCCCGGACGCGATCCGGCACGCCGTCATCGACGACGTGGCGCTCGCGCGTGCGGTCAAGGGCAGCGGTGGACGCATCTGGCTCGGGCTGGCCGGGCGGGTGGACAGCGTGCGGCCCTATGCGCGGCTGCACGACCTGTGGCGGATGGTCTCACGCAGCGCGTACGCGCAGTTGCGGCACAACCCGCTGTTGCTGCTCGGGACGGTCGCCGGACTGGTTCTGGTCTATCTGGTGCCCCCCGCGGCTCTCGCCGCAGGTCTGGCCGCCGGGAATGGGACAGCCGAACTGGTCGGCGGCGCCGCCTGGCTGGTGATGACGGGGACGTACCTTCCGATGCTCCGTTATTACTGCCAGCCGCTGTGGCTGGCTCCGCTGCTGCCGTTCACCGCGTTCCTCTATCTCCTCATGACGGTCGACTCCGCGGTGCAGCACTACAAGGGACGCGGCGCGGCCTGGAAGGGCCGCACGTACGCCCGCCCGGACGCCGTCGCGGACGAGCGCTCTCTCTAGATGATCAATTCCAAACGGTGCCTGCGGAGGGTACGGGGGTGGGGTCAGGCGTCGGGATCGACTTCGGGGTGCGTGAACCGCACGGGCTTGCCCAGCGACCGGGCGTAGGCGATTTCGGCTCGGGTGCTGTCTCCTATGTAGTCGCCGACTACGAGCACCTCATCAGCGAGCCGGATCTTCGCGCGGTGCAGATCGTCGAGTCGAACCTTCAGCGCCGCGGACTCGACAGGATCGGGCCAAAGTTCATGCGGCGACTTCATGTCGCAACCGGGCTTGACGACGACCCTGCCGGCTTCGGTCTCCCGCAGATCGGCCTCGGTCATCTCGGTCATGAACCGGGTGGAGCCGCAGATCACGACGATACGCGGGAGGTTCAGCAGCTTCTTCGCGTCGGCGAGCTTCTCCTCGGGGGTGAGCGGTTGCGGGTATGACACTGATTCCTCCAGGCGGTGTGGTCCAAGGGGTGCCCGCGGAGACTAGTTCGAAGGAGCTGCTGCGACCGGCCCGTAAAGGTGAAGGGGAACGACCTGGCGCAGTCCTGTTCAAGGCGCTGCGGCAGGTCATCGATCGATCAACGCGACCCTCAGGGACAGCTTGACCTCGAACGGCACACACCCGTAGGGGCCACAGCCCGCGTCAGACAACGCGTCCTCGCGCTGACCGCCGCGATCTGGCACAAGCACGCCACCGGACAAACCGTCCTGCGCTCACTGATCGCCAGGGCGCTCACTTCCTGCCGGGAGTCCAGTTCATGCCCCAGCCGTAGGCGTAGTCGACGGTCCGCTGGGGGCTCACCCCGCGTTCGGGCACCAGGTAGCGGGCCTCGCGCTGGACGACCAGGTCGCTGCCCGTGTTGGTGATCAGGGCGAGGGCGCACACCGTCGAGGGGACCGTGCACTCGTCGAGCGAGAAGTCGATCGCGGCGCCGTGCTGGGGCTGGAGGGTGACCGTGGCGTGCAGGTCGGCGAAGGAACGAGCGCCCTCGTAGATGGTCACGAAGACCAGAATCCGCCTGAAGGACTCTTTGTGGTCCAGGTTGATCGTGAGGTTCTCGCCGCTCGCGAGGGCACCGGTGCGGTCGTCGCCGTCGAGATGGATGTACGGCGGCCGCTGCAGGGAGCCGAAGGCGTTGCCCAGGGCCTGGACGACGCCCTTGCTGCCGTCGGTGAGTTCGTACAGAGCGCACAGGTCGAGGTCGAGGTCCGCATGCATGGCCACCGCGTGGCCGCGCTTGCTGCCCCATCCCGAGAACTGCTTGCGCACCTGCCAGTTGAGGTTCACGCGCATGGCGCCCGAGGTGCCGCCCTGTTTGGCCAGCGAGACCGCCGGGGCCGCCTTGGTGAGCGTCACCTTGCTCAAACGGACCGGCTGCGTCGGGGGTGCGACCGGCCGCGGCATGGAGACCGGCGGCGCGGTGGGCGGCGGCATGGTCGCCGGCGGCGCGACGGGCGGCGCGGTCATCGGCGCCGCGACCTGGGGCGCTGGGGCGGTGTGCTGCGGTTCGTCCACCGTGATCCCGAAGTCCGTCGCCAGGCCCTCCAGTCCACTGCTGTATCCCTGGCCCACTGCGCGGAACTTCCAGGCGCCCTGGCGGCGGTAGAACTCCCCGAGTACGAAAGCGGTTTCCACGCTCGCACCCGTACTGTCGAAGCGGGCCACCACACCACCCTGGGCGGCATCGCGGACCTCGATGTACAGGTCGGGGACCTGCCCGAACGTGCCGCCGTCCGCGGAGGCGGCGAGGACGATCGTCTCGACGGCGGGCTCCACGCGCGCGAGGTCGACGAGGAGGGTGTCGACGATGCGGCCGCCGCCGTCCCGCTTGCCCTCGTGCCGGACCGCCCCGGAGGCGTGCGCGGGCTGGTTGTAGAAGACGAAGTCGCCGTCGGAGCGGACCTTGCCGCCCACCAGCAGAAGGGCCGAGGCGTCCGCGTCCGGCACACCAGGGCCGGAACCCCAGCCCAATTCCACCCGCAGCGCCGTCGTCGGCACCGGGGTATTCGATCCTTTCGGCATTGACATGTCCGCCCCCATCACGTGTCACTGCGCCAGTCCGTGGCCCCGGCGGCTCTTCCGGTTCTCTACCCGCACAACCTATTCCCCCGGGGGCGGCGAACTGCCACGAGGAGCACAGGAAGAGCGGAGACCGACCCGCCGGTAACCCGCTCGGAGCTTGGCCTTTACAGGACCTGTACCTCGTTCGACGCCCTTTTTTGCCAAGTTCGCTCGCATTGGGGATCCCGCGTCACTGCGAACACTCAAAACAACCCTCTTATCGGTCTCCCCAACTAGCACATCGAGGGCTTAACTTATGAGCCATGACCTCCCCCCGCTCCACCTTCGGCGGCGGTTACTACTCCGCCTTCCCGGACACCCCGATCTACGACCGACTCGTCGCCGAGCGGGGCACCCCGCAGATCGCTCCGATCCGGGTCCCCGCCGCGTACGACGCGCCGGGCAGCTACCTGCCGGCCCTGCCGTCGGCCCTGCCCGCCCTTCCGGCGGGCCCCTCCCAGCCCTCCTACGGCTATCCGCAGGCGCAGCAGCCGGCTCCGCTGCAACAGGCGCCCGCGGCCTACATCCCCCAGCAGGCCACGGCGGCGCGCGGCTATCCCGGCCCGCAGCCGCCGCAGCCACAACGGCCGATGGCGGCCGGCACGGGCTACGAGGCGATGCGCCCCGCGGCCGCCCGGCCCGCCCCGGCTCCGTATCAGGACCCGTACAACAACCAGCAGCAGTACCGCGGCTACTGACCGCTCCTCCCCGGTCGTCACTGCCACCTGGCAGGATGGCCTGATGGGGAACGCGCTGCTGCAGTCGATTCACGTCCATCCGGTGAAGGCGTTCCGGGGCCTGGCGCCCCGGGAAGCCGTCGTGGAGCCCTGGGGGCTGGCCGGAGACCGGCGCTGGGTGCTGATCGACGACGGGGGAAAGGTCGTCACACAACGTCAGCAGCCGCGCCTCGCGCTGGCCGCCGCCGAGCTCCTGCCCGGCGGCGGTGTTCGTCTGTCCGCGCCAGGCATGGACCCGCTGACCGTGCCGGTACCCCGTGCGGTGGGCACGGTTCCGGTGGAGATCTTCGGCGACAAGGTCGAGGGAGTGCCCGCCGCGGAGGCGGCCGCGCACGCCTGGTGCAGCGCGTATCTCGGCATTGGTGCGCGCCTGGTGCACATGGACGACCCGGCCACGCGCCGGCCGCTCGACCCGGAGTACGCACAGCCGGGCGAGACCGTCAGCTTCGCCGACGGCTACCCGCTGCTGCTCACCACCGTCGCCTCGCTCGAGGCTCTCAACTCCCTGATCGCCCAAGGTGCCCGTTCGGCCGAGGGGCCTCTGCCGATGAACCGCTTCCGGCCGAACGTGGTGGTGGCCGGCACCGCCGCCTGGGCCGAGGACGACTGGTCCCGCATCGCGATCGGCGAGGTCACCTTCCGCGTCGCCAAGATCTGCGGGCGCTGTGTGGTGACCACCACCGACCAGAACAGCGCTGTGCAGGGCAAGGAGCCCCTGGCCACGCTGGGACGCCACCGCCGCATCGACGGCAAGCTGGCCTTCGGCCAGAACCTGGTTCCCCTCTCCCCCGGCACGATCCGGGTCGGCGATCCGGTGACCGTCCTCGCCTAGCCGACTCTCCAGCAGACGACTCTCGGACGGCTGCGCGGCGGCCCGTGGAGAAAGATCCGGACGAGGACCGGTGCGCGGGAACCCCCGTCGGGGGCCTGGGCGTTGAGTTTTCGTGAGAAGTTCATGAGAGGCCCCGGAGACAGGTGATTTCGATCTCTCTTTGACCGGGCCCGCGGGTGAACGGCTCCATCGGGGGTTATCACGGAGCGGGAAGGGGGTGCAGGACAGTGCGAGCAATCGGCGGACTCTGGCGCTGGCGGCACAATCCGCTGCGGCGCACGAGCGATCTGATCGAGGCGTGGGTGGCGCTGCTGGCGCTGCTGCTGATCCTGGCCGTCGCGCCCGTGGTCGGTTCCCTCGTCGGCGGCATCGCCGAGGACGCCCTGCAGCAGTCGGTCCGCGACCAGCGCACGGCCCGCCACCTGGTGACGGCCACCGTGGTGCGCAAACTGGACCGCTCCCCCCTGGACACCGACCCGGAAACGGCCTCGGCGCGGGACCTGCGCAGCCGCGTCGTCGCCGACTGGACCGCACCGGACGGCTCCCGCCACCACGGCGCGGCCCTGGCCCAGCTCAAGTCCCCGCACCACGGCGACCACTTCAAGATATGGACGGACCAGCACGGCCAGATGGTGGCCCGTCCCCTGGACTCCACGACGGCGACGACCCATGCGGTGCTCGCCGGGTTCGGTGCCGCCATATTCTCCGCGGGTGCCATCGAGGGCGCCCGGCGGCTGATCGTCTGGCGCATGGTCCGTCGCCGGTACGCCCGTTGGGACCAGGCCTGGGACCGCGCGGGCCCGGACTGGGGCAGGACCGGCACGGGCAGCTGACGGCCTTACGGCTCTGGTCAACCCACCGCCCGCGCGCACGCTACGGTGGACCGGCCGAACGCAATCGGCATCAACCCGCGTACCACGAGGTGGGGGCACAGCAACGCCATGGCACAGGGCACGGTCCAGGTGACGCACACCGGCACATCGCGGTGGCGACGCCGCACGGGTGAGTACGCATCGCTCGCCGCCGCCCTGGAGGCCGCAGCCGACGGTGACGTCCTCACCGTCGCGCCCGGTACCTACCGGGAGAACCTCGTGGTCCAGCGGTCGGTGACGTTGCGGGGGCCCGAGGGCTCCCCCGGTTCGGTGCGGATCGCACCGGTGGACGGGGTGCCGCTGACCGTGCGTGCCTCGGCGGTGGTCCAGGACCTGCATGTGGAGGGGCAGGACGCCTCGGTGCCCGCCCTGCTGGTCGAGGAGGGCACTCCGGAACTGCTGGACGTTCGGATCATCACCCGCTCCGCGGCCGGAATAGAGGTGCGCGCAGGCGCGCGTCCCACCGTGCGACGGTGCACCGTGGACAACCCGGCCGGCATCGGCATCGCCGTACTCGACGGCGGGGGCGGGGTGTTCGAGGAATGCGAGGTCGTCGCCGCCGGTCAGTCGGGGGTCGCCGTCCGCGGCGGTGCGCACCCGCGCCTGGAGCGGTGCCGGATCCATCACGCCTCGGGCGCGGGGTTGTCGGCGACCGGGGAGAACTCCGCGTTGGAAGCGGTGGGTTGCGAGGTGTACGAGGTGCGGGGCAGCGGCGTCCAGGTCACCGGCCGGGCCACCGCGCACCTGACGGACTGCGATGTGCACCGCACCACCGCGGACGGTGTCACGCTGGACACGGACGCGGTGCTCACCCTCGCCGACTGCCGCATCCACGACATCCCGGAGAACGCGGTCGATCTGCGCTCGCGCTCCGTGCTCACCCTGACTCGCACGACGGTGCGTCAGTTCGGGCGCAACGGCCTGTCGGTGTGGGATCCGGGCACGCGCGTGGACGCCAACCAGTGCGAGATCTTCGACAGCACGGGTGACTACCCGGCGGTGTGGGTCAGCGACGGCGCCACCGCCGTGCTGGAGTCCTGCCGGGTGCACGACGTGCCGGACGCCCTGTTCGTCCTGGACCGCGGCTCGCGCGCGGACGTCGTCGACAGCGACCTGACCCAGGTCCGCAACACGGCGGTGTCGGTGAGCGACGGCGCGACCGCGCAGCTCGACGACTGCCGCATCCGGGACGCCGCGACCGGCGCCTGGTTCCGAGACCACGGCAGCGGCGGCACCCTGAGCAACTGCACCATCGACGCCACCCAGACCGGCGTGATCGTCACCAAGGGCGCGGATCCCACCATCGAGCGCTGCACGATCGACTCCCCCGCCGAGGCGGGCTTCTACGTGTCGGCGGGCGGCCGGGGCAGCTTCGTGGGCTGCCGGGTGACCGGCAGCGGCGGCTACGGCTTCCATGTCATCGACGGCAGCCGTACGACGCTGCGCAAGTGCCGCACGGAGCGGTGCGCGCGCGGCGGCTACGAGTTCGCGGACGGCGGCGAAACGGCCCCCGGTTCGGGCCCGGTCGTCGAGGACTGCACCAGCGACGAGAGCGCAGGCCTCAGGTCGCCCGCGGCCCGTGAGACCGCCGTACAGCAGACCGCTCAGTCACCGGGCCTGCTGGGCGCGATCCCGGGGCAGCGCAGCACCGAGCAGGAGCCCCTGCTGGCCGCCGCGCAGCCCGAGCAGTCGGCACGGACGCCGAAGGCCGTGCTGGGTGAACTGGACGCGCTGGTGGGTCTGGAGAGCGTCAAGCGCGAGGTGCGGGCGCTCACCGACATGATCGAGGTGGGCCGGCGCCGGCAGCAGGCCGGCCTCAAGGCGGCCTCCGTCAAGCGGCATCTGGTCTTCACCGGCTCCCCCGGCACCGGCAAGACGACCGTGGCCCGGCTGTACGGCGAGATCCTCGCCTCGCTCGGTGTGCTGGAGAAGGGGCATCTCGTCGAGGTGTCACGGGTCGACCTGGTCGGCGAGCACATCGGCTCGACGGCGATCCGAACCCAGGAGGCCTTCGACAGGGCGCGCGGCGGTGTGCTGTTCATCGACGAGGCGTACGCGCTGTCACCGGAGGACTCGGGCCGGGACTTCGGCAAGGAGGCCATCGACACGCTGGTGAAACTGATGGAGGACCACCGGGACGCAGTCGTGGTGATCGTCGCGGGCTACACGGCCGAGATGGAGCGGTTCCTCTCGGTCAACCCCGGTGTGGCGTCCCGTTTCTCACGGACCATCACCTTCAGCGACTACGAGCCCGACGAACTGCTCAGGATCGTCGAGCAGCAGGCCGACGAGCACGAGTACCGGCTGGCGCCGGGCACCGCTCAGGCGCTGCTGAAGTACTTCACGGCACTCCCGAAGGGCCCGGCGTTCGGCAACGGCCGGACCGCACGCCAGACCTTCGAGGCGATGGTGGAGCGGCATGCGGGCCGGGTCGCCCAGGTCGACGAGCCGAGCACGGACGATCTGACCCTGCTCTACGCCGAGGATCTGCCCGAGTCCCCCTGAGGTACCGGCCCGGGGCGTGGCCCGGGTAGCTCCGAGCGCAGGCGGGACAGGAGCCGTTCCCGCTCCTCGGCGAAGGCCGGATCGGCCTGGTAGTCGCCGTGACCGAGGATCGGGGCGGGCAGCGGGTGCTGTGCGGTGCGGCCGTAGGCGAGGGGGTCCTTCAGGGGTGCGCGGTCCACTTCGGGGCCGCAGTCCCCGGACAGCCGGACCGGGCCACCGATCGGGTCGGTGAGCCGGTAGAGGTTGCGCCAGCAGTCGACGTCGTGGTGCAGGGAGCTGAGGGCGGCGGGGCCGAAGTGGGCCGGGAACCAGCGGCCGTAGAGGCGCTCGAGCGGGGAGCCGTAGGTCAGCAGGGCGACCCGACTGCGGACGGACGGCTTCAGCTGCCAGGCCGCGGCGGCCGCGAGCACGCTGCCCTGGGAGTGCCCGGAGAGGACGAGGCGGCCGCCGGTGGCGCGCGTCCAGGTCGCCATCCGCCAGGTCAGGTCCGGCACCGCGCGCTCCGCGTAGCAGGGCGGGGCGAAGGGGTGGGCGGCGCGCGGCCAGAAGGTGCCGACGTCCCACAGGATGCCGATGGTGCGCCGGGCGGAGGCGTCCTTGTAGGCGCGCCTGCCCCAGGTGACGAAGAGTATGAAACCCAGGCCGATCAGCCAGGAGCCCAGCGCCTGGGCGGTCTGTGCGGCGCCGTGCACGAAGGCGAAGGCGTGCTGGGCGGCCTCACCGGGCGCCTGTTCGGTGATCTTCGCACCCAGGAGGGCTCCGGCGCCCAGCAGCAGGGTCGTGGCGGAGGTGACGGCGACGACGAGGGGTCCGCGGTCGGTGAGTGCGGCCAGCGCGCGGGTGGTCGCGATGCGTCGGGTGCGCGCCGTGTCCTTGGGTTCGCCGGGGTAGTCGAGCTCGACGGTGCCCAGTTCGGTGCGGCGCAGCAGCCAGGCCCGCCGGCCCAGCCCGGCGCAGAACACGAACAGGACGAGGAGCAGCACGGGGATCACGGACGCCTGCCAGGTCAGCAGGACCGGCGGGCCGTCGATGGAGGTGCCGGTGCCGTCCAGCCAGTCGGACACCCGCTGGGAGACACCACCGGACATCACCCCGCCCAGGGCGCAGGCCAGCATGGCGACGGCGGGTCCGCCCTGGCCGCGCAGCACGGTCCGGGCATCGGGGTGGCTGCGGTACAGCAGGTGGGCGACCAGCGCGAGGGCGATCACCAGTAACCCCTGGACCAGGGCGAGGGCGCCGAAGGTGGTGCCGCCGCCGGGGAGCAGACCGGCCGACCGCCAGCCCGGGCGCTCCCAGCCGGCGTACACCGCGCACAGCAGCAGCAGGAGGAGCGCGGTCAGCGGCAGGCGTCGTACGAGATGCTCGTCGAGTTCCTGGTCGACGCGGTTCTCGGTGCGTCCCCGGCGGCAGACCACCCACACCACGACCACGGCGGTGGCGACGAGCGCGGTCTCCAGGAGCCGGCCCACGGTGTCGAGTGCCGCCGGGCCGCCGGGCCTGCGGTCGAAGCGGGCCGCGGAGGATGCGACCGCCGCGGCCACCGTCAGCAGGCCCGCCGCAGTGTGCGCGGCACGCAGCCGGGCGACCAGCCGGCGGCCGTACCAGAAGCCGGGCCGGCCCAGCGCGGTGTGGCCGGTGTCCTCGTCGGGTTCGGGCCGGCGGTCGATGGGCTGCTGGGACTCGTACGCGCTCCAGGTGCGGTGGGAGAGGTACCAGAGCAGGGCGGTGAGCGCTGCGGGCACCAGGGCCGCGACGGCGAGTCGCCGTCCGGGCCTGCTCCACCAGCCGTTCTGCGACGCCTCGGGCGAGAGGAAGCCCAGCCAGGAGTGCCGCTCGGCGCACGCGCGCGTGCCCGCGCACTGCCAGACCGCCAGGTCAAGGGCGACCTCGCAGGCGGCCGCGACCAGCAGCACCGTCAGTGTCAGGCCCGCCAGGCGTACGAGCAGGCCGTACAGGCGGACCGTGCGTCGGTGGCCGCGCGCGGTGGGCCGCATCCAGTGGGCGAGGTTGACCACCATGAACGGCAGGAGCAGCAGCCACAGGGCCCGCGCGCTGTTGCCGGAGGTGAGATTGCACCAGACGTAGGCCTCCGGCACCGGTCTGCCGCGGTAGGCCTCGGGTCTGCTCTCCGCGTCGACGTCCTCGGCGCGCCGGAAGACGGCAGCCGTGTCGTCGCCGGTGATCCGCACCGTGCGCGGATCACCGAGCATCTCCTGGGGCGTGGTGCCGCCCACGCCGTGGACCAGGAGTTCCAGGGCGATTGCGGATCTCTCGGGTCCCGGGACGGGACCGCTGGTCGGGACACGTTCCACTGTTCGCACTTCCCCCGTGACGCGCCGTCTTCTTGTCACCGTGCGGGCACAAGGATCTCTGCTCCGGCGGGGCTGTACACCCGTGAACACGCAATCTCCCCGATCCGGGTGATCTGCGGGGAACAGAAGGGGCATTGGTGACATGCGCGCGTCGGGCAGGTGGCGTCATGGGGGCCCACCCGTGCAAGGATGGGGGGTCCGCGCACC
Organism: Streptomyces sp. NPDC002092; assembly: GCF_053593775.1. Taxonomy (NCBI): domain Bacteria; kingdom Bacillati; phylum Actinomycetota; class Actinomycetes; order Kitasatosporales; family Streptomycetaceae; genus Streptomyces; species Streptomyces sp. NPDC002092. Next base: position 115,335 of record NZ_JBSFDG010000013.1, read on the forward strand.
GGGGCAGGTAAGAATGTCCTTGTCGGAGCAGGTGCGCAGGGCGTGTCGGACGGCTTGAGGCGAAAGGACCGGAGCGTACGTGAGCGAGAATCAGAACCTCCTCGCGGAGCAGCGGCGCGCCCTGATCCTGGACGAGGTCCGGCGCCGGGGCGGGGTCCGCGTGAACGAGCTGACCCGCAAGCTCGGCGTGTCGGACATGACGGTGCGCCGCGACCTGGACGCGCTGTCCCGCCAGGGCGTGCTGGAGAAGGTGCACGGCGGCGCGGTGCCGATCGTGGAGGCGAGCACGCATGAGCCGGGCTTCGAGGCCAAGTCGGGCCTTGAGCTGACGGCCAAGGAGGACATCGCCCGCTCGGCGGCCCAGCTGGTGGCGCCGGGTACCGCGATCGCCCTGTCGGGCGGTACGACGACGTATGCACTGGCCCACCATCTGCTGGACGTGCCGGACCTGACCGTAGTGACGAACTCGGTGCGGGTGGCCGATGTCTTCCATGCGGCGCAGCGCACCTCCGGCCCCCGGCAGGGTGCGGCCACGGTGGTGCTGACCGGCGGGGTGCGCACGCCCTCCGACTCGCTGGTGGGCCCGGTGGCCGACCAGGCGATCGCGGCGCTCCACTTCGACGTGCTGTTCCTCGGTGTGCACGGCATATCGGTGGAGGCCGGGCTGTCGACACCGAACCTCGCGGAAGCCGAGACCAACCGGCGCCTGGTGCAGTCGGCGCGGCGGGTCGTGGTGGTCGCCGACCACACCAAGTGGGGTGTGGTGGGCCTGAGTTCGTTCGCGGCGCTGGAGCAGGTCGACACGCTGGTGACGGACGCGGGCCTGGCGGGCGACGCGCGCGAGGAGATCTCCGAGCATCTGCGCCGGCTGGTCGTGGTGGGCGAGTCGGAAAGCTGACCCCTCGGGGCGCTGCTGACATCTGACGGGTCGCCAGCTATCGTGACGTCGCCCAGGTCAACCACCCTTCTCCGTCAAGGGGGTTCGCGCTCATGGCCCACCGTCTGCGTCCCGTCGGGCTCGACTTCGTCGACACCGCACCCGTGCGTCTGGTCTTCGCCCAAGAGGTGTCCGCGACCCCCGAGGCGGTCTTCCACGCCCTCAACGACGATGTGCCGGGGTGGGCGGAATGGTTCGCGGCCGTCACACACGCGCGGTCCCTCGACGGCGGCGCCGGGCGCGACATCCGGCTCAAGGGCGGCGGCCGCTTCCGGGAGACGGTCATCGCGGCGAAGGAGGCGGAGGTGTACGCCTACCGGGTCGACGTCACCAACGCACCCGGCGCCCGCGCCCTCGCCGAGGAGTGGCGACTGGTACCGGCCGGGACGGGCACACGCGTCCAGTGGACCTTCGCGGCGGACGGCACGGCACCGTTCCGCTTCGTGGTGAAGGCGGCGCGGGCGGGGCTGGGGCGGGCCTTCCGGGACGCGGTCGTCTCGCTGGACCGTCGGCTCGCCCGCCAGGGCTGAGCAGTTCCGGCAGCGTCCAGAAGGCGCGCGGGGCTGTGGCGATTTGCGGCTCCGCCGCGCGGACGCGACCAGCCACGACGAAGCCGCAGACGCTGAAGACGAAGCCGCAGACGCTGAGCAGACGTCCGGCACAGCGCTCAGCAGGGCCAGACGCCGGTCTCCAGCAGCGCATCGATCGCTGCCGCGTACGGCTCAATCTCCAGCCCCTGCTCAAAGAGCCACGCATCCGAGTAGTACTTGTCCAGGTACCGGTCCCCCGGATCGCACAACAGCGTCACCACGCTCCCCTGCCGTCCCTCGGCCACCATCTCGGCGACGATCTTCAGCGCGCTCCACAGTCCGGTGCCCGTCGAGCCGCCCGCCTTGCGGCCGATGGCCCGCTCCAGCGCCCGTACGGCGGCGACGCTGGCCGCGTCGGGCACCTTCATCATCCGGTCGATGGCGCCCGGCACGAAGCTCGGCTCCATCCGGGGGCGGCCGATGCCTTCGATGCGCGAGCCGCAGTCATTGGTGACGTCCGGATCGCCGGTGGTCCAGCCCTCGAAGAAACATGAGTTCTCCGGATCTGCCACACAGATGCGGGTGTCGCGCTGGGTGTAGTGGACGTAGCGCGCGAGGGTCGCCGAGGTGCCGCCGGTGCCCGCCGTCGCCACGATCCACGCGGGCTCCGGGAACCGCTCCAACTCCAGCTGACGGAAGATGGATTCGGCGATGTTGTTGTTGCCGCGCCAGTCCGTGGCCCGTTCGGCGTAGGTGAACTGGTCCATGTAATGGCCGCCGGTCTCCACCGCGAGGCGGGCCGATTCGTCGTACATCTTGCGGGAGTCGTCCACGAAGTGGCACTGCGCGCCATGGAACTCGATGAGGCGGACCTTCTCGGCACTCGTCGTGCGCGGCATCACGGCGATGAAGGGCACCCCGATCAGCTTCGCGAAGTACGCCTCGGAGACGGCCGTCGAGCCGCTGGACGCCTCGATCACCGGGCGGCCCGGCCGGATCCAGCCGTTGCACAGTCCGTAGAGGAAGAGCGAGCGGGCGAGCCGGTGCTTGAGGCTGCCGGTCGGGTGGGTCGACTCGTCCTTCAGGTACAGGTCGATCCCCCACTTCTCGGGCAGCGGAAAGCGGAGCAGATGCGTGTCGGCCGAGCGGTTGGCATCGGCCTGGACCTTGCGGACGGCTTCTTTCAGCCAGTCGCGGTAGGCGGCGTCGCTGTGGTCGACATCGAGGGTTTTGCCGGTCCGGGTCTGCTGGGAGGTGCTCACGACGGGTGCTCCTTAGGCTGTGCGCCGACGGCGCACAGCGCGGCCGACACACCGATCATAAACACCTTCCGCACGCTTCTCACCTGCATAAACGCACCTTTGAGGACCCCAAAGGACACCCTGGGGCCGGTAGTCGGGCGAAGGTGGGGGCGCATTCGCGCGAGTGCTCCGGGCACTCGCTCCGAGCGTGTCGTGCGTACTGGTGCCAGACGTCGGGTGGGGGCAGACTGCACCGAACGGGGGCGCACACTGGATCACGAGACGAGCTGGATCACGACCACACAGGGCACGGTCCAGCGCACCGGACGGCCACAAGGGGGCGGGCGGCATGGCGGAGCCGGAGTTCACGGCGACGGGCGTGCGGATCGGCAAACGGCTGCGTTCGCTCACCCGGGCCGGGCAGGTCCGGATCAGCGACGGCAGACTTGCGCTGCTCACCAGTTACGGCACCGAGATCGACAGCGCGCCGGTGCAGACGGTGCGCGCCTCCAAGCCCTGGTTCGCCGCGGAGGACCGAGCGCTCGCGGACCTCAACGGCAAGCGGTACCTGCTCACTCTGGGCGAGCACGACCCCGCGCCGGGCGAGCCGGGGCCGCCCGCGGCGCGCCGCTTCATCGAGGCCGTACGCAAAGCGGCGGGGCGCGGCGGCTGACAGGACCCACAGGACGGCGGCGGGCTCGCCCCCGCGTGGTCGGGGCAACCGATGGCGAGTTGCGGTCCCGCGCCCCCTGGGTCACGCTGTTCACACGTCACTCTGGGTTTACCGGCGATAACGCTGCGAACCAGCCCGCCGGGCACGACGGCAGGTGGCCAGGCCCTCAGGCACCTGCTGGATCCGTACTCCGTGTTCTTCCGGACCTCTTAAGTCGGGGAGTCGCAGCCGTGATCAGTCACCCAAGCAGGCACTGCACGGTAGAGCTGCAAGCCCTGCCGTCGCGGATCGGCCAGGTCCGCAGAATCGTCTCTGCGCAGTTGCGCTACTGGCATCTGGACGCCCTCATCGACCGGGCCGCGCTCGGTGTGACGGAGCTGTTGACCAACGTCCATCTGCATGCCCAGCCCGACAAGCTGTGCACCGTGGAGATAGAGCTCGTGCTGGACCGGCTCATGGTCTCCGTGCACGACCACGACCCCCGCCTGCCCGAGGTGCGGGACGTCGAAGCCTCCGCCACCACCGGGCGCGGGCTGGCCATGGTGGCCGCGGTGAGCGAGAGCTGGGGGGCGCGCCCGGACGGCGACTCGGGCAAGGTCGTCTGGTTCGCTCTGCCCACCACACCCGCTCCGGTGGCTGCCCCGGCCCGCCCTCCGCGCCGTACGGCCGACACGCCGGCCCGCCGACTCGTGGAGCTCGAGCACGCGGCCGACAGCCACAGGTCCACGCACGCTCCCGCCCGGTCCGCCGTTCCCGGCTGACCGGGCGGTGACATTGGGTCGGTCGTGCAACTCTTTCGGGTCGGTCGCCTTCGGAGCGCCTAAGCCGGTGTCGAGAGACCGACGCGCCCCTGCGGCTCCCTCCCGGCCGGTGTCCGGCGGTGCAGTGGGCGTTGCAGGGCCTGTGCCGTGAGCCGGTCGGCCATTGGGCACGGCCGCTGACCGCCTTGTTGCCGGGCGTCGGTCACTCCGTGGCGATGGCCCGCAGGACGTCCAGGCGTGCCGCTCGTCGGGCCGGGCGCAGGCCCGCCAGGGCGCCGGCTGCCAGGCCCACCAGGGCCACGATCGCGAGTTGCGTGGGTGGGATCGCGAAGGCGAAGGCGCTGTCGCTGGCGCCGTCCGAGGCCTTGACCAGGACCCAGCCGAGGAAGGCGCCGAGGCCCAGGCCGCCGACCGTGCCGAAGGCGGCGACGAGGACCGACTCCCAGCGGACCATGGCCCGCAGTTGGGGGCGGGTCTGGCCGACGGCCCTGAGCAGGCCCAGTTCGCGGGTGCGTTCGTGGATCGCCAAGGTCAGGGTGTTGGCGATGCCGAGCAGTGCGATGAGGACCGCGAGGGCGAGCAGGGCGTAGACGAGGGTCAGCATCATGTCGATGCCGCCGGCCGAGGACTGCGCGTACTCGCTGCGGGTCTGGACCTCGGGGTTGCCGTAGCGGTCGGCGACCCTCTGCACGGCGGCCTTGCCCGCGTCCGTGCTCACCCCGTCCTTGAAGGAGACGGCGACCAGAGTGTCGGAGTCCTGGGTGCGGTGCGGGGCCCAGGCGGCTCGGGTGATGACGTAGTCCCCGGCGAGTTCGGACCGGCCGTAGACCGCTCGGACGGTGAAGGTCTGCTTCTTGCCGTCGGTGAAGGCGAGTTGGGCCTTGTCGCCGGTGGACAGGTGTTGTTTCTTGGCTTCCGTCCTGGTGAGGGCGAGGCCGTCGGCGCCGAGGGCGCGGAGTGAACCGTCGACCTTGCCGAGGTCGAAGGTGCGCTCCAGCGCGACGGGGTCGGTGACGGTCAACGCCCGTCCCCTGCCGTCGACTTTCGCCACTCCGCGTCCCAGGCCCACGGCCGTGTCGACCTCGGGGAGTTGTTGTACCGCGCCTGCGAGCCGGGGGCTCAGGCCGCTGCCGCCCGCGCCGAATGACGGTGTGCTGACGGCGACGTCGCCGGCGAAGGACCGGGACACGGTCTGGTCCATGGTGGCCTTCAGCGAGGCGCCGAAGACGGTGAAGAGGGAGACGACGGCCACGCCGATCATCAGGGCGCTCGCGGTGGCGGCCGTCCGCTTGGGGCTGCGCAGGGCGTTGCGGCGGGCGAGGCCGCCGGTGACGCCGCGGAGTTTGTCGAGGGGGCCGCCGAGGATGCGTACGGCCGTGGTCGAGGCGACCGGGCCGAGCACCACGAACGCCACCAGGGCCAGTACGGCGCCGAGTCCCGCCATCCAGAGGGACGGTGAGACGAGCACTCCGCTGAGCGTGGTGGCCACGGCGAGGGCGGCCAGGCCCAGGCCGGTGACGGCGCGGGTGCGGGAGGCGCCGGAGGTGTCGACGGCCGTCTCGCGCAGCGCGGCCAGCGGGGCGGTGCGGCCGGCGCGTGCGGCGGGCAGCAGCGCGGAGCCCAGGCAGACCACGATGCCGACCGCGAGCGGAAGCGTCATGGACAGGCCGCTGATGACCAGGTTGCCGTTGGGGAAGGGGAATCCGATCGCCGGGAACAGGGCCTGCAGTCCGGCTGCGATACCGATGCCGCCTGCGAGGCCCGCCGCCGAGGCGGTCACGGCGACGACGGTGGCCTCGGTCAGGGTGGTGGCGGTGACCTGGCGGCGGGAGGCGCCGAGGGCGCGCAACAGGGCGTTCTCGCGGGTGCGTTGGGCGACGACGATCGCGAAGGTGTTGTGGATGGAGAAGGTCGCGACGAGGAGGGCGATGCCGGAGAAGACGAGGAGGAAGGTGGTGAAGACGGTCAGGAACTGGCTGGAGATCATGTCGGTGTTCTCCTGGGCCGAGGCCTGACCGGTGATGGCCTCAACTCCCTTGGGGAGTACGGGGGTCAGGCGGTCGACGAGTTCCTTCTCGCTGAGGCCTGGGCCCGCCCGCACCTTGATGCTCGCCGCCTCGCCGGGGCGGGCGGTGAGGTATTTCTCGGCGTCGGCGCGGGTCATGCCGGTGAAGGTCACCTGTGCCATGCCGTCCTCGCCGCCGAAGGTCGCCAGGCCGACGATGGTCACCTTGACCGGGTCGGGGGTTCGGAGGGTGGTGGTGTCGCCGATCTTCAGGTTGCCCTTCTTGGCGGCGCCGCGGTTGACGACGACCTCGCCGGACTTCTGCGGGGCGCGGCCCTCGGCGAGCCGGTAGGGGTTGAGCTTGGCGTCGGGGATCCAGTTGCCGGCGAGGGTGGGCGGGCCCTTGCCGCCGATGGGCTTGCCGTTCTTGCCGACGAGCTGGCCGGCGCCCTCGATGTCGGGTGCGGCGGCCGCGACCCCGGGCACCCGTTCGAGGGTGTTCACCAGAGCCGTGCCGACCGGCCGGCGCACGCCCTGGCTCTCACCCGGTGTGGTGATGGCGTCGGCGCTGCGGACGACGGCGCCCGTGCCGCTGGTGGCGTTGCCGAACATCGAGTCGAAGCCGGCGCGCAGCGTGTCGCCCATGACGAGCGTGCCGGCCAGGAAGGCGACGCCGAGGAACACGGCGAGAAAGGTGCCGGCGAAGCGCCGCTGGTGGGCGCGCAGGGAGGACACGCTCAGGCGTACGGAGGCGTTCATGAGGGCACCTCGAAGGCTTTCATGCGGTCCAGGACCCTGTCGGCGGTCGGGGATTCCATACGGTCGACCAGGCGTCCGTCGGCGAGGAAGACGACCTCGTCGGCGTGGGCGGCGGCCACCGGGTCGTGGGTGACCATGACGACGGTGCGGGAGGTCTGGCGCACGGCGCGGCCGAGCAGGCCGAGGACCTCCTCGCCGGAGCGGGAGTCCAGGTTGCCGGTGGGCTCGTCGGCGAAGACGACGTCGGGCTGCCCGGCGAACGCCCGTGCCACGGCGACGCGTTGCTGCTGGCCGCCGGAGAGTTCGGCGGGCCGGTGGTGGAGGCGGTCACGCAAGCCGACGACGTCGATCAGCGCCTCGATCCACTCCAGGTCGCCGCTGCCGCCGGAGAGGTCCAGCGGCAGCGTGATGTTCTCCGCGACGCTCAGCGTCGGCACCAGGTTGAACGCCTGGAAGACGAAGCCGACGCGGTCGCGGCGCAGCAGGGTCAGGCGGCGGTCGTCGAGACCGCCGAGGTCGGTGTCCCCGATGTACGCGGTCCCCGCGCTGAGGGTGTCGAGGCCGGCCGCGCAGTGCATCAGGGTCGACTTTCCGGAGCCCGAGGGCCCCATGACCGCGGTGAAGCGGCCGGCCGGGAAGTCGACGCTCACCCCGTCCAGGGCCCTCACCTCGGTGTCGCCGCGGCCGTACACCTTCACGGCGTCGACGACCCGGGCGGCCGTGCGGAGGGCGGTCGTGGTGGTCACGCGGCACCGCCCTTGGTGCGGCCGAACTGCTCGTCGAGCACGGACAGTCGGCGCCAGTACTCGTCCTCGTCGATCTCACCGGAGGCGAAGCGGCGGCCGAGCACGGCGAGCGGCGAGTCGCCGGAGGGGCGCGCATCGTCCACGGCCCGCCAGGGTCCACGCCGACCACGCCACACGGTGCGGCGCAGGACGGTCACGACGCCGATCACGACGGCCGCCCAGATCAGCGGGAAGAAGAGGATCCACGGTCCGGGGCCGCCGTGCCAGTCTGCGAAGGTCTGCATCTCGGGTCATCTCCCAGGCGGGTCTGTGGTGCGTCTTGTGGTGATGGCTCGAGACTCCCGCCGGGGAGGGGTCGGGGTCGTCCTACGGCCAGCGGCAGTGCGTGTACCTCCCGGGGAGTAGGCGGAGTCGCGGCCGCTGCTCCCAAAAGGGCTCGACTTCTGTAACTACTAGTATGTACACTCAGTGCATGAGCACCTCGGGAAGCACCTCGGACCGGCTGATCGAGTCCACCCGCGAGCTGCTGTGGGAGCGCGGTTACGTGGGCACCAGCCCCAAGGCGATCCTGGAGCGCTCGGGCGCCGGACAGGGCAGCATGTACCACCACTTCAAGGGCAAGCCGGATCTCGCCCTGGCGGCGATCCGGCGGACGGCCGAGGAGTTGCGGGCTACCGCCGAGGGAGTACTGGGCGGGCCGGGAACGCCGTACGAGCGCATCGAGGCGTATCTGCGGCGCGAGCGTGACGTGTTGCGCGGCTGCCCCGTCGGACGGCTGACGATGGATCCGGACGTCATCGCCAGCGACGAGCTGCGCGCGCCGGTCGACGAGACGCTCGACGCGATCCGGGAGTTGATCGCCGGGATCGTCGAAGAGGGCAAGGAGCAGGGGCAGTTCGCCCCCTCGCTGGACGGCGAGGAGATCGCCGCGACCGTCCTCGCGACCGTCCAGGGCGGTTATGTCCTCGCCCGCGCCTCCGGCTCCCCCGCCGCCTTCGACGCCGGCGTGCGAGGGCTGCTCTCCCTTCTCGCCCCGCGTTAGGAGTTCAGGTCCGTGCACATCACCAGGAAGCGCCCCGACACCCGGCAGGGCCCGGCGGACAACTTCACCGGCTCGGTCTGGCTCGACGAGATAGCCGCGCCCGCGGCCCCGTCGCGGCTGCGCATGTTCAACGTCCACTTCGCGCCCGGCGCCCACACCGCCTGGCACCGCCATCCGCGCGGTCAGGTGCTGCACGTCCTGGAGGGTGAGGGACTCGTGCAGCGCAAGGGCGGCGCGCCGGAGTCGATCCGCGCGGGCGACACCGTGTGGATCGAACCGGACGAGTGGCACTGGCACGGCGCCGGGCCGCGCACTTTCATGACACATCTCGCGGTCGTCGAGGCCGCCGAGGACGGCACCACCACGGAGTGGGACGCGCACGTCGGCCCCGAGGACTACCCCGCGAACGGCCCTTCTGCCTGAGGAGGCATCCGATGCACGCCATGCAGTACGAGTTGACGCTGCCCGCCGACTACGACACGAGCATCATCCGCGGCCGGGTCGCCCGTATCGGGCATCTGCTGGACGACTGGGAGGGCCTGGGCTTCAAGACGTATCTCCTGCGGGAGCGCGGCGTGAACGGCTCACCGGTCAACCAGTACGCGCCGTTCTACCTGTGGAACACCGTGGAGGGCATGAACACCTTCCTGTGGGGCGGCGCCTTCCAGGGGCTCAGCAACGACTTCGGGCGACCCTCGGTGCGGCAGTGGACCGGCCTGGCGTACGAGGAGGGCGGAGCGCCTCGCTCACCGGCGCGGTTCGCGGTGCGGCGGCGTCAACCGGTGCCCGAGGGCGTGGTGTTGGCCGACGTCATGGCGGACGCGGCGCAGGAGACCGTGCGGCTGGCCGGCGAGGACGGCGCGGTGCTTGCGGCGGCGGCCGTGGACTCGAGCCGCTGGGAGCTGGTCCACTTCTCGCTGTGGGAACACGACACGCCGAAGGCCGACGGCGATTTGTTCGAGGTGCTGCACCTGTCGGCGCCGGGGCGTGAGAGGCTGCCGCGCGGGCGCCAGTGGTGAGCAGCGTCCGTACGGTGCTGGGGGACGTACTGCCCGAGGACCTCGGGGTGTGCGACGCGCACGACCATCTCTTCCTCAGCAGCCCGCAACTGCCCGGCCAGGAGCTGAACGACGGCACCGCCGCGCGGGCCGAGTTGGAGGCGTTCCGTGCCGCGGGCGGGGCGAGCGTCGTCCAGTGGACGCCTCTGGGAATGGGGCGTCGGGCCGCCGACCTGCCCCTCCTCTCCCGGGCGGCCGGTGTGCACGTGGTCTGCGCGACCGGACTGCACCAAGCCGCCCATTACACACCGGAGTTGCTCGACGAGCTGCGCGGCGAACTCGCCGACGTGTTCGTCGCCGAACTCACCGAAGGCATCGGCACGTCGGGCGTTCGCGCCGGCCTCGTCAAGGTGGCGGGCGGCTTCCACGCGCTCGACGCGCACGCCCGCTGGACCATGACCGCGGCGGCCGAGGCCCACCACGCCACGGGGGCGCCGATCGCCGTCCACCTGGAGCTGGGCACGGGCGCACTCGACGTACTGGACCTGCTGTGCGGCGAGTTGGGCGTCCCGCCGCAGCGCGTGATCCTCGGCCACCTCAACCGCTCCCCCGACCTCGTGGTCCAGCGCCAGGCCGCGGAGGCGGGCTGCTGGCTGGCCTTCGACGGCCCGTCCCGCGCCCATCACGCCACGGACTGGCGCATGCCGGACGCGGTACGGGCCCTCGCCGAGGCGGGTTTCGGCCACCGGCTGCTGCTCGGCGGGGACACGGTCGTCGCAGGGGCGCGGTCGGTCGACGGCGGCCCGGGGATGCCGTATCTGCTGCGCAGGATACGCCCGCGGCTCGCGCGGGAGCTGGGCGAGGAACTGATGAACCGCGTCCTCACGGACAACCCCGGCCGGGCGTTCGCCGTCGAGTGGCGCTGAGCGGAAAGGATCACCGCCGCAACGAGTCGGCCGACTGGTTGCTCGGCCACGGCGTGGCGCAGTACGTGGATGCGGCCGGTTCGTGACCCAGGAACGCCACGGGCTGTTCGCGCTGCCAGCCGTGAGGTGGCCGATCACGGTACGGGACGGTGCTCAGGAGACGGAGATGTCCACGGACGGCCGCAGTTTCGCCGCCGCGGCCAGGGCCTCGTGCACGGGGTGGATGTCGAAGGCCGTCAACAGGGCTTCGTCCGCCGGGCGTTCGGCGGCGGGGTAGGCGATCTGCTCGTAGGCCGACTGGAAGCGGGGGCCCCAGCGGCGGGCGCCGAGACGGGCCGTGCGGGAGCAGTTGTCGACCATGTGGGCGACATCGCGGGCGTGCATGTAGGGCAGCAGGGAGTCGACGGCCTCGATGACGGACTCGTTGACGATCTCCGACCAGGGGTGGCCGCGTTCGGCGAACTCGTCGATCTGGGCGGTCATGGTGGCGACGAAGACGCCCGCGGTGAACGGTTCGACCGGCAGATCGCGTTCGCCGCGCCGGGCGTGCACCTCCTCGGCGGCGGACCACATGGGTGAGCCGCCGATCTCGCTCATCGGGCGGCTGCCGAGCCGCCGTTCGGCGAGGATGACGCTGCGCAGTTCGGTGCCGTCGGCGACCTCGTCGTAGATCTCGGCGACGATCTCGCGGGCGGGGCCGTACGTCGCGCTGTACGCGCGGTCGAAGACGTCCCGGCCGGCCGTGTCGAGGCCTTCGCGCACGGCGCGCAGCCCGGTGTGCGAGATGGTGCGGGCGATCGGTCCTGTGATGTTCTCGCAGGTCTTCTCGTACGCGGTGACGGGGTCGTCGCCGTCGAGGCGGGCGCGGGTGTACAGGCTCTCGACGATGCCGTGCACGGCGCCGAGCAGGATGGCGCGTTCTCCGACGATGTCGGAGAGGTACTCGCTGTCCAGCGTGGTGCGGAAGGTGTACGGCGAACCGAGCGCGACCGACCAGCCGAGCGCGAGGTCGGTGGCGCGGCCGTCGGGGTCGGCGTGGACGGCGTAACTGCTGTTGATTCCGGCGCCGTTGATCTCCTCGCCCTGCTGGTAGAGGCGGCGCACGGAGTCGCCCATGCCCTTGGGACACACGGCGATCACCCCGTGTCCGGGCGGGAACTCCCCGCCGGTTTCCCTCAGATGGCCGAGCAGGAAGCCGTGCGAGAGGCCGATGACGGCGCCGGGCTTGAGGGCGGCGAAGATCTGCTGGTGGTGGGCGGCGAGGGCGGCGTCCGCGATCAGGAGGATCAGCAGGTCGCTGTCGGCGGCGACGGCCAGCCAGTCGCCGAGCGTGCCGTTCTCCTCCGTGAAGCCGTGGGCGCGGGCGTCGGCGGCCGACGCGGAGTCCGGCCGCAGTCCGACCGCCACCCGGATGTCCGTGCCGGCGAGCGAGTCGCGCAGGTTGAGGGCCTGGGCGCGGCCCTGCGGGCCCCAGCCGAGCACGCCGATGCGGCGGACGCCGGCGAAGGCCTGCGGCAGCAGCGGGAAGAGGTGCCGGCCGCCGCGCAGGATGGTCTCGGTGCCGCCGGGCACGTCCATCGTTTCGAGGGCGAAGACGCGGGAGGTGTACGTGGTGGAGGTCATGGTCGAGTTGTAGGCTCCGGCAGAGCGTTGCAGCAAGCGCAACATCTGCAGCGGAGTGTTGCGCGAGATGAAAGGGCGAGGTCACGGCGTGCGGGACGACCACCGGGAGTTGCGGCTCTTTCTCCATCTGGCGCAGACGCTTAACTTCGGGCGGACGAGCCTCGACTGCCATGTCAGTCCGGCGACGCTGACGCGCACGGTGCAGCGCCTGGAGACCGATCTCGGGCACCGGCTGTTCGAGCGCGGGCCGCGCGGGGTGTCGCTGACGGCGGAGGGGCACCGCTTCCGTGAATACGCCGTGCAGGCACTGGAGTTGTGGCGCTCCTACCGTGCGGAGCACCCCGACCCGGCCCAGCTCACCGGCCGTCTCGCGATGTTCGCCACGGTGACCGCCTGCCAGGCGCTGCTGCCCGACCTGTTGGTCCCTTTGCGCACCGCCCACCCCCAGGTCCTGCTGGATCTGCGCACCGGGGATGCGGCGGCCGCGCTGGCCCGGCTCGACGAGGGCGAGGTCGACGTGGCCGTGGCGGGCATCCCGGCGCGGCTGCCGGAGGGGCTGGTGAGCCGCACGGTGGCGGTGACCGAACTGGTCCTGGTCACCGCACGGGACCGCCCGGACCCCGGTCTCGACGGCCCGTTCGTCCTGCCCCGCCGCGGGCTGGTCCGCGAGGCCGCCGACCGCTGGTTCCGCGCCCGCGGGACGCGACCGGAGGTGGCCTGCGAACCGGACGGTCACGAGGGGCTGTTGACGCTGGTGGCCCTGGGCTGCGGTACGGGCGTGGTCCCCCGGCTCGTACTGGAGCACAGTGCGGTCCGCGACCGGCTGGCGGTGGTTCCCGCGGATCCGCCGCCGGAGCAGTTCCCGATCGGGCTGTGCGTACGGCGGGCGGATCTGCGGCGGCCGCTGGTGGCGGCCCTGTGGAGCCTGTGAGGTGCGGTCCGGGCCTCAGCGGAGCTTGGCGTACTCGACGGCGATGCGCGCGCCGAGCCGGGCGTTGTTCTTGACCAGCGCGATGTTGGTGCGCAGGCTCTCGCCGCCGGTGAGTTCGACGATGCGGCCGAGGAGGTAGGGGGTGGTGTCCTTGCCGGTGATGCCGGCCTTGTCCATCTCGGCGAGGGCCTGGGCGATGACGCCGTCCATGCGCTCGGCCGGGACCTCCTCGTCCTCGGGCACGGGGTTGGCGATGCTGACGCCTCCGGGGATGCCGAGGTCCCAGCGGGCATGCATCACGGCGGCGATCTCGGCGGGCGAGTCCACGCGCATGGGCGAGGTGAAGCCGCTGCGGCGCGAGTAGAACGCCGGGAACTCGTCGGTGCCGTAGGTCAGGACCGGGACGCCCAGGGTCTCCAGGGTCTCCAACGTCAGGCCGATGTCGAGGATGCTCTTGACGCCCGCGCTGATCACCGCGACGCCCGTCGCGGCCAGCTCGGTCAGGTCGGCGCTGATGTCGAACGTCGTCGGCGCGCCGCGATGCACCCCGCCGATGCCGCCGGTGACGAACGTACGGATGCCGGCGAGGGCGGCCAGCCGCATGGTCGCGGCGACCGTCGTCGCGCCGTGGGTACCGCGCGCGATGACATAGGCGAGATCGCGGACGCTGGCCTTGGTCACGTCCGGTGCGGTCGCGAGGAGCTCCAGGTCCGCCTGGGTCAGCCCGATGTGGGGCCGTCCGTGCAGGACGGCGATCGTCGCGGGGACGGCGCCGCCCTCGCGGATGATCTGCTCGACCTCCACCGCCATCTGCACGTTCTGCGGGTACGGCATGCCGTGGCTGATGATCGTCGACTCCAGCGCCACGACGGGACGCCCGTCGCGCAACGCCTCTCGGACCTCGTCGGTCAGCACGAGACGCGGATGCGGGACGGGGGTCGCGGGAGTCGGGGCGGGGGTGGGCGTGATCATCTCTGGCTCCGCATCGGATCGTTCAGGTCGTTCGGTTCGGTCGGGTCGGTCAGCGCGTCCTCGATCAGACGCGGGGTCAGGTCGGGGCGCACCGTCGCCGGGCTCTGCACCGTCAGGGCCGCGGCCGCGTGCCCGTAGCGGGCGGCGTCCACCGGGTCGCCGCCGGCCAGCAGGGCGTGGACGAACGCGGCGAGCATCGCGTCCCCGGCGCCGGTGACGTCGGCGACCTCGGCGGGCGGGGCGGGCAGGAAGGTCGCCTCCTCGCCCGCGGTGCTCAGCACGCTGCCGCGCGCCCCGAGCCGTACCCACACATGGCGCACCCCGCGCGCGTGCAGCGTGTCGGCGGCGGCCGTCACCTCGGCCTCGCTGTCGCCGACGGGCCGGCCGAGCAGGGCCCGTAGCTCGTCGAGGTTCGGTGTGAGGGCGAAGACCGCACGGCGGGCGGTGAGCAGGGGCGCGAGCAGGGCCGCCTTGGGGGCGCTGACCGGGTCGATCACCACCGGTACGGCGGCGAGCTGCGCGACGTCCATCGCGTGGGCCAGCACCTCTGCGGGCAGATTGCCGTCCAGGACCAGCATGTCCGCGTGGGCGATCAGCTCGCGGGCCGGGTGCAGGTCCTCGGGCGCCAGCGCCTCGGTGGCCGCCATGTCGGCGACCGCCACGACGAGGTCCCCGTCGGCGTCGAGGACCGCCGTGTATGTCCCTGTCGGGTGGGCGCTGCGGTGCACGTGGTCGAGGCGTACCCCGGCCGCCGCGGTCTCGGCGAGGAGCCGTTCGCCCGCCGCGTCCCGGCCCACGGCGGCGACCAGATGGGTCGGGGTGCCCAGCCGCGCCAGGTTCTCCGCGATGTTGCGGCCCACGCCGCCCGCGGTGGTGCCGGCCCGCCCCGGGTTGCTGGTGCGCTGCCGTACCGGGGCGAGGCTGCGTACCTTCACGTCGACGTTGGCCCCGCCGACGACCACGACGGCGTTCTCCTCGCGGAGGATGTAGCCGCGGCCGAGGATGGCGCCCTTCTTGCCCAGGTTGGACAGGTGCACGTTCACCGCGGCCCGGGTGCTGCCGAGGGCGTCGGCGATCGCCTGCGGCCCGGCCAGCGGGTCGCGGCGCAGCAGCGCGATGATCTCGCGCTCCCGCTGGGTCAACATCATGCTGACAAAGTTAAAGCGCCTTTATTGAAGTAAGCAAGAGGTGATCGTCGAGGTCTTGAGCGGCGGCATGCGTCCTCAGCCGGCGGTCCTGCCGGCATCGAGGCGTGCCACGCGCTCCACGTTCTCCCGGTCCTCGGCGTCCTGGCTGGGCTGCGCCGCGAACCAGGCGTCGAGGATCTCCTTGAGCAGTGGCTCGGAGGTCAGGCGCAGGCTGAGCGCCAGCACGTTGGCGTCGTTCCAGCGGCGGGCGCCGTCCGCCGAGTACGCGTCGGTGCACAGGGCGGCCCGCACTCCGGGCACCTTGTTGGCGGCGATGGACGCGCCGGTGCCGGTCCAGCAGCAGACGACCGCCTGGTCGGCGGTTCCCTCGGCGACCTCGCGGGCCGCGGCCTCGGAGCAGGCGGCCCACTGGGGGTCGTCCCCGGGGCTCAGCGCCCCATGGGGCACGACCTCGTGGCCGCGCCTGTCCAGTTCCGCGACGAGCGAGCGCGCCACGGGTTCGTCCATGTCCGAGGAAACCGAGATCTTCATGCGCGGCTTCGTCCTCCCCAGGTCAGCGGCCTGGAGCCGCTCGATGACATCAATTTTGGACATCAGTTTCGTCGGCTCGCATGAGCGACCCGACCCCGTCCAACGCCTCACGCTGCGCCTGGAGGGCGGCATGAGTGCAGACCGACATCGTCGTGTCGAAGTGGCTGTGGCCCAAGATAGCCTGGGTCTCGTGGGGCTTCGCGCCGGTGTCAGCCAGACGTCGACAACGCCATCGCTGCGGGCTACCTCACCGGCATGCTGCCGCACGAGTACCCGCTGGTCCTCGGCCGTGACGCCGCCGGCGTCGTGGAAGCCGTCGGCGCCGGCGTCGAGCACGTCAAGCCCGGCGACGAGGTGTTCGGCCACGTGCTGCTCGCCCCGCCGGTGCAGGCCGGCACCCTCGCCGAGTACGCCGTCCTGCCCGCGGCCGCGGTCGCGGGCAAACCCGCCGCCCTCTCGTTCGTACAGGCCGCCGCACTGCCGCTGGCCGGCGCGTCCGCCGTGCAGGCCGTCGACGCCATCGACCCGCAGCCGGGACAGACCGTCCTGGTCAACGGCGCGTCCGGCGGCATCCGCTCCTACGCCGTGCAGCTGCTCGCCGCCCGCGGGGTGACCGTCATCGCCACCGGCACCGACACCGACCGGCTCACCGGCCCCGGCGCCACCGCGGTCGTCGACCGGACCGCCGGACCCGTCGCCGAACAGGTCCTCGCCGCGCACCCCGGCGGCGTCGACGCCCCCGTCAACCTGTTCGACCACACCATCGACGACGTCCCGCTCGCCGCCGTGCGTCGCGGCGGCAAGGTGGCAACCCTCACTCAGGCCCCCGAACACCGACGCAGGCACTGCCGCCGGGGTCACCGTCACCCCGATCGTGACCACGGCCGTCCGCGAGGTCACCGAACCGCTCGCCGAGCAGGCCGCCAACGGTGCCCTGAAGGCCGATGTCGGCTCGGTCATCACCCTCGACGAAGCCCTCGACTGGTCAACGGAGAATTGCCGGATCAGTGCCGTCGCCCTGGCTGCCGCTTCGGGCGATCTCTATGCGTTGGCGGCACTACAGGGAACTTCTCGCCCCAGAAGGCTTGCCGACGCCTCATGCGATGCGGCACGACACCGGCTGCGGGGTGCCTTCTGGGACCCGGCCGGGGGGCGGTGCCGGGTGAATGAAGGCGAACGAGCCCGAGCACTGGACCGGCCGTAGATTGGAAGTCCAGGCAGTCGCGCTCGCGGCCACGGAGAGCGCGTAATGACAGCGGACATCGATTTCACGGCGTTCTTCGACGCCACACCAAGCCCGTACCTGGTGCTGGATGCGGACCTGGTGATCCGCTACGTCAACCCGGCCTGCCTGCGGACTGCCGGCCGGACCAAGCACGAGTTGATCGGGAAGTACTTCTTCGACGCCCTGCCGGAAAATCCCGGCTTCGACGACGATGCGGAACGGAATCTGAAAGCCACCCTGCACCGGCTTCTGGACACCGGTAAGCCGGAAACCGCGGTGCTCCAGCGGTACGACCTTCCCGCCCCCGATCAGCAGGACGGGTTCGAGGAGCGATGGTGGTCAGTGGTCCACACCCCGCTGTCCGCCCCGGACGGCAGAGTGAAGTGGATCATCCAGCAGATAGAGGACGTGACGCCCTTCGTCCACTCACCCCGGGCACGTCAGCTCAGCGAGGAGTCGCCCGAACGAACGGAGGGCATGGCAGCCGAGCTGTACTCACGGGCCCGCGAGCTGCACCGGCTGAACCAGGAACTGCGCCAGGCCCACGCCCGTGAACAGCAGGTCGCCATCACCCTGCAGGAAGCCATGCTCTCCGTCCCCGACCTGGACCGGCACAGCAACATCGCCGTGCGCTACCTGCCCGCGACCGCGTCACTGAACGTGTGCGGCGACTGGTACGACATCGTCGACCTGCCACCCGACCGCTACGCCGTGGCGGTCGGAGACGTCGTCGGCCACGGACTGCACGCCGCAGCCGTCATGGGCATGCTCCGCAGCGCCCTGAGCGCCGTCATCCGCGCCATCCCCAGCCCCGCCGAGGCCCTGGAGATCCTCGGCCTCTATGCCCGCTCCGTGGACGGCGCCATGGCCGCCACCGCGGTCAAGGTACTCATCGACACCCGCAGCAGGCTGATCATCTACAGCAACGCCGGGCACCCACCGCCGATCCTGCTCCACACCGACGGGATCTGCGACCTGCTGGACCAGGCCACCGACCCGCCACTCGGCACGCGCGAGCACCATGTCCCCCGCCCCCAGGCCGGCCTCCCCTACGGGCCGGGAGACACCCTCGTGCTGTACACCGACGGCCTCATCGAACGCCGCGACGAGGACATCGACGCCGGCTTGGAACGCCTGACCACTGCCCTGGCCCAGGACCGAACCCTCGCCCCTGAACCGCTGGCCGACGCACTGCTGACCCGGCTCGACGTCGCCGGGGGTGTCTCTGACGACATCGCTCTCGTCATCATCCGCCTATGACCTTGCGCGACTTCTGGATAGAGCCCGGAGATAGTGTAGGGCGATCACCCCCTTCGCGAGGCGGGCCACCAGAGCCGCGGCCAGCTTCTCGCCTGGCAGGGCGGTTTGCTGGGCCTGAGCCGCTTCGACCGCCGCCTGAGCCAGCTCGGCGGCGCCCCTGACCTTGCGGTTCTTCAGCCAGGTCGCGATGCGCTTGATTCCCGTGCGACGGATCGCCGCCGGCGTCTGATAGCCGGTCAACAGCATGACCGGCCCCTGGTTGGTCAGGGTCAGCGCCCGTTCGAGCGCGGGGAAGATCTCAGCAACTGTGCCCGGAGCCTGTTGATCTGACGGGTGCGGTCGCAGATCAGGTCGGTCCGGCGGGTGATGAGGAGCCGAAGGTCTACGGCCGCCTCGTCACCGGGCCGCAGGACGCCGAGGGTCACGGCGCATCCAGGCTTGGTCAGCGATGACGTGCGTCTTTGGCGTCCGTCTTGCCCTGGCCTCGGTAGGCAGCGGAAGCGTGGTGCACTGCCAGGCCGGGAAGGTAGACCATCGGCTGGTTGTGGTCGAGCAGCAGACCGATGACCAGGGCAGCGGCGCCGCGGTTGATGTCGACCGCCCACAGCACGTCGCCGTTCACCTGCCGCGTCGATCACCACGCAGTGGTGGTGTTCCTTCCCGATGTCTAACTCGGCCCAGATCTCGGGCACGGTCACCGCCGCCTGGTCGTCGTCACCGTTCGCCCTGCAGACGACCTCGCCGGCACTGCCCTACGAAGCGATCAAGTCGCCTATCCCAATCAGCGGTCGAGTCGTCGCGGGCTCCGGGCGGCCAGGTTTCTGGAGCCATCCGACGGCGACAGGCACTCACCTTGTCGTTTAACATGGCGGGCCAGTTAGCGCCCGGTCCGAGGGCCTGGCGTTGGCCAACTTCCCAGCGCGGAGGCGAGCCGGCCCTGGAGTGCGGCATCTTGCACTTCGATGGCGAGGCGATACGCAATGGGCCCGATCTGCCAGCCGGCGTGATGGTCGAAGTGCGGATGGGGTCCAGCGACATTGTGCGCGAGCTTGCCAACCAGCTCAGCGAGTCGGAAGAGTAGCTGTTGCGCGAGTCGGTCCTCGCTGCCCAGACTGCTTCGGCGGACGCTGTCGAACAACTCGCGGCCACGACTCCATTGCGTCTGGTCGGCGGCCATCTCCAGGGCGGCTTCAATCTCTGGAGTCCTGCCCAGACTCAGCGAAGCTGCCTCAAGGACGTGGCCAGCCCATGTCACTGGGTGTTGCTGCCGTTCGAACAGGGACCGTCCCCATTGGTGGATGTCGTTCGCTCGCTCGCTGCTCATCGCACGATCATGACAACGCGGAAGGTCGGGAACAACGGCGTTTGCAGCAGTTCGCCTTCGGTTCAAGCCGACTCGAACGGGACTCGAACTTGATCGATGTTTCGCAGTCCAGCGGACGCGTATGGGGCTTCGGCTGATCCTTTGCTCCGTCACAGAGGCAGAGGAACAGTGCGAAGGCCGTGGTCATGAGTCTGGTGCATCAGAGCGTCTTACGGGATGCGTTCGCGGGAGTCACACTTCCGGTCGGAGCTGTACGCGTGTCTGACCGCGCGAGGCGACGCGTTGTTCGAGTTGCGCGACGCGCTGCTGTGCACGGACGGGCCGGTGCGGACGCTGGTCGATCTCGCGCTCACGCCTGAACACCGCCGTGGTCACGGAGCTCTGTACGGCGGGCTCAACCAGGGGCAGATCGATGTCGCACGGCTGCGTCGTGCCCTGGTCGGGGTGCCGCTGCCGAGGGCGGCAGATGGTCGGCTGGTCCTGGCGGTGGACGTATCGCCGTGGCTGAGACCAGACGCCAACTCATGTGCTGACCGGGCCTTTTGCCACACGTTCGGTCGGGGCGAGGGCAAACACCAGATGGTGCCCGGCTGGCCTTATGCAGGAACGTGCTCGGGCTGCATGGACTGTCCCCTCCCTGGAAAAACCGTCCCTCGCATTGTGACGTCCTCTCCGGGGAGGGAACCAGCGGCCCCGCGCGTACGTCTCCGCCCGCGACCGGGCCGAAGGAAGTAGACCGGGCCGAAGGAGTATCTGTGCAGCCGGGCGACGAGACCGAACCACTCGATGTCGACTTCGACCGCTTCCAACTGGCGGGGACGATAAGGGGGCAGGCTGTCGTCCGCGTGCGCCTGCGCCCCACCGACCGTGAGAGCCGCACGGTGCTGCGGCTGCGTCGCTTCCTCTCCCACCTGGTGGCGGTCCGCTGCCGCGACCTGGACGCTGAAGGCTCGCCGCTGGGCCCGGCGTTCGAGGCGACGGCCCTGCCGGACGACAATCCGCGCCAGTCGGACTACCTGTTGGCGTTGCCAGCGGGAGCGGCGGTCCGCGAGTACCGCCTGGAGTGGGCGCTCGACCCGGCGGACGATCCGAGGATCGGCGCCAAGGGCGACGAGATGCTCCTGTTCCGCGTGCACCTCGTAGGGAGCGAGGCGGACGGTCCGGAGAAGCTCAGGGAGCAGAAGCAGATCCTCATCTCCTGGTCCGACGCGGACGCCGTCCTCCACGGCACGTGGACACAGCCTGGCCGCGCCCCCGAGCCGCTACGGCAGGCGCTGGCCGAGCTGTTGCGCGCGCGGGAGCAGCCCGCGTCCGCCTGCCGGGACTGCCGTCGGATGGCCGAGCTCGACCGACTGCTGCTGGAGGACGCGGTCTGGGCGTGCCAGGACGGGCCGGAGTTGGAGGAGGTGCGCAGGCTGCTCATGCTGCGGGATCTGGAGCCGGACTCCGACATCCCCGGTTACGACACCTACCGGGGGCACCCTGAGCATCCCTCTCACGCCCACCCGGACATCGCCGCACAGTTGGCCGCCGCCCGCGCACGGCATGACGCGCGCCTGCTCACCTACGCATGACCTGCGGACGAGGACGATCCGGCCGCGGGCGCCGGCTTAGACGACAAGCCGACGTAGCAAGGGCGAAGAGCGATGCGTACACAGTCCTGAGAGCCCTGTACGCATGCCGGCAGCGTGACAGAACCTTGCGCGCCCCACGACGCAAACGGGCGCCCGAGGGACCCGGGAGCGGACCCCACAGCGACGCGGTCGCGTTCACCTGCCGGCTGCCGAAGGCGTCAGGTGCCCGCGCGCTGCGCGCCGCAGGGCGATGCGGGCGTTTCATCAGCCTGGAGGCCGGTCTGGGCCTCGCGGTCATAGGTGTTCGCGGGCCCAGGTGGTGAACCGGCCGGCGAGGACGGTTCCGATGGCGGTGGCGGTACCACGGACCGGACCGGTGAGCGCGGTGCGTGACAGGTGACGCGGCAGCCGGTTCCGGAGTCCACCCGGCCTTGCCTGCTGGTGGCGATGACCGACGGCGCGCGCGTCACCGTTCTTCCGCTCCGCGCCGGTCCGACTGCTCGATCCGGTCGTCAAATGGCAGATCGGGCAGCGGGCGGGCGTCTTCGCGCTCGACGGCCGCCTGGTGGAGGCACAGCACGCCGTAGCCGCCGATCTGTTCGGGCTCCCGACCGGTGAAGTGGGCGAGCACGGTGCCGTCGGGTGCTCGTAGGGTGCGGCGAGTGCCCGACTCGCGGTCGTCGCCCGTTCCCGACTCCCACCTCTCGGCGGTGACGGTGATGCGCGACCAGCGGACCGCGCGCATCGAGTCGCGGCCGGCGATCACGAAGCCGTCCTCGAAGCAGTAGAGGTGCGTCATCGGGCCGCCCTCGCGTCGCTCGAACCGGGGCAAGCAGGTGAGGCCGCCCAGGACCAGGCCCATGACCAGCCCCAGGGCCGTGATCAGACCGTCGGGCCAGCCAGGAACACCGCGGACCAGCTCGTAGCCCGCCGACCCTACGAAGAACACGCCCAGCATCACGAAGAACCCGTCGCCGGCCGTGGATCCCGGGACCGCGAGTCTGCGGTACCCGCCCAGCCCTTCGGCCGCCCCCATCGCCAGCGCCGCCTCGCGTTTGCTCACGCAGCCCTCCCCGCACCGGTGCCCGCACCCACGGCCCCGCCGTGGGGTCCCGCCTCCTCCAGGGAGACGCTGCGGAGCCCGTCCGGGTTCCTCGGCGAAGCAGCGCACGGGCTTCCCGCGTGAGCCGCTCAACTGCCCACCCGACAACTTCGTCTGACCCACACGCGGCACACACCGCTAACCACCCACCGACCCAAAGTCACCGGTATTGCGCCTAGATGCGCGAGCCCCGCGTGCCCGTGGTCGACGGGCGGCACGGGGGGCTGCGGGCTTCACACCGTAGGCCCCGGAGCGACGAATCGGCACAGAACGACAGCTCCACACGGTCATCGGAGTGGGGGTGGGGGGTTGAGGAACATCGGAACGAAAACCGGCGCTAAGCCTCCGTCGGTCCTGGTGGGCGGCTGACGGTTCATCGGTTGCCGGGCCTGTCTGAAGTCGTCCCACGGATAACGGCGCGGATCTCGGCACGGCTCACGGCGGCCTGGCGGGGTGGACGTGTACGGGGGAGGGAATCAGGTGGGTGCTCCGCCGCTGACGAGCAGTTGCTGTCCGCTGATCCAGCGGGCCAGCTTGCCGGTAAAGAACTCGACCGCGTCCGCGACGTCGTCGACCGTTCCCATGCGTGAGCCGAGCGGGCTGGCGTTCTGCACGAGCGAGCGGAGCTCAGTGTCGTCGTTGCCTGCGCTGAAATAGCCTGCACCGTCGGTCGCGGTCGGGATCACGGCGTTGACCGTGACGCCTCGTTCGCCGATCTCCTGGGCGAGTATCCCGACCAGGAAGCTCGGAGGCAGCTTGCTCGACGTGTAGAGACCGAAGCCCGGTTGTGGCCGGAGTGTAGAACTGGATCCGATGTAGACGATCGAGCCGCCGCTGTCGACCATGCCTCCCGCTTTTTGCAGCGTGAAGAACGCGCCTTTGGCGTTGACGCTGAACATGCGGTCGTACTCGGCTTCGGTGACATCCAGCACCGGACCGAGGCCCTCGTCGAGGCCGGCGTTCGCCACGACGATGTCAAGGCCGCCGAACCGGCTGCGCGCCGTGTCGAGGAGCGCCTCGATCTCGTCCGGCTTCGACACGTCCGCGCGGACGTCGATGGCGCGGGAGCCCGCGGCCTCGATCTCGGCCACCGTTGCGGCGGCCCCCGATGTGTCTCGCGAGTAGTTGACCACGACGCTTGCGCTGAGCCGTCCCAGCCGAACGGCGACGGCCCGGCCGATACCCCGGCTGGCACCGGTGACGACCGCTACCTTTCCCGACAGGTCTGTCATCTTTAGCTCCTTCTCTGTGTTCTGCAGCTGTTGGATGGGACCGGCACCGGACGTGTTGCCGGTGGTGTGGTGCCGGCCGCCGGGATGCTTTGTCGCGTCCCCGGCAATTGATCAGCCCTTCAGGGCGTGGTGCGGCGCGGCGGTGCGTTCATCGCGCATCCTTACGCTCGACGGCGCCTGGGGGGTGGCCGTAAGGGCCGCCCGGCAGTGTCCGGCCCGGGGGCTAGGTCGCAGGTCTGCGCGTCGTGGAGCCTGCGGGGTTGCCGGGCGGTCCTTAAGTGAGAGGGTGGGCCTCGGCGGGTGGCGCTGGGCTGTCTTGGTCAGGCGCCTGCGCCGCCGTCGACCGGCAGGATCGCGCCGGTCACGTACGAGGCGCGGTCGCTGAGCAGCCAGGCGGCCGCCTCGGCGATCTGCCGGGGCTCGCCCATCTGACCGAGCGGGATCGACTTGGTCATCTGCTCGACGATGCCGGGGGTCGCCGCCTCCCAGGTGGCGATCATCTCAGTGGAGGTGCCGCCGGGGGTGATGCCGTTGACCCGGATACGGTCACCGGCCCAGTTCACCGCGGCGGTCTCGGTGAGGCTGTTGAGCGCGCGCTTCATGGCGCCGTAGGCGGGCAGGGCCGGGTTCGCGCGGCGGCTGCCGATGCTGGAGGTGTTGACGATCGCCCCGCCGCCGTTCTTCCGCATGAGAGCGGCCTGGGCGTTCATGGCGGTCCAGTGCGCGCGGAAGTTCACGGCGAACTGCTCGTCGATGTCCTCGTCGCTGGTGGTGTGGACCGGGCCGAACTGCTGCTGGGGGACCGCGCCGTTGTTGAAGGCGCCATCCAGCCGTCCGTGCAGCTTTTCGACCTGGTCCACGGCGGCGCGGATGCTCGCGCTGTCGGCGAGGTCCAGGGTGACGGCGTCGGCGGTACCGCCGTCGGCGCGGATCTCCTTCACGATGGTCTCCAGGGCGTCGGTGCTGCGGGCGGCGAGCACGACGGCGGCGCCCTCGGAGGCGAAGAGCCGGGCCGCGGCCGCCCCGATGCCACGGCTGGCGCCGGTGATGAAGGTGATCTTGCCGGTGAGCAGGCCGACGGGTGCGATCTCAGTGGTGTTCGTGTTGTTCGTCATGGCAACAGCGTCCGGCCGGCCGCCGACCGGATACAGGCACAACCAGTACTACGATCCGCCGCCGGGCGGCGCGCACACTGGCCGCATGGACAAACAGGAGCTCGGGGCATTCCTCCGTAGCCGCCGCGAGCGGCTCCGCCCCCAGGACGTAGGCCTCCCCTCCGGCCCGCGACGCCGCACACCAGGTCTGCGCCGCGAGGAAGTGGCCGTCCTCGCGCACATCTCCACCGAGTACTACATCCGCCTCGAGCAGGGCCGGGCGCCACGCCCCTCAGGCGACGTCCTGGCCGCGATCGCCGGCGCCCTGCGGCTCACCGACGCCGAGTCCGACCACCTCCACGTCCTCGCCGGCACCGCGCCGAACCGCACCGGACTGCACCGGCGCGACGTCCGCCCCAGCATCCTCGCGCTCCTCGAACGAATGCCTCAGACAGCTGGCTTCGTGATGTCCGCCGCGTGCGAGGTCCTCGCCTGGAACGACCTCGCGGCCGCTCTCATGGAGGACTTCGCCCCGCTCACCCCCAATGAGCGCAACCTCGCCCGCCGGGCCTTCCCCGGACCGCAGTACGCCGATGAGACGCTCTACGGGATCTCCGACGCCGCCGACTTCCGGCTGGGCATCGTGATGCAGCTCCACACCACCCTCGCCCGCTACCCCACCGATCCCGCAGTGACCGGCCTCGTCGACGAACTCCGAGACACCAGCCCCGACTTCGCCCGGCTCTGGGAACGCCACGACGTACAGCCTGTACCGACGCTCACCAAGACCTTCCGCCACCCGACCGTCGGCGACGTCACCGTCGACTGCGACACCCTCACCCTCACCGACCGCGACCAGCACCTCGTGCTCTACAGCGCACCGCCGGGATCCCCCGGCGCCGAGACGCTGGCTCTTCTGAACGTCCTCGGCGCCCAGGCGAGCGACTATCTGCACTAGCGCCACAGCCGACCACGACGGACACCGCCGCCAACAGGGTGACGTACTGATCTTCGCTCATGCGCGGCGACCAGCCGTTTGAACCGCGGATACGCCCTCCGCTCGATCGAGGTCACAGTCCCGCCCCGGCCCCAGTCGACAGGCCCAGCATCACACCAACGAGACGAAGTCGAACAGGTGACGGGTTGCGGCCTCAAAAAACCAAGATCATCCCTTGGCCCCTTTTAGGCTTCCCTCGGCGATCCCCCCTGCGAGAGCAGCACCGACCTGTTCCGCTGCGCGGAGTGCCGGGTCTACGAGGTGGGGCCCGGGGCGCAGGCCAGGGCCGGTCACTCCTCGTCGGTGGCGTCCGGGTCGCGCAGCGGACGCAGGCCACCGGCCAGGTCGGGAAGCTGGAAGGAGTACCGGCCGAGCATGTTGATGTGATGCCTGACGAACGGCGAGAGGCGGGCCAGCTCCGACACCCGGGCGCCCGGCGGCACCATCAGCAGGGAGTCCAGCACCGCACGTTGACCAGTGCTCAGCAGCCCGTGGAGGGTGTCCCACAGCCGCTGGTTCGCCGCCTCCCTCACCGCGGCCACCAGGGGGCCAGCGTCGTCACCCCGGGCAGCAGCACCCGCCGCTCACGCAGCCACCCCGCCGCCGCGTCGAACAGCGCCTTCGGACCCTCCCCGGTGGTCCAGGCCCGCGCATCCACCCACGCCCGCAGCTCCGCCTCCACCTCGGCGAACTCCGTATACTCCATGACCCGCCGCAGCTCACGGACGTGATCGAGCCGGGTGTTCTCCCGCTCGCCGTACGCCTTCAGCGCCGACGCGTCCCCGGTCCCGCCGTCCTCGACATCGTCGGCCTCGAACACAAGGCCGCGCTGCTGACGGCCCTGCTGGAAGCCGCCCGCGCCGCCTGGGTGGCCGGGTTCGCCTTCGGATACGCCCTTCGGCGCTCCCCCGTCAGCCCCGGCACCGAGAGCACCGGCACCGAGCCGGAGAGCGAAGACGACACGTCCGAGTTCGCGGAGAATCTGGGCGGCCTGCTGGCATCGGTCAGCCTGATGGTCTTCGGCGCTGTGCTGCTGGGACCTACGCTGCAGCACCTGACCTGGAAAATCGTGCTCTATGCCGTGCTCAGCCTGACCGTGGTGCGCATGCTGCCCGTGGCCGTGTCGTTGCTCGGCAGCGGACTGCGGCCGCCGACGGTCGCGTACATCGGTTGGTTCGGGCCGCGCGGTCTGGCCTCTGTCGTGCTGGGGCTGCTCGTACTGGAGGAGCACGTGCCGGGGACGGAAACGATGGGGCGGGTGGTCGCCGCAACCGTTGGGCTCAGCATCCTGCTGCACGGTGTGTCGGCCTCGGCTCTTGCCGGGCGGTACGGCGCCTGGTTCCGGCGCACGGGCGCGGCTGCCGGGCGTGAGCTGCGGGAGGACGCCGGAGCCGGAGAGCCCGGCGCTGTCCGCCGGGCCCGGTCCTACGAGGTGAGGTCGGTCCTCGCCGTCACGTGTCCGGCGGCCACGGCATCGGCCAGTGCCCGGTCATCGCGCTCGTTCTGATCGGCGTAGGCCCGCGCGAACTGAGCCAGCGCCCGGTCGAAGCTGTCGCCGCGACCGAGATAGGCGCCGATGGCGATCGGATCGCCGGACCGTGCATGGGCGCGTGCCAGCGAGGCGCCGCACAAACGGCCGAAGAGCGCCAGGGTCGCAGGATCCATGGTCTCGGGCTGTGCGATGCCTTTCCAGTCCCGCAACTGCCGTACATAGAAGTCGCGTTCGCGACCGTCGATCCCCGTCATGTGCTTCCAGCCGAGGAAGATGTCGCTGGCGGCCTGCATCAGTCGCTGCCCGGCCACCACCCGCTCGCCCTGGTTCTCGTACGGTCTCGCGCCGCTGTAGGGGGCGAGTACCGAGTTGCCCGCCTCCTTGGCCTGCAGCAGCAGCGGATCCTCGCCGTCACGGCCCAGCAGCAGAATGATCCAGCAGCGGGTGCCGACGCTGCCCACTCCGACCACCTTGCGCGCCATGTCGACCACGTGGAACCGGCCCAGGAGGTGCTGCCGCTCCGAGGACGTGCCCCAGGCGAAACCGCGGGCGGACTGGCGGGCCGTGCGCCGACTGGCCTTCGCACGCGGCAACGGAGGCATGGAACGCTGACCGCAGCCGCCCGCTGACGAAAACCGGCTCACCGGGCCGGTAGCTGCTTGTCCAGCACCGCTTGCGGGGCGCGTCGCGGGGTGGCGGGGCCCTCTGCGCCGTAGCCGAGCCGGATCAGCATCTGTGCGTGACCGGTGTGGTGCGGCTCGGGGCTGAGGAAGCGGCGCAGGTCGGGCCATTCCATCGGCTGGTGCAGCAGCGACGTACGCAGCCCCAGGGCGGTGGCCACCAGCAGGACGTGTTCGAGTGCCTCTCCTGCGCGCAGCCAGTCCGTACGACGGTCGTGCTCGGTCCTGAGCAGGGCGATGGCCGGGGTGGTCTCGAAATCCTGGGCGGGCAGCCGCACGGGGTGGCGTGCGGCGGTGAAGTCCCGCATGGGGATGCGCTCGCGGGTGTCCTGCGGGCCGAGGGCGGTCTGCGGAAGGCCGACGTCGATCGGGCTGTCCGGGTCCCGGTGCACCCAGCGGCGGCTCTCCGTACCGCGCTCCGGGTCGGCACGGTTGCGCTGCTCGGCCTCTGCGGTCACCCGCAGCAGCCGGACGGTCTCGGCGGCCTCGGGAAAGATCAGTGAGGCGCCTTCGGCGTGGGCGGCCTCGGCGAGTTCGGCGCGTGCCTGCAGCGGCAGGGGCCTGTCGGCGAACGGGAAGCGACTGCTGTGCCTGCGCCAGATCGCGGGGTAGAGGTCGCCGCGGTGTTCCGTGCCGTGCCCGCCCTTGGCTCCGGTGGGCCGGACGACGGCGAGCAGGTCGGGCTCGTCGGGGCGGGGCAGCAGCCGCACGACGGGTGACCAGCCGAAGTGGGACACCGCGACGCGGAGATTGAAGACGGAGGCACCCACCGACAGATGCAGCGCACGGCCGGCCGGATCGGCATGCCGCAGGCTGCGCTGCGGGTCCGCGCGCACTTCGAAGGCGACGGTGTCGGGGTCCAGCCCGAAACGCCAGGGCTGCGTGTTGAAGAACGACGGCGCGGCCACCGCTGCCGCCACGCAGGCTTCCAGGGTCTCGGCGTCGAGAGGCACGGATGGCATGGTGCCCTCCTCCCGCACGGGTTTCGGAACAGGTGGTTGTCCTTCGAGAGTGGGCGCCCGGCGGCCTCCGGGTGAGGGGCCGATGGTCCCCGGCAGGTGGCCGGTCAGGCCACCGATGACGACGGCCGTGGGGACGGAACGTTCCGCCCACCGGCGGACGGCTGCTGCGTGCCGCCGGGCGTCGGCAGGGCTGAAGGTCCTCCTACTGCTGCCGGCCGTCGACGACGGCTGGGTGCGGAGGCGCCTGCTCTGCCACGCCGATGATCCCGAACCCGGTATCGGCGACCACGGGGAGCACCATCTGATCCAGCTGGGGCACGCACTCGAGAGCGCCCCGGCCCATCCAGAGATCACCGAAGCCGACAGGCAGCAGCGCATTGCATCCGGCAGCAGCGCATTGAATACGGTGCGGCCATGGCCGTACCAGCGGAGGAATGAGCACGCGGCCACACGGTAGGTCCTGGGCACGCTCCAAGTCCCGCTCGGTGCGCAGCTGCACTTCCAGGTCACCCGTACCGTGGTGGCCGAGCCCCGTCACGGCCCGGGTGAAGCCGGGCGCAAGGTCCACCTCCGCCGGATCTGCCTTCAGGTAGACCAGCACTTTGGACTGCTGTGGCGGAATGAGGCAGGCGAAGTTCCGCAGTCGCTGATAGGCGGCAGACCGAGCAGTTCGCGCTGGCAAACGTTGCCTGTCGGGGCACTGGCTGTGCAGCCACGTCGGACGCGATCCGTCGCAGATCCGGCTCTCCGCGCAGGTGCGGTTCGACGGTGATCCGGCACAGACCGCCGCGCGGCTGCCGAGTTCGCCGCGGAGGGTGCCGAACTCGCCGTCGTCCCCGCGCCGTTGCCCTGCCCACCGCATGTGCCGGAGCCGTTGGCGGACGAGCTGACCAAGGGCGTCGGCGGTCTCACCGGGTGAGCGCCTCCAGCGGGTCGTCCAGTACCGGCTGCCACGCCAACTCGGCGGCGCCGACCAGGCTGTTGTGGTCGAGGGTGCAGGCGAGGATGGGGACGCCGCCGCTCTGGCCCCACAGGCTGCGGTCGGCGACGACGGCGCGCAGGCGCTCGGGGTCGGCGTCGAGGAGGGTGCGGTGGAGGCCGCCGAGGATGATGCGGTCGGGGTTGAGGATGTTGACCAGGCCCGCGAGGCCGAGGCCGAGGCGGTCGATGAGGGCCTCGGTGGCGGTGCGGATGGCGGGGTCGTCGGAGTGGTGGCGGATCAGGTCGTTGGCCTGCCGGAGGAGGTTGACCTCGGGACCGGGCTCGCGGCCCGCGGCGGTGAGCAGGGCCAGCGGGTCGGCCTCGACGTCGAGGCAGCCGCGGCTGCCGCAGTGGCAGGGTCGGCCCTCGGGGTTGACGGTGAGGTGGCCGACCTCCAGGGCCAGCCCCGAACTGCCCGTGTGCAGGCGGCCGTCCAGGACCAGCGCACCGCCCACGCCCCGGTGGCCGGTGGCCACGCACAGCAGGTCCCGGGCGCCGCGGCCCGCGCCGTGCCGGTGCTCGGCGAGGGCGGCGAGGTTGACGTCGTTGCCGGCGAAGGCGGGCCCGGTGATACCGGCGGCGCGCACGCACTCCGCGAAGATACGGCGGACGGGCGCACCGGCGGGCCACGCCAGGTGCAGGGGGTTGAGAGCGAGGCCGTCGGGTTCGGCGACCGCGGAGGGTACGGCGAGTCCGGCGCCCACGCAGCGCCGCCCCGTCGAGCGCAGCAGCTCGGCGCCCGCCTCCACGACGGAGCCGAGGACCTTCGCCGGGTCGGCGTCGACGGTCTCGCTGCCGGGTGCGGTGGCGACGATGCGGCTCCCGAGACCCACCAGCGCCGCCCGGAACCCGTCGGCGTGCACCTGCGCGGCGAGGACGACGGGGCCGTCCTCGGCGACGGCGAGCCGGTGCGAGGGCCTGCCCTGCGAGCCGGCCGCCGCGCCGGGCCGGGCGTCGACCCGGATCAGCCCGAGGGCCTCCAGTTCGGCGGCGACCGCTCCGGCAGTGGCCCGGGTGACGCCGAGCTCGGCAGTGAGCACCGCCCTCGTGGGCGCGCGCCCGGTGTGCACGAGCTCCAACGCGGGCCCGAGCGCACCGCGCCCCCGGTCCAACCGCGCCCTCGAGGTGGTCCCTTCCCCCGTCGGCCGGGGGTCCGCCTTGCCGCTCATGAGGGCGAGTCTCCCATGATCCGCAGTTACAGCGGGCTACAGGCCGCTGACCCGGAGCGTGATGTTCAGCCGTCCTGCCAGCCCCAACTCCGGGGGCGCGGTGCCCCCGTACACACGCGGCACCCCGTGGTAGGCGAGCCGGGACGGTCCGCCGAACACGAACAGGTCGCCGCTGCGCAGTTCGACATCCGTGTAGGGCTTCGTGCGGGTCTCGGTGTTGCCGAAGCGGAAGACGCAGGTGTCGCCCAGGCTCAGGGAGACCACCGGTGCGTCCGACTTCTCGTCGCTGTCGCGGTGCATGCCCATGCGGGCTTCGGCGTCGTAGAAGTTGATCAGTGCGATGTCGTACGGCGCCGCCGGCTCGCCGAGTGTCTCCAGCACCGCCCGTCGGCCGAGTTCGCCCAGCCATCCCGGGAACGGCTTCACCGGAGCTCCGTCGCCGTCGACCACGGTGCGGGCGTAGCCGTACGGGTACCAGTGCCGGCCGAGGCAGACCTGCCGGGCGGTCATCGTGCCGCCGCCGGGCGTGCGCACCGTGCGCAGGCCGGCCGGTGGGCGCGCCCACTCACGACAGGCGTCCAGCAGCCGGCGCTGGGCGTCCGCGGCCAGCCAGCCGGGCACGTGCACCGCGCCGGGCGCGACCTTAGTGCGCTCCCGTGGGAACAGCTCGGCATCCATGCCGCCCATCCTCCCCCCACCGGCCGTGAGCTGCGGCTCGGCTAGCCTTGACGCACGATGAACGACCGTATGACGACGCCGTGGGGCGAGCTCGCGCTGGCCCGTTTCCCCGAGGACCCGCGCGAGAGGCTGCGTGCCTGGGACGCCTCCGACGAGTACCTGCTCAGGCACCTCGCAGCCGAGAAGGTCCCGCTGTCCGGCACGGTCGTGGTCCTCGGCGACCGCTGGGGCGCGCTGGCGACCGCACTCGCGGCGCACCGGCCCGTGCAGATCACCGACTCGTTCCTGGCGCAGGAGGCGACCCGCGCGAACCTGGCCCGGGCCGGCGTCGAGACCGGTGCCGTACGGCTGTTGACCACGCAGGATCCGCCGCCCGGGCGTGTCGACGTGCTCCTGGTCAGGGTGCCCAAGAGCCTTGCGCTGCTGGAGGACCAGTTGCTGCGGCTGGCGCCCGCGGTGCACGAGGGGACGGTCGTCGTCGGCACCGGGATGGTCAAGGAGATCCACACCTCGACGCTGCAGCTGTTCGAGCGGATCCTGGGCCCGACCCGCACCTCGCTGGCCGAGCGGAAGGCCCGGCTGATCTTCTGCACGCCCGACACCGAACTGGAGCGGCCCGCGAACCCGTGGCCGTACAGCTACGCGCTGCCCGAGGGCATCGGCCCGGTCTCGGGGCGCACCGTGGTCAACCACGCCGGCGTCTTCTGCGCCGACCGCCTCGACATCGGCACCCGCTTCTTCCTGCAACACCTGCCGGCCGCGCTGGGCGGCCGGCGGATCGTGGACCTGGGCTGCGGCAACGGAGTGGTCGGTACGGCGGTGGCGGTGGCCGAGCCGTCGGCCGAGGTGCTGTTCGTGGACGAGTCGTTCCAGGCGGTGGCCTCGGCGGAGGCGACGTACAAGGCGAACGGGGTGCCCGGGCACGCGGAGTTCCGGGTCGGGGACGGGCTGGCGGGGCTGCCGGACGGGAGTGTCGACCTCGTGCTGAGCAATCCGCCGTTCCACTCGCACCAGGCGACGACCGACGCGACGGCGTGGCGGATGTTCACCGGGGCGCGGCGCGTGCTGCGTCCCGGCGGTGAGATGTGGGTGGTCGGCAACCGGCACCTGGGCTACCACGTGAAGCTGCGCCAGGTGTTCGGCAACAGCCAACTGGTCGCCAGTGACCCGAAGTTCGTGGTGCTGAAGGCCGTCAGGAAGTGATCAGGCGGCGGGCCGGCCCACGGTCCGGATGATCCCGGTCACCGCCCGCACCATCGCCTCCCTCCCCACGCTCAGGTACTTGCGTGAGTCGACCGCCTCGGGGTGGGCGGCGAGGAAGTCGCGGATCGCGCCCGTCATGGCGATGTTGAGGGCCGTGCCGACGTTCACCTTGGCGATGCCGCCCGCGACCGCCGCGGCGAGTTCGTGGTCCGGCACGCCCGAGGAGCCGTGCAGGACGAGGGGCACGTCCAGGGCTGCCGACAGGCGTTTGAGGAGGTCGTGGTCGAGGGTTGCGGTGCGGGTGGTCATGGCGTGGGTGCTGCCGATGGCGACGGCGAGGGCGTTCACGCCGGAGTCGGCGACGAAGGCGCGTGCCTCGGCGGGGTCGGTGCGGGCGCCGGGCGCGTGGGCGTCCAGCGGGGGCCCAGCAGACTTCCCCCACCCGCCCGGCCCCGGCTTGCCGCCGACCTGCCCCAACTCGGCCTCGATCCAGAGGCCTTGGGCGTGCGCCCAGTCGACGGCGGCTCTGGTCGCGGCAAGGTTCTGCTCGTAGGGCAGGCGGGCCGCGTCGTACATCACGGAGCTGAATCCGGCGTCCGCCGCCTGGCGCAGCAGGTCGTCGCTCTGGACGTGGTCGAGGTGCAGCGCGACCGGTACCGAGGCGCGTTCGGCGGCGACGGCGGCCGCGCGGGCGAGCGGGAGCAGCCGTCCGTAGCGGAACTTGACGGCGTTCTCGCTGACCTGGAGTACGACGGGGGCCTCGGCGGACTCGGCGCCGGCGATGACGGCCTCGACGTGTTCGAGGGTGATGATGTTGAAGGCGGCGACGGCGGAGCGCCCGGCGGCGGCCCGGGTGACCAGTTCGCCGGTGGTGACGAGCGGCACGGCTTCTCCTTCGGGCTTTTCGGGGCGGTCAGGGCGCGAGGATCACCGAGCGTGTGAGGTGGCGCGGCTGGTCCGGGTCGAGGCCGCGGACCGCGGCGACGGCGACGGCGAGGCGCTGGGCGCGTACCAGTTCGGCGAGCGGGTCGAGGCCGCCCGCGATCCACAGCCCGCCGGTGGCGCGCACCTGCTCGGCCAGGCCCTCGGGGGCTTCGCCGAGCATCCAGGTGGCCGTGGAGTGGGTGGTGATGCTGATGGGGCCGTGCCGGTACTCCATCGCCGGGTAGGCCTCGGTCCAGGCGAGTGAGGCCTCGCGCATCTTCAGCCCGGCCTCGTTCGCCAGGCCCACCGTCCAGCCCCGGCCCAGGAAGGTGAACTGCGTGCAGGCGACGAGCCCGTCGGGCAGCGGGGTCGCGAGGGCGGTGCGGGCGTCGGCGACGGCGGCGTCGGTGTGCAGGCCCAGATGGGCGCGGAGCAGAGTCAGTGCGGTCGTCGCGAACCGTGTCTGCACAACGGAGCGTTCGTCCGCGTAGTCGAGCACGACGAGGTCGTCGGCGGCCGCCACGACCGGCGTGTCCGGGTCGGCGGTGATCGCCGTGGTCCGGGTGCGTCCCTTCAACCGGCCGAGCAGATCGAGGACTTCAGTGGTGGTGCCGGAACGGGTGAGGGCCACGACGCGGTCGTACGAGCGGCCGTGAGGGAACTCGGAGGCGGCGAAGGCGTCCGTCTCGCCCTGTCCCGCGCCCTCGCGCAGTGCGGCGGCCGCCTGCGCCATGAAGTACGAGGTGCCGCACCCGACGATCGCGACCCGCTCCCCGGGCTCCGGGAGCACCCCACGGTGCCCGTCCGCCTCCGACGCGGCCCGTATCCAGCACTCGGGCTGGCTGGTCAGCTCGTCCTCGACATGGGTCATGCCGGGCCCTCCCCTGGTCCGATCCTGACGTGATGGCAGGTGTGATTGTTCTTGCAAGATATAGCGAGCTTTCGAGCAAAATCAAGCATTCGAACGCATGCGGGTGCCTAGGGTCGCCGGGATCGAGGCACGGAGGGTGGCCATGTCCCGGGACACCCGCCGACAGGCGCTGCTGGAACTGCTCGTCGAGCGCGGCCGGCTGGAAGTCGGGGAGGCGGCCGCCGAGCCGGTCGCGTAGGGGGCGTCGTACGAGCTCACCGGGCCGCTCGCGGGACGGCGTGCTCGGCCAGATCACCATGTGATGTGCCCGCGCTGGGTGTCGTCGCCTGCTGCTGTGCGGGCGCGCCAAGCGGGTGGTCGTCGCCGCCGACCCCGGCGAGCTGAGCCGACGGGCGTTGGCCCCGATCTGTACGGCCGACTCGGTGGACACCCTGGTCACGGACACCGCGGCGAGCGAGGACCCGGTGCGTCGCTTCGAGGAGGCGGGGATCACGGTCGTCAGGGTCTGACTCCCGACAGCGCGCCCCGCATCCGCGATCCAGACGCCCGGCTGGTTGATTCGGCCTAGGCTGGGAGCGCGGATGCGGGTCGGGGCAGGGAGGCTGTGATGGGCTCAGGAGCGATCGACCAGGGCGTCCCGGGGGCCGCTCCCCGCTATCTGCCGATCGCCGAGCACGGTCTGATCGGCGATCTGCGCAGCGTGGCCCTCGTGGGCACCGACGGCACCATCGACTGGTACTGCTGCCCGGCCTTCGATGCGCCGAGCGTCTTCGCGGCGATCCTGGACGCGGACCGCGGCGGCTCCTTCGAGCTGGCGGCGTCCGTGCCGGCGAAGACCAAGCAGTTCTACTTCCCCGACACCAACGTGCTGATCACCCGGTTCTTCACCGAGGACGGCGTCGGCGAGGTGCAGGATTTCATGCCGCTCAACGGCGGCAAAGTCGAGACCGAGCGGCACCGGCTGATCCGGCGGGTGGTGTGCGTGCGCGGCTCCATCCCGTTCCGTACGCGGGTCGCCCCGCGCTTCGCCTACGGCACCCGGCCGCACACCGTGCGCCTGGTCGGCGAGGTCGCGGTGTTCGCATCCGAGGAGCTGTCGCTCGCGCTGACGGCGACGGTGCCGCTGGAGGCGGACGGGCCTGACGTGCGGGCCGACTTCAAGCTCTCCGAGGGCGAGACAGCGGTGTTCGCGCTGGACCAGGTCGGCGGCGACGTGGACCCGCGCCGGTGCGCGAAGCTGGAGGCGGAGGAGCAGTTCGGCACGACGGTGGCGTACTGGCGGCGGTGGCTGTCGGCGTCCAAGTACCGTGGCCGCTGGCGGGAGATGGTGCACCGCTCCGCGCTCACCCTGAAGCTGCTCACCTACGCGCCCACCGGCGCGATCGTGGCCGCGCCGACCACGAGTCTGCCCGAGCAGCTGGGCGGCGAACGCAACTGGGACTACCGGTACGTATGGGTGCGTGACGCCGCCTTCGCCGTCTACGCGCTGCTGCGGCTCGGCTTCACCGAGGAGGCCGAGGCGTTCATGAGGTTCCTCACCCGGCACGTCAGTCCGTGCGCCGACGGCACCTCCGCACCCCTGCAGATCATGTACGGCATCGACGG
The DNA here is from genome assembly GCF_053593775.1 of Streptomyces sp. NPDC002092. NCBI lineage: Bacteria > Bacillati > Actinomycetota > Actinomycetes > Kitasatosporales > Streptomycetaceae > Streptomyces > Streptomyces sp. NPDC002092. The sequence continues at coordinate 151,531 of NZ_JBSFDG010000013.1, forward strand.
CCGCACCGACCTCGCCGAACTCGAACTCGACCACCTGGAAGGGCATCAGGGCTCCGCGCCGGTGCGGATCGGCAACGCGGCCGCCGACCAGCTCCAGCTCGACATCTACGGCGCCCTGATCGACTCGATCTACCTCTACGACAAGTGGGCCAAGCCCATATCCAGCGCCCAGTGGGACGACGTGTGCACGCTGGTGGAATGGGTGTGCCGGCACTGGGACCAGCCCGACGAGGGCATCTGGGAGACCCGCGGCGGCCGCAAGAACTTCCTCTACTCCCGCTTGATGTGCTGGGTGGCCATCGAGCGGGCCATCCGCATGGCCAACCGCCGCGGTCTGCCCGCCGACCTGCCCCGCTGGCGCGAGTCCCGAGACACGATCTACCGGCGGATCATGAAGCGGGGCTGGTCCGAGACCCGGCAGGCGTTCGTCCAGCACGAGGACGGCGAGGACGTACTCGACGCGGCCGTCCTGATGATGCCGCTGACGAAGTTCATCGCACCCACCGACCCCAAGTGGCTGTCCACCCTCGACGCGCTCACCCACGACCTGGTGTCCGACTCCCTCGTCTACCGCTACGACCCGACGGCCAGCCCCGACGGGCTGCGCGGCGACGAAGGCACGTTCTCCATCTGCTCGTTCTGGTACGTCGAGGCCATGGTCCACGCCGGCCGCATCGACGAGGCACGCCTCGCCTTCGAGAAGATGCTCACCTACGCCAACCATCTGGGCCTGTACGCCGAGGAGATCAGCCACACCGGCGAGCAACAGGGCAACTTCCCCCAGGCGTTCACGCATCTGGCCCTCATCAGCGCGGCCTTCAACCTGGACAAGGCCCTGGGCTGAGGGTGGTGCACGAGTGCTTCGAGGCCATGCAGGCGCTGCCCGAGGTGCCCGACGAGATCCTCGACGAGTGGGTGACCCAGGCCTGCCGGGATGCGGCCGCGCGGGGCGTGACAGGCGTCATCGACGTCCACTTCTCCGACAACCTCGCCGACTGGAGTGGAACAGGACGAGCGTGGCCGACTCGCGGCTGCCGAGGTCGCAGGAAGTAGCCAGCCATCCCACCGGCAGCATCGTGCCGTCTCCGCGCTCGAACCACTCGCCCTAATCAGCAGCGGGGCGGGCCAAGAGTCGTTCGCCGCGCTTGTTGACTGCGACGATCAAACCCTTCCGCAACGGCATCCGCGACCGCTGCCCGGGGCGTCGATGCTGTCGGAGCCCCCTGGATGGATCCTGGAAATAGTCAGCCAGAAGCCGCAACCTTTCAGCCACCCGCTATGTCTCATCAAATACCAGTACGAACCATGCTTCGGGGGATGAGATGAGACGAAGCAGAGCAATACGCAGCAGAACGGCATGGGCGACGCTCATGCTCCTGGGCACCGCGATGGGAGCGACCGCGGTTCCGGCCGACGCCGCACCGGCGGCCACCGCCCAGACCGTCACCTGCCCCACCGGCTGGGGCAGTCTGGCCAAGACACGCGCAGCATCCACGACGAAGCCGGTCAAGAACATCAGGACCGGCCGCCACACCTGCTACGACCGGATGGTCATCGACATCCCCGGCGCGGGCCGGAGCAGCCTCGGCTACTCCGTCAGGTACGTCAACCACCTGTACCAGGACGGATCCGGGCGCCTCATACCCGTCGGCGGCGGTGCCATCCTCGAGGTGCGGGTGCATGCGCCCAGCTACGACCCCGGCACAGGGGTACCCACCTATCCCGCCCGGGCGGGCCGTCCCCTGCCGGGCGTCGACCTCACCGGGTACCGCGCTTTCCGGGACACCCGGTTCGCCGGCAGCTTCGAGGGCGACACCCAGCTCGGGCTCGGCGTTCGGGCCCGTCTGCCGTTCCGCGTACTGCGGACGGCCGGCCATGTGATCGTGGACGTGGCCCACACCTGGACCGGCAAGCCCTGACGCGCATCAGACACCAGGAGAGTTCGGAGCATCGAGAGAGCCGAGCCAGTCGATCAGTAGCCGGTTGACCTCCTCGGGGCGTTCCTGCTGGATCCAGTGGCCGCAGCCGTCGAGGACATGTGAGGAGGTCAAACCGGGAAGGGTGGTGGGGTACGCCTTGATCGCGTCCGCCAGCCAGGTGGTGGACGCATCGAGGGCTCCGCCCATGAACAACGAGGGCTGCGCGACGGGGGCGCCGTGGTGGGCGGCCAGGTCCTCCCAGTCACGGTCCATGTTCCGGTAGCGGTTCAGGGCCCCGGTCAGGCCGGTCCGTTCGAACTCCCCGGCGAAGGCGTCGAGTTCGGTCTCACCGAGCCAGTGCGGCAGACGGCCCGCCGGAAACCTGTCACGCAGCGTCCCGCCGCGGCCGACGAAATGCGGGTCGGGCGCGCCGGGCGCGGGCATGGTGTCGGCGGACAGGGCAGCGTAGAAACCGGCGAGCCAGCCTCGTACGTCGGGCTCGATCTCGGCCTCGGCCCGGCCGGGGCTCTGGAAGTAGGAGACGTAGAACTCCTCCTCGCCGCCGATTCCTGCGAAGAACTCGCTGGGCCTGGGCCCGCCGGGCGGGGTGTAGGGCACGCTCAGCAGCCCGACCGCGCGGAACACATCGGGCCGCAGCAGAGCCGAGGTGGCGGCGATGGTCGCGCCCCAGTCGTGGCCGACGATCACCGCGGACCGCTCGCCGAGGGCGTCGACGACGGCAACGTTGTCCGTGACCAGGTCGAGCATGCGGTACGCGGCCACGTCCCCGGGTTCGGAGGAACGGCCGTAACCGCGGACGTCGAGGGCCACGGCCCGGTAACCGGCGGCGGCCAGGGCCGGCAGCTGGTGCCGCCACGAGTACCAGAACTCCGGAAAACCGTGCACGAGCAGCACCAGGGGCCCGCTGCCCTGCTCGACCAGATGGATCCGGCCGGCGGGTGAGGGCACGAGGCGGTGGTGAGGGCGGTCGGCGGGGGTCTGCGGCATGGGTCCCTCCCGGGGCGAGCGTGACCGAAGGCGCGGGCGACGATCATGCCGGGTGCGCGGCGATCCGGTCGATGCCTGTTGCCATTTCGGCAAATCGGCCACCGCGCGCAAGCCCACATGTGGCGCGCCGAGCGTGAGTGCCGACCGGCAGCCCCACCGTCGGGCCGCAAGCCCAAGCGCCGGCCGCGGGGCCAGTACGGGGCGACGCACCCATGGCGGGCGCCAGGCGCCTTGGCGGGCCCGAAGTCCGGGCGCCGAGTCGCAGACGCCCATGCGTGGACGAGCGCCGGCGCTGGACGGCGCAACCCGCCCCGCGCCGCAAGCTCAGGCAATCACCGCAAAACCGCCACAAGGCGGGTCAGTGCCACGCAGCGCACGCCCCTCCACACCACAACCCCGCCACCCCCCTACCCCACGACCAACCCCGCGCACCCGGCCCAAACCGCAAAACCCACGCACCCGCACAGCCGACCAACGCCAGACAGCGAACGCCCCCCACACCACAGCCCCGCCACGCAAACCCCCGTACCCGACGACCAGCCCAAGCGCCGAACGCCGCACACCCGGCCCAGACCGGCAATCCCTGCGCCGGACGGCGTGTCCGCGCCGGGCGGCGCGCGCCTCACCACACCGCAAGCCCACTGCGCCAGTCGCTCGACGTGCGCGCCGCCCACAGCGGATGCGATGCCGGGCGCAAGCCCCGTACCAACGTCGGCGCCGCCGCGAGGCAGCGGATCATCGGTCGGCCCACCGGGATTCTCGGCCCCTCAGTCCTCCGCGATCAGTTCCACCAGTGTGGCGATGACGTCCACGAGGGCGTCGCCGCGCAGTGCGGTGAGGGCGAGGGGGCGCCCTATCGCGTCCTCCAGCATCAGGCGCTGCAGGGCCTGGGCGCTGGTCACCGGTTCGCCGTGGGCCGTGATGAGCAGGTCGCCGTCCCGCAGTCCGGCCCGGGCGGCGGGGGACGCGGGCACGACCTCGACGATCCGCAGGCCCGTGTGGCGGCCGGTTCGTGCCCGCAGCAGGGGCGGCAGCGGCGCGGGGATGCCGGCGAGGCCGAGGTAGGCGCGGCGGACTCTGCCGTCGGAGAGGAGGGTCGCGATGATCTGGCGGCTGGTGCCGTTCACCGGGACGGCGAGGCCCAGGCCGACGTCGGCGATGGCGGTGTTGATGCCGACCACGCTGCCGTCGGCCGTGGCGAGGGCCCCGCCCGAGCTGCCGGGGTGGAGGGTGGCGTCGGTCTGGACGACGTCGTCGATGACGCGGGTGGCCCGGCCCGCGCTCGCCGGCAGTGACCGGCCCAGCGCGCTCACCACGCCGGTGGTGACGCTGCCGGTCAGTCCGAGGGGGTTGCCGACCGCGACGACCAACTGCCCCACCCGTAGGGCGTCGGCCTCGCCGAGCCGGGCCGGGGGCGGGGTCGGCCCGTCGGCCCGGACCACCGCGAGGTCGGAGAGCGGGTCGGCGCCGATGACATGGAAGGGGGTGGTCGTGCCGTCGGCGAAGTGCGCCGTACCGGCGTCGGAGTGCCCCACGACATGGGCGTTGGTGAGCAGGAAGCCGTCGTCGGTGAAGACCACCGCGGAGCCGGTCCCCATGACGAATCGGCCTCTGGAGCGGCGGTGCGCGACGTTCAGCGCGGCCACCTTCGGAGTGAGCTCGGCAGCGACGGAGGTGACGATCTGCGAGTAGGAGTCGAGCGCGGCCTGCTCCTGACGGGAGCGGTCGGGCTCGGAAAATGTCTCGGCCACGAGTCGACCTTTCCGCCGGCCCAAGGGCATACATGCGTGTATTACATGCTTACACCCTTGCTCCGGCAGGCGGACCGGACTTCGCTGCGGGCTGACGCCGGCGTCCGCTCAGCGTGTGCGGGGCCCCGCGGTGCCGGAGTCCGTCCGCCTCGAGGTGCGCAGGGTGCCGACCGTCTTCAGCAGCCGGTCGGCGGGTGCGCGCAGCTCGGGGTGGGCATTGACCGTGTTCCGCAGACCCCGCACCGGTCTCCGCCACAGCCGGTGGGCCGCCGCGACCGGGTGGGGGCGGCTGGCGAATCCTTCCGCCACGCGCAGCTCGCGGGTCTTGAGCCAGTCCTTGTACTCCTTGTCACCGCGCCCCAGGTCCATCAGCGTCACCCCGTTGCGGGCGGCCGCCTCGGCGGTCCGCAGATGCATCATCAGGCCGGGCGAGTAGTAGTGCAGGTCGGGGTCGTAGGCGGTGAACCAGGCCGCCAGCACGGTGCGCGACCGGGGCCCGAAGTGCGCCGCCACCGGCCGGTCGCCCGCGTACAGCACCGACAGCACACCGGTGAAGTGCTCCTCGCGGACCTCGAAGAGATGGTCCACCAGGTCGACGATCCATGGCCGCGAGAAGCGGTCCATCCGGCCGGTCCTGCGGTACTGGGCGGACTTCCACTGCATCAGCCGGCGCAGCATCCGCGGATCGCGCTCGTCGAACTCGAAGCGCACCTCGCCCACGTCGCGCCCGAGACGGCGTTCCTTCTTCAGCGTCGTCTTGGCCAGCCCGGGGTAGGCACCGCGCAACCATGGCCCATAACCGCTCTCGTCGGGTTTCAGATCGACGACCGGGGAGGCGAACATCCCCGTGACATGCCGGCCGAACGGCTTCTGCTCCTCGACGAGATGGTCGAACTCGAAGATGGACAGCCCGCAGGCTCTCAGCAGCTCCTGGGCGTCCCAGGTGACTCCGGGGCGGTGCACCAGCGCCTGGCAGTCGGAGAGGCCGAGCCCGACGGCCCGGCCGACGCCGAAAGCGTTGCGTTCGTACGGGAAGAAGCCGACCGGCGCCCCGTCCTCACGCAGGACGGCGATCCGGGTGCCGGCGCGGTATCCGCCGATCCCGAGGGCGAACTCCGGAGCCAGGAAAGGATTGGCGTACTCGGGGGACTCGTCCATCGCCGCATGCCACGCCGTACGCAGCGAGGTGCTCAGTTCGTCGACTCTGTGGATCGTGACGTCCACGTCAGATCATCCGCCCTTCCCCAGGCTCCGCGAGCGACGACCCGGCCGCAGGGCAGGCCGGTAGAGCGTGTGGACCCCTGTTCATTGATCGCATCCGCGACCGCTCCCCCCGTGACGTCCCCCCGCGGCGCACTGTCCGCGTCCTACCACGTTCTTTGAGTATCAGCCGGTTCCCGGCCGTGTACATGGTCGTTCCGCGCTCGATCCTCGGGTTCCGAACTGTCCGCCGAGGATCAAACGTCGCGAAACAGTACGCATGTTGTCAAGAGTGCCTGCCGCTACAAAACGGCAGCAGAAGAGGTGGTCCTCGCCGGGCACGTACATTTCACGCCGTCCTCGTGTGCGGGCCGTTTCGCCGGGCCGGTCTCCAACTAGCGTCGTTCAGTGGCCCGAACCGACCCCAGTGAGGTTTCGATGTCCGCAAGACACACCCTCGCCGCCCTGGCGCTGGTCCCCTGCTCGCCTTGCCGGCGGCGGCTCATGCGACGACGTACGACGGCTCCCTCGTGCCGCCCGGGAAGACGCGCTTCGATCTGCAGGCCCACCGCGGCGGCATCGGCATGACGACCGAGGAGTCCCTGGAGGGATTCGGCAAAGCGATGCGTCTTGGGGTGTCCACCCTGGAACTGGACACCCAGATCACCAAGGACGAGAAGGTCGTCGTCAACCACGACCGGCAGGTCAGCGCCCAGAAGTGCCGTGACACCGCTCCCGTCACGCCGGGCGACCCGATGTATCCGTACGTCGGGAAGTACATCAAGGACCTCACGCTGGCCCAGATCAAGACCATGGACTGCGGCTACCGGCAACTGCCCGGTTTCCCCGAGCAGGAGGTGGTCAAGGGGTTCCGGATGGTCGAGCTGAAGGACGTCCTGAACCTGGTCCGGAGCTATCACGCGGGGCAGCTCAAGCTGAACATCGAGACCAAGGTCGAGGCGGGCGCCCCCGAACAGACCGCGCCCCGCGCGCTGTTCGTGCGCCGGGTCTACGAGGAGATCCACCGCTCGGGCATCGAGCGCCAGGTCACCATCGAGTCCTTCGACTGGGGCGCGCTGAAGGCGATGCACGAACTGGCCCCGAGGTGGCCCCTCGTCGCGCTCACCAACTACGACTTCCTCCAGGTCGGCCGGCCGGGCGCCTCCCCGTGGCTCGGCGGGATCGACGCCGACGACTACGGCGGCGACTTCGTGAAGGCGGCCGCCACCGTCCCCGGCGTCAGGGCCCTCTCCCCCAACTACGGCTTCCCGCAGACCGGAAAGGTCGGCGACCCTGACTTCCGTTTCTACTCCGACCGGACGATGGTCGAGGAGGCCCACGCACGGGGCCTGAAGGTCATCCCGTGGACCTGTGACGATCCGGACACCGTGAAAGCGCTGATGGACATGGGCGTCGACGGCATCATCACCAACTACCCCAACCATGTACGGCAGATCATGGCCGACCGGGGCATGCGCCTGCCCAAGCCGTATGAGCCCCGTCGAGACAGGCGCAGCGCCGGTATCGCCCGCCGCAGCAGCAAGTGATCTACGTCTCAGCGGGTGAACCGCGAGCCGGGGAACACGGTCACAGCAGATGACGTAGTCATCGAGTGCCCACGGCGGATGATCCGTTGCCGGCACGTAAGGACGCCCCCCACCGTGCCCGACACCCAGCAGGACCCGCCCACTTCGCTCCTCCCCGACAAGTCCATACCGGCGCCGGTCGCGCCTCCCCCGCGTGACCGGCGCTGTCCGCCCGGCCGCCGCGATCCCTGCTTCCTGGCGGCCGCCCTGTTCGCCGCGTACGCGATCCTGTCCATCCTCCGGTACGAGCATCTGGCGACCCGGTCCTGGGACCTCGGCATCTTCGAGCAGGCGGTCCGCGCCTACGCCCATCTGGAGGCGCCGGTCGTCGATCTGAAGGGGCCCGGGTTCAACATCCTGGGCGATCACTTCAGCCCGGTGCTCGCTCTGCTCGCCCCCGTCTACCGGCTCTTCCCCTCCCCCGTCACGCTGCTCCTCGCCCAGGCCGCGCTCTTCGCGCTGTCGGCCGTGCCGGTGACCCGTGCGGCCTCAAGGCTGCTGGGACGGCCGCACGGGCTCGTCCTCGGCCTCGCGTACGGGCTGTCCTGGGGTCTGCAACGGGCCGTCGACTTCGACTTCCACGAAGTCTGCTTCGCCGTACCCCTGATCGCCTTCAGCCTGGAGGCGCTGCTGGCCCGCAGGTGGCGGACCGCGCTGTGGTGGGCGCTGCCGCTGGTGCTGGTCAAGGAGGACCTGGGCCTGACGGTGGCGGCCATCGCGCTGGTCGTCGCCCTGCGCTGGCGCCGCTCCCCGCGCCCGCTCGCGTACGCCCTCGCAGTGGCGGTCCTGGGTATCGCGGCCACCCTCGTCACCCTCACCGTCGTCATCCCCTCCTTCAACACCAGTGGCGGGTACGAGTACTGGACCAAGGTCGACAGCGGCTTCACCCTCTTCGACGGCACGGACATCAAACTCCGCACCCTGGCCTGGCTGTTGATCCCCACCAGCGGTCTGCTCGCCCTGCGTTCCCCGCTGTTCGTCGTGGCACTGCCCACCCTGGGCTGGCGCTTCTACTCCGCCGACGACCACTACTGGGGCACCGGCTGGCACTACAGCGCGGTGCTGATGCCGGTCGTCGCGCTGGCCCTCGTCGACGCGCTCGCCCGGGCACGGGTGAGCTCCCGGCCCTGGCTGCGTTCGTACGCCCAGCACATGCCCGCGGCGGTCGCCGCAGCCGCCCTGGCCCTCACGACCGCCCTCCCGCTGTCCACGCTGACGGAATCCGCCACCTACGACACCCCCGAGGGCGTCCCCCGCATCGAACGCGCCCTGGACCGCATCCCGGACGGTGCCACGGTCGAGGCCGACATCGGCCCCAGCAGCCGTCTCACCTCCCGCTGCCGTGTCTTCTGGATCGGCGCCACCCGGGGCATCACCCCCGACTACATCGCCCTGAACAACACCGGCAAGTGGGTCGGAGACGTCCAGGCGTACGCCCATCAGCTGCACCCCGACGTCCGTTATGTGATCGACGACGCCGCGTACGGTTACGTCGTCCTCAAACGCAGGTCATGACCGGCAGGCGCCGACCGCCATTGACAAGCCGGATCCGACACGGTCCCACTGTGCCAAGTACACGTCACGAGACCCGGCGCATCACGTCACGGCAGAACGCTCCGACCCCGTCCGGGTCGTCGATGAACTGGTTCGGCTTGATGCAGAACGTCGTGAAGCCCTGCTCGAGCTGCTCGGGGATCGACGCGAGAGCTGCGCCGAGGTCCGCCGGCGAGTGCTCGTCGGGGAAGACGGCATGGGTGCCGCCGATCATCTCCAGTTCGGCGGCGTCCCGGCCTGCGGCAGCCATCGCATCCTTGAGCAACTGCAGGTCCTGCGGTGTGGCCCGACCCAGCGGGTGGAAACCGTGGCCGTACCGGACGAGTCGGCGCAGCACGGGCCCGTGCAGTCGCTGTCCGCCGAACCACAGCCGCGGACCCTCCGGACGGTATGCCTTGGGCTCGAAGTAGACGTCCCGGAAGGGGTAGTGCGCGCTCTCGTGCGAGATCGGGGACGGCCCCCAGGCCTTGGCCCAGACCTCCAGGTGTTCGTCGAGCAGCCGCCCCCGCGTGCCGAAGGGCACCCCCAGCGCGTCATACTCGTCCTTGCTCCAGCTGACCGTCGGCTGCACCACCAGCCGGCCCTCGCTGATCAGGTCGAGGGTGCCCAACTCCCGTGCCATGAGCAGCGGATGACGCAACGGGGCCAGTACGGCCGCGGCGGCCAGCCGCAGGCGCTCGGTGACGGAGGCAATGGCGGCGAGCAGCAGCAGCGAGTTCGGCCAAGGGGTGTACGGGTCCTGGTTGCCCGGGAGGGCGTAGTCGCGGGGGTTGCCCATGACGCCGTCGGCGCCCGCGTCCGGTCCGAGCACGATGTGTTCGCTGACCATGACCGAGTCGAAGCCGGCGTCCTCGGCCTCGCGGGCCCACCGTACGGCCGTGGGCAGATCGGCGCGGCTGCCTGTCAGGGTCCAGTTCTCGCTGAGGACGAGCAGCATGCGGGGCGTACGGGCCGTCATCGGTTCTCTCGCTCCTCCCGGGCGGCGGGCGCCCGTTCCACGAAGTACTCCAGGTCGTCGGGGGTGGGCCGCAGCACGCCGTCGCGTACGGCGAGCGCCGTGGCCTCGGCGCGCGAGGCGCAGCGGGTCTTGCGCAGCAGGTGCTCGACGTGGCTGTGCACCGTGCGCGGCGAGAGGAACAGGGCCTGCGCGATGGCCTGGTCGGTCCGGCCCCTGACGGCCCGGGTGAGAACCTCCAGCTCGCGGGGGCTGAGGCCGTACGGCAGTGGGGCGCGCTCCTCGTGCACCAGGACCGCGTTGCGGGCGGCACCCGGCCCCACCGTGCAGCGGTGCAGCACGACCCGGCACCAGCCGGACCCGAGCGGCCACAGCATCCGCGACCGCAGCCCGCCGGACAGCACGAACACCTCGACGAGCAGGGCGAAATCCGGGTCCTGCAACGATCCGGCGGGCGCCCGGCCCGGCAGGTCGATCACCCCGTCGGCGGTGACGAGGTTCGCCACCGCGCCCGGCGGCAGGCTGCCGATGCCGTCGGCGTGAGCTGTGGGGTCGGTGAGGACGCCCAGTGCCGGGAGGATCGAGGCGAGCAGGTGCCGCGCCTCGGTGTCGTAGGCGTCGGCCCCCTCGGTGGACAGGTGGATCAGGCCGACGAGCCGACCCTCGTGGCGCAGCGGCCCGGTCAGTCCGTCACGGAATCCGGCCGGCCGGACCCGCTCGGCGTAGAACCAGCCGTGCCGGAACCGGAGTCCTGGATCGTCGGCGTCCTCGGAGACGGAGCGGGGCAGCTCCTGCTCTACGACATTGCGGTACCACGGGGTCGAGACGAACTCGGCGGCCAGCGCCTGCGAGGTCTCGGCGGTGTAGCCGACACCGGCGATCTGCACATGTTCCCCGGAGAGGGGGTCGATGCCGAGCAGGGTGACGGCGTCGAAGGGGAGGGCCCGGCCGAGCTCCTGCAGCGCCTGGTCGCATGCGGTGGCCGTGTCGCGTTCGCGGGTGAGCATGCCGATGCGGGTCGCGGCGGCGATCTGCTGGTGGGTGAGCATGCGAGCCTCCCGAGGGCTCTGGTGACCCGAGGATTGTTTGGGCCCTAACGGTAAGTGGGGCGAGCGCGCAGGACAAGCCGTTCGCCGTTGTGCGTGACCGGTTTCCCGCAGGTGGGCAGTGGGCGCTCGGAGAGTCGGTATTTGTACGGATGGCGGGGCGAACAGGCCCGGGGCTTTTCTGTTCGGCACCACCGGACGCCCGCCGTGACGGGCCCGTTTCCCACACTCGCCGAACAGCGGGGCACGGCCGTCCTGTTCGCGTCCAGCGACCCCGAGGAGGTCGTCGCACTGGCCGACCGCTGCCTGATCGTCTCCGCCGGCCGGATCACCGGCGAACTGACCGGCCCCGAAATGACTGAGTCGGCCCTCCTGTCGGCGGCACACGACCCGGCCGTGTCCCACCCGGTCCACTCCGGCCCGAAGGAGCCCGCCCCACCCGCACACGACCCAGCCACAAGCCAACCCGCCCCGCCCGCACATGCTTCAGGCCGACTGGGTCCGGGCGAATCCAACCTGCTCGACTCCGGTCCGCGCCCGGGTCAGCGTCCTGCTGCTGCCCGCGCCGATGGGCGGCTGCGCCGACGACGTACGCAAGGGCCTGGCGGAGCTGCGGCGCCCGGAGTCGGCCGACCCGCGTCTCCTGCGCGCCATCGGCGTCAAGATCTTCGCCGACGGGGTGCCACCGAACCGTACGGCCTGGATGAAGGAGCCGTACACCGACGGCGGCCACGGCGCGCTGTGCGTGCACGGCGAGACCCCCGCGATCCAGGTCGACGAACTGCGCGAGATGATTCGCACCGCCCATGAGGCGGGCTTCCAGCTGGGCGTGCACGTCACCGGTGACCGCGCCATCGACACGGTCGTGGACGCCTTCGTAGCCGCCAACGAGGCCGCGCCCCGGCCCGACGCCCGCCACTACGTCATCCACGGCGACTTCATCAGCGCCGCCAGCCTCGCCAAGCTCGCCGCGCACGGCTACGGAATCAACATGAACCCCGCCATCAAGTGGACGATCTCCGACCTGATGGACGAGGTCGTCGGGCCCGAGCGGTCCGCCTACCAGTGGCCCGTACGGTCCGCCGTCGAGGCCGGGATCGCGGTCTGCGCCAGTTCGGACGCACCGATCACCGAGCCCGACTGGCGGCAGGGAGCGGCCGCGATGATGCTGCGGGAGTCGAAGGCGAGCGGCCGGCGCAGCGGCCCTGAGCAGTGCGTGGGCCTCGCCGAGGCCCTGCGGGCGTACACGGTCAACGCGGCCCGGCAGGATTTCGCGGAGGAGTGGAAGGGGACGGTCGAGGCCGGCAAGGTCGCGGATCTGTGCGTCCTGGACCGGCCGTTGCTGGGCCTGGATCCGCACGAGATCACGGACGCAGAGGTGGACCTGACGGTGTTCGACGGTCGCATCGTCCACGAACGCTGACACCCTTCGCGATTCTCTGCGTGATTCTCCGTGTGGCTCGCCATGTGACTCGCTTCGTCATTCTCTTCGTACAATTTGAGTCCGAACGGTCAATGAAGTGCGAGGGAGCGCCCGTGCCCGGCCAGCGATCCATCACCGAAGCCGAGAAGCTCGCCGCGGCGAAACTCGGCGGCATCCCGGTACGACGGGACCAGATGGCCGCCGTGGCCAACATCTACCGGGCGGCCTCCGCCGTGCGCCAGCACGTGGAGAACTCGGTGCTGCGCGGCTCCGACCTGACCTGGACGGCGTTCGTCGTGCTGTGGGTCGTATGGGTGTGGGGCGAGTCGGAGACCCGGCACGTGGCCGAGGAAGCGGGCATCTCCAAGGGGACGCTGACCGGGGTGTCGCGCACCCTGGAGTCGCGCGGACTCGTCAGGCGGGCCGGCCACCCGACGGACGGCCGGCTTGTGCTGCTCAGCCTCACCGAAGAGGGCGAGCAGCTGATGCAGCGGCTGTTCCCGGCCTTCAACGAGGAAGAGGCCTTCGTCACCGGCCGGTTGACGGACGAGGAGTGCCGGACCCTGGCGCAGGGTCTGCGGCGCGTGGTGATCCAGGTGGAGGAGAACGGCGAGGAGCGCCGCCAGTCCCTCCTCAACGGCGCCGAGCCGGCACCCCGGCGGAGTGGCCGACGGCCGAAGGGCTGAGTTTCGGCCGCCGTGCCCCGCATGGAGATCGCCACAGACACCGACGATCCGCGGGGCGACACCGAGCACGGTGCACACGGTCCCCACCGGGCAGTCGTACGGGGGTGTCCCCTTCGGCTCGGGATCCCTCATCGCGGACGAGGACTCCCCCATCCCAGCCTCCCAGCCCAAGCCGACCGCGACGGCGTGTGGTTCGAGGGCACACCGCCCACCTCGCCCTGTCCTCGCGGGAACGCTGCGCGACCGGAGACGAACGTGTGCCCGCTCGCGACGGCCCTCAGCCGCCGCCGGGGCCTTTCCGCTGCCCGTCGACGAACGCCAGGGCCTCCCGCGCAAGGGGTGACCAGTCAAGGGCGGAGTCCGGGGAGAGAGCGAACCACTCCTTCATGGCCGCAACCGCCTGGTCGACCTCACCACCGCGGATCTGCGCGCCCAGCCGGACTGGCCGGCGCTCCGCGGCACGATCACCGCCTGGTGCGAGAGCGGATTCAACCTCACACGGGCCTCCGCCGCCCTGCACATCCACCGCAACAGCGTCGTCCACCGCATGAAGAAGATCGAGCAGATCACCGGCCGGCCGCTGCGCGAACACCTCACCACCATGGCCCTCTACCTCGCCTGTCTGGCGGACCGGATGGGCAGTGGCTGACGGACCTTTTGCCGGCGGCTGTCAGACCCGGCCGCGCACCGAGGTCGACACGCTGACCGAGATCGCCGCCGCGTGCAGCTCGCCGGCTTTCACGCCCTGATCCCGGCCACCGCGGTCGCCACGGCCGACGGCCATGTCGTCAACGGCAGGCGACCGATCCGGAGATCTACGGCCGGGTCCTGTCGGGACTCGATGCGGGCACGCCGTTCCTGTGAGGCAGGGGCGGCATGCTGCTACGGCCGTCCTGCTCCCGGCACCTCGACGCGCACCGCGAGCACCTGCCCGGTTCCGGGTGCCACCATCTCGGTCTCGGTCATGCCCTGCCAGCGGGCCGCGGTGATGAACAGCGTGCTGCGGTCGGGTCCGCCGAGCACGCAGGCGAAGGCTCCGCGGTCAAGGGGCACGGTCTGCAGGACGGTGCCGCCTCCCGCGACGCGCACGCACCGCCGGTTGGGCACGTCCGCGTACCAGACGGCGTTCTCCGCGTCGATGCAGATGCCGTCCGGGACGCCCTCGCCCAGGTCGGCCCAGACGCGCCGGTGCGACAGGGTGCCGTCGGCCTCGATGTCGAAGGCGAGCAGCCGGCGGCGGTAGGAGTCGGCGACGATCAGGGTGGTGTCGTCGGCGGTCACCGCCATGCCGTTGGGAAAGGCGATGTCGTCGGCCACCTCGCGGACCGAGCCGTCGGGCGCAGCCAGGTGGACGGAGCCGGGTTTGACGTCCTCTCCCGCCATCGGGTCGAAGTCGGCGCGGTTGACGTAGGTGTTGCCGCGGCCGTCCGTCACGATGTCGTTCCAGCCCGGGACGCCGAGATCCGCGTACTCGACCAGGCTGCCGTCGGGCTCGCGGCGCAGCAGCCGGCCCTCCGCGGACGAGACGATCAGCAGTGGGCCGTCGGGCAGCCAGGCGGTGCACAGGGGCAGCGACGGCACCTTCGCGACGACCTCGGTGCGGCCGTCCCGGTCGACGGAGAGGACCTCGCCGGCGGTCCAGTCGGAGAAGTACAGCCGGTCGCCGTGCCAGCGGGGTGACTCGACCAGGCCCCGTCCGGTGAGCAGCGTGGATACGTGGGTCATCGTTCTCACAGCCCTGGGCTCGGGCCGGCCCGGTGCCGGCCTCTCACCCTCTACACGAACGAGGGACCGCCGGATCGACAGCGCGCGGCGGCTGGTACCCCGGTCGCTGCGGCCCGGCTACGCGGCCTTGCGGCCGACTCCCGCATACACCCAGTACTCCGACGGCTTGTCCGGGATCGGGTCGCCGGGGTCGGGGCGCCACAGGGGTACGTGGACCAGGCCCGGCTCCACCAGGTCGAAGCCGGTGAACAGGTCGTGGATCTCGTCGTGGGAGCGGGCGGTGACCGGGGAGGTGGCCCTGGCGCTGTACAGCTTGCTCACGGCGGCGGCCGTGTCCGGGCGGTGCTCGTTCGTGGCATGGGTCAGTGCCAGCCAGCTGCCCTCGGGCAGGGCGTCCCGGAAGGCGGCGACGATGCCTGCCGGGTCCTCCTCGGGTGTCACGAAGTGCAGGATCGCGACCATCAGGACGGCGACGGGCTGCTCGAAGTCGATCAGTTTGCGCAGCTTCGGGGCGGCCAGGACGTCGGCCGGCCGGCGGATGTCGGCGTCGACGATGTCCGCGTCCGGGTTGTCCGCGAGCAGGGAGGTGCTGTGGGCCACGGCCACCGGGTCCTTGTCCACGTAGACCACCCGGGCCCCGGGGCTCGCCGCCTGGGCCACCTCGTGCACATTGCCCTGGGTGGGGATTCCGGAGCCGAGGTCGATGAACTGTCGTACCCCGGCGTCGACCAGGTGTCGCACGGCCCGTCCGAGGAAGGCGCGGTTGGCGCGGGCCAGCGTGCGGACCTGGGGATCGATGCCCGTGACGGCCGCCACCGCTTCCCGGTCTATGGCGAAGTTGTGCTGCCCGCCCAGCATGGCGTCGTACATACGGGCCACACTTGCCTTGTCGGGATCGGTCCCCGGCGGAATCCGTTCGTTGTCGAGCACCACAACTCCCTTTCCGACCAAAGGCCTTGACGCGACATCATATAGTTGCCGACGACACACGGCGAGCCACCCTCATCGCCGTGCGCCCGGAGCCCCACACCCGGAAAGGCACGACCCCTGCGGAACGAACCGCGCAGCCGCACCGACGTACCCCCCGCCGCACTGCCCTCGCCCCGCCGGTCGGCCTTCTCCCCCGCCGCCGACGCCATCGGTTCGGAACTCGACCTGGGGCTGACCGGCAGCCATGTCGTGCACGCGCTGACCCCCGGCTTCTGCGACGCGGCCTCGCTCTATCTGCTGGAGCGCTGGCTGCGCGACGAGAACGCGTACGCCGTCGCGGACCCGCCCCAGATAGAGGCGCGCCGTCTGGCGCTGCGCATCGGCACGGACGCGGCGGAGGACTGGGCGGGCGTGCTGCCGGTCGGCGAAGTGATCGTCTTCCCGCGCGAGACGCCGTATGCGCGTGCGCTCGCCGCCGGGCACGCGCAGTTGCTCGACACGATCGACCCGCACACCTCCCAGCGGCTGATTGCCTCCGGTGGCGGCGACGCGCGGATCGACGATCTGCTGCGCGTGTCGTCCTTCGTCGTCGTCCCGCTGCAGCTGCGGGGCACCGCGGTCGGCTTCGTGGCCTGCTCGCGCGGCCCGGACCGGGCTCCCTTCCGGCCCGCGGACGTCGTGGCCGCGGAGGCGCTGGCCGCTCGGGCCGCCACGGCCCTGGACAACGCGCGCCGCTACGAGCGCGAGCGCCGTACCGCCCTGGCCATCCGGAACAGCCTGCTGCCCGGCACGGCACAGGAGGTCGAGGGCTGCCGCATCGCCCACGGCTGCCTGCCCGCCGGGCAGGGCAACATCATCGGCGGTGACTGGTTCGACGTGCTGAGACGGCCCGGTGACCGGGTCAGTCTGGTCGTCGGGGACGCCATGGGGCACGGCCCGGAGTCCGCCGTCGCCATGATCCAGCTGCGCACCGCCGTCCGCACCCTGGCCACCCTCGACATCCCGCCGGCCGATCTCATACGCCGCCTCGACGCGCTCGCCTGCGACACCCCGGGAGCATCGTTCGCCACCTGCATGTACGCCGAGTGGGACGCCCGGCGGCACACCTGCACGCTGGTGGGGGCCGGTCACCCGCCCCCGCTGCTGCGCGGCCCCGACGGCCGGACCGCGCCGGTCGCGCTCACCGGCCCGGGCCTGCCCCTGGGCCTGGGCACGGGCAGCTACGAGGCGACCGTGCTGACCGTGGACGAACCTGCTCTGCTCGTGCTCTACAGCGACGGCCTGGTCGAGTCCCGGGACGCCGACATCGACCAGGAGATCGTCCGCCTCGCGCGCGCCCTGGACGCGGCGGCCGTCGAGTCCGCGGCCGCCCGCGAGCAGGACCCGCTGCAGTCCCTGTGCCGACGGCTGCTGAGCACCCCTTCCGCCGCGGCCGCCGCCGACGACCGCACCCTGCTGCTCGCCGAGCTGACCCCCCAGAAGGGCTGAACGCCCTTCCCCGGCAAGCTCTCAGGCCGTCAGGTGCGCCCACACGGCGTTGCCGCCGGTGAGTCTGGACCGGTCGACTCCCCAGCTGTCCGCGACCGCCTCCACGATGAGCAGTCCGCGGCCGCTCTCGTCGTCGGGGCACGGCTCGCACCGGGGCAGGGCGCGGTCGCTGCGGTCGTGGTCGTGCACCTCGAGGCGCAGGCACTGGTCGGTGATGAGCCCGATGCCGCACAGGATCCGGGCGCTGAGCGTGTGCCGTACGGCGTTGGTGGCCAGTTCGGACACGAGCAGGACGGCGTCCGCGCACAGGTCGCCCGGCAGCCGCCAGGCGCTCAGCCGCGCGCCGATGGAGCGGCGGGCGACCTTGATGCTGGAGCGGTGCGGCGGCAGTTCGAGCCAGTGGGTGCGCTCCTGGTTCGGGGCGTCTAAGAGCTGCGGGGAGGAAGTCGTGTGGGGGGACACGCAGTTGCCTTCCGTGGGGAGCGGGGCGCGCAGTGACCGTCGAGACGATTCACGCAAGTAACTATGCTCACAGGGCAGTTCAAGCTGCAACCAGCTGCCTGATAATTTCATGGAGCCGGTATCTGTCCGTCCGCATCGTCAAGTCGCTTCCGGCGGCGTCGCGGTGACGGCGACTCAGGAGGTAGTGCGTGGTGAACGAAGGTCGGTCGGGCGCGGGCAACAGCCCCAGCGCACCCACCGTTCTCCGCATGATCCTCGGCCGGCGGCTGCAGGAGCGGCGCCAGGATGCGGGTCTGACGCTGGACGAGGCGGCCAGGGCCCTGCGGGTGACGTCCTTGACCATCCGCCGCCTGGAGAAGGCGGAGGTCGGCCTCAAGCCCCTGTACGTGGACAAGCTGCTGGAGACGTACGGGGCCGACCGGCAGGAGATCGACGAGTTCGTCGCCCTCGCCGAGCGGGCCAACGAGCCCGGCTGGTGGCATGTGTACCGCGATGTGCTGCCGAGCTGGTTCAGCGGCTATGTGAGCCTTGAGTCCGGGGCGACGACGCTGCGCACCTACGAACCGCACTATGTGACCGGGCTGCTGCAGACCCACGACTACGCGCGCGAGGTGCTGCGCGGCGGCTTCCCGGGCGGCAGCGAGGAGGACCTGGAGCGGCGGGTGGATCTGCGGCTGCGCCGGCAGGGCCTGCTGGAGAGACCCGATGCGCCCACGCTGTGGGTGGTACTCGAAGAGACGGTGCTGCACCGGGTGGTGGGCGGCCCCGAGGTGATGCGGGAGCAGATCGACCGGCTCCTGGAGGCCTCGGAACTGGAGCACGTCAGCGTCGACGTCGTGCCGTTCTCCGCGGGCGCCCACGTCGGAGCGTGTGCCCCCTTCACCTACTTCCGGTTCAAGGAGCCCGAGCTGCCCGACATCGTCTACAGCGAGATCCTCTCCGGCGCCATGTACCTGGACCAGCGCTCGGACGTCGCGGCCCATCTCGAGGCGCACAACCGCATGTCCCTGCTGACCTCGGACACGGACAGCAGGGCGCTCCTGAACCGCATGCGAAAGGAGTACTCATGACCAGCGCCGACAGCGTTGTCCAAGGCGTCTACAACGGCATGCCCGCGACGGACCTCGGCGAACAGGGCTGGGAGTCTCCGTGGAGCGGCCCCAACGGGGGCCAGTGCGTGCAGACGAAACAGCTCGCCGACGGCCGGGTGGCCCTGCGGCAGTCGACCGACCCCGCGGGCCCCGCGCTGATCTACACCCCGGAGGAGATCACCGCGTTCGTCGCGGGAGTCAAACGAGGTCTCGCCGATCATCTGACGGCCCTGTACCCCCCACGTCCACCGAAAGGGACAGCATGACCAACTCGCACGCCGCGCGGGACATCGACACCAGCAGGCCCCACTCCGCCCGGATGTACGACTACTACCTCGGCGGCAAGGACCACTTCGAGGTCGACAAGCTGGCCGCGGAGACCGTCGCCTCGGTCTATCCGGCGATCTTCGTGTGCGCCCGTGAGAACAGGGCGTTCATGCATCGCGCCACTCGCGTGCTCGCCCAGGAGCACGGCATCCGCCAGTGGCTGGACATCGGCACCGGCATCCCCACCGAGCCGAACCTGCACCAGGTGGCCCAGTCCGTGGTCCCCGAGGCCAGGGTGGTCTACGCGGACAACGACCCGCTCGTCCTCAAGTACGCCGAGCGTCTGATGCGCAGCACGGCCCAGGGCCGCACCACGTACATCGAGGCGGATGTCAACGACCCGGCCGCGCTGCTGAACTCCTCCGCGCTGGCCGAGGTCCTGGACCTGAATCAGCCTGTGGCCCTGTCCCTCAACGCCCTGATGCACTTCGTGACGGACGCGCAGGACCCGTACGGCATCGTGGACCGTCTGCTGGCCGTCCTCCCCTCGGGCAGCGCACTGGCCCTGAGCCACTGCACGCCCGACTTCGACCCGGCCACCTGGCAGAAGGTCACCGACATCTACACCAATGCGGGCACGCCGGTGCAGTTCCGCTCGAAGGACGACGTCGCCAAGTTCTTCAGCGGACTGGATCTGCTCGACCCCGGAATCGCGGTCGGCCACCGCTGGCGCCCGGACGGCGACTCCGGCGCCACGGACGCCGAGGTCAGCCTCTGGACCGGGGTGGGCATCAAGCCGTAGCGGTGACGTTTCGGAGAGACCGGACGGCCCCGGGCCCAGTGGCTCCGGGGCCGTCCGGCGGCTGTGGCGCGGGTCAGTGCTGGACGGGCCGGCCGCGTCCCCAGGCCCAGGCGAGACGGTCGGCGCCGGACTGGTTGGTGGTCGCAAGCCAGGGGCGGGAGGCGTCGCCGACGAGCTTCTGTATCGAGTAGGTGTCGTCGGTGCGCAGGCCCGGCCAGTACACCGAGCCCATCTTCAGCTCGCGGGCGGTGTCGGTCTCGGCCTGGATGAAGTTGACGTAGTTGTCGTCGGGCGCCGGCTTGTCGTAGTTCAGGCCGGTGGTCATCGGGGCGCCGAACTCGTCGATGACCGTACGGCTCGCGCAGTCGCCGATGCGCTCCTTGAGGTCGGCGGTCCACTGGTCGTAGGTGGCGTACGACTTCCAGAAGCCGTAGTGGTGCAGCGACAGGTAGGTGCCCTTCAGCCGCGGGTCGGCGCAGACCGAGGTGACGTGGTCGTTGTAGCCGGCGCCGCTGACGAAGACGCGGCCCCGCGGGACGGATCCGTATGTCGACAGCCACTTGGCGGCGATGTCGGCCCACTGGGTGTCGGTGTAGCCGTGCGGCTCGTTCATCGGCTCGAAGTAGACCTTCGAATTGCCCTTGTAGGCCTTGACGACGGTGTTCCACATCGGCCAGTAGGTGGCCTCGTCGTCGATGAAGCCGTCCTTCTGCGCGCCCGTCCCCTCCCAGTACGACAGGATCACCTTGAAGCCCTTGTCCGTCGCCGCGTCGATCACTCCGCGGTACGACTTCCAGTAGGAGCCGTTGACGGTGTACGGGTTGATGGGCAGGCGGACGGTGTTGGCACCGAGGTTGGCGCGGAACGCGGAGATGACCCGGCTCGCCTTGGTGTACGTCTGGGCGTAGGTGTCGGAGAGCGACAGGCCGGACAGGACCACGGGGTCGTTGGCGTAGTTGTCACGCGGGTCGGCCCAGTTGACGCCCTTGAACTGGGTGGTGTCCGTCTTCGGTGCGGCGGAGGCGGGGCTGCCGGTGAGGGTCGCGCCGCTGACCGCGGCGATCGCGACCGCCACACAGGCGGCGCGCAGCCGGGGAGCGAGGCGGTGGGTGGGGGTCTTGCGCATCGACGTGGCCTTTCAGGAGGTCGGCTCGGCACCCCGCATGTTTACGTAAACATGTGCTGTCGTCGCAGCGGATGTTTACGTAAACTCGGCGGCGCCGGAATCGTGGCATCCGCCTCAGCGGCCGTCAAGGC
Organism: Streptomyces sp. NPDC002092; assembly: GCF_053593775.1. Lineage (NCBI taxonomy): Bacteria > Bacillati > Actinomycetota > Actinomycetes > Kitasatosporales > Streptomycetaceae > Streptomyces > Streptomyces sp. NPDC002092. The sequence continues at coordinate 172,681 of NZ_JBSFDG010000013.1, forward strand.
TCCTCACGCGTAACATCCGGTGCGTCGCGCAACAGGTCGGGGCACCCGAGGGAGGCACCAGTGGTGGAACGGGGCAGCACCGGCGTCCCCGGCGGACGCCGCAAGCAGCGGGTCTCCATGGCCGACGTCGCCAAGCTCGCGGGCGTGTCCTCCCAGACGGTCTCGCGGGTCTCCAACGGCTATCCCGGGGTGATCAGTTCGACCCGGGAGCAGGTGCTCTCGGCCATGCGGGACCTGGGCTACCGGCCCAACAGCGCGGCGCGCGCCCTGCGCTACGGCCAGTTCAACACCATCGGCGTGATCCTCTTCAGCCTGTCCTCCACGGGCAACAGCCGCACCGTGGAGGCGATCGCCACGCATGCCGCGGCCGAGGGGTACGCAATCACCCTGATCCCCATCGACGTCCCCACCCAGGACAACGTCCTGGGCGCCTTCACCCGCATGGGAGAGCTGGCCGTCGACGCCGTCATCGTCATCATGGAGATCCATCTGCTGGACACCGGCACCGTCCAGCTACCGCCCGGCGTGCATGTCGTCGTGGTGGACTCCGACGCCGGTGACCGCTACAGCGTGGTCGACACCGACCAGGCCGACGGCACCCGCAAGGCCGTCAGTCACCTGCTCGAACTGGGCCACCGCACCGTCTGGCACGTGACCGGCCCGGAGACGTCCTTCGCCGGGCAGCGCCGCACCCAGGCCTGGCGCACGGTCCTCGAGGAGGCGGGGCGCCCGGTGCCGCCGCCCCTGCACGGCGACTGGTCGGCCGAGTCGGGCTACGCGGCAGGGCTCACGCTCGCCGAACAGCCTGACTGCACCGCCGTGTTCGCCGCCAACGACCAGATGGCGCTGGGCCTGCTGCGCGCCTTCCACGAGCGCGGTCTGAGGGTGCCCGCGGACATCAGCGTCGTCGGCTTCGACGACATCCCCGACGCCGCCTTCTTCGTGCCGCCCCTGACCACGGTCCACCAGGACTTCGCGGAGGTCGGCCGCCGCTGCGTCCAGGACGCCCTCCAGCAGATCCGCACCCGCGGCGACTCCAAGCCCGGCACCGATCTCGTCCCGACCAGCCTGGTCGTCAGGCACAGCACCGCCGCCGCGCCGGACCGGCAGCGATGACTGTGCCGTGGCGCACAACGCCGGCGAACCCGGGCCCGTTCGAGCAGCCGGGCCGCTGCCCGCGTGCTGGAAGGCCGAGCATGGAGATCGAACCGGTCACCCCCTCGACCCCGCGGCCGGTGCGCAGGCCGACGCTGGTGCAGGGCTGGCACGAACTGACCTTCCTGCACTGGCCGGTCGAGCCGGAGCGGGTGGCTCCGCTGCTGCCTTCCGGGACCCGCCCGGACACGCTCGACGGGGTCACCTACGTCGGCCTGGTGCCGTTCCTGATGCGCGGCGTGGGCCTCGGTCCGGGGCCAGGTCTGCCGTACCTGGGAACCTTCTGCGAGACGAACGTACGGCTGTACTCGGTGGACGAGCGGGGCCGCCGCGGTGTCGTGTTCCGCTCCCTGGACGCGACCCGGCTGCTGCCCGTGCTGGTGGGGCGGCTGGGCGTGCGGCTGCCCTATGTGTGGTCGGCGATGCGGCTGCACCGCGAGAACGACAGGATCACCTACACCTGCCGTCGCGGACGGTCCACGGACCGCGGCCCCCGAAGCCGGGTCGTGGTGCGGCCCGGCGCGCCCATAGCGCAGCCCACAGCGCTGGAGCTGTTCCTCACCGCCCGCTGGGGCATGCACGTCCCCTGGCACGGCCGCACGGTGCACCTGCCCAACGAGCATGCGCCCTGGCCGCTGCACCGGGCCGAACTGCTCGACCTGGACGACGAGTTGATCATGGCGGCCGGTCTGCCGCGGATGGCGGAGGCGCCGGTCAGCGTGCTCTGTTCGCCGGGCGTCTCGGTCCGGTTCGGGACGCCGTCCGCCGCCCGCTAGAGGACCCGGCTCACGAGGCACGCGGCCGTGGTGCCGGGCCCGCCACGCCCAGTTGCCTGATGGTCCCGCCGAGCCTGGGCCGGAGCCGCTCCAGCATCTTCGGCTGCGCGCCGACCACCCAGCGGGTCCCCACGAGGTACTTGCCCCCGTACATGGCGGCGCTGTCCAGCCAGACCTGCTGGAACTCGTCCTGGGGGAAGGTGGTGATGAGGTAGTCGGCCTTCTTCGTGTGGCAGACCCCCTGGCGCAGTTCCTCCGCCTCCACCCGGATCCTGGCCCTGCAGCCGGTCAGTTCGGCGATGACCTCCACCTTCGCCGGTGCCACAACTCCCGCCTCCGGGGCGGCGGTCACCGCCGTCCTGCTCGCCCTGGAGCGTTCGTAGGCGTCGTCCTCTCCCCCGCCGCAGGCCACGGCCAGCGGAAGGAGCGCCAGGCTGCCGGCCAGTGTCGCGCCGCGTACGAGCCGGGTCGTGGGCGGGATGCGTACCGTGCGTCCTCGCGGGGGGTGCGGCAACACGTGCGTCTCCATCTCGGCGCCGGTTCGGCCCCGCCCCGGACGGACGGGCGTACCACAGGGGTACGGAGGGACGCCGACGGCTGTTCACCAGGCGTCGCATACAGAGCGATCAGGAATCGAGAAGCGCCATCCCCTCGGCCACACCTAGCGTGAGCGGGGTGATCCGACGCCTCGTTCCTTCCACGTACCGGCCGGTCCTGGCCCACCGGCTGTTCCGGCGGCTGTTCCTCGGCTTCGCGGTCTCCTGCCTCGGCGACGGCATGAGCTTCGTCGCGGTGGCGTGGCTCGCCATCGAGCTCGCGCCGCAGGCCGGTGCGGGGCTGTGGGTGGGCGGCGCGGTCGCCGCTTACACCCTGCCGGGGGTGCTCGGAGCGCTGCTGCTCGGCCGCAGGCTGCGCCGGGTGCCGGCCAGGCGGCTGCTGATCGCCGACAGCGTGGTGCGCGGGGTGTTCATCGGGGCCGTGCCGGTCGCCTGGCTCGCCGGGCTCCTTACACCATGGCTGTACGTCGCGCTGCTCGCGGTCTCGTCACTGCTGCACGCCTGGGGCAGCGCGGGCAAGTACACCCTGCTCGCCGAACTGCTGCCGGACGAGCAGCGGCTGGCCGCGAACACCCTTGTCGGCTCGCTCGAATTCGCCGCCACGATCGCCGGGCCCGCGCTCGCCGGAGTGCTGGTGACCTATGGGAGTTCGGCGCTCGTACTGGGCCTGGACGCGCTCACCTATGTGTTCCTCGCCGTGCTCGTCGTACGCACCCGAGTGCCGGAGTCGAGGCAGGTCTCCCCCGTCGACGGGACGGCCGCCCGCGGCGGGCTCGCTCTGTTGCGGTCCCGTCCCGAGCTGCTGGGACTGCTGGCGCTCACCTGGTTCTTCAACTTCCTGTACGGCCCGGTCGAGGTCGCCCTGCCGCTGCATGTGACCGAGGACCTGCACGCACCCGGCACCCTGCTCGGTCTGTACTGGATGCTGTTCGGCCTCGGGGCCGTGCTCGGCTCGCTGGCGGTCGGTGCCCTGCAGCGGCTGCCGCTGTGGCCCGTGACGGTCGGCATCGTGACGGCCTGGGGGCTCGTACTCGTGCCGTTCGGGGCCGGTGCGCCGACGGCCGTCACCGTCGCGTGCTTCACGCTCGGCGGCGCGATCTACGGCCCGTTCGTGGCGCTGTCGGTGACGCTGATGCAGGCCAAGTCGCCTCCGCAGCACCTGGCGGCGATGCTCGCGGCCCGCAGCGCGGTGCTCCTCACCGCGTCGCCGCTGGGCACGGCGCTCGGCGGACCGCTCGCCACGGCGCTGGGCCCGCGCGCGACGCTCGGCGGCTCGGGGCTCGCCACCGTGGCGGTCGGCGCGCTCACGTGCGTCCTGCTGCTCGCCCGGCGCGGGAACCGAGCAGGAATCGAGAAGCGCGCTCTGGTGAGCCGCGGCTAACGTGACCGCAGAAGACGACTGCCGCGCCCGCCCGGCCCGACCCATGGAGAGACGATGACCACGGCGAAGAGGACGAACGCGCAGGTGTCCGCGCTGCATGCCGCAGACAGCCACGACATGATCCGCGTGCACGGCGCGCGCGAGAACAACCTCAAGGACGTCAGCATCGAGATCCCGAAGCGCCGGCTGACGGTGTTCACGGGTGTCTCCGGCTCGGGCAAGAGCTCGCTGGTCTTCGACACGATCGCCGCGGAGTCGCAGCGCCTGATCAACGAGACCTACAGCGCCTTCGTGCAGGGCTTCATGCCCAGCCTGTCGCGGCCCGAGGTCGACGTCCTGGACGGTCTGACGACCGCGATCAGCGTCGACCAGCAGCGGATGGGCGCCGACCCGCGCTCCACGGTCGGCACCGCCACCGACGCCAACGCGATGCTGCGGATCCTCTTCAGCCGGCTCGGCAAGCCCTACGTCGGCCCGCCCGGGGCGTTCGCCTTCAACGTCCCCTCGGTCTCCGCGGCCGGTGCGATCTCGGTGGGCGGCGGCGCCAAGCAGAAGGTCACCTTCAACAAGGTGGGCGGCATGTGCCCGCGCTGCGAGGGCCGCGGCTCGGTCTCCGACCTGGACCTGACCCAGCTCTACGACGACAGCAAGTCGATCAACGAGGGCGCGTTCACCATCCCCGGCTACACCGGCAGCGGCTGGAACTCCAGGCTGTACGCGGAGTCCGGCTTCTTCGACCCGGACAAGCCGATCAGCAAGTTCACCAAGAAGGAGCTGCACGACCTGCTGCACCGGGAGCCGACCCGGATGAAGATCGCGGGCATCAACATGACCTACGAGGGTCTGATCCCGCGCATCCAGAAGTCGATGCTGTCCAAGGACAAGGAGGCGATGCAGCCGCACGTGCGGGCCTTCGTGGAGCGTGCGGTCACCTTCACCGTCTGTCCCGAGTGCGAGGGCACCCGGCTCGCCGAGCACGCCCGCTCCTCGAAGATCAAGAAGATCTCGATCGCGGACGCCTGCGCGATGGAGATCAGGGACCTCGCCGACTGGGTGCGCTCACTCGCGGAGCCGTCGGTGGCGCCGCTGCTCACCTCGCTGCAGCAGACCCTCGACTCGTTCGTCGAGATCGGTCTCGGCTACCTCTCGCTGAACCGGCCCGCCGGCACACTCTCCGGTGGTGAGGCACAGCGCGTGAAGATGATCCGCCACCTCGGGTCCTCGCTCACCGACGTCACCTACGTCTTCGACGAGCCGACCGCGGGCCTGCACCCGCACGACATCCAGCGGATGAACGGCCTGCTGCTGCGGCTGCGCGACAAGGGCAACACGGTGCTCGTCGTGGAGCACAAGCCGGAGGTCATCGCGATCGCCGACCACGTGGTCGACCTCGGCCCCGGCGCCGGCACGGCGGGCGGCACCGTCTGCTACGAGGGCACGCTCGACGGGCTGCGCGGCAGCGACACCGTCACCGGGCGCCACCTCGACGACCGCTCGAAGCTCAAGGACGGGCTGCGCAAGGCCACCGGCACGCTGGAGATCCGCGGCGCCACGGCGAACAACCTGCGGGACGTCGACGTGGACATCCCGCTCGGTGTGCTCGCCGTGATCACCGGTGTCGCGGGGTCCGGCAAGAGCTCGCTGGTGCACGGGTCGATCCCCGCCGAGCTCGGGGTCGTCTCGGTCGACCAGAGCCCGATCCGGGGTTCGCGGCGCAGCAACCCGGCGACGTACACCGGTCTTCTCGAACCGATCCGCAAGGCGTTCGCCAAGGCCAACGGCGTCAAGCCCGCGCTGTTCAGCGCCAACTCCGAGGGCGCCTGCCCCACGTGCAACGGCGCGGGCGTCATCTACACCGACCTGGGGATGATGGCCGGGGTCGCCAGCACCTGCGAGGACTGTGAGGGCAAGCGGTTCGACGCCTCGGTCCTCGAGTACCGGCTCGGCGGCCGGGACATCTCCGAGGTGCTCGCGATGCCGGTGTCCCAGGCCCTGGAGTTCTTCGGCGAGGGCGAGGCCCGCACTCCGGCCGCGCACAAGGTCCTGGAGCGTCTCGCGGACGTCGGGCTCGGCTATCTCACCCTCGGCCAGCCGCTCACCACCCTCTCCGGCGGTGAGCGCCAGCGCCTGAAGCTGGCCACGCACATGGGAGAGAAGGGCGGTGTCTACGTCCTCGACGAGCCGACCACCGGCCTCCATCTCGCCGACGTCGAGCAACTCCTCGGTCTGCTGGACCGGTTGGTGGACTCCGGCAAGTCCGTGATCGTCATCGAGCACCACCAGGCGGTCATGGCGCACGCCGACTGGATCATCGACCTCGGTCCCGGCGCCGGCCACGACGGCGGACGCATCGTCTTCGAGGGCACCCCGGCCGACCTGGTCGCCGCCCGCTCCACCCTCACCGGCGAGCACCTCGCGGAGTACGTCGGCGCCTGAGCGCCTGTGTCATGTCCCAGGCCGGATCAGCGCACGGCGTCATGGGGCCCCGGGCGCACGGCCGGGGATTTGAGACGGGCGCTGAGCGCCGCGCCACATGTCCGGTCGGCCTTGACCCTGCCCAAGGGGCAGGGCCGACCGCGGCGGTATGGATGACGACGCACTGCCGGCCGAGCAGTTGGCCTACTACCGGGCCGGCGCGGCCGAATACGACCGGCCCTATGCGCAGCTCGCAGACCTGCAGGAACTACTGGCCTCCATCGACGGTCTGCCGATTGCGGGAGATGTGCTGGAACTGGCCTGCGGAACGGGCCAGTGGACCCGGCTGCTCGCCACGCGGGCGCGCTCGGTGACGGCCGTCGACGCGGCGGCCGAGACACTGGCGCTCGCCCGTGCGCGCACCGACGCACGCACCGTCGAGTTCGTCGAGGCCGACCTGTTCGAGTGGCGGCCGCCGCGGCGCCATGACACCGTCTTCTTCGCCTTCTGGCTCTCGCATGTCCCGCCGGCGCGGTTGCCCCGCTTCTTGAGCACCGTCGCCGAAGCACTCGCTCCGGGCGGCAAAGCGATCTTCATCGACGACGGGCCCGCCGAGGCCGCGACGGAGGACGTCCTCGCGGATCATCCCGTCCCGGCGGCGGTGCGACGGCTCGACGACGGCAGCGAGTACCGCATTGTGAAGGTCTTCCACGATGCCCGGGCGCTGACGCGCGACCTCGCCGCGCTGGGCTGGTCGGTTCGCATCCGGCCGGTGGCCGGTCGGTTCATCGCCGTCGCAGAACCTGCGTAGGACACCCGTACATCGGATCAATCTCCGACGCGTTGGGACCGTTGACGCCTACCGTGCACCAGTCCTACGCTCCTCCGAAAAATAGATCCGATGAATCGAACCGTCAGGAACCGTCCGTTCGCATCGTGGAGGCACCCCGCCATGACCTCTAGACGAACCGTGCTCGGCTCAGCGCTCGGCGCCACGACGGCCGCCGCCTTACCCGGCGTTGCCGCTGCCGCCACCGCTCCCCCGGAGGCCTCCGCGCCCGACGGCCGCTGGCAGCTCCGCAACCGGATGGACTCCGACGGCGCGTGGGCCGGCTTCCTGCGGGGGCAGGATCTGGTGTGGCGCCGGCTGCCCGCGCTTTGGTACGAGGGCCCGTTCCTCGGCGACGGGCGCCTGGGCAGCATGGTGTACCGGGAGCCGGACGCGAACAGCATCCGCTTCACCGTGCAGCACGGCGAAGTGCAGGACCACCGGCCGGAGTTCGGCAGCGGCTGGGGCACCGCGCGGCTGCCCGTGGGGCACCTGACCCTCGACCCGGCCGGCACCATCACCTCCGTCGACTGGCGACTGAGCCTGTGGAACGCCGAGCTCACCGGCACGGTCACCACGGACAAGGGCTCCCTGACGCTCTCCGCGCTCATCCACGACGGGATCCTCGCCGCCCGCGTGACGGCGGACGGCGAGGAGCAGGTCCGCTGGACCTTCCACCCCGAGGAGGCCGTCAGCCCCCGCAAGATCCAGGAGGCGCCGCCCGCGGGGTACGTCGCCAACCCGCCCTGGACCACCCAGACCACCGGCGATGTCGAACAGGTGCTGCAGCCGCTCGTCGGCGGCGGCCAGACCGCGACGGCCCACCGCCGCTTCGGCGACACCCTCCTGCTCAGCGTGGCCCACAGCCACCCCTCCGACACCCGGGCCGCGGAGGTCTCGCTCAGGAAGATCCAGCGCGCCGGCTCCTACGGCAAGCTCCGCTCCCAGCACACCCGTTGGTGGCACGCGTTCTACCGCAAGAGCTTCGTCTCGATCCCCGACCAGCGGCTGCAGAGCTTCCACTGGATCCAGCTGTACAAGGTCGCGTCGGCAAGCCGCGCGGGCGGCCCCGTGATGGCCACCTCCGGGCCGTGGCTGGAACCGACGCCGTGGCCCGCCGTGTGGTGGAACCTCAACGTCCAGCTCGAGTACTGGCTCATCCACGGCTCCAACCACCTCGAACTCGACTCGCTGGTCAGCACGTTGAGGCAGAGCCAGGAGCAGCTGGTCGCAAATGTCCCCTCCGCCTACCGCCCGGACAGTGCCGGCATCGGCCGCAGCTCCGACATGTTCGCCGACCGCGGCGTCGGCATGCCCGGCACCGGCGCCGAGGTGGGCGACCTGACCTGGGCACTGCACAACGCGTGGCTGAGCTACCGGCACACCATGGACGAGGCCCTGCTGCGCGACACCATCCACCCGCTGCTGCGCCGCACGATCAACTACTACTGGCACTTCCTCCAGCCCGGCGACGACGGCAGGCTCCACCTGCCCTCGACGCTCTCGCCCGAGTACCCGGTGGTCCCCCCGCGGGACACCAACTACGACCTTGCGCTGATCCGTTGGGGCTGCACCACGCTCCTGGAGGCGACCGCACAACTCGGGATCGACGACCCGCTCAAGCAGCGCTGGCAGGAGATACTGGCCAGACTGACGCCGTATCCGGTCGACGAGAACGGCTTCATGATCGGCGCGGAGACGCCGTACGCCCAGTCCCACCGCCACTACTCGCATCTGCTGATGGTCTATCCGCTCTACCTCGTCAACTGGGACCAGCCGGAGCAGCGGGAGCTGATCGAGAAGACGGTCGTGCGCTGGCACGCCCTGACCGGCGCGCACCGCGGCTACAGCTACACGGGCGCCGCGTCGATGTACGCGATGATGGGCCGCGGTGACACGGCACTGACGTATCTGAAGAAGTTCTTCGACCCCACCACCCGCTATCCGTGCCGGGCCAACACCCACTACACCGAGGCCGGTCCGGTCATCGAGACACCGCTGTCGGCGTCGCAGTCCTTGCACGACATGCTGTGCCAGAGCTGGGGCGGTGTCGTACGGGTCTTCCCCGCCGTCCCGTCCTCCTGGCCGGAGGTCACCCTGCACGACTTCCGCACCCAGGGTGCCTTCCTGGTCAGCGCCGTGCGCACCAAGGGGGTCACCCGCTTCGTGCGCGTGCGCAGCCTGGCGGGCGAGCCGCTCCGACTGCGCCACGGGCTGGCTGACGGCCGGCTGACCGCCGTTCTCGACGACGGCCGCCCGGCGCACACCCGCACCACCTCCGACGGCACCCTCGCCGTCGACCTCCCCAAGGGCCGTGAGGTCCTGCTGTACACCGGCAACCGGCCCGATCTCGTCATCGCCCCGGTGGCGGTGAGCGAGCCCGGCACGGCGTGGGGGCTTCCGTAGCGCCGTCCGCGCCCGGCGCAGGACAATGACCGCATGGGTGAGCTGGTGGACGAGGCGGTGCGGGCGGTGCCCGCGCCGCCGCTGCGCGGACTGGTGGGCTGGTACTCCGGCTACCGTCAGCGCGGCATCCCGCACGGCCGGCACCGGGGGCTGCCCTCGCCGTGGCTGACCCTGATCATCACCCTGGACGAGCCGCTCAGCATGGCCGCCCATCCCGACCCGGGCGCCGCCCCCGGCGACTACCCCACCCTGCTGGGCGGTCTGCACCTGACGCCCGCCCTGATCGACATCCCCGGGCGGCAGTCCGGCATCCAGGTCGCGATCAGCCCACTCGGCGCCCGCGTCCTGCTGGGGCTGCCCGCGGGGGAACTGGCCGGGACCGACGTCCACGCCGACGACGTGCTGGGCGCGGGCGTGCACGAGGTGCACGACCAGGTGCGCGAGGCACCCGACTGGGCCGCCCGGTTCGCCGTCGTCGACGACTGGCTGCTGCACCGCATGTCCGGAGGCGACGGTGCGGAAACGATCGCCCCGGTGGCGGAGGCCTGGCAGCGGCTGCTGTGCGCCGGCGGTCGCCTGCGCATCGACAAGCTGGCCGCCGACACCGGCTTCAGTGAGCGTCATCTGCGCAACCGCTTCCGCGCCGACATCGGCCTCACCCCCAAGGCTGCCGCCCGGGTCATCCGCTTCGACCTGGCACGACGCCGTCTGGCCGCCCGCCCTGGCCCGCCGGACCTCGCGGGCCTGGCCGCCGACTGCGGCTATGCGGACCAGTCCCACCTCGACCGCGAGTTCGCCGCCCTGGCCTCCTGCACACCCAGCGCCTGGCTGGCGCAGGAGTTCCGAAACATCCAATCCGGGCACCATCCACCCGCGTGACCCTGGTGAGAGCGGCCGGGCACCCCCGGCAGGCTCCCGCTCCCGGCTCCCGCGAAACGGAGGCGCATCACCATGACGACCAGTACGCCCGACACCAGCAAGCAGCCGCCCGCCCCACAGGTCTGGCCCACCCTGCGCGCCCACGACGCCCGCGCGCTGATCCGCTTCCTTGTCGAGGCCTTCGGCTTCGAGGAGACCGTGGTCTACGCAGAGGGCGACCTGGTCCAGCACGCCCAGCTCAGCTGGCCCGAGGGAGGCGGCATCATGCTGGGCTCCGTACGCGAGGAGAAGGAGCCCGGCAGCGGCCCGACACCGCCCGGCGCCTTCAGCGCTTACGTCGTCACCGCCGACCCGGACGCCGTCCACGCCCGCGCCAAGGCCGCCGGCGCCGAGATCACCACCGATCTGCATGTCACCGATTACGGCTCCCGCGACTTCGCCGCCCGTGACCCCGAAGGCAACCGATGGTACTTCGGTACATATCGGGGCGAACCGTGCTGATCATCATGAGGTGAGCATTCTCACCCGGACCGGTCACAGTGGGGCCGACCTGGGATTTGTCGCCCTACGGCCGCCGTCCCGGCATCCATGTCACTGCCGCCGTTCACCGCGGATGGGCACACTGGGGCATGCGCTGCTGCCTGTCCGCTCCCCTCGCCGCTCTCTCGGCCCTGCCGGACCCCTGTCAGATCCTGCGTTCCGGCGCCCTGCTCACCCCCGCCCTGCTGCGGACCGCCGCCGATGCCCTGCGCGGCCCCGCGGGCAGGAGCAGGCACAGCCACCGCGACGGGCTGGCCGCCGTCCATCTGGAACTGGTCACGCTGACCGAGGACCGCGCCGTCATCACCTGGTACACCGGGGTACCCGGCACCGACGACGGCTTCGGGCACATGCTCCCCGCGGTCACCGAGGGCGAGGTCGTCTACGGCACCCACCCCGGCCGCCTCACCCGCGTCGCGGCGGAGGACGGTCCGATGGCACACCACTATGTGGAGCTCACCGACCTGGAGCCCGGGCAGACGTACTACTACCAGGCCCGCTCACGGGGCGTATCCGCGACGCCGACGCCGCTGCATCTCGTTCGCGGCAACGCCGTCGGCACCAACCGCCACGGGCTGGGCTCGGCCGGAGGCCCGTATTCCTTCACCACGCCGCAGCCGCCGCCGGGGCGGCATCTGCTGTCGATCGCGCTCTGCAACGACCTGCACCTGGGTGAGACCACCGCCGGCCTGGTGACCGGCATGCCCCTGATGCGCGGGATCAGGCAGGAACACGGCCGCGCGCCGTATCCCGAGATCATGAGCCGGGCCGTCGTCGAGGAGGCCCGTCGGCGCGGGGCTGACGTGCTGCTGGCCGCCGGGGACATCTCGGCCGGCGGGGCGGCCGAGGACCTGGCCGAGGCCAAGCAGATCCTGGACGGTTTCGGCGCCCACGGTCAGGACTACTTCGTCGTACGCGGCAACCACGACCGGCCCGGGCACGGCAACTGCCGGTCCTGTGACGGCGGTTGCGGGGACTCCTTCCGGGACGGGTTCCTCAACGGCGACGGGCCCGCGTACTTCGCGCGCGACCTCGGCGGACTGCGGATCGTCGGACTCGACACCTACGAGAAGGACGGCAACGGCGCCGACGCGGGCGGCCTCGGCGCCGAGCAACTGGCCTGGTTCCGGGACCGGTTGAGGGAGAACGGGGACCAGCCCACGGTGGTGTTCGGGCATCATCCGCTGGCCGTGCGGGACTCCGTCTTCCCGGTGACCGGCGGGCAGCGCCTCGGCCGCCGGCAGGCCCGCTCCATACTCGACGCCTACGCGAGCGCACCCGGCGTCTTCCTCCATCACGCGGGCCACACCCACCGCAACAAACGCACCGTGCTGCCGCAGGCCCCGCATGTCACGATGCAGGAGGTCAGCGCGGTCAAGGACTATCCCGGCGGCTTCTGTCTGCTGCGGATCCACTCGGGCGGGTACGCCGTCAACCACTACAAGGCGAGCAGCGCCGCGGCCCGCGAATGGACCGAGCGCAGCCGCCGGGTGGCTGCGGGACTGTGGCCGCACCACGCCCTCGGCCGCTCGGTCACCGACCGCAACAGCATGGCCGCCCGCGATCTGTCCGGCATCACCCGCCCGACACCGGCGATCCCCGCCCAGCGCCGGCCCGAGGCGTACGCGGCACGTCCACAGCAGTGACCGCCGGCGCAGGCCGGATCAGGAACGGGCGGCGGCCCACCGCACATCAACGGCGGTGAGCGCCAGCGCCAGCGGCCCCGGCGCCAGCAACGCCAGAGGCACCAGCACCCAGGCACACACGGCGGCCGTCGCCACCGCGAGGAGCACCAGGCCGCTGCCGCCCAGGTCCCGTACCGCGTCCCGGGCGGCCTCGCGCAGGGCGGCCGGCCAGTCGTCCAGGGACTCGGGGCGGGCGCAGGCCCTGAGGGCGACCACGGTGGCGCAGGCACCGATCGCGGCGGCGGTCACCGCGAACAGCGGTGCTCCCGGCAGTCCCGCCCCCGCCAGCGCCAGGTCCGCGGCGAACAGCAGCGCAACCGCCAGGGCGACGGCACCCACGACGAGGTCGCCCGCCCGCAGGCGCCGCCGCAGCAGCGCGAAATAGCGGCCGGCGGTTACCGGCCGGTCCTCCCGCGCGCCCCGCAGGACCGCGCAGGCCGTCGACAGCGCTGCCGGGGCGGTCAGCAGCGGCAGACAGGCCGCTGCCGTGGCGAGGCCGACGCTCAGCATGTCGGCGAACAGGGTCATGCGAGGCCCGAAGATCTCGCCCCGCTCGCGCGTTCGCGCATCGCTCATCCCGCTCACCCCTTCAGTCCGGAGCTGGCCATGCCCTCCACCAGGAACCGCTGGAAGGCGAGGAAGAACAGCACGATCGGCAGCAGCGCGATCACCGACATCGCGAACATCGGCCCGAACGCCGACTGGCTGGAGGCGTCCACGAACGAGCGCAGCGCAAGCGTGAGCGTGAACTTGTCCGGGTCGAAGAGGTAGATCAGCTGGGTGAAGAAGTCGTTCCACGTCCAGATGAACGTGAAGATCGCCGTGGTGATCAGCGCGGGGCGCGTCAGCGGCAGGATCACCTGGAAGAAGCTGCGGAACGGCCCGCAGCCGTCGATGCGCGCCGCCTCCTCCAGTTCCCTCGGCAGTCCGCGCATGAACTGCACGATCAGGAAGACGAAGAACGCCTCGGTGGCGAGGAACTTCGGCAGGATCAGCGGCCAGTACGTGTTCACCATGCCGAGCTTGTTGAAGATGATGTACTGCGGGATCAGCACCGCATGGTGCGGCAGCATGATCGTGGCGATCATGAAGGCGAACATGGGGCCGCGGAAGCGGAAGCGCAGCCGGGCGAAGGCATAGGCCGCAAGGGAGCAGCTGACGACGTTGCCGACGACCGCGCCGCCCGCGATCAGCAGCGAGTTGCCGAGCAGCCGCCAGATGGACACGCCGTTCACGCCGTCCAGGGCGGTCTTGTAGTTCGACCACTCCAGGTGGCTGGGCAGGAGGTTGAGGCTCGCGATGACCTCGTCGGCCGGTTTCAGGGAGGTGGCGAGCAGCCAGGCCAGCGGGTAGAGCATGACGAGCAGGGCGGCCAGACAGCCGAGGTGCAGGGCGATGCGGCTCCAGCGAACTGGCCTTCGTGCTACGGCGGTTGTGGTCATCGCTCCCCCTCGGAGGCGTAGAAGACCCAGGAGCGCGAGGTGCGGAACAGCACCGCGGTGACGGCGCCGATGACGAGCAGCAGCACCCAGGCCATGGCGGAGGCGTAGCCCATGTGGGAGGCGACGAAGCCGCGGTCGTAGAGGTAGAGGGTGTAGAAGAGGGTGGAGTCGGCGGGGCCGCCCTTGCCGCCGCTGACCGCGAAGGCGGGGGTGAACACCTGGAACGCCTGGATGGTCTGCAGCACCAGGTTGAAGAAGAGCACCGGGGACAGCATCGGCACGGTGATCGAAAGGAACTGCCGCCACCTGCCCGCCCCGTCCACGGCCGCCGCCTCGTACAGCTCGGCCGGTATCTGCTGCAGCCCCGCCAAAAAGATGACCATCGGCGCACCGAACTGCCACACCGTCAGCAACGCCACGGCGAGCAGCGCCCAGCCGGGTTTGTTGACCCAGCCGCCGGTGCCCAGCAGGTTGTCCACGGTGCCGCCGTCGTTGAAGACCGCGCGCCAGACGAGGGCGATGGACATGGACGCGCCGAGCAGCGAGGGGGCGTAGAAGGCGGAGCGGTAGAAGCCCTTGCCGCGCTTCATGGTCTTGAGGGCGAGCGCGACCACGAGGGCGAGCGCCAGTTGCAGGGGCACCGCGATCACGACGTACGTCAGGGTCGTCACGACCGACCGCCAGTACCGGGGGTCCTCGGTGAACATCTGCGTGTAGTTGCGCAGGCCCACCCAGTGCGGCGGGTTGAACAGGTCGTAGTCGGTGAAGGAGAGATACAGCGACACGGCCATCGGCAGCAGCGTGAGGACACTCGCGCCGAGCACCCACGGGGACAGGAACACCCAGGCGGCGCCCTCGCGTTCGCGTTTGGGGCGGCGCCCGGCGGGGGGCGCGGGCCGGGGTGGGCGTGCGGTGGGTGCGGGAATGTCGGTGGTGGTCATGACCTCAGCTCCGCCTTCGCCTCGGTGACATAGTTCTCGGCCGCCTGGCGCGGCGACATGCGCTCGTACGACACCTGGTCGTAGTCGCGCTGGAAGGTGGTCTGCAGGGCGTTGTCACCGGAGGGCGGTGCCTGCGGCGGGTCCTTGAGGGAGCCCTCCAGCAAGGACTGGAAGTCGGCGACCGTCTTGTCGAAGTCCTTGAGCTGGGAGGCCGTCTGCTTGCGGATGGTCTCGTTGACGGGGATGCCGCGGGTCGCGCCGAGGATCTTCGCCGCCCGCTGATCGTTGAGGAGGAAGTCGATCAGCGCGGCGGCCTCCTTGCGGTGGCCGGTGTGGGCTCCTATGCCGAGGAACATGGACGGCTTGAAGTACTGTCCGGGCGTGCCGTCCTCGCCGGACGGCATCGGCGCGAGCGCGACGCCGCCCTTGACAAGTGCGAGGTAACCGCTGGACGGGGCGTCCCAGTTGAAGTCGGCGGTGGCCTTGCCGCGGCCGAGCGGGGTGTTCTCGACGGAGCCGTCGAGCTGGGTGGTCTGTTCGGCCGGGGAGACGGCGCCCTCCCGGCGCAGCCCGTCGGTGAAGGACCACCAGCGGGCGAGGTCGCCGGCGGTGAAGCCGAGGCTGCCGGCCTTGGTGTAGAGGGCCTTGCCCTGGCCGCGCAGCCACACCTCGAAGGCGTCCTCGCTCTGGCCCGGGTCGGTGGCACCTGGCCTGCCGGTCTTCCTGGCCAACTCCCGCACGGTGTCGGCCCATTGGCGCCAGGTCCAGCCCTTGCGCGGGAGGGGCACCCCGGACGCCTTCCATGCCTTGACGTCGTAGACGACGGTCTCGGTGCCGCGGCCCTGCGGAATGGCGTACTGGGTGCTGTTCACCCGGCCGGTGGCCAGCAGGCCCGGGTCGATCTCGGCGGTGCGCAGGACGTCCTTGACCTTCCCGAGGTCGAGCAGGACATGGCCGGAGGCGTACTGGTCGATCTGGCGGTAGTCGAGCTGCATCACATCGGGGGCGTCGCCTCCTGTGGCCTGGATGGCGAGCTTCTGCTTGTAGGCGTCGTAGCCGGAGAACGACGTCTGCACCCGCACGTTCGGATGCTGTTTCTCGAACAGGGCGACGGCCTGTTCGGTGCGTGCAGCGCGGTCGGGGTTGCCCCACCAGGTGTAGCGCAGCACGACCTTGCCGCCGCCGGCCGATTCCCCGGATCCCCCGCAGCCGGCCAGCACCGCACTGAGCACGAGTGCGACGGCCGCTGCGCAGAACCCCTTTGTCCTGTGTCCGGGCATGCCGAGGTCACCTCATTCCTCACAACTGCTTGCTCTCAGGGCCGGTCGGTCACCACGCCAGACCTGCCAGGTGGCCGGCCACGCGGTCGCGGTCCCAGGCGCCGTCGGCGATGACAAGCCGATAGCGGTAGGCGAAGGACTCGCCGGGCGGCAGCTCGAACTCCTCGAAGAACGCCCAGGAGAACGCGACGGTGGGGATCGGTTCGGAGCGCACGAACCAGTGCGAGTCGTGGATCGCCGACTGCCCGTCGAGGTTCTCGGGCGCGTGGGCGAAGACGAGCGTGGAGTGCGCGTCGACGTCGTCGTGCTCGGTGGTGAAGGCCAGCCAGGGGCCCTGGGTGCCCATCAGCTTGCCCGCGTCCGTGCCGGCTCCTCCGTCGAGGTCTGGTCCGAAGGCGGTGCCGCCGGTGAAGTCGCGGGGGCCGCGCCACTGCAGGCCGGTGTAGCCGGCCATCTCACGGCCCTCTGTGGTGGGCGAGCCGAAGGCCAGTGGCTCGTCGCGGAGGTTGGTGAGGTGGATCGACCAGTCCAGGGCCCAGGCTCCGGCCTCCTGGTCGACCGAGTGGACGGTGAGCCCGCGCTCCTCGCGGGCCCACTCGGCGCCGCCGTTCTCCACCCAGGTGAGGGCCTCGGTGAAGGCGAGCCGGTCGTCCTCGACCGTGAACGCGGGGAAGCCGTCGTGCCTCATGGAGCCGATGCGGTCGGGCAGCGGTAGATAACCCCTGCCGTGGACATAGCAGTTGCCGCCCCAGAAGTTCTGCCCGGACAGATGACTGGCCGTCATCTGCAGGCCCTTGTGCCAGCGGTGGTCGCTGGGGCGGTAGCCGGTCACGGTGCGTCCGGCGAGGGTGCGCACCGGATGCGCGTAGGGCTTGCGCGCCTCGAAGGCATCGGGGTCGGGACGGTAGACGTAGCGGAGGATCTCGGTGCCGTCCGGCGCCGCGACGGCGATGTAGTCGCCGTACGCGTGACTGACGCGAATGCTCATGCGCACTCCTCTGGGGCGCAGTGTGGGGGTGGTCGCCATGCCTGGCCTGGTTGCAGAAAGCGCTTGCGCCCGCGAGATGACCTTAGGTGCGAGGGAATGTCAGGACAACCCCCGTGCAGCGATGGGCGTCCGCACGGGCACACGGCCCGAGGCGATCGAACCCCTCACGCCTCCACCCCGCTCGGGATTGGCGTGGACCTCCCTTCGATCCCCCGCTAAGCCCTGCCGCGCATGAAGCGAGAGCGCTCTCAACGTTCTGCGTGAGCGGGCTTCGCCGGGATCAACCGGCGGGGCCCGCACAGACCTTGGGCCGGTGCGAGGATCTATCGGAACGCGGCAATGTGGCTCCGCACCCACTCGGCGAACGTCCGGGGCGCGCGGCCGAGGACCTGCTCGACGTCGGGGCTGATGCGCTGCTCGGCTGGTGTGGGCTTGCCGAGGATGTCGAGCGTCGTGTCGGCCACCGGCTCGGGCAGGAACTGCAGCATCTGTGCGCGGGCCTCGGCTCGGGTCTGCTCGATGAAGCGCACCGGTTCGCCGAGGGCGTCGCCGATCGCCTCGGCCTGCCGGCGGGGCGTGGTGAGGGCGGGTCCGGTCAGCTCGTAGGTCTGTCCGGTGTGGCGGTCCTCGCGCAGGGCCGCGGCGGCGACCTCGGCGATGTCGTCCGGGTCGATCGTGGGCAGGCCGATGTCGGCGAACGGCGCGGCGATCGCTCGTCGGGTGCGCACGGACTCGGCCCAGGCGTAGGTGTTGGAGTTGAAGCCGCCCGGCCGCAGGATCGTCCAGCCCAGGCCCGACTGCCGGACGGCGTCCTCGATGGCGCGTGCGACACCCCCGTGCGAGGCCGATTCCGGCCGGGTCACGACCCCTTGGGAGGAGAGCAGCACGACTCGTTCGATCCCGGCGGTCTTGGCGACGTCGAGGATGTCCCGCGGGCTGAGCAGGTGCGCGCTGGGGCCGCCGTTCTGCAGGAACAGCGCCTCGGCGCCGTCGAACACCGGACGGAGGCTCTCCGGATCGGTCAGGTCCGCCTGTCGGTGCCGGACGCCGTGCGGCGCGTCCGCGACCGATACGGCCCGGGATGTCGCGGTCACCTGCGCACCGCCGGCTGCGAGGGCCTGCACGAGCGATCGGCCGACGTTGCCAGTCGCCCCCGTCACTACGATCACGGTCAACTCCCCTGTTCATTCGGTGTGTTGTCGATGCCCTGAGTGGGCGTGGACGCCGCGGAGTGCTGGTCCCCGGCCGCCTTCAGGACGCTAACACCGCCGATATAGTAGGTACCTAGGGGAAAGTGGCTATCCCGGAGGGATGCGCATGGCGGTCAGGGGCATGCAGGCGGCAACTGCCGGGACGGATCCGGAAGTTGCCTGTCCGATCGGTCCGGTCGTGGACATCGTGTTCAGCCGGTGGACCACACCGATCCTGTGGAGCCTGCACACGCACGGCCGGCAGCGGTTCGTCGAGCTGGAGCGGCGCATCGCGAGGATCACGCCGAAGGTCCTGACCCAGCGGCTGAGGCAGCTGGAACGCGACGGTCTCGTCGTGCGCACGTACCACCCGGAGGTCCCGCCCCGGGTCGAGTACGAGATCAGTGAACTCGGCCGCAGCCTCGCCCCGCTCTTCGCGCATCTCGCCGAATGGTCCGCCGACAACCTCGAAAAGGTCGAGCGGTCCCGGCAGGAGTACGACGCCGATTCTGCTTGAGGGACTGGTGGTCCCACAGGATCCGTCAGCGCTCCCGCGGTGAGCGCGGTGCCCGCTTCCTCGGTGCGGCGGCAGCGCCCGAGGCGGTCGCCTTGAGGAGGCGGCGGAAGGTGGGGCACTCCATATGGCTCGGGGCGGGGCAGGCTGCGGCGTGCCGCAAGGAGTCGCGTAGGACGCCCAGTTCGCGGATCGTGCGGTCCAGCTCCTCCGCCTTGGCCGCAAGCACCTGGCGGTCGATGCGCGGCCGTCCGTCCGACGCGAACATGCGCGCGATCTCGTCGAGCGAGAACCCGGCGGTGCGCCCCATCGCGATCAGCGCCAGGCGCTCCAGTACGGCGGGGTCGTACTGACGGCGCAGACCCCGCCGGCCACTCGCGGCGATCAGCCCCTTTTCCTCGTAGAACCGCAGGGTGGAGGCGGGAACTCCGGCGCGCTGCACCACCTCGGCGATGTCCAGCTCCGTCATGCTCTTTACCTCAAGTCGACTTGAAGTGGCACGGTGTCATCTCGACCGGACCAAGGCAAGCGGAGGAGGCGTTCATGAACGTCAGGCGCGGAAGCAATGACGATCAGGCGGCCCGTTGGAAGGGGCCCGGCGGCAATGCCTGGGTCGAGCTGCAGGCGGTGCTGGACGGGATGTTCAAGCCCTTCGAAGACCTGCTCGTCGATGCCGTGGCCGCCGGACACGCGAGCCGTGTGCTCGATGTCGGCTGCGGCACCGGGGGCGTCACGCTGGCCGCCGCGCGCCGGCTCGGTGCGGCGGGCCGCAGCGTGGGCGTCGACATCTCCGAACCGGTGATCGCCGCCGCCCGGGCGCGTGCCGAACGCGAGGGCACACCGGCGTCCTTCGTCCTCGCCGACGCCCAGGACCACGCCTTCGAGCCCGCCACCTTCGACGCCGTCATCTCACGCTTCGGCGTCATGTTCTTCAACGACTCCGTGCGGGCGTTCGCGAACCTCCGGCGTGCCGCGACGGACGAGGCCCCGCTGCGGTTCATCGCCTGGCGCGGCCCTGCGGAGAACCCGTTCATGACGACGGCCGAACGCGCGGCGGCACCGCTGCTGCCCGACCTGCCCGTCCGCCGCCCGGAAGAGCCGGGTCAGTTCGCCTTCGCGGACCCGGACCGGGTCCGCCGCATCCTGGCGGAGAGCGGCTGGAGCGGGATCGACATCCGGCCGATCGACGTGTCCTGCGCCCTGCCCGAGAGCGAGTTGGTCCACTACCTCACCCGGCTCGGCCCGGTCGGTCTGGCTCTTCGCGAGGTCGACGAGCCGACCCGCGCACAGGTCATCAACACGGCCCGCGCCGCGTTCGACCCCTTCGTGCAGGGCACGGAGGTCCGCTTCACCGCCGCCTGCTGGCTGGTCGAAGCCCGCGCGTCGGCCACCTCGGCCACCCGCTGACCCGGGTCGAGGGCTCCACAGCCGCGAAACTTTCGCGTATCCGGCAGCCCGTTGCCGGGCGCGGGTGACTGACGCATAGTGAGGACTCCGTACGACGGGGTGAAGGAACAGGATGCAGCCGAAGAGAGCCCTGGTGGTCCGAGGCGGATGGGAGGGGCACCGGCCGGTCCAGGCCACCGAGTTGTTCCTGCCCTTCCTCGAGAGCAGCGGTTTCACCGTCCGGGTCGAGGAGTCGACCGACGTCTACGCCGATACCGCCGAGATGGCCCGCACCGACCTGGTGGTGCAGTGCATCTCGATGTCGGAGATCAGCGCCGAGCAGGTGTCGGGACTGAGCGCGGCGGTCACGGCCGGCACCGGCTTCACCGGCTGGCACGGCGGTGTCGCCGACTCGTTCCGCGGCTGCTCCGACTATCTGCAGCTGGTCGGAGGCCAGTTCGCGTGCCACCCCGGCAAGGAGCCGTGCGAGCGTCGGGGCGAGGCGGAGGACAACTTCCTGCCGCACACCATCGACATCACCGAACTGGGCCGTAAGCATCCGGTCACCGAGGGGCTCGACGACTTCGAGCTGTGCACCGAGCAGTACTGGGTGCTCCACGACGACCTGATCGACGTCCTGGCCACCACCACGCACCCCGCCCGCGCCTGGCAGCCCTGGCAGCGGCCCGTCACCTCACCGGCGATCTGGACCCGGCAATGGGGAGCCGGGCGGATCGTGGTGACGACACCGGGGCACAGCCTGGACGTACTGGAGAACCCGAACGTCCGCACCGTCATCGAGAGGGGCATGCTGTGGGCGACGCGCACCGCATCGGCGTCGTAGGTCTCGGCGTCATCTCCCGCGCGTATCTGGTCACGCTCCGCGGCCATCCCGCCGTACGCGTCACCGCGGTCGCCGACCTGGACTCCGCGCGGTCGGCCGCGGTCGCCGCCGAGCTGCCCGACGCCCGGGCGCTGACCGTCGAGCAGTTGCTGAGCAGCCCGGACGTGGACACGGTGCTGAATCTGACCGTCCCCGCCGCCCACGCCGAGATAGCCCTGGGCGCCATCGCCCACGGGAAGAACGTCTACGGGGAGAAGCCACTGGCCGCCACCCTCGCCGACGCCCAGGCCGTCCTGGAAGCCGCCGAGAAGGCCCGGGTCGGCGTGGGATGCGCGCCGGACACCGTCCTCGGCACCGGAGTACAGACGGCGCGGGCGGCCCTGGAGGCGGGAAGCATCGGGCGCCCACAGTTCGCCTCGGCCGTCATGGTCACCCCGGGACACGAACGCTGGCATCCCCACCCCGACTTCTACTACACCGCCGGTGGCGGCCCCCTGCTCGACATGGGGCCGTACTACCTCGCGTCCCTGGTTCATCTGCTGGGTCCGGTGCGTGCGGTGATCGGGGCGGCCGGCCGACTGCGCACCGAGCGCGTGATCGGTTCCGGTCCGCGCGCGGGCGAACGGATTCCGGTCGAGGTGGACAGTCATGTCTCCGGTGTGCTCGAGCACGCGGGCGGTGCTCTCACCACGATCACGACGAGCTTCGACGGCGTCGCCACCACGGCCGCCCCGATAGAGGTCCACGGCGAGACCGGCACGCTCACGGTGCCGGACCCCAACCACTTCGACGGCGAGGTACGGCTCTTCGAACTCGGCGGCACCCAGTGGCGCACACTCCCGCCCTCAGCCGGTTACGTCGACGGCGCACGCGGCCTCGGGCTGCTCGACTTCCTCACCGCCGACGGACGGCGGGCGCATCGCGCGAGCGGCGCTCTCGCCCTGCACGTGCTGGAGACGATGACCGCCCTGCTCCGCTCGTCGGCCGAGGGACGCCGTATCGAGCTGACGACCTCGGCACCGCCACCGGCCCTGGTTCCGCTCACGGCCGCCGAGACATGGCGGGAACCGGCCGCCGACCGAACCGCCGCACGGTGAAACCGACGGCACCTTCCGGTCACGCGGCCTCGGAGGCCAGGTCCCTGCCGCCGGGCTCCGCGTCGGCGACGAGCTCGGCGAGGGCCGGCTTACGGATCAGAAGCAGCGCCGCGTCATCGTGGAGACGGCCGCCGACATGTGCCAGCAGTTCGTCGTGGAGCGCGCCGAGGGTGTGCGCCGGGTCGTCGGACACATGGCGCGCCAGCCCCTCGTCGAGCGGATAGAACGCCCGGCCCCGGTCGCGGGCCTCGGTGACGCCGTCGGTGTAGAGCAGCAGCTGGTCCCTTTCGGCGAAGGGCAGCACCTGGAGGCGAGGGGTGTGATCGGTGAGCGCGCGCAGCCCGAGAGGCGGGGCCGGGTGCGTGGACTCCACCGACGTGACGCTGCCGTCCCCGCGCACCAGCAGCGGGGGCGCGTGTCCGCAGTTCACCACTTCCAGCTGCCCGGCCCTCGGGTATCCGGCGACCACGGCGGTGACGAAGTCGTCGCTGCCGAGGTTGCGGGCGAGGCTCCGCTCGATCCTGTCGACGACGGCCAGGAGATCTGGCTCGTCGTAGGCGGCCTCCCGGAAGATCCCGAGCACCAGCGCGGCGGTTCCCACGGCCGGCAGCCCCTTGCCCCGCACATCGCCGACGATCAGCCGTACGCCGTACGGGGTGGGGATCAGCGCGTAGAGATCGCCGCCGATCCGGGCCTCGGCCGCGGCGGCGCTGTAGCGGACGGCCACCTGGAAGGGGCCGACGGTCGCCGGGACGGGCGTGAGCAGCGCATGCTGGGCGGTCTCCGCGACCGAACGGACGGCTGCGAGCACGCGTTCGCGGCGCCCGCGCAGCGCGCTGGCCAGTCCGCTCGCCAGGGTGACGGCCGCCAGAGCGGACAGTACGGCCGCCAGCTCGCTGCCCGGGACACCGTTGCGGGTGCCGAGCGAGCCGCCCAGCGCCGCGGCGAGGAGGCCGACGCACAGGACACCGCGCGGGCCGTTGGTGGTGGCGGCCAGGGCGGGACCGGCCGCGAGCATCGGCAGCCAGGTGATCCCGGCTCCGCCGGCCAGGTCGGCGAGCACGATCACGGAGACGATCAGCACGGGCAGGACGGGTGCCCCCGCGGCCAGCCGCGCGACGGCGCGTCTGAGCGACCGTATGGGCCAGTGTCCGCCGCCATGGTCTCGGGCCTGACTCATCTTGTGTCTGCAGTCCTCATCTGTGTGGGGCCGTCGGTCCTGGAGCCCGCCACTGAAATGTCTGTTTCATCCAGGAAACGGGGTGGGCCCCGGCCGTCACAAGCAGAGGTTTTTCAGATAGTGAGCGACAGACTCCTCGTCACACGGTCCGCCGTGGGGAGCAGCCGCGCCCGGATCGCCGGCAGCCGGGAGAGCCGGTCCACCGGCATCGAGACACCGAGCGAGCCGAGGGTGTCACCGCTGTAGACGGGGACGGCGACGCAGACCGTGCCCAGGGTGTACTCCTCCAGGTCCGTGACCGCCGGGGCCACGGGTGAGGCATCCAGCCTCCGGAGCAGCTCCGGCCGGCTGGTGATCGTCCGCGGGGTGAGGTCGGCCAGGTGGTGCCGGGACAGGTAGTCCTTGCGGGCCTCGTCGTCCAGTTCCCGCAGCACCGACTTGCCCAGCGCGGTGGCGTGCCCGGCGTCCTCGAACCCGACCCACAGGTCGACGCGGGGTGCCCGGGCGCTGTCGACGATCTCGGCGACGCGGATCTCGCCGTCCTCGTAGAAGGTGAGGTAGGCGGCGGTGGCGAACTCGTCCCGCAGTGCGGCGAGCGTGGGGCGGACCCGGCTGAGCAGTGCCTGCCCACGGCCCGTGGTCCGCAGCGTCTGCAGTCTGTCGCCGAGCACGAAAGCGCCGTCGCCCAGCTTCCGCAGGTATCCGTCGTGGACCAGCGTCCGCAGCAGGTGATAGGCGGTGGCCAGGGGCAGCCCCGTCTCCCGTGCCAGCTGTTTCGCGGGCGCGCCGTTCTCGTGCGCGCTCGCCGCCTCCAGCAGCCGCAAGGCCCGCTGGACGGAAGTGATCAGCGTGGGGCCGTCGTGCTCACCCATGTGACCAGCGTGCGTCAGCCGCACAGGGCGCGCAACAACTCGCCCGGCAGTCGGCCAAGTTGGCGGGCCTCAATATCTGCTTACGCCGTGGTTCACTCACAAGGATTATTTCCGGGCCATCGACCAGGGTAGTGAGTCATTTTCCGAATTCGGCGCGCCGCCTGATGTTCCGGGGATATTTCTTATTAACCTCCACAACTGCACGAAGTCGATCTATCGCAGGTCGCATCCACTTCACTCCACCGGAGATGACATGCACCAGCTTCGCAAGGCTGCCGTCCTGGTCGCCGCCGTCAGCGTCGGACTCCTGGGTGCCGGCACCGCTCAGGCCCACGACGACGGCGGGAAGGGCGGCGGCAACACCGTCCTGCAGAGCACCACCTGCAGGTCACACGACCTGAACCTGGACATCCTCGGCCAGGTCGGACTGCTCAACGGCCTGCTGGGCGGCGCCCTGAACGGCGAGGGCAACGAGGGCGCGCAGTCGACCTCGCTGGGCTCGTCCATGGGCTGCAACAACAGCGTCGGCGGCAAGTAACAGAAAAGCTCACACCGGTGCCCCGGCCGCAAGCCGGGGCACCGGTGTTTTCGCATGCCCGGAAAAGCCGGCCGTCCGCCGGGATCCCAGAAAGCCGAAAGGGCCGGATCGGGAACCCACCCCGGTCCGGCATTCATGAATACAGGTGATTGATTTCCATCCCCTTGTTGGAGGTCTTTCCATCACGGGTCCCCGGGTGACGGAACATGTGCTTGTCCCCGAACACGATCGAGGCCCGGGCGCGGTCGCCGTCGACCGGCGTGCGCCAAGGCCTTGGAGGGGGCGGAAAACGGCAAAAGCCCGGGCGCGCACCCCTGATGGGTCTTAGCGCGTCCGGGCTGCCTTTGCTGCTCTGACGTATCTGGGCCGACCGGGGCGCGGGCTACGGAGCCGCTCGCCCCCTTGGCGCCTGGCTACTTGTCGCTCGCATCCTTGGAAGCCGGGGCGACGAACGCATCGATGAACCGATTGAGATCCAACTCCGGCACCGTGTATCTGGGTGCCTGCTCCGGCGTCGCCTTCTTGGAACTCACCGTCGGCGCAAAGTGCCACGGCGGGGTGACTTCGGTGGCTTGCCGCGGCCCGTCGGCGTCGTCGGCGAAGCCGACACCGACACCGAGAACGGACAGCCCCGCCACCGCTACGGCTACGACCGCAGCGCGCTGAAACCTGCGCATGGTTGACCCTTTCTCACCCGGGCGCAAAGCCCTGGATTGACTACTTAGTGTGAGCATATACATGCACTAAGTAGTAATTTGGGATCTTGGGCGCGTCCAATACTCCATTTCGGCCCGCAGCGCATCCGCAGGAGTCCGGCATCACGCCCTTAGTTCGGCGTTCAGCGCGCCGCTCGCGCCCCAGCACTGGCCTCAGCCCCGTCCGGACTACAACACCGACTCGCTGCGCCGTCCGGGGGCGGGCGTGTCGGAGCAGGCGCCGTCGGCGCATGCCGTGAGCCACTGGTCGAAGTCGGCGTCGTAGCGGGTGCCGATGTCGGAGGCGTAGAGGGCGTATCCGCCCGTGTAGTCGCCGACCCGGAAGCGGGCGAGCATGCGCTGGATGTCCGCGGGGTGGTTCTCGAACATGTAGCGGACCGCGAGATACCCCCAGGGGTAGGTGCGGATCACGTCGCTGTTCGCGTAGGTGTTCTGGAACAGCGTGCTCAGCCGGTAGGTGTGCTTGCCCGCCTCGCCGACGGCCTGCTCGTCGGTGATGCCCCGGTAGCCGTAGGAGACGTATTCGGCCAGGCCCTCGATCCACCAGACGTCCGGCACCGACGTCTGCCGGGTGAAGTCGCCCTTCATGTCGTAGCGGGCGTCGAGGAGGTGCGTGTACTCGTGGTTGAGGTTCCAGACGCGGGCCGTGAAGCCGTCGTCGGAGGGCTTCTGGTACATGATCGAGAGGGGCTGGTCGGCGGGGTCGGCCGGGTCTCCGGTCAGCGTGATGCCGCCGTTGTCGGTGCTGACGCCGTAGATCGCCCCGGCGTAGGTCTGGTAGTCCGCGCGGCTGGCGAAGACGACGAGCTGCACCGTCGACAGGTACTGGCCCGGTATGGGGCCGTCGTCCTTGACGAGATCGTGGAAGTACGGGTCCTGGGCGTCGAGGTCGGCGCATACCGCGTCGAGTTCGGCCGAGGTGAGTGCCTGGGCCCGGACGGTGTGGGTCGCGTCGCAGGTGTGGGTGAGGGGCAGGGCGGCGTCGGTGAGCCGGGCGGGCAGGTTGCAGATGTCGTAGTACAAGCAGTCGGGGCGGTCGTAGGAGTCTGCCTGGGTCGCCACCGCGACCCACAGCCCGGCCGTGGGACCGGTGATCTTCGAGGCGTCCAGCAGGTCCTTGGCCAGCGGCTGGACCGTGGCGCGCAGCGCGGTGTGTTCGACGTAACGGGCGACGTTCATCCCGGCGTTGGAGTCCAGGTAGGCGCGGTCGGTGCCGAGCAGGTCCAGGTGCCCCAGCGCGAACCCG
Source organism: Streptomyces sp. NPDC002092 (assembly GCF_053593775.1). Lineage (NCBI taxonomy): Bacteria > Bacillati > Actinomycetota > Actinomycetes > Kitasatosporales > Streptomycetaceae > Streptomyces > Streptomyces sp. NPDC002092. Next base: position 199,538 of record NZ_JBSFDG010000013.1, read on the forward strand.
TGCAGGGTCCGGGCGATGCCCGGGTCGGCGGTCACCGCGTTGACGTAGGCCGGGTTCCAGTTGCCGCGCCAGAGCGGGGTGTAGACGTCGTTGACGGCGGTGAGCATGCTGGGGAGCACGTCGTAGGAGCTGTCGTAGGCGTTGAGCAGGCGCCGATAGGCCTTCAGGTAGCGGGCCTGCTGGTCGGCGCTGTCGGTGAGGATGACGGCCTCGCCCAGCACGTCTCCGTTCTCCGCGGTCACGTCCCGGGAGTGCCGGTTGGCGAAGAAGGCGTCCAGGCCACGGGTGGCGGCCTGGGCCAGGGGTGCGCCGTAGGGACCGACGTCGGACGGGTGGTTGAACTGGACGTAGTAGCCGGCCCTCAGGAACAGGACGAGTTGCCACACCCCGGAGGTGTTGTCGCCCCGATACCGTTGCGCCTCTCGCCTGAAGGCCTTCGCCACGGTGACCATCTTGGACTGGCGGAAGATGTCGCGGGCGTCGGTGCCGGTCACTGCGAACAGGGTGTTGATGCAATCTGTGGTCGAGGCCTCGACGAAGGTGACGAGCGCTGAACCGGCCCTGTTCGCGAAGTCGGCCGGGGTGCACGAGACCGGCTTCGGTTCGGGTTTCGGTCCGGTCGGCTTCAGCGGGGGCAGTTGGGCCGTGGCGAGCGGGCGGGCCTGTACGGCCGGCTGGTCCGCGGCGGTGGCGGTCGAGCCGGTGGGCGGCGGCACCTTCCGGGCCAGTGCCGCGAGGGCGGCGCCCTGCCGGGCGGGGGGTGCGGCAAGCGCCGGCACCGACAGCATGCCCGCGAGGGTGGTGCAGACGGCGAGGGTGACGGCGGCGCGTCTGGGCAGCGCGAAGAGGTAGCGCATCTCTGGACTCCTCTGCGGAGGGATGCGCCTCGATAAGGGTGTTGAGGCGCGTGAGGCACCATCTCAGCGCCGGATGCCCTCAACAATGGAATGTGACATAGCACTGTGCTCCGGCCGGCCATAACACCCGTCGCCCAATAACACCCGTCCGCCCCGACTCCGGCTACGCCCCGCTTTCCCGCCAAGTGCGTGCGGCCCACGCCCTCAAGTGCGGTGACCGCCCGGCAAGTTCGCGGTATGCGGAGGCGGCGGAGTGGAACAGCTCCTCCACCACGTCCTCAGCAACCGCGTCATGCCGCCAGGCCAGCACATAGCGGCACCACAGCGGCGTACCGATCAGCGGCCTGATCACCACGTCCGGGATCGGCCGCAGCGTCGCCTGCACGACGGAGACCCCGAGGCCGTCGGCGATCATGCTCTGCAACTGCAGCTGGTCACCGAGGAATTCATGTACGGCGACCGGTGAGAATCCGGCCGCCGCGCAGGCCGTGTAGAACACTCCCGGCCAGCCCGCCCCGTCGTCCGGTGTCAGGAACCAGGCGTCCTCGGCCAGATCGGCGAGCGAGACCTGGGCGCGGTGTCCGAGGCGATGGCGGGCGGGCAGCGCCACGAATGTGGGCTCGGTGACGATTCCTCGGTGGGTGACCGTGTCCGCATGCTTCAGTTCCATCCCGGGGTAGTCCGCGGCCACGGCCGCGTCCACCTCGCCGTCCTCCAGGAGTTCGACGATCCGCGAGGAGGCGTACACGCTGCTGACCGCGAGCGTGACGTCCGGCAGCCGGGCCCGGACCCGCGAGACCATGCCGGACAGCACCGGCGAGTTGGTCGCCGCGACACGCAGGGTCCTACGGCTGCTCGTGGCACCGGCGGCCGGACGGCACCCGATCGCGGCGGCACGGGCCAGGACGTCGCGGGCCTGGGTGACGACCTCGACGCCGTACCGTGTCGGCCTGACCCCTGTCGCCCCGCGCTCGAACAGCGGCTGCCCGAAGTGGCGCTCGATCCGCCGGAGTTGGGTGCTCATGGCGGGTTGCGAGTAGCCGAGGTCCGAGGCGGCGCGGCCCACGCTCCCGGCGTCCGCGATCGCACACAGGACGCGCAGATGCCGTAGCTCCAGGTCCATCGGTACGCTCCCCTGCCGCCGTGGACAGGAAGCGTTCCATCACGCCTCCCCGCACACAAGACGCAGGTCAGCCACCCTCCGACAGAGGGGGCCGATCGACCGGCGCGCTATGTCGGTGGCGGCTGCGTTTCAGCGCTCGCACTCTCCTCGCCGGCGCCAGGAGCCGTCAGGGTCTCCTCACGCTGCTTCTTCAGGGCGAGTTCCCTGGCCGTCTTTTCCGAGTGCAGCCTCATCTCTGCCTCTGTCCGAAGATCGAACACCGGTGCCTCCTTTGCCGTACATCGAATGTTTCTTTGCCTTTAGATTACCTTATGGAGGGGGTCGACGTCACGGTCGAATTCGCCTTGTGCAAGGTCGGCGTCAGTCCACGGGCCACGTGTGCGCAGGCGCGTTGAGGTGCATGTAGTCCATGTATGTGGTGGTCATCCGGCGCAGCGCCTCCTGGCGGCCAAAGATGCCGGTCTTCTCCAGGTGGTGGACCGTCTCCGCCTGCCACAGGGCGCCGTTGCGGGCCGTGACGCAGCGCTGCTCGACGATGCCGAGCAGGGGTTCGCGCCAGGTCGCGTCCATGCCGGCCAGTTCGAGGCCCCGGTGGGCGAGCGGCAGCAGGCGCCGCAACACCAGTTCCGTGACCGGGACTTCGCCCACGCCGGGCCAGTACAGGCGGGCGTCGATGCCGTCACGGGCGGCGGCGTGCAGGTTCTCCTCGGCGACCGCGAAGGACATCCGAGTCCACACCGGCCGGTCCTCGTCGACCAGGGCGCGGGTGAGGCCGTAGTAGAGGGCGCCGTTGGCGATGATGTCGGCCACGGTGGGGCCTGCGGGCAGGACTCGGTTCTCGATGCGCAGGTGCGGGCCGCTTTCCGTGACGGCGTACACAGGGCGGTTCCAGCGGTAGATCGTGCCGTTGTGCAGGGTCAGTTCGCCCAGTTGCGGGACGCCGCCGCCGTCGAGCGTCGCCTGCGGGTCCTCCTCGTCGCACAGCGGCAGCAGGGCCGGGAAGTAGCGGACGTTCTCCTCGAAGAGGTCGAAGACGCTGGTGATCCACCGCTCGCCGAACCACACCCGCGGCCGTACGCCCTGGGCCTTGATCTCCTGCGGGCGGGTGTCGGTGGCCTGCTCGAACAGCGGGATGCGCGTCTCTCGCCACAACTCCCGGCCGAACAGGAAGGGCGAGTTGGCGGCCAGGGCGATCTGTACGCCCGCAATCGCCTGGGCCGCGTTCCAGTAGGGCGCGAACTCCTTCGGGGCGACCTGCAGATGGAACTGGGTGCTGGTGCAGGCGGCCTCGGGGGTGATGGCGTCGGCGTACATCGACAGGCGCTCCACGCCGTCCACCCGGATGCGCAGGTCCTCGCCGCGGGCCGCGAAGATCTGCTCGTTGAGCAGCTTGTACCGCGGGTCGCCGGACAGGGCGGACTCGCCCACGTCCGACTCCCCCAGCGTCGGCAGAATCCCGACCATGATCATGTGTGCGCCCACGTCGGAGGCGCGTTCCTCGGCGTGGTTGAGGGCGTCGCGGATGGCCTGCTCCCAGGCGCCGGGGCCGCCGGCCGTCAGCTGCCGGGGCGGGATGTTGATCTCCAGGTTGAAGCGGCCGAGCTCGCTCGACCAGGCGGGGTCGGCGATCGCCTGGAGCACCTCGGTGTTGCGCATCGCCGGCCGTCCGTCGTCGTCCACCAGGTTGAGCTCGATCTCCAGCCCGACCTGGGGGCGCTCGCTCTCGAAGCCCGACTCGCGCAGCATCTGCGCCAGCACGTCGAGACAGAGGTGCATCTTGTCCCGGTAGCGGCGGCGGTCCTCGCGCGTGAACACCAGGGCAGGTACGTCACGTCCCATCGGGCCCTCCCGAGTCCCCTCGGCGGATGCCTCTCGTCCCAGCGTCCCACTTCGAAAGGGCCCGGCACAGTCGGCGACCTGCCGGTCGCGGGTGGTGCCGGACGGTACGACAGAGGGTGAATGGCGCGTCGCCTGTGCTGAACTCGGTCGACACAGTGAGGAGCACCGCCGATGAGCAGACCGCAGTCCGAGTTCCACCGTCCCGAGGCGCCGTGGCTCCGGCCGCCCGGTGCGGCCGACGGCGTGTGGGAGCAGGTGCTGGCCGAGGATCCGCGGACCGGGGACGCCACCGTGCTGCAACGGTACGAGCCGGGCACGGACAGCAGTGCGCAGGGCAGCGTCCGGCACGACTACTTCGAGGAGGTGTACCTCGTCGAGGGCTCGCTGACCGACCTGCGCCTCGGCGAGACGTTCACCGCGGGGATGTACGCGTACCGGCATCCGGGAATGGAGCACGGGCCGTGGACAAGCAGCGAGGGCGTGCTGATGCTCGTCAGGCGAGGGTTTGCAGGAAGGCCCGGCGGCCCTGCGGGCTGAAAAACGTTTCAACCGCCGTCGGGGTAGACTTGCGTCGCCCATGAGGACCACGTCGTGCCTGGTCGCACGGCTGTCACAGCGAGGGGGGTGGACGCCATCCCGGTTCGCCCCGCCCGGATCCAGGACGTCGCAGCCGCCGCCGGAGTGTCGGTGTCGACGGTGTCGAACGTGCTGAACCGCCCGGAGCGCGTGAACGCCGCCACGGCTGAGCGGGTCCGTGACGCGGTCGCGGCGCTCGACTACGTGCCCCATCCGGGCGCCGCGGGACTGCGCACGGGCCACACGTCCTCGATCGGCCTGGTCCTGCCCGACGTGACCAACTCCTTCTACGCCCGCATCGCGCGGGGCGCCGCCGACGCCGCCTACGACCACGGCTACTCCCTGGTGCTCTGCCACAGCGGGGACGCCCCGGAGCGCGAGCAGGGCTACTTCACCATGCTCGTCGAACAGCGCGCCGTCGGCGCCGTGGTCGTCCCGCTCAGCGCCGACCCCACCCGGCTCACACGGCTGCGCGAGCGGGGCATTCCCCTCGTACTGGCGGACCGTGCGATGCCCGCGCAGGACGGCTGCTCCGTCTCCGTCGACGACATCGCCGGCGGCCGTATCGCCGTGCAGCACCTCCTGGAGTGCGGGGCGCGCGACATCCTGGTCGTGAACGGCGAACGGTCCATACGGCAGTGCGCCGACCGCTACCAGGGTGCCCGGCAGGCCGTGCGCACCCGGCGCGAGGCGCGGCTGGGCCAGGTGGTCGCCGAGGAGATGACGGTGGCGTACGGCATGGAGATCGCCCGGGGGCTCGACGAACTGCCCGACGGGGTGTTCTGCACCAACGACTTCCTCGCCGCCGGGCTGTGCCGGGGCCTGGCCGAGCGGGGTGTGAAGGTCCCCGAGGACGTACAGGTGGTGGGGTACGGCGACCTCGACATCGCGAGCTTCGTGGGGACGACCCTGACGACGGTCCGGCAGCCCGTCGAGGATCTCGGCCGGGCCGCCGTGGAGATGCTCCTCGACGAGGTGGAGGCCCGCGCCGAACACGCCCATGAGGCAAGGGTGTTCGCGCCCGGACTGGTGCTGCGGGACTCCACCCGGTCACTCACCGGCGGCTGACTCCGGGATCCTGAGCGTCACCGGCCCCATCAGCCCGGACGTCAGCTGGGAGGGGAAGGCCCAGGCGGTGGGGGTGGCTTCGGCGAGATACGGGGCCAGGGTGTTGTGGACGGTCACGTCGATCCGCACGGTGCGCCCGGCGGCACCGCGCAGCTCGAAGCGGTACGGCGCGCAGAACGCCTCGCCGACCGGTTCCCCGTCGAGAAGAACCGCGACGCTCCCCCGCACCCGCCCCAGGTCGAGCACCGGGTCCGGCCCGGCGGGCACCTCCACCTCGCGCGCATACGTCACACCGCCGCTCCAACCGCCAAGACCCAGCGACTGCCAGTCCCCGAGGGGCAGGGGCGCCGCCACGGTACGGACGCGCACCGGCCCGCACCAGGCGGAGCCGCCCCGCAGCACGGTGGTCGGTTCGGTGACGACCTCGAACTCCGTTGCCTCCGAGGCAGGTTGAGGCAGGGGCAGTAGCTGTCCTTCGAGTGAGTGTTCAGCGCCGTCCGCGGCCCTCACTCGTGCGGGCAGCGCCAGCGGCAGCCTGAGCGACACGGTCCCCGCGGGCACGGTGAAGCGGAAACGCTGTGCACGGGGGCGGACTTCATCGGTGGACCGCAGGGGCAGGACTGCGGTGCCGAGCACGGGTTTGCCGGTCAGCCACTCGGTGTCCGGCAAGGGATGCGGTCGTACGGCGGCATGGCAGTGCTGCAACTCGCCCCACCTGCCCTCGTGTTCGACCGTACGCCCGCGCCACTGCCCCGTCCCGGCCTCCCATCCGGCGCCGCTGACCAGCGCGGTCACGCCTTCTCCCGCCACGAGGTCGACGAACACGGCATCACGGGCGCGGACGCTGTCGGTCACGACGTCGAGCACGTGATCGCCCGCCGAGAGGGTCAGTTCGTGGCGGAAGAACATCGGCACGGCGCCCCAGTCGGACTCGTAGTACTCGACCTTCTCCTGCCGCGCCACGACCGCGCCGTCGAGCAGTACGGTGACTCCCGCCGCGGCGCCCACCACGAGCACCGCCCGCTCCCCACCGTCGGGAAGACACAGACGGCCCCGGTAGGTGACGCCGCCGTCCGGCCGTACGCCCTCCGGCAGACACATGAACTGCGGACGCGCCGCGAACCCGTCCGGCAGAGACAAACAGAAGTAACTGCCCAACGGGGCTTGGGCCGTGGCCGAGATCATCGAGGGGCGGTCCTCGGCGTCGGACAGTTCGTACTCCAGGAGGTTGCGGGGCCGGTCCACCGACACCCCGACGGACGCCAGGTATCCGCGGCCCGTGGGCAGCCTCTCGCCGTTCCACCACACCCGCTTGGCCGCTGCCGCACCGACGTGCAGATCGGCGGGCCCGCGGTGGTCGGTCTCGACGATCGACCGGACCCGGGCGACCGTGCCGAGGCCCGGCACCGGGACGCGTACGAACTCCTCGGTCACCAGCCCCTTGTTGCCCAGCAGCCCGTCCGGGTCCGGGATTCCGCGGCTCGACGAGAAGAGCGCCACGCTCCAGCTCTCGTCCCAGGGCACAAGGGGCTGCTCTCCGGCCAGGACCCGTGCGACAAAGGCCTGGTCGAGCGGGTCGGGGGCCTTCGCGGCGGGCACCGGGGGCAGCACCCGTGCCCGGTTGCCGTATGTCGCCCGGATCTGCTCCCAGCGTGCGTCCGGGGCATCGCTCTCGGTCCACCGCATGGTCCAGATCTGCGGTTCCTCGACGGACGACCCCGCGGGCAGGGCGAGGTCCCCCCAGGTGTTGTCCATGGTGGGCACCAGGCGGCCCTCCCAGCCGCCGGACACGTCGATGGTCCGGGCCGGCTCGGGCGGTGGTGCGGGTGTCGGGGCCACCGGGGTGCCTTCCCGCCATACGACGAGGGCGGCGGGGGCGCCTTCCAGCGGCACTTCGATGGTCGAGACGCCGTCGGCGACGGTGACGTGCGCGGGGCGCCGGGCGCCGTTCGCCGGGTTCCAGACCTCGGCCTCGGCGACCGGGGCGCGCACGGTGAGGGACCTGGTGCGGGCGTAGCGGGCGGGGTCGATCTCGTGGTTGCCCTCGGGCGGATGTGCGCGGGCGTCGGGGAAGGCACCCGTCACCAGGGCGACCGCTTCCGTTCCCTGCCGCCGCACGAGCAGCGGCACGTCGCCGGTGGCGTGACCGGCAGTGTCCGCCACGGCCGCGGCGCCCGCCTCGGCGTCACTCGCCCGCTCCAGCCCGGGATGAGCGCACAGCGCCGCCACGACGGTGTCGTCACCGGCCAGGCCTGCCGCAGCAGTCGGCGGGCGGCCCACGGCCACCACCCGTCCGCCGGCGTCGAGGAGTTCGGTCAGCCGCCGTGCCGTGTCCTGCTCCAGGACGCTCGCCGAGGGCAGCAGCACCGCGGTGTACGCCAGGTCCCCGACCCGCAGGGCGCCGTCGGCGGGCGTGGCCCGCTGCACCGAGGCGTCGTCGATGACGTCGTAGGAGATGCCGTGCCGGTCCAGGGCGCCGATGTGGGGCCGCAGCCAGTTGTTGGTGCCGCACAGGCCGAGGTAGTGGCGCTGGGTCTCGTCGGCCTCGGCGTGGGTCTCGCCGAGGCGGCCGTCGCCGAAGTGTTTGACGGGGGCGTCCAGCGGGATGAGCGACTGCATGGTGGTGGTGGGGTGCAGGACCGCCACGTCAGCGCTGTAGGTGCCCCAGGACAGGATCGAGCAGAGCCGGGCGACCGCCCGGGAGAAGGCCGGGTACTGCGGCCAGTAGGGCTGGCGCCAGTCGGTGGACGGCGGCGCCCACTCGAACCAGCCGCCCGCGGTGCCGAAGTAACTGGCGTGCGGGTTGTACAGGTTGGCGCCGCTGCGCAGGAACGGCAGGAGCCAGTCGTAGGTGTCCTCGAGGGTGCCGCCCCAGCCGGAGGAGTGGAACGCCTCGATCCAGACCCGCTCGTGGCCGTAGAGGTGCGCCATGGAGGAGTGGACCTTGGCGTCGCCGTGGTGGTCGCTGCCCGCGGCGCCGTACCAGCGGTGGGTGCGGAAGTAGTCCGAGTAGATCTGTGTGGACTGGGCCGGGAAGCCGGAGCGGGCGGGGTGGCTCTGGTCGCAGCCGAGGAGCATGCCGCGATCGTCGTGCCAGGCGGCGAGGGGCTGGAACAGGGCCTCTTCGGTGAGTTCGGCGCGGACCGCGTAGTAGTCGGCGCGGGCCTTCGAGGCCCGGCCGGCGTCGGGAGTGTCGTGGAAGAGGGCTGGGAGGTGGTCGAGCAGGTCGTAGCCGCGACGGGCGAGGAACTCCTGCGGGAAGCGGCGGCTCCAGGCGTTGGTGCCGGGCAGTTCGTCCTGGAAGCTTCCGGCGATGACATTGCCCAGGTACTCGGGGACGCGCCGGTCGTACTCGTGGTGCACGGCGTCCAGGAGCAGGCGGACGGCGCCGGGGTCCAGGTAGTCGAAGGCCGTGGGGACGGCGGTGACGAGCAGCACCTCGCTGCCGTCGGCGGCCGCGATCCGCGCGATGCCGGTGACGGGAAGGCGCCGGCCCTCCGGGAAGTACGCGCCCACGAGGGTCTCCGAACTCCCCAGCGGGACGGCACCGTTGGAGACGGTCGCCGTGCGGCAGCGCAGGGCGAGGCCGGCCGCCTCCGGATGCGAGCGGGTCACTCCGCCCTGCACGTTGGCGCCCGAGAACCCGATCTGGTCGTAGAACCACAGGCGCATGCCCAGGTCCCGGGCGATCTCGCAGGCGTCGGTGAAGCGTGCCCACCACTCCTCGCCGAACCACGGAGGTTCGTCGGCGCGGGCGCCGAAGCTCGGGCCGGCCGGCGCCAGGTTGATCACCACGAGGTTGTGGACGCCGCCCTCGGCGAACCTGCGCAGCTGCCAGGCGAGGCGCTCGCGGGTGACTTCGGCACCCGACCACCACCACAGCGGAGTGGGGCCGAAGTCCCTGGGCGGGTCGTCGAACAGCTGCTGCAGCGCGGAGGAGATCACGGATACGGTCCTTCCGGGAACGGCTGGGCACCCTCGCGGATCAAAACGTTTTACATGGGTCAGATCGCCGACAACCTGGAATGTTCGCACCGGATCCCGAGTGCGGGAAGCACGCCGACGCGTCTTCCTGCAAATGGGCGCATGAGGGGTTGTTGGAACGTTTTTCCGACCCTATATTCACTGCACTCGGCCTCAGAGCCGCGCCGTCCCTCTCCGCTCGGCCCATCCCCTGACGACGGAGTCGCATCATGGTCCGAACCCCGACCGCTCCCGAACACTCGGAACAACCCATCCCCTGGCGGTTGTGGAAGGTGGCGGCCCTGTCGGGCATGGCCTCCTACCTCGACGCCGCTCTCATCGTCAGCATCGCCGTCAACCTGGCCATCTACCGCGACAGTTACGACATGGGCGTGTGGATGGCGGGCGCGATCAGCGCGATCGTCACCGGCTGCATCGCCGTCGGCTCCCTGGTCGGCGGGCGGCTGGCCGACATGTTCGGGCGCCGCCGTGTCTACAACTGGGACATCTTCTGCTTCGCCCTGGGTGCGGTCGTCATCACGCTCGCGCCGAACGACATCGTGCTCTTCATCGGCGTGCTCGTGGCGGGGCTCGCGGCCGGTGCCGATCTGCCGACCTCCCTGGCCGTGGTCTCGGACGCCGCTCCCGCCGACGGCCGGGCGCGTCTGGTGTCCTTCACGCAGGTCATGTGGGTGGCGGGCATCGTCGTCGTCATCTTCCTCGGCTATCTGCTGTCGGACACGGGTATGACCGGGGCGCGGATCATCACCGGCCATCTGGCCGTCGCCGCGCTGGTCACCTGGCAGCTGCGCTCCCGGCTCGACCTGGCCGACGAGCCCTCGGACACGGAACTGGCCGAGGAGGCGGCCGCGCTGGCCGCCCCACGCGGTATCGAACTGCGGAACATCCTCAACCGCGCCGCCCTGGTGCCGATGGCCGCGACCTTCGCCTACTACGTCACCTGGGGCATCGGAGCCAACACCTTCGGCCAGTTCGGCACCTATCTGCTGGTCACGGTCAGCGGCGCCTCGCAGAGCCTGGCCACCGGGATCAACCTGGCGTTCCTGCCGATCGCGCTGGTGCTGACCCTCGTCTTCGTCCGGCTTGCCGACACCGCCTGGCGGGACCGGCTGTTCTACGTGTTCACCGTCGTGCAGATCGTCGCGTTCTGCATCGCCTCCCTGACCGCCGGCGCGCTGGCCGGGATGCTGGTCTTCTTCGTGCTCTACCAGATCTCCAACCCCTTCGCGGGGGAGGCCAGCTACAAGGTGTGGTCACAGCTCACGCTGCCGCCGGACACCCGTGGTACCACCCAGGGCCTCACCTACGCCGTCTCGCGGGGCGTCTTCGCGGGCGTCGCCTTCGTCACTCCCGCCCTGATGGAGTACAGCGCCTCCGTGCTGCTCTGGTCGATCACCGCCTGCATGGCGGCCTCGGCGGTCGCGGGCGTGTACGTCGTCCGTGTCCTCATCCAGCGCTCCCCCGGCGCCGCTGCCGCTCCGGCGGACCTGGGAGTAGCCCGGGCGTAGGACCGGCCCGGGCACCTCTGAATCCGACCGTGGACCCGCGAAGGAGCTACCCCCAGCCATGGCAACCGCCGAACACTCCATGTCCCTGCAGGAGTTGCTGCCGCCGGTGCACCGGCGCCGTACCCGGGTCGGCCTGGTCTCGGGCGGGCTCGGCACCTACTGGCCGCAGTTTCCCGGTCTGCTGCCGCAGTTGAAGGAGTCCGCCGCGTACCTGGCCGAGCGGCTCGGGCAGGTGGACGCGGAGGTCACCGACGTCGGGTTCATCTCCGACGCGCAGGAGGGCGCGGTCGCCGCCGAGGAGCTGCGTCGGGCCGACTGCGACCTGATCGTGCTGTTCCTGACGACGTATCTGACCTCGTCGATGGTGCTGCCGATCGCCCGGCGCTCGCACACCCCCGTGCTGGTCATCGACCTCCAGCCGTCCGAGCGGATGGACCACGCCACCTTCGACACGGGCGCCTGGCTGGCGTACTGCGCGCAGTGCTCGGTGCCGGAGGTCGGCAATGTCTTCCGCCGGGCCGGCATCCCCTTCCGGTCGGTGTCGGGCTGGCTGCGCCAGGAGTCCGCCTGGCGGCGCATCGAGCAGTGGATCCGCGCGGCCCGTGTCCGCGCGGCGCTGCGGCACGCCCGGCATGGCCTCATGGGTCATCTGTACCCGGGCATGCTGGACGTGTCGACCGATCTGACGCTGCTGCCCGCGACCTTCGGCTCGCACGTGGAGGTACTGGAGTTCGACGACCTGCGGCAGCGGGTGGAGAGGGTGAGCGAGGGGGAGACCCGCGACCGCATGGCGCTGGCCCGCCAGGTCTTCACCCTCGACGACAGCGTTGCGGACGAGGACTTCGCGTGGGGTGCGAAGGTGTCCGTCGCGCTGGACCGGCTGGTCGAGGACTTCGGCCTCGACACGCTCGCCTACTACCACCGCGGCCTCGACGGCGAGCTGCACGAACGGCTGGGGGCGGGCATGATCCTGGGCGCCTCCCTGCTCACCGCCCGGGGCGTACCCGCGGCCGGCGAGTACGAACTGCGCACGAGCGTGGCCCAGTTGGCATCGCAGAGCGTCGGCGCCGGGGGCTCCTTCACCGAGATCCAGGCCCTCGACTTCGAGGACGGCGTGGTGGAGATGGGCCATGACGGGCCGGCCCACCTCGCCGTCAGCGCCCGTGACCCGCTGCTGCGCGGTCTCGGCGTCTACCACGGCAAGCGCGGCTGGGGCGTCAGCGTGGAGTTCGACGTCCGGCACGGGCCGGTCACCCTCCTGGGCCTCGGCCAGGACGCCGACGGGAGCCTGTCGTTCATCACCTCCGAGGGCACCGTCGTGCCCGGGCCGCTGCTGGAGATCGGCAACACCACCAGCCGTGTCGACTTCGGCCGTGACCCCGGCGAATGGGTCGACGCCTGGAGCGCGACGGGCGTCGGCCACCACTGGTCCCTCGCCGTCGGCAGCCACGGCGCCGATCTGCGGGCCGCGGCGAGCCTGCTGGGCATCGACCACCGGGAGGTGTGAGCTCCCCGCACGCGCGCCCTCGTTCACTCCGGTGCATTGCGCCGTGAGCCTGATCCGCGCGCGTTCCACGGCAAGGCGTCGCGCAACCACGCCGTTAGGCCGGGAAGGTGGGCATTCCGTCGTCGTTCGCCACCGCGACGTCCCACCGTCTCGAGGAGAGCTTCTTGCGCCTGCACCCTGTCGCGGCTGCCCTGACCTCGGCCGTGCTGCTGGCCTCGCCGCTCCCGGCGGCGTCCGCCGCCCCGGCCACGGCCGAGCCCGCACGCGCCACGGACGACCCCGCCGGCTACGTCAACCCGTTCGTCGGCACCGCTCCGGGAGGCACCGACTTCGGCCACGGCGGAGGCGCCGGGAACACCTTCCCCGGTGCCTCGGCGGCGTTGGGCGGGATCCAGTGGAGCCCCGACACGGTCACCCGCCAGCACGGCGGGTACGCGTACAAGGACAACCGGATCCGGGGTTTCAGCCTCACCCACATCTCCGGCGCGGGCTGCAGCGACTACGGGAACGTGCCGTTCATGCCGCTCACCGGCCGCCCGGACCCGGACCCCGCCGCGCGCCACGCCACCTTCTCCCACACCAACGAGGAGGCATCGCCGGGCAGTTACGGGGTCCGCTTCGACAACGGCATCCGTACGCAGATCTCCGTCACCCAGCGCTCCGGCATCGCGCGCTTCACCTATCCGGCCGGCGACGCGCGGCCCGCCGGTCTGACGGTGGACGCGGGGCGGGCCTTCAACAAGGCCACCGGGAAGATCAGCATCGGGTCGCGCACCCTGTCCGGCTACACCGACAGCGGCGGCTTCTGCCACTCCTCGAACCGCTACCGGCTCTACTTCCACGTCGTCTTCGACCGCCCCTTCGCGCACTCCGAGCCCCTGGACGGGAAGACCTCCGGGGCGTACGTCTCCTTCGCCCCCGGGACCCGTACGGTGACCGCGCGGGTCGGCGTGTCCTTCGTGGACGTCGCCGCCGCCCGCCGCAATGTCACCGTGGAGCAGGGCAAGCGCTCCTACGACCAGTTGCACAGGGCCGCCCGTGACCGCTGGAACGAGTGGCTGGGCAGGATCGCCGTGCGCGGCGGCACCGAGACCCAGCGCCGGGTGTTCTACACCGCGCTGTACCACGCGCTGTTGCACCCCAGCGCCTTCAGCGACACCGACGGCCGCTACCGGGGTATGGACGGCCGCGTCCACCGCACCCGTCCGGGGCATGTGCAGTACGCGGACTTCTCCGGCTGGGACGTCTACCGTTCCCAGGGCCAGCTGCTGGCTCTGATCGCGCCGCACGAGGCGTCCGACATCGCCCAGTCGATTCTCGAACAGGGCCGCCAGGCGGGCTATTTCGACCGTTGGACGGTGGCCAACGGCGGCACCCGCGTCATGGTCGGCGACCCGCTGCCGGCCATGGCCGCCTCGATCCACGCCTTCGGCGGGACCGACTTCGACGCCCGGGGGCTGCTGCGCGCGGCCGTGGCGGGCCGCCAGGACGACCGGCAGCGGCCGGGGCACCAGCAGTACGACACCCTGGGCTACATCCCGGCCGGCACCAAGGGCGTCTGGGGCAGTGCGGCCACCACGCTGGAGTACGCGATCGCCGACGCCGCGCTGGCCCATCTGGCCGGACGTCTCGGCGACACGAAGACCCAGGCGCTCCTCACCCGCGCCGCCGGCAACTGGCGCAATCTGTTCAACCCGGTGAGCGGCTACATCCAGCCCCGCAACGCCGACGGAAGCTGGCCGTCCTTCTCCCCCACCCAGCACGGGGAGTACGTCGAGGGCAACGCCGCGCAGTACACCTGGCTGGTGCCGCACGACCTGCCCGGTCTGTTCACCGCCATGGGGGGGACCGCCGCGGCCACCGCCCGTCTCGACACCTTCTTCACCCAGCTCAACGCGGGCGCCGACAAGCCGTACGCCTATCTCGGCAACGAGCCGTCCTTCAACATCCCCTGGGCGTACGACTACGCGGGCCGTCCCGACCGCACGGAGGACATCGTGCGGCGGGCCCTCACCACCCTCTTCACCGACCGGCCCGACGGCCTCGTCGGCAACGACGACCTGGGCGAGATGTCGTCGTGGGCGGTCTGGGCCTGTCTGGGCATGTACCCCCAGGTCCCGGGAAGCGCCCAACTGGCCCTGGCGGGCCCGCTGTTCCCCGCCGCCACGGTGCACCGCGGCAACGGGGTCACCCTCTCCCTGCTCGCCCCGGACGCCTCGGCCACGAACACCCACGTGCGGTCCCTGAGGCTGAACGGGCTCCCCGTCAACGGCCCCTTCCTTCCGGAAGGGGTGCTGACCTCGGGCGGTGTGCTCCACTACGGGATGACGTCCTGACCTTTCAGGCCAGGGTCACCTCGACGGGCAGCTTCTTGATGCCGTTGACGAAGTTGGACCGTACGCGCGGCACGTCGCCGGTCAGGCGGATGTCCGCGAGCCGGGGGATCAGTTCCTCGAACATGATGCGGATCTCGGTGCGGGCGAGCAGATTGCCGAGGCACAGATGGGGGCTGCCCTTGCCGAAGGTGACGTGGTCGTTGTGCTGCCGGGTGACGTCGAAGTCGTACGGGTTGCCGAAGACCTCCTCGTCACGGTTGCCGGAGGCGAACCACATGACGACCTTGTCGCCCTCCCTGACCTGCTTGCCGCCCAGCTCCACGTCCCTGGTCGCGGTGCGGCGGAAGTGGTAGACGGGGGACGCCCAGCGCAGGAACTCCTCGACGGCGACCGGGATCAAGGAGGGGTCCTGCTGCAGGCGGGCGAGCTGCTCCGGGTGCTGCAGCAGGGCCAGCATCGAGTGGGTGATGGTGTGCCGGGTGGTCTCGTTGCCGGCCACCACCAGCAGCAGGAAGTAGTTGTCGAAGTCCTGCCCGGAGAGCGGGACACCGTCGCGCGGTGTGGTGTTGACGAGCCGGGAGACCAGGTCGGTGCCGTCGCCGCCGCGCCGCTGCCGGGCCAGCTCGCGGCCGTAGTCGAAGACTTCCAGCGAGGCGGGTGAGCGGAAGGGCAAGTCGCGGTACTGCTCGCTCTCCGCGCTGTGCAGCAGCACGTCCGCGTAGTCGGGGTCGGTGTTGCCGATGATCCGGTTGCCCCAGTCGATGAGCTTCTGATTGTCCTGAGGCGGCACGTCGAGCAGCCGGGCGAGGACGTTGATGGGGAAGTCGGCGGAGACGTCGGCGACGAAGTCGAAGCTGCCCTTCGCCAGGGCCGCGTCCAGCGTGGTGGCGGTCAGCCCGCGGAGGAAGTCCGTGTAACCGTTGATCACGCTCGCGCCGAACTGCCGCTGGATCACGCTGCGCAGCGCGCGGTGCCGTACCCCGTCCATCTCCAGGATGGAGGCCCGCTTGTTGATCTGGTCGTCGTCGACCTCCTCCAGGTTGACGAACCTGGTCGAGGTGAAGGTCTGAGCGTCGCGGTCGACGCGGGCGATGTCCGCGTGCCGGGTCACCGCCCAGAAGCCGGAGTTGGGCGCCTCCTCCGGCTGCCAGTGCACCGGGTCCTGGTGGCGCAGGGTGTGGAACATCCGCCAGGGCGTCACCCCGTCGGTGAAGTTGTCGAGGTCGGCGAGGTCGACGTCCGCGAGCGGCATCGGTTCGTTGACGGCGGTGGTCAGGGTCTCGGTCATCGGTGGCTCCCGGACGTCACAGGTGGTAGGCGTACTCGGTGAACTCCCAGTCGGTGACGTGCCGCCCGAAGCGTTCGACCTCGTTGCGCTTGTAGCTGAGGTATGAGGTGGTGAAGTCCTTGCCGAGCACCTCGGCCAGGGCGGTGTCCGCCTCCAGCGCGTCGAGGGCGGCGGACAGACTCGTCGGCAGCACGGACGCACGTGCGGTGTCGTAGCCGTAGCCCTCCAGCGGGGCGGGCGGCTCCTCCGCCGCGCGGACCCCGAGGAGCGCGGCGGCGATCGTGCCGGCGAGCAGCAGGTACGGGTTGGCGCTCGCGTCGCCGAGCCGCAACTCCAGGCGGGCGGCGAAGCCGCGCTCGGGAGGGATGCGGACCATGGCGCTGCGGTTGTCGAGGCCCCAGTCGATCAGCCAGGGCGCGAGGGTGTCCGGGCCGAAGCGTTTGTACGAGTTGACGGTCGGGTTGGCCAGGGCGGCGAGGGCCGGGGCGTGCGCGAGGATGCCGGCGAGGGCATGGCGGGCGGTGGCCGAGAGGCCGTGGGCGCCCGCCGGGTCGTCGAAGGCGTTGCGGCCACGCTCGTCCTCGCAGGACAGGTGGAGGTGGAAGCCGGAGCCGCCTGCGTCGTTGAAGGGCTTGGCCATGAAGGTGGCGAGCCGGCCCTCCTTGCGGGCGAGTTCCTTGACGGCGGCCTTGAAGCGGAAGGCGCGGTCGGCGGCCGACAGGGCCTCGGAGTGGGTGAGGTTGATCTCGAACTGCCCGCCGTCGAATTCGTGGTTGCCGTTGGTGACACCGATGCGCAGGTCGCGGAGCCCGCGCAGGGTCCGCAGCAGATGGTTGTCGGGGTCGGCGCGCAGGCCTGCCGTGTAGACGGCTCCGGTGGCCGCGGAGTAGCGCTTCCAGCCGTTCGGGGATCCCGGGGCCTTCTCGCACAGGAAGTACTCAAGTTCGGGTCCGGCCACGGGGCGCAGGCCCTGCTCGGCGCACCGGGCGAGGACCGCGCGCAGCAGGTCACGGGGTGATTCGGGGGCGGGTGCCCCGGTCGCCGGGTCGATGACGTCGCCCAGGCAGGCGGCGACCCCGGGCTCCCAGGGCAGCGCGACCAGGGTGTCGAGGTCCGGGCGCACGGTGATGTCGGGCAGTCCGGCGTCCAGGCCGCCGGTCACGGGGACCACGTCCCCCTGGGGTGAGGTGTGGTAGACGGCCCGGCAGAAGGCGAGCCCGTGCTCGCAGGCGATCGGCAGCTGGTCGAGCAGCACGTCGCGGGCCCGGTCGGTGCCGATGAGATCGGGATAGGTCACCCGGACCACGTCGATGCCCTCGGCGGCAAGCCGCTCCTGGTACTGACGGACGTCCGGTGTTCTGGATGCGCTCACCGTTGTCTCCTCGGCGGCCGGCATATTGTTTGATGCCAAACGATAAGAACCGCTCCCGCCACCCGCAAGGGGGTGGCTTCAAAAAATTATCCACCTGGACAGGTATTGACCAGGGGCCGCACGCTTCCTATGTTGTTTGAAGCCAAACGAGATCCAGGAGGGTTCGCCATGAAGGTCGTCGTCGACATGAACAAGTGCCAGGACCACGGCCAGTGCGTCTTCGCGGCCCCCGACGTCTTCCAGCTCGACGAGAACGGGCGGCTGGGCTTCGTCAGCGACCCCGACGACGCGCTGCGCGACGAGGTCGAGGAAGCCGCCGACGTCTGCCCGCTGCAGGCCATCCGGATCGAGGCCTGAGCATGAGCGCACGCATCGTGGTGGCCGGCGCCTCCATGGCCGGTCTGCGCGCCGCGGAACAGTTGCGCGCAGCCGGCTGGACCGGGGCGATCACACTCGTCGGCGACGAGCCGCACATGCCCTACAACCGGCCCCCGCTCTCCAAGGAGGTACTGGCCGGGAAGGCACCCTTCGCATCGCTGGCCTTCCGCCCCCGCGCGAGCGTGGCCGACGCGGAATGGCGCCTCGGCACGAGGGTCGTGGCCTCCCGGCTCACCGAACGGCTCGTCGAGCTCGACGACGGTTCGACGCTCTCCTACGACGGGCTCGTCGTCGCCACGGGCATGCGGCCCCGTCGGCTGCGCTGCCCCGGCCCGATCGCCGGCCGCCACACGGTCCGTACGCTGGCCGACGCCCAGGGGCTGCGGGACGGACTGACCCGCCCCGGCGCCCGGTTGGTGGTGGTCGGCGCCGGGTTCATCGGCTGCGAGGTGGCCGCCACCGCCGTAGGACTGGGTGTCCGCGAGGTGACGGTGGTCGATCCGCTGCCGTTGCCCATGGTCGGCCCGCTCGGCGAGTTGCTCGGGCGGGCACTGCTGGAGCGGCACGAACAGCGCGGGGTGCGCTTCGCGCTCGGCACCTCAGTCGCCGGTTTCGAGGGAGCGGGCCGGGTCGCCGGCGTGGTGCTCGCCGACGGAACCGTGCTGCCCGCCGATGTGGTGGTGGAGTCGGTCGGTTCACTCGCAAACACCGAATGGCTGGACGGCAACGGCCTCGACCTGACCGACGGGGTGCTCACCGACGAACATCTGCGGGTCGGCGGCCGGCCGGAGGTGGTCGCGGTGGGCGATGTGGCGCGTTTCCCCAACGCCCGCTACGACGGCGTACCGCGCCGGGTCGAGCACTGGTGCATCCCCACCGACACGGCCAAGCACGCGGCGAAGATGCTGGTCGCCCATCTCACCGGCGCCGACGCCGAGCCCGCGCCCTTCGCTCCGCTGCCCACCTTCTGGAGCGACCAGCACGACTTCCGGCTGCAGTCCTTCGGCGCCCCCGCGCTCGGCGTCGGCGACGTGCGGGTCCTCGACGGCGACCCGGCCGCGGACGTCCTGGTCGGCTACCACCACGACGGCCGGCTGGTCGGTGTCGTGGCGCTCGGCGGCCCCGCCGCCGGATCCGCCGCCGCCCGCCACCGCGCCGAACTGCTCAAGCAGCCCGCCCTCAGCGCCCAAGGGAGCTCCTGACCATGACCACCGTCCGTGGATACCTCCACCCCAGGACGGCGACGGGCACCTCGTCGCTGATCCCCTCCCCGCCCTGGCGCTACTCCGGTGACCTGCTCACCGTCGAGTACCGCACCGACCCCGCGCGCGTCCGTGAACTGCTGCCCGAACCACTGGAGTTGGCGGACGAGGACCCGGGTGCGGTCGCGTTGATCTGGGCCGACTGGCAGTCCTGCTCGGCGTCGGGCGCGGAACTGCTCGACCCGGTGCTGTCCCAGTACAAGGAGGCCTTCGCGGTCGTCCGCTGCAAGTACCGCGGGCAGACGTACTCGCGGTGCGTGTACATCTGGGTCGACAAGGACTTCGCGATCGCCCGCGGACTGCACCAGGGCTATCCCAAGAAGCTCGGCTCGATCCACCAGACCCGCCCGCACCCGTACGGCCCCGCACCGCGGATCGAGGCGGGCGCACGGTTCGGGGCGACCCTCGCCGCCGCCGACCGGCGGCTGGCCCAGGCCGTGGTGACGCTGCGGGAGCCCTCGGACACGAACGGGTTCGTCAACGGCCATCCGATGGCGCACCACCGCTGGCTGCCGTCCATCGAGAAGGGCAAGGGCCTGGCGCTGGACGAGCTGATCGAGACGGGTGCCGCGGCCTTCGAGGCCGGTCAGCCATGGGTCGGGGACGCCGATCTCGAGTTGTTCGAGGCGCCCACCGAGGAGCTGGCCAGCCTGGAGATCCACGAGCCGATCGCCGCCTACTACCGCCAGGTCGGCGTCGTCTGGGACGGCGGGCGACTGCTGGAGTCCGGCACGTCCGGAGCCGAGTGACCACCGTACGCATCAAGGGACTTGGAGACCGGACATGACCGAGCACCGCATCACTGTCGCCGGGGTCGCCGTCGACACCCGGCACTGGATCGGCGGTGAGCGACTCGCCTCCGCCGACACCTTTACCGACATCTCGCCGACAGACGGCAGTGCACTCGGCGAGATCGCGCGCGGTGGACCCGCCGAAGCCGCCGCCGCAGTCACCGCCGCCAAGGCCGCCTTCCCCGCCTGGGCCGCCACTCCCCGCGCCGAACGCGCCCGCATTCTGCATGCCGTCGCCGACGGTGTGGAGAAGCGGCGCGAAGAGCTCGCCGTCGTCGAGACCACCGACAACGGCGCCCTGCTGCGCTCGCACCGCCGGGGCGTGATGCCCCGGGTGGCGCAGAACTTCCGCTTCTTCGCCGACTGGCTGCTGAAGCTGGATCACGAGGACTTCCAGACGCGCGGCCACACGAACCACGTGAGCTGGGACCCCGCGGGTCCGTGTGTCCTCATCACCCCGTGGAACGCGCCGCTGATGCTGGCGACCTGGAAGGTGGCGCCCGCGCTGGCCGCGGGCAACACCGTCGTCCTGAAGCCCGCCGAGTGGTCTCCGCTGACCGCCTCGCTGCTGGCCGACATCGCGGCCGAGGCGGGGCTGCCGGCGGGTGTCCTGAACGTCGTGCAGGGCTACGGCTCGGAGATCGGCGACGCCCTCACCTCGAACCCGGACGTGCGCCGGATCAGCTTCACCGGATCCGTTCCCACCGCCCGGCGGATCGCGGAGTCGGCTGCGGCCAACCTCACTCCGCTCAGCCTCGAACTGGGCGGCAAATCACCGCTGTTGGTGTTCGCCGACGCCGATCTCGACCTCGCCGTCGACCTGGCGGTGGAGCAGTACGACAACGCCGGGCAGGTGTGCCTGGCCGCGACGCGCCTGCTCGTCGAGGAGTCGGTGGCCGATGAGTTCACCCGCCGTTTCGTCGACAAAGCGACCGCACTGAAGCAGGGTGACCCGCGCGACGAGGGCACCGACATCGGGCCCAACATCCACCCCCGGCAGTTGGAGAAGATCGACGGCTTCGTGCAGCGGGCGCTCGCAGCGGGAGCCCGCGCGGTCATCGGCGGCCACCGGAGGGACGGCCAGTACTACGCGCCGACCCTGCTCACCGGTGTCCGACAGGACAGCGAGATCGTCCAGGAGGAGGTCTTCGGCCCGGTCCTGACGCTGCAGACCTTCGCCGACGAGGACGAGGCCCTCCGGCTGGCCAACGACACCCGCTTCGGGCTGGCCGCCACCGTGGCCACCGGTTCGCGCGAGCGCGCCGACCGCGTCTCCGCCCGGCTCGTCGCGGGCACGGTGTGGGTGAACTGCTTCTTCGTACGCGATCTGCAGGCGCCCTTCGGCGGTTCCCGGCTCTCCGGTGTCGGCCGCGAGGGCGGGACCTGGAGCTTCGACTTCTACTGCGACCTGAAGAACACCGTGACCGCCCCGAAGGGATGGGAGCACAACCATGGGTGAGATCGTCGGGGCCGGGCTGCTCGCCCACGTCCCCACCATCGTGCTCCCCGAGGCCGACCGGCTGGAGCTCAACGAGGGCAAGGAGATCACTCTCGTCTCCGGGCTTCGGGAACTCCGCCGTGACATCTTCGAGCGGGACGACTACGACACCGTCGTCGTCCTCGACTCCCACTGGGCGACCACGGTCGAGTTCGTCGTCACCGCGCAGCCGCGCCGGGCGGGGCTGTTCACCTCCGAAGAGCTGCCGCGCGGCATGTGCCGGATGCCGTACGACTTTCCCGGCGACCCCGAACTCGCCCGCAGCATCGAGAAGTTCGCCGACCGGCACGGCACCTGGATCACCGCGATCGAGGACGACTACCTGCCGATCTACTACGCCACCATCAACCTCTGGAAGTTCCTCGGCGAAGGGCTGCCGGACAAGCGGTGGGTGACCATCGGGGTGTGCCAGACCGGCGACATGGAGGACCATCTGCGGCTCGGGCGCGCCCTCGCGGACGGCATCGCCGCCACGCCCGGCCGGCGCGTCCTGCTGATCGCCTCCGGCGCGCTGTCGCACACGTTCTGGCCGCTGCGCGAGATCCGCGACCACGAGGCCAGCGACCCGGCGCACATCTTCACGCCCGAGGCCCGCGCCGCCGACCTCGAGCGCATCGGCTGGTTCAAGGAGGGCCGGCACGACAAGGTCCTCGACACCATGGACGAGTTCTGGAAGTTCAAGCCGGAGGCGAGGTTCTTCCACTACCTGATGATGGCGGGCGCCCTCGGCGAGCAGGCCTGCACCGCCAGGGCCCGCCAGTACGGCGAGTACGAGAACGCCGTCGGCACCGGCCAGGTCCACCTGTGGTTCGACCGCCCGGCCGACGGCTGGACCGGCACGGGAGCACCCGTGACAGCCGCGCCCCACCACCCGCACCGACGCCCTTAGGAAGGCCGCCATGCCCGAATACCGCCGCATCCTCCTCGACGGCGCCGCCGTCCAGGTCACCGTCGACGGGGACGAACTCGTCGCCGGGGACGGCCGCCGCATCAAGACCGAACAGGCGCAGCACCTGCCGCCGGTCGTGCCGTCGAAGGTGATCGCGGTCCACCTCAACCACCGCAGCCGCGTCGACGAGTTCCGGATCGACCTGCCCGACACGCCCACCTACTTCCACAAGCCGACCTCGGCGCTCAACTCCCACCAGGGCGCGGTCGTCCGCCCCGAGGGCTGCAAATGGCTCAACTACGAGGGCGAGGTCGCCATCGTCATCGGGAGGACCGCCCGGAACATCTCCCCGGCCGAGGCGGGCGAGTACATCGCCGGCTACACGATCGCCAACGACTACGGCCTGCACGACTTCCGCGACACCGACGCCGGTTCCATGCTCCGTGTCAAGGGCTCCGACACCCTCTGCCCACTCGGCCCCGGCCTGGTCACCGACTGGGACTTCCACGGCAAGACCCTGCGGACGTATGTCGACGGCGAGGTGGTCCAGGACGGTTCGACCGACGAGATGAAGTGGGACATGCACTATCTCGTCGCCGACATCGCCCGCACCATCACCCTGTATCCGGGGGATGTGCTGCTGTCCGGCACCCCGGCCAACTCCCGCCCCGTACAGCCGGGCGACGTCGTGGAGGTCGAGGTCGAGGGTCTGGGCCGCCTCACCAACCACATCGTCACCGGGCCTGCCCCGATCCGCTCCGACGTCGGCGCCCAGCCCACCGAGTCCGAGGAGGTGCTGTCCACCGCGCTCGGCGGCGACTGGGAGTTCCGCGGGATCCGGCCGCCCCGGCGCTGACTCCCAAAAGGGCTGCTCAGCGATACCGGTAGGGTCACGGGCATGACCGAGTCCGCAGACGCCCCGAAGGGCCGACCGTCACGCAAGCGCCTGCAGTACGGCGAGGGGCGCGAGGCCCTGCTGAACGCGGCCGTGCGCGTGGTGGCCCGGGGCGGACTGCGCAAGCTCACCTACCGGGCCGTCGCCGAGGAGGCCGGGGTCACCCACGGGCTGGTCGTGCACCACTTCGGTTCGCGTGACGCGCTGATCGAGGAGGCGCTCGCGCACACGATCCGCACCTCGCTGAGCACCAGCGCCCTCGAACCGGGCACCGGCAAGGTCGCGGACTTCTCGACCGGGCTCTCCGACATGGTCACGGCGGATCCCGGCATCCAGGCGTTCCAGTACGAGCTCCTGCTCGAGGCGCGCCGCAGGCCGGAGCTGCTGCCGCAGCTGCGCGCACTGTACGACGAGTACTTCGATGCCACCCGGCGCGAGCTGAACCGTATGCTGCCGGCCGGCGCGGACCAGGCGATGACCCGGTTGGTCTTCGCCGCGCTCGACGGCCTGGTGCTGCACCAGCTCGTCTTCGGCGAGCCGGACGTCACTGACGCCGCCCTGGAGCAACTGCGCGCCCTGCTGAGGCTCCTCGACGCCGACTCCTGAGCTGCGCTTTTTCCAGGCCCCGGGGGGTTTCCCGGGGCCTTTTGCCGTTGACCGGAAAACTCCGCCCACCCCCTTGCCAAACGGATAGTTCCAGCCCACCATGAAGCAACTCGTTTGACCCTAAACGAACCACCATCCCTTCCCGTCCCCGACAGGTGATCCGAGTGGACAGTCAGACGGCCCTCTCCCCGCACAGCGCGCAGGATTCATCCGTGACCGGCAGGCTCAAGCCCGATTCCCTCGGTGTCCTGGGCATCCTCTTCTTCGTCCTTTCCGCCCAGGCACCGCTGACCGGTATCGCCGGGGCGGTGCCGATCGCCGTCGCCATCGGCAACGGCGCAGGCACCCCCGCCGCCTATCTCGCGGCCGGGCTCGTGGTCCTGCTGTTCTCCATCGGCTTCGTCGCCATGGGCCGCCATGTCGTGGACGCCGGCGCCTTCTACATGTACATCGGCAAGGGCCTGGGCCGCTCGACCGGTTCCGGCAGCGCCGGGGTCGCCCTGCTCGCCTACTGCGCCGTCCAGGCGGCCATGTACGGGCTCCACGGCGCGACGGTGAGCGGACTCATCCAGCACTACGCGGACGTACACGTCGCATGGTGGGTCTGCACGCTGGTCACCATGGCGGTCGTCCAGGTGCTCGGTGCCGCCGGGATCGAGATGGGTGCCAAGGTCCTGGCCGTGTTCGTGCTGGCGGAGTTCAGCATCCTCACCGTCTTCGCCCTGGTGACCTTCTTCAAGGGCGGCGGCCCCGAGGGGCTCGGCTTCGGCGACAGCTTCTCCCCCCACGCCGCGCTCCAGGGCGCCCCCGGCGTGGCGCTGATGTTCGCCGTGGCGTCGATGATCGGCTTCGAAGCCACCGCCATCTACGGCGAGGAGGCCCGGGAGCCCCGCAAGACGGTCCCGCGCGCCACCTATCTGGCGGTCGCGGTGATCACCTGCTTCTTCGCCTTCACCTCGTGGATGCTGATCTCCGCGCACGGCGCGTCCAGGGCGACCGCACAGGCCGGCAAGGCGCTGGCGTCGGGCGACGCCACATCCTTCGTCTTCGCACCCATCGCTGCCCAGTTCGGCGCATGGACCGGCGATGTGCTGCCCGTCCTGCTGGCCACCTCGCTGTTCGCCGGCATCCTGGCGTTCCACAACTCCGCCAACCGCTACCTGTTCTCCCTGGGCCGTGAAGGGCTGCTGCCGCACCGGCTGACCGCGCTGAACCGGCGCCACTCCCCCTGGGCGGCCGGGATCGTCCAGACGGTGATCGCGGTGGCCCTGGTCATGCCGTTCGCGCTGCTGGGCAAGGACCCGGTGCTGACGCTCTTCTCCTGGTTCAGTGGCGTCGCAGTCCTGGGGATCATGCTCCTGTACTTCCTGACCTCCGTCTCCGTGGTCGTCTTCTTCCGCCGCTCACGGGCCGACACCCGGGCCTGGAACACCCTCGTCGCACCGGTTCTCGGCGCGCTCGGCATCGCCGGCGGGATCTGGCTGATCATCGAGAACTTCACCACGCTCATCGGCGGCGACCAGACCACCGCCGTCTGGCTCCAGCTCTCCGTCCCGGCGGTGCTGGTCCTGGGACTGGCCGCGGCGCGGCTGACCCGGAACCGGCAACGGTCCGAACCCTCCGCAAACCCCCAGGACCAGGGAGAGGACAGCTGATGCCGCCCCTCGCCCACGACGACCTGCTGCGTCGCGCCAAGGATCTGGAACTGCCCACCCAGCACCACATCGACGGTGCTGACGAACCGGGCGCGGGCACCGCGTTCGCCGTCGTCGCGCCGCGCGACGGACAGGTCCTCGCCGAGATCGCCGACGCCCGGCCCGCCGAGGTCGACCTGGCCGTGGCCGCCGCACGCCGGGCCTTCGACACCGGCCCGTGGCCGCGCCTCGCGCCCGCCGACCGCGGCCGGATCCTGCTACGCATCGCCGAACCGCTCGAAGAGCAGCGGGAGAAGCTCGCGCTGACCATCAGCTTGGAGATGGGCAAGCCGATCACGGACGCGCACGACATCGAACTGCGTGCCGCCATCAACACCTTCCGCTGGTACGGGCAGCTGGCGGACAAACTCACCGACGAGTCACCGCACACCGCCCCGGACGCCCTCGCCCTGGTCACCCGGGAGCCGGCCGGTGTCGTGGGCGCCGTCGTACCGTGGAACTTCCCCCTGACACTGGCGAGTTGGAAGACAGCTCCGGCGCTGGCCGCGGGCTGCACGGTCGTCCTGAAGCCGTCCGAGAACTCACCCCTGTCCGCCCTGCTGCTGGGGCGGCTCGCCACCGAGGCCGGGCTGCCGCCGGGCGTGCTCAACGTCGTCACCGGCGACGGACCGGTGGCAGGCCGGGCGATCGGACTGCATCCCGATGTGGACGTCCTGGCGTTCACCGGATCCACGGCGGTCGGCCGCCGCTTCCTGCACTACGCGGCCGACTCCAACCTCAAGCGCGTCTGGCTGGAGCTGGGCGGCAAGTCACCGAACATCATCCTCCCGGACGCCCCCGACCTGGAGAAGGCCGCCGCCACCGCCGCCTGGGGCATCTTCTTCAACCAGGGCGAGATGTGCACCGCACCCTCCCGGCTGCTGGTGCACTCCTCCGTCGCCGAACGCGTCACCGAGGCCATCGTGGCCCGGGCCCGCGAGCTGCGGGTCGGCGATCCGCTGGACCCGGCGACCGAGATGGGCGCCCTGGTCGGCGAAGCCCATCTGGACCGCGTCCTCGACCACATCGCCACCGGCCGCGAGGAAGGCGCGCGGCTACTCACGGGCGGCTCCCGCACCCTCACCGGAACCGGCGGCTGCTTCCTGGAGCCGACCGTCTTCGAGCAGGTCACCCCCGGCATGCGGCTGGCCCGCGAGGAGATCTTCGGGCCGGTCCTGTCCGTCCTCACCTTCGACGACCTGGACGAGGCGGTACGGCTCGCCAACGCCACCGAGTACGGCCTCGCCGCCGGCCTGTGGACCTCCGACCTGTCCACCGCCCACAAGGTCGCCCGGGCGCTCAAGGCCGGCACGGTCTGGGTGAACTGCTACGAGGAGGGCGACCTGACCGTGCCCTTCGGCGGCATGAAGCAGTCCGGCAACGGCCGCGACAAGTCCGTGCACGCCATCGAGAAGTACACCGAGCTCAAGACGACCTGGATCCAGCTGTGACGCGCCCCTTGATAGCGATCCCCGCGCGCTTCGCCGCCACCACCTCCGCCCTGCGGTACGCCGCCGAGGTCAACGCCCGCGCGTTGATCGAGGCGGTGTGGCGGGCCGGTGGCGAACCGGTGAGCATCCATCCGGCGGACTCCGAGGTCGCCTCCCGGCTCGCCCGCTTCGACGGCGTCCTGCTGCCCGGGGGCGGCGACCTGGCCCCGCACCGCTACGGCGCCACCGACACCCACGACACCGTGTACGACGTGGACGACCTCCAGGACGCCTTCGACCTCGAACTCGCCCGTAAGACCCTGCACTTGGGCCTTCCCCTACTGGCGGTCTGCCGTGGCCTCCAGGTCGTCAACGTCGCCCTCGGCGGCACCCTGCACCAGGACATGGGCGGCCCGGAACGCGAGCACCGCCACGTCGTGCACCCGGTGGCGGTCCTGGCCGGCACCCTGCTGGAGCAGGTCACGAGCGCGCAGAAAGTGGAGGCGTCCTGCTACCACCACCAGCGGGTGGACCGCCCCGGCACCGGGCTCACGGTCACCGCACGCGCCGCGGACGGCACGGTCGAGGGACTCGAACTCCCCGACGCCCGCGGGTGGTTCACGGCCGTTCAGTGGCATCCGGAGGACACCGCCCACGAGGACACCGCACAGCAGGGGCTTTTCGATGCGCTGGTACGAGCGGCCCGGGACGTGCACTGACTCCTCACACACCCGGCGTCACGGGCGCAGCCGCCGCAGGGCTCGGGCCGCGGCGTGGGCTCCGCACATTCCGTGGGCGCCGGCGCCGGGCGGGGTGGCCGCGGAGCACAGATAGTGGCCGGGGACCCCGGTGTCGTAGGGCTGCAGGGTGAGGTGGGTTCCGAGGAGGAGCTGGGGGATGTCCGTGGCGCCGGTCATGATGTTGCCGCCGACGTAGTTGGGGTTGTATTCGGCGAAGCCGGGTGTGGTGCGTACCGCGGTGCCGATGATGCGGTCCCGGAAGCCGGGCGCGAACCGTTCGATCTGGGCGGTGATCGCCGCGGTGGCGTCGCCGGTGTAGCCGTTCGGGACGTGGGCGTAGGACCAGACGGGGTGGATGTCGCCGGCCGAGCGTGACGGGTCGGCCAGGTACTGCTGCCCGACCAGGACGAACGGACGCCGCGGCATCCGCCCGGCATGGACGTCCCGCTCCGCGGCCGCGATCTCGGCGTAGGTGCCGCCGACGTGCACCGTGCCGGCCCGCCGTGCGGCCTCGGCGCGCCAGGGCACTCCGCCCTCGACCGCGAAGTCGACCTTGAAAGCACCCGGTCCGTAGCGGTAGCGTCGGTAGGCGCGGGCGGTCCGGGGCGGCAGCAGATCGCCGAGTATGTCGGCCAGCGCGGTGGGAGCCACATCCCACAAGGTCACGTCCGCGTCCGGGAGTTGGGCCGGCGACCGCACACGTACCCCGGTCTCGATCGTCCCGCCGAGTTCCCGCAGCAGCGCCGCCATCGCGTCGGTGATGCGGCGCGAGCCGCCCTCGGCCACGGCCCAGCCGTAGCAGTGGCCCGCGGTGACGATGCCCAGCCCGATGCTCGCGGTCAGCGGCCGCTCCAGGGGGTGGAAGGCGTGCGCGGCGACCCCGCCCCACAGGCCCCTGGCCTCCTCGGTCCTGAACGCCTTCGCCAGCAGGGAGGCGGGGGCGAGCGCGGGAACACCGAAGCGGGCGAGGCGGAGCGGGTGCCGGGGCAGGCGTGCGAGCGGGCCCATGATGTCGTCGCCGAAGGTGTCGTACGCCGCCGACGGGCCCTCGAACAGCCGCCGCCAGGCCCGGCCGTCGGCGCCGAGACCGGCGGCGGTCGCGGTCACCGAGCGGTGCAGCACCCCGGCCGTGCCGCCGTCGAGCGGATGCACGCAGTCGATCTCCGGCCACGCCCACCGCAGCCCGTACCGGTCAAGGCCCAGCGAGTTCAGGAACGAGGAGCCGACGGCCATGGGGTGGATGGCGGAGCAGAAATCGTGCAGCAGTCCCGGCACGATCGCCTCGCCGGAGCGGGTGCCGCCGCCGATCGTGTCGGCCGCCTCCAGCACCGTGCCCCGCAGGCCTGCCCGGGCCAGGGCGACGGCGGCGGCCAGACCGTTGGGCCCGGCACCGACGACGGTCGCCGTATTCATCCCGACTCCTTTCGTTCGACCTGTCGCACATCGTTCGAAACCTCTTGACGCTCCACAGGACGCCGATTGAAACTCTCGCAACACGACGTCACCTCTACGTAACACCAGGCCCTCCGCGCATGCGCTGTCGGCCCGCTCCCGCTTGCTCGCATCCAGCCTTTCCCCCCTCATCAGCCATGCCTCAGCAGGGAATCCCGACATGACGCACAGCGCACGACTTCACGGCCGCGCGAGACGCCTGGCGGGCCGGCTCGCCGGACTGACCGCCGCCGCGATGCTCCTGACCCTCGCCGGCCCCGCCCTCCCCGCGCAGGCGTCACCGACGGCCGAGGCCTCCGGCCTCACCGACGGTCTCGCCCTCTGGTACAAACTCGACGGCGGATCCGGGACCACCGTGAGTGACGCCTCCGGCAACGGCCGCGACGGCACGGTGAACGGCACCGCCGACTGGTCGGCGGCCGGTCAGGGGCTCGCCTTCAACGGCTCCGACACCTACATCAAGGTGCCGGACGACGTCATGAAGGGCATGGACTCGATCACCGTCTCCCTGGACGTGCTCCTCGACTCCGCGCAGAGCACGCCGTACTTCCTCTACGGCTTCGGCAACACCAGCGGCGGCAACGGCAACGGCTACCTGTTCACGACCGGCAATTCCCTGCGCACCTCGGTGGCGAGCGGCAACTGGTCGACGGAACAGACCACGAAGCCGTCCGACTCCCACAACCTCACCCGCGCGGTCTGGAAGCACCTCGCCTACACCCAGACCGGCGCCACCGGCGTGCTCTACGAGGACGGCGTCGAGGTGGGCCGCAACACGTCGGTGACGATCACCCCCGGCGCGATCGGCTCCGGCACCACCACCGCCAACTACATAGGCAAGTCCGTGTATTCGGGCGACAAGCTCTTCAAGGGCCGTATCCGCGACTTCCGCGTATACGACCGCGCACTGGCCGGCTCGGAGGTCCAGCAACTCGCCCTCCCCGTCGACACGCAGGGCGTCGCCGACGACAAGGCGGCCCTGAGCCTCGGTGACACCAGCGCCGTCACCGCCGACCTGGACCTGCCGAAGACCGGTACGGCGGGCGGCTCCACGATCAGCTGGGCCAGCGACAACACCGCCCTCGTCTCGGACTCCGGCAAGGTGACCCGCCCGGCCGCCGGTGCACCGGACGGCCACGCCACGCTGACGGCGACCCTCAAGAAGGGCACGGTCACCGACACCCGCACCTTCGAGGTGACCGTCCTGCCCGACTTCGACGACGCCACCGCCACCCGGCAGGCCGCCGACGCGCTGACCGTCCACAACCTCGACGACGCACGCGGCAACCTCACCCTCCCGGCGAGCGGTTCGTACGCCACTCAGGTCGCCTGGTCCTCCGCGAACCCGGACGTCGTCTCCGCCGACGGTGTCGTCCACCGCCCCGCGCACGGCGACGGCGCCACCACCGTCGAGCTGACCGCCACCGTCACCAAGGGCACGGCGACCGCAACCCGCACCTTCACCGCACACGTGCCCGAACTGCCCGCCAAGGCTGCCCTCAAGGGCTACATGTTCAGCTACTTCACCGGCGAGGGAACGGCCGACGGCGAACAGATCTACAACGCCCTCAGCAAGGGCAACGACCCGCTGCACTGGCGGGAGTTGAACGACGGCAAGCCCGTCCTCACCTCCACGCTCGGCGAGAAGGGCCTGCGGGACCCGTTCATCATCCGCTCCCCCGAGGGCGACAAGTTCTACCAGATCGCCACCGACCTCAGGATCTACGGCAACGGCGACTGGGACGCCGCCCAGCGCACCGGCAGCAAGTCCATCATGATCTGGGAGTCCACCGATCTGGTGCACTGGACGAACCAGCGGCTGGTGAAGATCTCCCCCGACAGCGCGGGCAACACCTGGGCGCCGGAGGCCTTCTACGACGCGAAGCGCGGCGAGTACGTGGTCTTCTGGGCCTCGAAGCTGTACGACAACGCCGAGCACGGCGGCGACACGTACAACCGCATGATGTACGCCACCACCCGCGACTTCTACACCTTCAGCGAGCCCAAGGTGTGGATCGACCGCGGCTACTCGGTCATCGACTCCACGATGATCCAGCACGACGGGACGTACTACCGCCTGTCCAAGGACGAGCGCAACAACACCTCCTCCACCCCCAACAGCAAGTTCATCTTCGAGGAGAAGAGCGACTCGATCCTGGGCTCCTGGGACCCGGTCGCCGAGGGCATCGGCAAGGGTGCGATGAGCGCGGCCGAGGGTCCTCTGGTGTTCAAGTCCAACACCGAGGACAAGTGGTACGCCTTCCTCGACGAGTTCGGCGGCCGCGGCTACATCCCGTTCGAGACGACGGACCTGGCCTCCGGCAACTGGACCCCGTCCACCGGCTACGACCTGCCGGCCAAGCCGCGCCACGGCACCGTCCTGCCCGTCACCCAGGCCGAGTACGACCGTCTGCTGCGCGCCTACCAGCCCGACCAGCTGGTGGAGGGCGTGGAGGGCGTGAAGGTGAAGACGAAGACCGGTCAGGCGCCGGTCCTGCCGGCCACCGTGATCGCGAAGTACGCCGACGGCGTCGACCGGCCCGTCGCCGTCACCTGGGACGACGTCCCGGCCTCGGCCTACGCGAACCCCGGGACCTTCACCGTGACCGGCAGCCTGCCGGACGGCACCGCCCTCCCCGTCCAGGCCGAGGTCACGGTGTCGGAGGAGGGTGCCGACGTCCCGGCCGACCTGCTCCTGCACTACGACTTCGACGAGACGGGCGGCAACATCGCCCACGACTCCAGCGGACACGGCTACCACGGCACCTATGTCCACACGCCCGACTTCGGCACGGGCGTGACGGGCGGCTCGTTCAAGATGTCCGGGGACGCGTCGAGTTCGCCGTATGTGAAGATCCCGAACGGGGTGCTGAAGGACGCCGACAGCGTGACCGTGTCGACGTATGCCAAGTGGAAGGGCGGCAGCAGCTTCCAGTGGCTGTTCGGGCTCGGTCCGGACAGCAACAAGTATCTCTTCGCCACCCCCTCCAACGGCGGCTCCAGCCTCTACTCGGCGATCACCAAGGCCAGTTGGTCGGCGGAGTCGAAACTGACGGCCGGCTCACAGCTCACGCCCGGCGAGTGGCGGCACGTCACCGTCACCCTCGACGGCTCGACCGGCACGATGGTCCTCTACGTCGACGGCATCGAGGCGGCCCGCACCACGACCAGCATCAAGCCGTCGGAGCTGTACGACGCGAACAAGGACTACAGCGGCTACATCGGCCGGTCCCTGTACTCGGCCGACCCGTACTTCGGCGGCGAGGTCGACGACTTCCGCATCTACGACCGGGCCCTGTCGGCCACTGAGGTGATGGAGCTCAGCGGCAACACGGCGGGCATCGCCAAGGCGACGCACCCGGATCTGAAGGTCGACGCGATCATCGACAACGCCGACAGCAGGATCACGCTGCCGATGAAGGAAGGCACCGATCTCACGTCCCTGGCACCGGAGTTCACCCTGGCCCACGGCGCGGCGATCAGCCCCGCCTCCGGCAGCGTCCAGGACTTCAGCAAGCCGGTGACGTACGAGGTGACGGGCTCCGACGGCAAGAAGCGCAACTGGACGGTCTCAGCAGTCGTGATGAAAAGCCCGGTGCTGCCGGGCCTGAACGCCGACCCGAACATCGTCCGCTTCGGCGACACCTTCTACATCTACCCGACCACCGACGGCTTCGACGGCTGGAGCGGTACGCAGTTCAAGGCGTACTCCTCGACCGACCTGGTCCACTGGAAGGACCACGGCGTCATCCTCGACCTCGGCCCGGACATCTCCTGGGCCGACAGCAGGGCCTGGGCGCCGACCATCGCCGAGAAGGACGGGAAGTACTACTTCTACTTCTGCGCCGACGCGAACATCGGCGTCGCGGTCTCCGACTCGCCGACGGGCCCGTTCAAGGACGCGCTGGGCAAGCCGCTGCTGAAGGCGGGGGACTTCAGCGGACAGATGATCGACCCCGCGGTCTTCACCGACGACGACGGCCAGTCGTATCTGTACTTCGGCAACGGCCATGCGTATGTCGTGCCGCTGGGCGCCGACATGACCTCCATCGACACCTCGAAGGTCAAGGACATCACCCCGAGCGGCTACAACGAGGGCTCCTTCGTCATCAAGCGCAAGGGCACCTACTACTTCATGTGGTCGGAGAACGACACCCGGGACGAGAACTACCGGGTCGCCTACGCCACCGGCCCCTCCCCCACCGGCCCCTGGACCAAGCGGGGCGTGATCCTCTCGAAGGACCTCTCCCAGGGCATCAAGGGCACCGGCCACCACAGCGTCGTACACGTCCCGAACACCGACGACTGGTACATCGCCTACCACCGGTTCGCCATCCCCGGCGGAGACGGCACCCACCGTGAAACCACCATCGACAAGATGGAGTTCGACTCCGACGGTCTGATCGAGAAGGTGGTCCCGACGCTCACCAGCATCGACCCGGTCACCATCGTCCACGCGGGCCCGGACGCCACCGGCATCGAGGGCGACGCCATCCCGCTCGCCGGCACGATCTCCGGTGCGGGCACGCCCAAGTGGACGGTGGAGACCGGTGCACCCTGCACGATCGCGGACCCGGGCTCGGCCCGCACCACCGTCACCTGCACCGACAACGGCACCTTCGAGCTCACCCTGACCGGCGGCCGCAGCACCGACACCACGACGGTCACGGTCTCCGACGCCGCCCCGTCGATCACCTCGGCGACAGGCCCCGCGACCCCTACTCCGGTCGGGAAGCTTGTGGTTGTCACCGCTGCCTTCACCGATCCGGGCACGTCCGACAGCCACACCTGCACCATCGACTGGAAGGACGGCACCACACCGACACCGGGCCGGCTCACCGCCTCCGGTGACGCCTGCCGCGCCGAGCACCGCTACGCCACGGCGGGCATCCACCGCCCGGTGATCACCGTCTCCGACGACGACGGGGGCACGGACAGCAGGACGCTCCCCGAGGTGATCGTCTACGACCGCGGCGCCGGTCCGGCGTTCGGCGCCGGCACGATCACGTCACCGGCCGGCGCCTTCCCGGCCAGGCCGGGGCTGACCGGCAAGGCGGCGTTCACCTTCGGCGCCCGGTACGGAAAGGGGGCCACCACCCCCACCGGGGAGGCGGTGTTCGTCTTCGGCGCCGCCAAGCTCACCTTCCGCTCCACCGGCTCCGACTGGCTGGTGATCACCGGCTCCCGGGCCGTCTACCAGGGCTCCGGCACGGTCGACGGCCACGGCGGCTACGCGTTCCGCATCACCGCCACCGACAGCCCGGACACATACCGCATCAGGATCTGGAGGAAGTCCACCGGCGACGTCGTCTACGACAACCAGGACGGTACGAGGACCACCGGCACCGTCAGGATCGGAGACCACCGGCACTAGGCGCACACTCCCCGCGCCCAAAGGGGCGCGGGGAACCGCAACCAGTTCGGGCCCCCTTGTCAACCAGCGGACGGATTCCGTTGGTTGACCGATCAATCCTGGTCACGAGTCTAGTGACGCAGCATGCACCGAGCGTAGCCTGAGACACCATGGGGGAACTGCGTGCGGACTGGAGACTCAGGCTGCGGCGCGAGGGCGCTCATGGACCCATCTGCGGGGCCGGCGTGCTCGTCGACCAGAACACGGCACTGACCTGCGCACATGTGGTGGACCACCCGGACGCCGTCATGTGGCTGGAGTTCGCGGAGAACGGTGACCTGGAACCGGTGGCCGCACGCGTCCTGCCCGGCGGCTGGCTGCTTGACCGCGGTGAGGACGTAGCCGTGCTGCGCCTGGACAGCCCCCGCCCGCAGGCGCGCCCCGCCCCGCTCGAGCGCACACTGCACAGCGGTATGCAGGTGTACGCGACCGGCTACGCGGTGGGCTTCGACGACGGCATGAGCCTGTGGGGCCGGATCAGCGGGGCCAGCGGCGATCTGGTGCAACTCGACGCCGTCACCAAGGCGGAGGTGGTCCGCCGAAGCTTCAGCGGCGCGGGCGTGTGCACCGGGCCGCTCGAAGGACCTCCCGTGCGGGTCGTCGGCCTCGTCGTCAGCTGGCGCGGCGACATGAACGAGGAGCGGCCCGAGAAGAACCGGCTCGCCTTCTCGTATCTGATCCCCATGGAGCGCATCGCCGCGCTCTCGCCGCTCGTCGAGGAGTTGAGCCGCCCGTCCGCATGGGACCGCGACTTCGAGGAGCGGTCGATGCGGTGGTTCGGGGACCCGGACGAGGACCCGGTGAAGATCACCGTGGTGACCCCGGGCAGTGGCAAGGACCGCTCGCTGCGCCATCTGCTGCACCGCGCCGACGTCGTCCATCGCGGCGGCGCCAGCAGACCGGAGCTCGCCGACCGCGCCCTGGACCGGATCACCGTCCCGACCGGCGAGTACCTGGCGTACTGGTACTGGCTGCTCGGCCGCAAGCCCCGGCCCGGACGGGCGGCCGACCGCGCGCCCGTCCGCCCGGTCACGGTCCTCGTCGACGGCCTCGACGAAGAACCCGAGCCGGGCCCGCTGATCGAACTCCTGGTCCGATTACGGGCCCTCGGCGTCCGGCTGCTGCTCGTCTTCCGCCACGAGGGCGGTACCGGCTGGAACGCCGCCCGCGACCAACTCCTGCGGCCCGCCCTGCTCGGCCATGCGGACACGCTGATCACCCGCCTGCGGACCGAGGAGTTCGGCCGCACGATCCGCCGGGGCGTCGTCGACAGCGCCTCCCTCAGCCGCGCGACCGAGACGGCCGACCGCCGGCGGCACGAACTCCGCGTGATCGAAGGCCTCACGCAAGCGCACGAGCAACTGTCCCGGCTGCGCGGGCTGATCAAGACCGTGCGTGCCGACCTGCGGCATCACGGAGGCCAGGGATGAGGGGCTCCGCCCGGCCCGGGCGGCGGGAGGACGCGAGCATGACGGCATGCCCGCACCGGCGTTTCACCGGAGCCCCCTGCGACGGCACCGTGCTGCCCACCGGGTACTGCTCCGACTGCGGCCGTGCCGAGGACACGCCCGAGCTGCCCGCGCTGCCCGGGAACCCGCAGGACCTGGGGCCCGAGGAGCTCCTCTCGCTGCCCCGGCGCGTGTCGCGCCCCCCTGAGGAACGCCTCATCGACCCCGAAGCACCGCTGCGCATCACCATGGCCTGCTCGTCCGCCGACTGCGGCATCACCTTCGCCCCGCCCTACACCGAGGGCCCGGTGCCGATGGAGGGGCACTGCCCGGTCTGCGGCAAGCCCTACTCGTACCGTCCCGAACTCGCCGAGGGCGAGGTGCTGCGCGACCAGTACCGGATCATGGGGCCCATCGCGCACGGCGGCCAGGGCTGGGTCTACCTCGCCCGGGACACCCATCTCGGTGACGTCGTCGCGGTCAAGGGACTGCTCAACCGGTACGAGCACGACGGCGCCCGGCTCGCCGACGTCGAACGCCAGAACCTCGTCGCGATCCGCCACCCGCGCATCGTCCAGATCCGTGACTTCGTCGCCCGCAGCGACGCCGACGGCCAGGTCACCGGCGGCCACATCGTCATGGACGACGTCGGCGACGGCACCCTGGAGAAGGTCGTCGAGGAGACCAGGCGCGGTGAGACGGTCCTCGACATCGAGCATGTCGCCGCGTACGGCTGCCAGATCCTGGAGGCCTTCGTCCATCTGCATGCCGGCCGCGAACGGGTCTTCGTGTACGGGGACCTGAAGCCCTCGAACGTCGTGCACCACGAGGACGGCGTCAAGGTCATCGATCTCGGCGGCATGCGCGAACACGGCCAGAGCAGGCCCCCGGCCCATGTCACGCCCCCGTACATGGCGCCCGAGACCGCGTTCCTGCCGGGCCCCACCGTCGCCCACGACCTGCACACCGTCGGCGTCACCCTGCGGGAACTCGGCGGCTGGGCCGTCGACAAGGTGCCCGGTCTCGGCACCGCCTCCTTCTGGAAGGTCGTCGAGCGCGCCGTGCGGACCGACCCGGGCAAGCGGTTCGCCGACGCCCGGGAGATGGCCGGCCAGCTGCGGGGCGCGCTGCGGGAGATCCGTGCGTTGCGCGGCAAGACGGACCCGCCCGAGCCCTCCGACCACTTCCGGCCGTCCCCGCAGCTGCTCGGTGCCCGGCTCGGCACGGTCCCGGGCATCGAGCACTGGCTGGAGCGCCCCCGCCGCTTCCGCTATGAACCGCCGGTGGCCCCCGCGCTCGACCTGGGCGCACCCACCCCCGCCGAGATCGCCCGCTGTCTGCCGGTGCCGCGGCGCTATCCGGGCGATCCGCAGACCGCCCGGTTCGAGGTGAGCAGCGGCTACGACCCGGGCCAACTCCTCGACCAGGAGGACAGGGAGCCGCGCTCGGTGGAGATCTGCCTGCACAACGTGCGCGTCCTGCTGGACCGGAACACCGAGGACGATCTGAACCGGGCGCAACTGGAGCTCGACACCGCCGACTCCATCCCCGGGCCGTCCGCCGTGCGCCGGTGGCGGCTGGAGTGGCACCGTGCGCTGCTCGCCCTGCGCAGCGCCGGTCTGCACGACGACCCCCGGCAGGTCGCCGAGGCCAGGACCCACTTCGCCCAGGTGTACCTCGAGCTGCCCGGCGAGTACGCGCCCAAACTGGCCCTCGCCTACTGCGGGGAGCGGCTCGGCGACGACCGGGCCGGGCCGACCGCCAAGGAACTGTATGAGGCCGTGTTCGCCCGCAACCCCGCGCACGGCGGCGCCGCCCTCGGCCTGGCCCGCCTCGCGCTGCGTGCGGGCGACCGCCCGGCGGCCCTCGACGTGCTCGGCCGGGTCCGGCCCGGCACCCTGGACCACACGGTCGCCCGGATCGCCTCCCTGCGCATCCGCGCGGCCCGGCTGCCCGGGCAGCGCGATCAGCTGCCCACGCCGGCCGACGTCGACGCGGCGCTGGGCGAGCTGGCCGGCCTGGTGCACCAGACACCCGGCGCCGGTGAGCCGAGCCTGTCCGAGGACGAGGCGCTCCGCCTGAGCACCGAACTGCACGAGTGGAAACTGGACGCCCTGCGCAGCCTCGACGACCGCCCCGGCCCCGCGGGAGGGGACGCCGGACGGCTGTATGTCCGAAGCCTCAGACGCATGAGCGCGGCGGAACGCGAGCTGCGCAGACGGCTGGAGTCGCACTACCGGCAACTGGCCGCCCGCAACCGGGAGTCGGCCACCGCCCATGAGCACCTTGTGGACCTGCTGCACGCGATACGGCCTCAGACCGTGTTCTGACGGGCCGCCGTGCCGACCGCACGGCAGCCGGCAGCCCGAACGGCGACGAAGGGGAAGGAGCGGTGACGTACGGCATGAGCAGCCACACCCTGCCGTTGCAGCCGGCCATCCAGCTGCACGTCGATCTCGACGGTGACCTGCGCCCGCACCGCAGCGCGAAGATCGAGGCGCATCTGCGGGTCGACATGGCCGCCGACGGCGCTCCCGTCGACCTGCCCGCGGTGGAACTCGCCGTGATCATCGCGGTGGACGTAGCCGAGGCAAACCGGCCGGCCGTACGGCACGCTCTGCCGGCCGCACTGCGCGCCCTGCCCGACGGCATCTCCTTCACCGTGCTCGGCGGGGGGCCCGAGCCGCTGCGGTGCTATCCGCGCGGCGACGCCGAGTGGGCCGTCGCCGACCATGCCGTGAGGCGCCGGGCCGTCTTCGCCGCCGGCGCGCTCCCGCTGCACCGGGACGGTCCGCGGCCGGCCGGGTACGCCGTCTGGGCGGCCGGTGCGCGCGCCCTGCTCACCGGCCGCCCGCTGTCCGTGCGCCATCTGGTGCTGATCACCGACGGCAGCAGCGCCCCGGGGGAGACCCGGCTCGAGGAGGAACTGGAGGCCTGCGCCGGGCAGTTCACCTGCGATGTGTTCGCCGTGGGCGCGGACTGGAACCCCGACCCGCTGCTGGCCCTTGCCGAACGGCTGCACGGCACCGCCGAGTTCGTGGACGAGGGGCTCGGCGGGGCGATCACCGGCGCCATCGAGCGGCTGCGCCGGGTGCACACCCCGCAACTGCCGATCGAGGTGACCGTGCGGCCCTCCGTGCGCCAGGTCTCGCTCAGCGAGAAGGCGCCCCGGCCGCGCCGCCTGCGCGCACAGTCCCACGCCGACCGGCCGCACCACTGGAGCTTCCCGACCTACCAGTGGCAGGAGCAGGGCAGGCGCGACTATCTGCTCACTCTCGTCGCCGACGCGGACGCCGACCCGCTGGAGGCCGACCTGCAGTTCGCCATGGTCTCCATCGGCGATGTCCATGCGCCCGTCGTCGCCCGCTGGCACCGCCCCGGGCCGGCGCCGGCACACGCCTCGGCGGGCGCTGCCAGCGTACGCTTCCTGACCGGCACCGCCGCCATGCGCAATGCCCTGCGGGAGGGCCTCGAAGCTCTCCAAGAGGGCCAACGGGAGGTCGCGGAACGTTGCTTGGGGCAGGCCGCGAGCATGGCTGAGAAGTTCGAGGCGGACTGGGTGCTGGACGAGATCCGCGAAGTCGCCGACATCGAGGACGCTGCCGCCGGGCGGGTCCGGCTGCCGACCGCCGTCGACTCCGGTGCCCTCCGCCCGATGATCCTGCGCGCCGGGTCCTATCCCGGCGGAACCCTGACCGACACGGTCTTCCCGCGGCCGGGCCCGCACTGCAGACACTGCTCGACCCCGGCCGGGAGCGAGGCCCGCTACTGCATCGCCTGCGGGAAGGAGCTGCTGTGACGACCGGACGCACCGCCTCCCTGCGCGACTACTCCCTTGCCGCCTTCTGGCGCGGACGCCTGAGCCCCTTTCGGACCCGCCGGCTGCTGGAGGCGCACCTCCTGCTGCTGACGGTGTGCGCGATGGTGGCGGTGGGCTCCCTGCTCCTCTCGTACCACCAGACCCAGCGCGGCGCCGAGGCGCTCTCGTCCCGGGAGGCGCCGGCCGTCCAGGGGCTCGCCGCCGCCCGGCTCTCGGTGTTGCGTGCCGAGTGGGAGACCGAGGTCCTGCTGCACAACGGCCTCATCCGCGTCGCGGGCTCCGGCGAGACCTACCGGTCCCAGCTCTCCGCCGCCGACCAGAGCCTGTCCCGGATCGCGGACCGCACGGATCAGGACCTCGGCACCGTCAACGGTGTGCTCGCCACCTACGGCAACTCCGTGAACCTCGGCACATCCCTGTACCAGGGCCAGCGGTACATGCAGGAGCAGAAACTCAAGGAGGCGAAGTCCCTGCTCACCCGCCCGGGTGTGGGA
Organism: Streptomyces sp. NPDC002092; assembly: GCF_053593775.1. Lineage (NCBI taxonomy): Bacteria > Bacillati > Actinomycetota > Actinomycetes > Kitasatosporales > Streptomycetaceae > Streptomyces > Streptomyces sp. NPDC002092. The sequence goes on from NZ_JBSFDG010000013.1 coordinate 239,806, forward strand.
CTCGTGCCCCGGCTGGACCGACTGCAGCAGATCCAACTGCAGCACGCCGAAACCACTGCCGCCATGGGGTGGGTGCAGCGCAGCGGCTGGTGGGCCGCCGAACTCGCCCTGGCAGCCCTGGCGTTGACCCTGATGTCCGCGCTGTTCGTGCTGCGCGACCGCTGCGGCCGCGACTGGAATCCGTATCTGCTCGCAGGCTTCGTCCTCACGGTGCTGCTCGCCGTCGTCCCGCTGATGACGACCTCCTCCACCGAGGACGACCTCGACAACGCGTTCAGCGACTTGCAGACGATCACCGAGGTGTCCGGTCAGAACTGCTGCAGCGACGCATTGGTCGGCGCACAGCAAGAGGTCACGGAGAAGTCCGAGGAGGTCCGGGGGGAACTGGCCGACGACGCCTGGACCGACAGGGTCTACCGGGGCACCCTGATCGGCGGCCTGCTGGTCGTCCTCCTGCCCGCGACAGGGCTCGTGCTCCGACTCGACAGCGACTACTGGAGGCGACGGTGACCAGGCGGTTCAAGGTGCTGGTGTTCGTCGTGGTGCTGCTGCTGACCGCTGTCACCGGCATCGTGGTGGTGTGGGCGGAGCAGGAGGACCAGCAGCCGGTGACCATCCTCGGGACGTGGACCGGCACCCAGGAGGAGCAGTTCAAGCAGGTGCTGCGCAGCTTCGGCATCCCCTTCCAGTACCAGGGCACCGCAGCGCAGCGCGAGGTGCTGCTCTCCAAGGTGCAGTCGGGCGAGCCCCCGGACATCGTGATCATGCCGGGTATCGGTGAACTCGCCGAGTACGCGGACCAGGAACGGCTCAAGCGGCTCAACGGCCTCTACGACCCTCAGCAGTACGGCTCGCCGTGGAGCACGGCGAGCGGGACCTCCCGGGACGTGTACTGGGTCCCGGTCAAGGCGGACCTGAAGAGCATCGTCTGGTACCGACAGGGCCACAAGCCCGCCAACGCACCGGCACCGTTGCAGAGTTGGTGCATCGGCATGGGGGACGACGGCGCCTCCGGCTGGCCCGGCACCGACTGGATCGAGGACCTGGTGCTGCAGCGCTCGGGCCCGGACATCTACGGAAAGTGGGCGCTGGGCAAGAACAAGAAGGAAGAGTGGTGGACGAGTGCTGCGGTGCGCGACGCCTGGGAGGCATGGGCCCGTCCGTTCGAGCAGAACAGGGCTGCGGCCGCGGACGCCCTGCTCACCGATCACCGCGGCGCCCCGGGCAGCAACGGGCTGCTGTTCGGTGGTCGGCGCGGATGCACCCTGGAGCACCAGGGCTCCTTCGCCCGCTCCTTCTACGGACAGGCCGACGCGAAGCATGCGGAGCTGATGGACTCCGCTCCGCTGCTGCCCGCAGGCCCGGAGCAGGTCCGGGCCCATGAGGTGACCGGAGACTTCGCCGCACTGTTCAGCGACCGCCGCCCGGCCAGGGACCTCATCGAACGACTGGCCTCCAAGGAGGGCCAGCAGCAGTGGGCGAAGGTGGCGCACGTCTTCTCGGCCAATCGGCAGGTACATCCCCACGACGGCCGGGTCGAGGACGAGATCGCCGGGCGGCTCACCGGTGACGGACCGCGATGCCTGGACGCCTCCGACGTCATGGCCCCGGCCGTCCGGGACGCCTTCTACGAGGCCGTCCTGCTGACCCTGGCCAGGGCCGCCGCGCACCAGGACCCCAAGATCCCGGAACTCCTCAACGGCATACAGAGCGTGCAGGCCGCGCAGCCGGTACCCACGGCGGCTCCGAAGACGGTCTGCAGCACTCGGTGAGCGGTCACGCTCCCCGAGGCCGACCGGCCTCGCTCATGGTGTGCACGTTCCCAGTTTTCCCACCCTCCACGCACTTTTGCATTGCCCATGACAATAACGTCCCCTACTGTGCGCGTTCTCAGCATCTGCCGCTCGTCAACTCGACGCCGGGTCAAAGGAGATCGGGATGTCCGTGCACGGCCCCAGGCGCACCACGAAGGTCGCCGCCCTGCTCGCAGTGGCCGCCGCGCTGCCGGCGGCCATGCTCACCACGCCGACGAGCGCCTCCGCCGCGGGCTCGCTCAGCATGCTCGGCGCCGACGTCTCCACGGCACAGCGGGCACTCGACCTGGGCGCCAAGTACTACGACGCGAACGGCAACGCCAAGGACCCGCTGGACATCCTCAAGGGCGCCGGCGTCAACTACGTCCGCCTGCGGATCTGGAACAACCCGGCCGGCGGCTACAACAACAAGGCCAAGGTCCTGGCGTACGCGAAGACGGTCAAGGCGAAGGGCCTCAAGCTGCTGGTGGACTTCCACTACTCGGACACCTGGGCGGATCCCGGCAAGCAGTACAAGCCCGCGGCCTGGTCCGGGCACGGCATCAGCCAACTGCAGACCGACGTCTACAACTACACCTACGACGTCTGCGACAGCCTCAAGGCCCAGGGCACGACTCCGGACAGCGTGCAGATAGGCAACGAGATCAACGTCGGCATGCTGTGGGACGACGGCAAGGTGATCAACAACGACTTCACCAACCTCAGCCTGCTTCTCAAGTCCGGCTACAACGCGACCAAGGCATGCAACAGCGGCACCAAGGTGGTCATTCACACCGCGGACGCGGACAGCGACGCGCATGCCCGCTGGTTCTACGACGGCATCAAGGCCAAGGGCGTCAACTGGGACATCACCGGACTGTCCTACTACTGCATGTGGCACGGCACGCTGTCCAACATGGGCAGCGTCGTGTCCGACATGAAGTCCCGCTACGGCAAGGACGTGATCATCGCCGAGACGGCGTACCCCTTCACCACGGGGAACGCGGACGGCACAGCCAACTCGGTCACCTCCGGCTGCCCGGGCTACCCCCTCACCTGGCAGGGCCAGGCGGCCGACTTCACGGCCGTGCAGAACACGGCCCGCGGCGCGGGCGCGATCGGCGTCTTCTACTGGGAGCCGACCTGGTACGCGGTCCCCGGCAACGGATGGGATCCCGCCGACATCAACAACAGCGGGGACGGCTGGGACAACATGGCCACCTTCAACTGGACCGGCCGGGTGAACCCGAACATCAAGTGGACTCCATGACCGTCCATCACCTCGTGACGGTGGCTAGCGCGCGAGTCCGGCCCGTTGGCAGGCGGGCCGGAGCGCGCGGGTGCAGATCTGGTCAACGGTGTACACGCCGTCCTTGACGAGTGTCTGCTCGATGCTGCGGGCCGTGACAGCCCTCGGGGTGAGCAGCACGGACGGGATACGGCTGGTCGTGGGGCTGTCGGTCGTCGTGGTGGCGACCTTGCTCAGATCGTCGCCGCGCCCCAGCGCCACGGCCATGGCGGCGGCGGCATCCGCCTCCGCCCGGAACGGCTTGTACACCGTCATGTACTGCTCGCCCACGACGATGCGCCGTACTGCGTCGAGGTCGGCGTCCTGACCGGTGACCGGGGGAAGCGGCCTGACGCCTGCGCTCTTGAGTGCGGAGACGGCACCCGCGGCTATCGCGTCGTTGGCCGCCAGGACCCCGCCGATCCGGTCCGGGCCGAGGGCCGCGACGGCGGCGGACATCTGGGCGTGGGCGTCGTCCGTGCTCCAGCCCTGGACGTCGTACGACCTGCCGATGCTGACCTTGCCCGCCAGGACGGACAGGGCGCCCTTTCTGAACCAGGCTGCGTTGGGGCTGGTCGGATCGCCGTTCAGCATGACGACCTCGCTGCTCTTCACCCGCCCGTCCATCGCCTTCAGGAGCGCCTCACCCTGGAGCCTGCCGACCTGCGCTCCGTCGAAGGTGACGTAACCCGAGACCGGGCCCTCCGCGAGCCGGTCGTACGCGACGACCGGTACCCCCGCCCGGTGGGCCTCGACGATGGAGGACCGCAGCGCCTTCGCGTCGGCGGCGTCGAGGATCAGGACCCTGACGCCCGCGGTGATCATGGAGGTCAGCTGTTGCCGCTGCCGGTCCGCGTCGTCCTCGGCGTTGGCGTACTCCATGGTGCAGCGCGGACACAGCTCCTTCAGCCGCTTGTCGATCAGCGGCCGGTCGGAGTGCTCCCAGCGGGGGACCGATCGGCTCGGGAGCAGCAGGCCGACGGTGAAGCTGCCCGATCCCGCCTTGCCGTCTCCTCCGCAGGCGGCCTGGGACATCGTCAGCAGTCCCGCGGCGAGCGCGGCGACGACCTGCCACAGGCGGGTTCTCACCGCCGGCCCCCTCGTTCCGTTCCCGGGCCCGGGGCGGTGGGCGCCGGTGCTCGTCCCGGCAGGACGATCTCGCTCCACACCTGTTTGCCGCCGGCCACCGGCATCGAACCGAACGACTCCGACATCGCCTCGACCAGGAGCAGACCCCGGCCGCCGGTCGACTCCCAGTCCACGATCACCGGCTTGGCGGGCGCACGGGGCGAGGAGTCGCTCACGCAGACCCGTACCCGGTCACCGCGGAGCATGAGGTCGAGGCGGACCGGGCCCTGAGTGTGCACCAGGGCGTTGGTGACGAGTTCGGACACGACCAGCAGGACCGCGTCGGCCACGTCCTCGGCCTGCCAGCTGCGCAGGGTGCGGGCGGTGAAGCGGCGGGCGTGCATGACGGCGTCGGGCAGCCGCCACACCACCCAGCCGGCCCTGATCGGCCGGGTGCCCATGCCGTCGTAGCGCAGCAGCAGCACCGCGACGTCGTCCTCGCGGCGGCCGACGTCGCCGAGCAGTTGGTCGGCCATGCGCCCCAGATCCTCCGGATCGGCCGCGGCGAGCGCCGTGCGGGTCTGGCGCATGCCCTCGTCGAGGGGCAGGCCGGCGGCCTCGACCAGGCCGTCGGTGACCAGGGCGAGGACCGTGCCGGGAGACAACTCGACGGCTGTCATGGGGAATTCCGCCTCGTCGAGGATGCCCAGCGGGAGTCCGCCCTCGACCTCGATCTCCTCGGTGCTGCCGTCGGGGTGGCGAACGAGGGGGGCGAGGTGCCCGGCCCGGACGAAGAGGGTGTTGCCCTGCTCCAGGTCCAGTTCGGCGTAGCAGCAGGTGGCGAAGAGGTCGGTCTCCATGCCGACGAGCAGACGGTTGGCGTGGGAGACGACCACGTCGGGCGGGTGGCCCTCCACCGCGTAGGCCCTGACGGCCGTACGCATCTGGCCCATGATGGTCGCGGCTCCGGCGCTGTGCCCCTGCACATCGCCGATGACCAGGGCCACCCGGTCCTCGGACAGGGCGATGACGTCGTACCAGTCGCCGCCCACCTGCAGGCCCCGTCTGGCGGGCAGATACCTGGCCACGGCCGTGCCGCCGGGCAGCTCGGGCAGGCGCCGGGGCAGCAGGCTGCGCTGGAGCATCGTCGCGAGTTCCTGCTCGGCGTCGTGCTCGTGCGCCCGTTTGAGGGCCTGTCCGACCAGCGCCGCGGTGGCGGTCAGCAGGGACCGTTCGTCGGGGGCGAACTCGTGCGGCTGGTCCCAGCCGACCATGCAGAGGCCGGCGACCCGGCCCTTGGCGGGCAGCGGCAGGACGGCGAGACCTCCGTCGCCGATGCCCGCGAGGTTCGGTTCGAAGGCCGTCCCGGCCGGCCACAGGTCCAACCGTCCGTCCCGCAGGGCGAGTTGGAGGGTGGGCAGAGCGCTGACCGGTGCGTCGGGCCACTCGGTACGCCACTCGGCGCGCCAGGCCTGAGGCCAGGCGGCAGGCTGCGGCGGATCGAGCACTGTGACCATGAGGCGGTCGCCCTGCAGCTCCGCCAGGGCCACCCGGTCGGCGCCCAGCGGCTCCCGCAGCGCGGTGACCACGACACGGCCGACGTCACGGACGGTGGTGGCGTCGTCCAGTGCGGCGGTCAGCCACTGGATCCTGGAGACGTCGTCGGGGCCGCGGCGCAGCACGGAGGTCGCCGTCACCACGCCCAGCACCTGCTCGGGGCGTTCGTCGGTGCCCGCCAGGACCCGGCAGCTCAGGCTCAGCCAGCGCATCTCCCCCGTCGGGCCGCGCACCCGGAACTCCAGCTCCCGCCGGCCGAACGCCTGCGGAGCCGGTTCCAGGACCGACACCAGCGCGTGCATGTCCTCGGGCAGGGCGTGCGCGAGCAGGGTGTCGGCCTTGCCGTCGAAGTCGGCCGGCGTGATACCGAGGAGTTCGAGGAGGGCGTCGTCCGCGTCGATCAGACCGGTGTCGGGCACCAGTACGAACGAGCCGACGCGCAGGCTCCGCAGCGCGGGACCCAGCAGCGGCGACGGCGGGGACCGGCCGGCGGCGGCCAGCAGCAGACCGGCGACGGCGTCGGCGTACCGCTCCAGGAAACGGCGCTGCTCGTCCTCGAAGCCGTCCGCATCGGCGCCCACGACGACGAGGCAGCCGAGCCGGCTGCCGTCCGCCTCCAGCGGCAGGGCACCGAGCGAGGCCTGCGTGTGCGGTGGAGTGGGCGCGCCCTGGGAGTGGTCGGCCAGTTCCGCAGGGGTGAGCCACAGCGGCCGGTCGGTGCGGAAGGCGTGCGCGGCGGGTGAGCCTCCCGGCAGGGGCAGACACTCGGGCAGCCGGTAGTCGGAAACGGTCCAGCGGGCCGTCTCCGCCAGGCGCAGCTCGTCCGTGTCACCGGCGGGCACATAGACGGCTGCCATGGCCACCCCGGCGAAGGTCAGAGCGCGCTCTTCCGCTGCCGCCTGCGGCACCGCGGGCAGACCGCCCGCGTCCGCGGCATCGGCTCCCGATGCCCGCAGCTGAGAGACTCCGGCCGGGGCACCGCCGTCTTCAGGCATGTCCGCAACCTACCTCCCGTCCGTGCCGCGGATGCGGCTGAGATCGGGCGTCCCCACAACAGAATCGCATATCTGAGCAAACCGCCACTGCATTCGCAGATCGCCGTAGCCGGTGCCACACTGACGGCATGGTCGTCTTGCCGCTCACGTGAGAGGGCCAGGTGTCGCCGCGTGCGGGCAGCGACCAGTGCATCTCTGGATCTCCATGCCGGCGTGACCACCCGACCCGCACTCGGAGGGAGGTCTCGCGCATGAAGGCCTGCATACGGGGCGCGGCCATGGTCATGACCGCGGTCTCGACGGCCGTCGCCGTGTCGGCCTGCGGGTCGGGCACCGCAAGCACCTCCGACGGGGGGACCGCACCGAAGATCGCCCTGCTGCTGCCGGATGCCACCACGGCCCGCTGGGAGACCCAGGACAGGCCCTTGCTCGAGAAGAAGATCATGGAGCTGTGCCGTAGCTGCACGATCGAGTACGCCAACGCCAAGGGCGATGTGGCGTTCCAGCAGGAGCAGATGGACTCGATGATCACCAAGGGCGTCGACGCGATCGTGCTCGTGGCGGTGGACGCCAGATCGCTCGCCACTTCGGTGCAGGCGGCAGCTCGGGCGGACATCCCGGTGATCGCCTACGACCGGCTCGCGCAGGGCCCGATCTCGGGCTATGTCTCCTTCGACGGCGAGGAGGTCGGCAGACTCCAGGGCAGAGCGCTGCTGAAGGCCATGGGCAACCACGGCCACCTGCCCCAGATCGTCATGATGAACGGCGATCCCAGCGACCCCAATGCGGTCTCGTTCAAGAAGGGCGCGCTGTCCGTGCTCACGGGGAGAGTGAAGATCGGCAAGGCGTACGACACACCGCAGTGGCGCCCGGAGATCGCGAACACGAACATGTCCGGCGCCATCGCCGCCCTGGGCGTGGCCCATATCCAGGGGGTGTACTCCGCCAACGACGGTCTCGCCGGGGCCAGCATCTCCGCCCTCAAGGCGAACAAGGTCGACCCGCTGCCCCCGGTCACCGGGCAGGACGCCGAACTCGGGGCCGTGCAGCGGATCGTCGCCGGCGATCAGTACATGACCGTCTACAAGCCCTTCGGCCCCGAGGCCTCCGCCGGTGCCGCCATGGCGGTGGCCGCGGCGCGCCGGACCGGCCTCCAGCAGGTCGCCAAGGACAAGGTCACGACCAGCGGCGGGAAGACCGTTCCCGCGGTCCTGCTCACCCCCGTGTCCGTGACCGCCGCCACCATCAAGGACACCTTGGTCAAGGACGGCTTCTACACCGTCCGGCAGATCTGCGTCCCCCGACTCCAGGCCGCCTGCAGCAGGTCCGGACTGACCTGACGAACCGGCTTCGGCCGAGTCCGAGCCCCGGGAAGGAGATGGTCCGAGTGCCGGATTCCCCCTTGCTGGCGCTGCACGGCGTGTGCAAACGCTTCGGCGCCGTCGAGGTCCTCAAGGACGTCGAACTGGAGATCCACGCCGGTCAGGTCGTCGCCCTGCTCGGCGACAACGGCGCCGGCAAGTCCACCCTCGTCAAAGTGATCTCCGGTGTCGCCCCCGCGGACAGGGGCGTCATCGAGTGGGAGGGGCGAACGGTGCACATCAGGCGCCCGCACGACGCCCGGGATCTCGGCATCGCCACCGTCTACCAGGACCTCTCGCTGTGCGGGAACCTCGACGTCGTCGGCAATCTCTTCCTCGGCCGGGAGATCCGCAGGTTCGGCTTCCTCGACGAGATGGAGATGGAGAGCCGCACCATCGAGCTGCTCGAACGCCTCACCAGGACCGTGCCCGCCCTGCGCGCCCCGGTGGTCTCCCTGTCCAGCGGCCAGCGCCAGACGGTCGCCATAGCACGCTCGCTCCTCGGCGAGCCCCGGGTGCTCCTGCTGGACGAACCGACGGCGGCGCTGGGCTTCGAGCAGACCACCGAGGTCCTGGACCTCGTCGACGCGCTGCGCGAGCGCGGCATGGGAGTGCTGCTCATCAGCCACAACATGGGGGACGTCAAAGCGCTCGCGGACCGGGCCGCCGTGCTGCGGCTCGGCCGCAACAACGGCTTCTTCAACGTGAACACCGCCTCCCAGGAACAGATCATCTCCTCCATCACCGGTGCCACGGAGAACGTGCCCCGCCGGCCGGCCACCCACGAGGCGTGGTGAAAGGGATGCGCCGCATGACGGACAACACGCGGGCCGAAGAGGCCGCGGCCGCCGAGCCCCGCGGACCGCACGGCCGGGCGGCTCTGACCCTCGCCGTGAAGGACGGGGCCGACCTCCTGCGGCGCAGGTTCCGCGCCGGTGAACTGGGCTCACTGCCCGTGGTCCTCGTTCTCGCCACGGTCTGGATCATCTTCCAGTCCCTCAACAACAATTTCCTCTCGCCCCGGAACCTGTCGAATCTCAGCGTGGACATCGTGGGCACCGGCCTGATCGCGGTCGGCATCGTCTTCGTGCTGCTGCTGGGTGAACTCGACCTGTCGGTGGGCTCGATCAGTGGCTTCGCCGCGGCCGTCTTCGCCGTGCTGACCGTGAACAACGGCGTGCCCGAGTGGTTCGCCCTGATCCTCGCGGTGCTCGCGGGCACCGCGGCGGGAGCCCTCCAGGGCTTCTCCTGCGCCAAGACCCGGGTACCGGCCTTCGTCGTCACGCTGGCGGGGCTGCTCACCTGGAACGGTCTGATGCTCTACGTCCTCGGCACCAGCGGCACGGTCAACCTCGACGAGAACGGGCTCGTCGCCAAGCTGACCAGCTACTACTTCACCAATGACGCCGTCGCCTACGGCCTGGCGACGCTCTGGGCGGGCCTCGTCTTCGTGATGTCGTACCTGGACCGGCGCCGCCGCGCGGCCGCCGGCATGCCGCACCGGTCGATGCGGGACATCGTGGTACGAGCGGGAGGGCTCGCGGTGGTCGCCTTCACCACGGCGTATCTGCTCAACCGGTTCCAGGGGCTGCCGCTCGCCCTTCTGATCTTCCTCGTGGTGGTCGCCGGACTCGACGTCATCCTGCGCCACACGCACTACGGCCGGCAGGTCTACGCACTGGGCGGCGGCGTCGAGGCGGCCCGTCGCGCCAGCCTCAATGTGATCGGCATTCAGACCGCGGTGCTCGCGGTCTCCGGGACGATGGCCGCGATCGGGGGCCTGTTCCTCGCCTCGCGCATCACCTCGGTCAGCCAGAGCTCGGGTTCGGGCGTCCTGCTGCTCAACGCCATCGCGGCAGCCGTCATCGGCGGCACCAGTCTGTTCGGAGGGCGCGGTACGACCTGGTCCGCGGTGCTCGGCATGCTGGTCATCCAGTCGATCGCGTCCGGCATGGCGATCACGGACACCCCCACGGCCATCCAGTTCGTCATCACGGGCGGGGTGCTTTTCGCCGCGGTGGTCATCGACGCGCTGTCACGACGCTCTCAGGAGGCGCACGGGCGGGCCTGACACCTCGGCCTTCTTGTCGAGACGTCCTGACAAATTCACTGACATCACCGGTGCGGCACTCCATAGTTCGAGCACCTAGCGCGCGCTAGGAACGCGCTCTAGTCCATGGGATCCAGCGGACCACACCCACGGCCGCCGCAGACGACACCCCGCCGCACACGGCGCTCCCGAGCCGCTCGCCCATCCCGCCGGACCGGGCGGAGCTCTTCCAGCGAGTTTCAGCAACTCCATCAAGGCCCACGCCCCATTCCCATCCCCCTGACCAGCACAGTGAGGTGCAAGGGACATGCACAGACACCACCGAGCCGCCACTCTGACCGCCACGGCTCTCGTCGGCGCCCTGTTCGCCACCGGCTGCTCCAGCAGTTCCGGCGGCAAGAAGTCCGAGGAAGGCGACGCGGCGGCCTCCGCAGGCAAGGCCACCACACCCCGCATGACGGTGGCCATGGTCACCCACGCCTCCCCCGGCGACACCTTCTGGGACCTCATCCGCAAGGGCGCCCAGGCCGCCACCGCCAAGGACAACATCAAACTCGTCTACTCCAGCGACCCCAACGCGGGCAACCAGGCCAACCTGGTGCAGAACGCGATCGACCAGAAGGTCGACGGCATCGCCCTGACCGCCGCCAAACCGACCGCCATGAAGGACGTCATCAACAAGGCCAAGGCCGCCGGCATCCCCGTCGTCGGCTTCAACTCCGGTGTCGGCGACTGGCAGAAGCTCGGCATGCTCGAATACTTCGGCCAGGACGAGAACATCGCCGGCCAGGCCTTCGGCCAACGCCTGAACCAACTCGGCGCCAAGCACGCTCTCTGCGTCATCCAGGAACAAGGCCAGGTCGCCCTCGAAGCCCGCTGCGCCGGCCTCAAGAAGGGCTTCCACGGCAAGACCGACATCCTCTACGTCAACGGCACCGACATGCCCTCGGTGAAGTCCACCATCACCGCGAAGCTGAAGCAGGACTCCTCCATCGACCAGGTCGTCACCCTCGGCGCCCCCATCGCGCTGACCGCCGTGCAGTCCCTCACCGACGCCGGCAGCAAGGCGAAGGTCGCCACCTTCGACCTCAACAAGGACCTGGTCGCCGCCATCCAGAAGAACACCATCGAGTTCGCCGTCGACCAGCAGCCCTACCTGCAGGGCTACCTCGCCGTCGACTCCCTGTGGCTGTACAGGACCAACGGCAACTTCAGCGGGGGCGGCACGGCCCCCGTACTTACGGGGCCCGCCTTCATCACGAAGGACAACGTCGACGCCGTGGCCACTTTCGCGGCGAAGGGCACCCGGTGATGAGTAGGACCCAGCACGCCGAGCCGGACCTCACCGCCGGCCCCGGCTCCAGGGAGACCGACGGGCGTACCGCTGAACGGCCGCCGGTCGTACGGTTGTTGGCCACCCCGAGCCTGGCCGGGCCCTTCTACCAGCCCGGCGACCTGGTCCTCAGCCGGGCGGGAAGCGGCACGCAACTGACGTACACCGAGCCGCGCACCGCTCACGACGCCCTGCCCTGCGAGGCCGCGGAGGTGGCCCGGTGCTTCCCGGACGAGGCGGAACAGCGCCGACCTCCGACACGCACCTGAGGAGCCGTCACCCCTGCCGCGGGTTCGGCTTCAGCACGGCGAACACCGCCTGGGCGGGGTCGGCCAGCCAGGCGATCCGGCCGACGTCCGGCACATCCGAGGCAGGCATGAGCACCGACCCGCCGTTCTCCTGCACCTTCGTCGCGATGGCGTCGGCGCCGGCCACGGCGAAGTACGGCACCCAGCGCGTCTCCTCGCCTTCGCCCTGGAGCGGGGCGACACCGCCGAAGGAGCCTTCCTGCTGGTCGCCGTCCTCGATGCTGAGCACCCGGTACGTCATCCCGGGTGCCTGCATCTCCTGGGAACGCCAGCCGAACAGACCGGCGTAGAAGCGGATCGCCGCCTCAGGGTCAGCGACGTGCAGTTCCACCCACACCAGAGTGTTGTCCTCCGACGCCTTCTCCAGCCCCTTCGTCTTCGCCGGCTGCCATACGGCGAACTGTGCGCCCTGGGGATCGGTGAACTGGCCCATCCAGCCCTGACCCATGACGTCCATGGGTTCGGCGCGGACGGTGCCCCCACCCTCGATCACCTGGCGGGCGGTGGCCTGGATGTCGTCGCTCTGGAAGTACGTCGTCCAGGCCGACCGGGCGCCCTCCTCGCCCAGCGGCCCGAGGGCACCCACGGTCTTCCCGTCCTTCTGGAAGAACCCGTACCCGCCGGCGTCGGGCCCGGCGGACACGAACTGCCACCCGAAGACGGCGCCGTAGAACGCGGCGGCCGCGTCCGTGTCGGGGCTGCCGAGGTCGATCCAGTTGGGTGATCCGGTGCGGAAGTCGGTGCCGAGCATGTGTTTCCTCCTGCGAAGTCCGGTGTCGCGACTCCGCCACGATGCCGCCCCGCCCGGACCGGGCCCGGTGCACAGGCCGGGAGCCCGGGGGGTTTCACCCGGGCGGGCGTCCCGCATCCGACCGGACCCCTGAGCGGGGCACCCGTCAGGGGGCGAGCCCCTTGCGCAGGCCCGGCTTCGACGCATCGGCCCATGCGGCCGGCAGTTCGCGTTCGCGCTCCCTGGCCACGCCCTGTTCCTGGCCGTAGAGCAGGCCCCAGGTGAAACCGGGCTCCCCCGCGGCGTGCGCCGCCAGGGCCAGCTTCCGCAGGGCGTCCCGGGCCACGACGCTGTCCTGATGGTCACCGAGCACCTTCTGCACGGCCTTCACACGCTTGCCGAGCCGTTTCGCGGGCTTGCCGAGCGAGGCACGTGCAGGTTCGGTGGCGTAGCGCGTCTTCTTGGCCGACTTGCGGGCCTCGTGGAGGGCCGTGTCGCGTTCCGGTCCGGGCGGGAGTTCCAGCGCGTGTGCCACCCGACCGGCGAGCCGGTCGTACTCCTTGAAGATCCCCTTGGCCATCGCCTTGTCCGGTTTGCGGGCGGCCTTGCGACGCAGCGGCGGCTGCTCGGTCAGCGCGGCCAGGGAGTCCAGCAGGGCCAGATAGCGAGGTGTGTGCAGTGCCTCCAGGGTGCGTCGGCGCGCCTCGTCGGTGCTGGCGACGTTCCACGCCTTCAACCGGGCCGCGACCGGCCCGAGAACCAGCTCCGCGGGCAGGGCCTCGATGCGCGCACCGAGCCGTTCCATGAGGACCTCCTGGTCGCGTTCCGCGCCCAGTTCGCCGCCCAGCCACTTGAGGTCGTCGCGGATCGGATCGGTGACCTCACGATCCAGCACCGACCGGTAGGAACGCAGGGTGCTGCGCAGCCGGCGGCAGGCGACGCGCATCTTGTGCACCGAGTCGGGCACGTCACGGCGCACCGCGGGATCGAGACGCACCACGGCTTGCACCTGTTCGTCCAGGTACCTGAGGAAGTCGTCGCCGGCGGACCCGGGGACGACGGCCTCGGCACGGGGGTCGGGCAGGCGCGGCCCGCCCACTCCTGTCTGCTCCAGGGCCCGGGCCAGCTTGGACGGATTGGCCGCACGGTCGATGCCGTTCTTGTGCAGCGTCTTGTCCACGGCGTCCAGGAGTGCCGGATCGGCATCGTCGGCGAGCTCGACCTCCATCTCCGTCCAGGCAGCCAGTGTGGTCGTGCCACGCAGGGACTCGGCGCGGACCTCGTCGACGGTCAGCTCCGCGAGGACCGCGCCTTGGAGATCGACGAGGTGCCGCGTGGCGCGGGTGGACCTGATGCGGACGACCGGCTTCAGTTCTGCCCCGCGGGTACGGGAAAGGGCCAGGTCACGCAGTGCTTCCGGAATCGTCTCGGACAGCGGCGCCCGCACCTCCTCCCGACTGTCCTTGGACAGGGGCAGCTTCAGGTGCCAGCCGGCATCGGGTCCGCCCCTCCTGCGCCGTAGCGTGGCCGTCGCGCCGGCCAGCCGCAGGTCCTCGGTGTCGTGGTACACGGCATCCAGCTCATCGGTGCCCTGTTCCACGACCGACACGATGCCGTCCACGCCGGTGAGCTCCGGGAGCCACGAGGTGTCATCGGCCGACGGAGCATCGTACTTTCGCTCTGTCTCACGCTTCGACTGGGTCATACCGGTCGCGTACACGCCTCAGCGCGGCTCAAACACGGATAGGGCCCCCACAGGCCCTCGACATCCTCGTCACCGAGCCTCCCATGCAGGCGGAGCAAATCCCTTGCCCTGCTCTCCGCGTCCCCCTAGCGTGGTTTTGTGCCGCAAATAAACAAATCCCGAACGCACAACGTCGTGCCGGGCAGCAACAACACCGACCTCACCCGGCTCCGCACAGCCCTCACCGTCTTCTTCGCCCTCGACGGCTTCGTCTTCGCCGGCTGGGTCGTACGCATCCCCGCGATCAAGGAACAGACCGGCGCCTCCGCCAGCGTCCTCGGGCTCGCCCTGCTCGGTGTGTCCGCCGGCGCGGTGATCACGATGATGCTCACCGGACGCCTGTGCCGCCGCTACGGAAGCCACGCCGTCACCGTGATCTGCGGCATCCTGCTGTCCCTGAGCGTCGCCCTGCCGCCGCTGACCCACTCGGCGGTCGCGCTCGGCGCCGTGCTCCTCGTCTTCGGCGCCGCCTACGGCGGGATCAACGTCGCCTTCAACAGCGCCGCCGTCGACCTCGTCACCGCCCTGCGGCGGCCGGTCATGCCGAGCTTCCACGCCGCTTTCAGCCTGGGCGGCATGCTCGGCGCCGGGCTCGGCGGACTGGTCGCCGGACATCTCTCCCCGACCCGGCATCTCCTCGGCCTGGCCATCATCGGGCTCGTCGTGACGTCCGTGGCAGGGCGCTCCCTGCTGCGTCGGCAGCCACCTAAGCCTCCCGAGCCGGCAGGCGACCCCGCACAGGACGGTCCGCGCCGCCTTGACGGTCGTCGCCGCGTGCTGGTCGCCGTCTTCGGCCTCATCGCCCTGTGCACGGCATACGGCGAGGGGGCCATGGCCGACTGGGGTGCACTGCACCTCGAACAGGACCTGGGCGCCTCCGCGGGAGCCGCGGCGCTGGGGTACTCCTGTTTCGCGCTCGCCATGACCGTCGGGCGGCTGACGGGGACGACCCTGCTCGAACGTCTCGGCCGCACCCGCACCGTCATCGCGGGCGGCACCACCGCCGCACTCGGCATGCTGACCGGGGCCCTGGCGCCCTCCCTGTGGGCGGCTCTCATCGGCTTCGCCGTCACCGGACTCGGTCTCGCCAACCTCTTCCCGGTCGCTGTCGAACGTGCCGGGATGCTCGCCGGCCCGAGCGGCGTCGCGACCGCCTCCACCCTCGGCTACGGCGGCATGCTCCTCGGCCCGCCCGCGATCGGTTTCATGGCCGACTGGTTCTCCCTGCCCACCGCCCTCACCAGCGTCGCGGCACTGGCAGCGGTCGCCGCGCTCATCGGGCTGGCGCTGCGTTTTCCGGGGGACTACCCCCGGACCCCCGGCAGCAAGGCAGCCGAGTCGGCGACATCGGCGCGGGCATCGCACGGCACACCTGAGTAACACGCCGTACGGCCACCGAAGGCCCCGGCCCTCGGCACTCGCCGCACCCTCAGCTCACAGGGGGAGGCCCGCTCCAGAGCAGATCACGTGTCACCCGGTCCAGGGACGACATGCCGGTCAGACGCATCGCCTCGGCGAGTTCGCCGGTGAGCTCGCCGAGCAACCGGGCAACTCCGGCGTCCCCGGCGACCGTCAGTGCCCACAGCACCGGCCGTCCGACGAACACCGCGCGGGCGCCGAGCGCGAGAGCGGCCAGGATGTGCGTGCCCCGGCGCAGGCCGCCGTCGACGTAGACCTCCGTGCCGGTGCCGGCCACCGCGTCGACGACTTCCGGGAGCGCCCAGGCGGTCGGCACCAGCCCGTCCAGCTGCCGTCCGCCATGGTTGGAGACCAGCAGCCCGGAGGCCCCGGCTGCCGCGAACTCGCGCGCGTCGTCGCCGCGCAGCACGCCTTTGACCACGACCGGGAGTCCCGTCTGCTCGGCCAGCCGGCCGATCACGTCCGGAGTGAGGTCGGGCGCGTGCTCAGCCGCCTCCGGGGCGGGGATGCCGGTGATGTTGCCGTACAGGTCCTCCGG
Organism: Streptomyces sp. NPDC002092; assembly: GCF_053593775.1. Lineage (NCBI taxonomy): Bacteria > Bacillati > Actinomycetota > Actinomycetes > Kitasatosporales > Streptomycetaceae > Streptomyces > Streptomyces sp. NPDC002092. The sequence continues at coordinate 255,990 of NZ_JBSFDG010000013.1, forward strand.
TCCGACGAAGTCCGCCACATGGGCTCCGGGCCTGCCGTGCGAGCCGATGACCGGGGTGTCGGCCGTGAGCACCACCGCCCGCGCACCGGCGGCCTTCGCCCGCTCCAGCACCTCCACGGTCAGCGACCGGTCCCGCGCCACGTAGACCTGCACCCACCACGGCGCCTGGCTCGCCGGCAGCGCGGAGAAGGGGATCGCCGTGTTGGAGGTGACCGCCAATAGCGATCCTGCACGGGCGACACCGCGCGCGGTGGCCGCCTCGCCCTCCGGGTCGGCGCGGCGCTGCAAGGTGCTCGGCGCGACGAGGACAGGGGTGCCGACCGGTGTGCCCAGCACGGTCGTCGAGGTGTCGCAGACGGAGACGTCGCGCAGCACATGGGGCCGCAGTCGCAGCCGGTCCCAGCTGGTGGCCGCCTCGGCCGCGCTGATGCCCTGGCCGGCACCTCGGCGGAAATAGCCGTAGATCTCGGGCGGCAGAGCGCGAGCGGCCTGTTCCTCCAGACCGTCCGTCCAGCGACCGATCTCCGTCACCGCCGACCCCCAGTCGAATCGTGGCCCAAGGAGAGGGCGCAGGTGCGCCCACCCTAAGCAGTCACCCGATGGGCCGGTCGGCCGGGTGCCTTCCCGGGGTACCAGGAAAGCGACAAAGCAACGCACCAGGAAACGCAAGCAAGCCCTTGGGGAAGGGGAGAGTCCCATGCGACAGCGCCTGCCGGCATCGCGGGGCCGCCGGACCGCACCTCCGCTCGCGTTCGCGTCGGCCGCCGCCGTCCTTCTCGCCGCCTGCAGCTCGGGCGGCGATGCGGACGGCGGGGACAAGGGGGGACCGCCCGCGATAGTCGTGCAGCCCGACGCCGGCAGTGCGAGGGTGCCGGTCGGGCGGAAGGTGACGGTGCACGCACGGGGCGGATCCCTGATCTCCGTCCAGGTGGGCTCCCCGGGCCCGGGCCGGATCTCCGGCACCTGGTCCGAGGACAGGTCCGTGTGGACCTCGACCACGCCGCTCGCCCCGGGCGCCACCTACACGGTGACGGCGCACGGCAAGACGGACGGCGGGTCGGCTCTCGACAAGACCGCCTCCTTCACCACCGAGACGCCGAAGAACGCCTTCGTCGGCGAGTACCACCCCGACGGGGGCATGACGGTCGGTATCGCCATGCCGGTCTCGATCACCTTCAACAAGCCGATCCGCGACAAGGCGGCCATCGAGCGGAAGCTCCATGTCACCGCCTCCCCCGCGGTCCAGGGCGCCTGGAGCTGGATGAAGGACCGCGACGGCAAGGACCGTATCGACTACCGCCCGGTGAACTACTGGCAGCCGGGCACCCGTGTCACGCTGCGCATGGACCTGGCGGGCGTGAACGCGGGCAACGGGCTCTACGGCACCCAGCAACGCGTCGTGGACTTCCGCATCGGGGACGCCGTGACGAGCACGGTGAACGTCACCACGAAAACGATGACGGTGCGCAAGAACGGAAGGACGCTGCGCACCCTGAAGGTCTCCAGCGGCAAGAAGGGCTACGAGACCTGGAACGGCACCATGGTCGTCCTGGGCAAGGTGCCGACCATCCGCATGGACTCCTCGACCGTGCGGATCTTCGGCCCCGAGGCGTACGACCTGGGCGCGGTCAAATGGGACGTCCAGCTCACCCCGTCCGGCACCTATGTGCACGCGGCGCCCTGGAACGACGGCAAGTTCGGCGTGGTCAACGGCAGCCACGGCTGCATCGGCATGAGCACCGGCGACGCACAGTGGTTCTACGGCCGGGTCCACCTCGGCGACCCGGTCACGGTCGTCCACTCCGTCGAAACCGTCGCGGCCAACAACGGCTACGGCGACTGGAACGTCCCCTGGGTCACCTGGAAGAAGGGCAGCGCCCTCAACTAGCGTCCTGCCGTGAAAAGTGGCGGCGGCCCGCTGCTGCCGGCCGGATTCCGCGGGATGCTGTCTTCGGTACGAGCGGGTCGGGAGGAACTGGCATGCGGTGGTGGTCCGGGGCTTGGATGATCGCCGGGATCGTCGTACTGGCGGCGTGCGGCACGTCGGCGGGCGGCGGATCCACGGGACCGGCGTCGGCGTCCGGCGGCACCTCGGCACGGCCGTCCTCCACGGCACCCACAGCCGCGCCCGCGTCCCCTTCCGGGCCGGGCCCGGGCAAGTCAGCCACGGCGTCCTCGACTCCGGCGGGCCACTGTGCCGCCGGGCACACGGAGATCAGCGTCGCCCCCGGGGATGCGGTCGAGCAGCGGCTGTGCGTGCGACCGGGGACCGTGGTGTCCCTCGTCCTGCGGCCCCGGACGGACGACAAGCGGTGGGAGGGCGTGAACACTTCCGCACCGGCTCTCGTGCCGGCCTCCGGATGGCGGCTGGACGCCGGCGGAACGGCACACGCCGCACTGCGGTGCGCGGGCACCCGCGGCGGCGAGGCCGTGGTCACCGCGCTGGCGAAGGCCCCGGACGTGGCGGGCGCCGCACGCGCCGCCTTCACACTGCGCGTGAGCGTGGTGCCGTACACCACGCAGGGATGAGTCCTCAGCGACAACTCCTGCGAAAGAGCGTCCGAACACTCGACACGCCTGGGGTAACCGGCGGTAACTTCTGTCAGGCTCACGCCGAAACCGCTTTCCCTCCACAGGAGACACACCCCATGCGCAGACTCCTCGCCTGCCTGGCGGCGGCCACCGCCGTCCTCGGCGGGCTCACCGCCGCCGCGCCCACCGCGGCGGCGGCCGACTCCGGCAGCTTCAACGTCCTCAGCTACAACGTGGCCGGACTGCCCGCGGCCATCAACAGCGCGCCGACGCCCCGCGAGTCCAGCACCACGGCGATCGGGCAGCGCATAGCCCCGTACGACATCGTCCATGCCGAGGAGGACTTCAACTACCACTCCTACCTCTACGCCGCCGACACCGCGCACGCCTACCGCACCCCCACCAGCGGCGGCGCGGGCATCGGCAGCGGGCTCAACACGCTGTCGAAAATCCCCTACGACACGGACGACTTCGAGCGCGTCCACTGGAACTCCTGCCAGGTCGACTCCGGTGACTGCCTCACCCCCAAGGGCTTCACCTTCATGCGCGAGCGCCTCGCCGAGGGCGTCTATGTCGACTTCTACAACCTGCACACCAACGCCGGCACCAATGACGGCGACGAGGCCTCCCGTGCCGACAACCTCAACCAGCTCACCGCCTTCATCAACACCCACTCCGCGGGCAACGCCGTCGTCGTCATGGGTGACACCAACACCCGCTACACCCGCTCGGCCGACACCATCGCGGAGTTCGCGGCGGCCAACGGCCTCACCGACGCCTGGGTGCAGCTGATACGAGGCGGCACCCCGCCCGCCAAGGGCAGCGACGCCCTGGTCTGCGACCAGTCCGGGCCGACCGTGCCCAACACCTGCGAGGTCGTCGACAAGGTCCTCTACCGCAGCAGCAGGCTGGTCTCGCTGGGCGCGACGTCGTACAACAACGAGCACGCCAAGTTCCTCACCGACGCCGGGCTGATGCTCTCCGACCACGACCCGATCACCGTCGGCTTCAACTGGTCGCGCAACCCTGCCTACCAGCTCAGCGACCAGTTCGGCGGCCCGCACGGCGACTACTACAACGACATCAACAGCGTGCCCGCCGGCGCCCGCGCCACCACCATCGCGCTGCGCTCCGGCTCCCGGGTCGACCAGCTGAGCCTCACCCTCGCGAACGGCAGCACGCTCACGCACGGCGGGACGGGCGGCACCGCGTCCTCCCTCACCCTCGGCAGCGGGGAGTACGTGACCAGCGGTCAGCTCTGCCAGGGGGCGTACGACGGCCACACGCGGATCTTCTACGCCAAGTTCACCACCAACCTCGGCCGCACCCTCGCCGGCGGCACCACGACCTCCGACTGCGTGACCCGCACCGCCCCCTCGGGCTGGCAGATCGCGGGCTTCCACGGACGCACGGGCGACGAGGTCGACAAGGTCGGTTTCATCTACACCCAGCGGTAAGGCAGTTGACGGGCACTCAGGGGCGGCTTCGCGGCGGCCGCCCCTGAGCGACCAGCAGCGAGACTCCCTCGTCTCCGATCAGCGGCGCGACAGTCCCGGTGGCGGAGGCGATCCCGACCATGGCCGAACCCGTGGTCAGGGACAACAGCAGGGCGATCTTCCGGCCCGGCAGGATCACCTTGAGGTGTGCGCCCTCGACGGCCAAGGCGACGGAGCTTGAGGGGGTGCGCCGACGAAGGTGAGGCAGGGCGCAGCCCGCCGGCCCGCCGAGCAGCGTCTCGCCCGGCGTACGCAGCAGCAACGTCGATGCCGGCCTGCGTCACGGCACCGCCGACCGCCCGGAGGGCCGCTCCAGCCGGCGGCCGTAGCCGCGCCCTCTTCCCTTCGACCGCACTCCATCCGGCACACTCGCCCCATGGAGACAGCCGAGTTCGTGGAGATCCTGGACCGGGAGGGCCGGTTGCTGGTCGCGGCCGCCGAGGCGGCCGGCACCGACGCCAAGGTGCCGACCTGCCCGGACTGGCAGGTGAGGGACCTGCTGCGGCACACGGGGATGGTGCACCGGTGGGCCGCCGCCTACGTCGCCGAGGGACACACCTCCTACCACCCCGACGGCGGGCTGCCCGACCTCGACGGCGACGAACTGTTGACCTGGTTCCGCGAGGGTCACCGGTATCTCGTGGACACCCTGGCCTCCGCCGCGCCCGACGTGCAGTGCTGGCACTTCCTGCCCGCGCCGTCACCGCTCGCGTTCTGGGCCAGGCGGCAGGCGCACGAGACCACCGTGCACCGGATCGACGCGGAGTCCGCGAGAGGCGGGGCGCAGAGCGGGATCGATCCCGGCTTCGCGGCGGACGGCATCGACGAGCTGCTGCGCGGCTTCCACACCCGGCCCAGGAGCAAGGTCCGCAGCGACGAGCCCCGGGTGCTGCGGGTGCGGGCGACGGACACGGACGACGCGGTGTGGACCGTAAGGCTGTCTCAGGAGCCGCCGGTGGCCGTGCGGGAGGCAGCAGGAGACGCGGACTGCGAAGTGACCGGCACCGCCGCGCAGTTGTACCTGGCGCTGTGGAACCGGCTGCCGTTCCCGGACGTGAGGGGGGACAGCGCGGTCGCCGCCCTGTGGCGCGAGAAGTCGGCGGTCACCTGGAGCTGAGGTCGCCCGCCAGCATCCGCGTCAGCACCGCACGCTGCACCGGCAGCACCTCGCCGTGCAGCGTGCGCCCCTTCGCGGTGAGGGCGACGCGGACGCCCCGTCGGTCCTCCGGGCACATGGCGCGTTCGACGAGGCCGTCCTTCTCCAGCCGGGCGATCAGTCGCGACAGTGCGCTCTGGCTGAGATGGACCCGCTCGGAGATCTCCTGCACGCGGTAGTTGCACGAGTCGCCGGACAGCACGTCCAGCACCTCGAAGTCGCTGGCGCACAGGCCGTGTTGATGCAGTGCGCGGTCGAGTTCGCACTGGGTGCGGGCATGCAGCGCGAGGATGTCCCGCCACTGGTCCACGAGCGCCTCTTCCGCCTTCTTCGCCACCATCCGCGCACCGTAGCAGAGACAAGGAATTATTGCACCGGAATTAAATGCGTTTGCATTCGATGCATACGCATGTAGTGTCTGTGTCCATGACCTCTCCGCTCTCCACCCCTGCGGCCCCTTCCTCGGCGGCTCGCTGGACCCCCCGGCTGTGGGGCACCCTGCTGGTGCTCTGCGCCGCGATGTTCCTGGACGCACTCGATGTGTCGATGGTCGGCGTCGCGCTGCCGTCCATCGGCTCCGACCTCGATCTGTCCACCTCGGCGCTGCAATGGATCGTCAGCGGCTACATCCTGGGCTACGGCGGTCTGCTGCTGCTCGGCGGACGCACCGCCGACCTGCTCGGCAGGCGCCAGGTCTTCCTGATCGCCCTGGGCGTGTTCGCCCTCGCCTCACTGCTCGGCGGGCTCGTCGACTCGGGTCCGCTGCTGATCGCCAGCCGCTTCATCAAGGGCCTGAGCGCGGCCTTCACCGCGCCCGCCGGCCTGTCCATCATCACCACGACCTTCGCCGAGGGCCCGCTGCGCAACCGGGCCCTGTCCATCTACACCACCTGCGCGGCCACCGGCTTCTCGATGGGTCTGGTGCTCTCCGGCCTGCTCACCGAGGCCAGCTGGCGCCTGACCATGCTGCTGCCGGCACCCATCGCCGTGATCGCTCTGGTGGCGGGCCTGAAGCTGCTGCCGCGCAGCGAACGCGAGAAGGACCACAACGGCTACGACATCCCCGGCGCCGTCATCGGCACCGCGTCGATGCTGCTGCTCGTCTTCACCGTCGTACAGGCACCGCAGGTCGGCTGGGCCTCGGCCCGCACGCTGCTGTCCTTCCTGGCCGTCGCCGCACTGCTGACCGTGTTCGTGCTCGTCGAGCGGCGCTCGGCCGGTCCGCTGATCCGGCTCGGGGTGCTGCGCTCCGGCAGCCAGATCCGTGCCCAGCTCGGCGCGATGGCCTTCTTCGGGTCCTACGTCGGCTTCCAGTTCCTGGTCACCCTGTACATGCAGTCGCTGCTCGGCTGGTCGGCGCTGCACACGGCGCTCGCCTTCCTGCCGGCCGGCGCGCTGGTGGCGGTGTCCTCGACGAAGGTCGGCTCGGTCGTCGACCGGTTCGGCACCCAGCGGCTGATCGCGGCGGGCTTCGCGCTGATGGTCGTCGGATACGCGCTGTTCCTGCGCGTGAACCTCGACCCCGTGTACGCGGCCGTCATCCTGCCGTCGATGCTGCTGATCGGCGCGGCCTGCGCGCTGGTCTTCCCTTCGCTCAACATCCAGGCCACCAACGGCGTCGAGGACCACGAGCAGGGCATGGTCTCCGGGCTGCTGAACACCTCGGTCCAGGTGGGCGGGGCGATCTTCCTGGCCGTCGTGACCGCGGTGGTGACCGCCGGAGCCCCCGAACACGCCACCCCGCAGGCCGTGCTGGACAGCTACCGCCCCGGACTGGTGGTGGTGACGGGCGTCGCCGTCGCCGGCCTGCTGATCACCCTCCCGGGCCTGCGGACGCGCCGTACCCAGCAGTCCCTCGTGGTCGCCAAGTCCACATCCCTGGAGGCGGAGCGCGTACCCGTACGCGACTAGGGGGACGCCTCCCCCGTGTGCGCCCGGCGGCGGCCTGCTTGCCCCGCCGGGCGCATCGCCGTGAGACTGGGTGCATGGACGGATACGGGGGCCGGCGTCACAAGGCCGAGCAGGATGCGATGACCGTCGAGATCGGTTACGCGCTGGTCAGTGCGGTGTTCGCGGCGGCCGTGGTCTTCGGGGCCGTCGCCGGTCCGGCGTTGCTCTTCGACCTGCCGGGTCTGCTGTCCAGGCTGCTCCTGCTGATGGGGGTGACGCTCGCACCCATCGTGTTCGTCGTCCGGGTCGTGAGCGTCGTGGTGCGCTTCCGGCGGGGCGCTCAGCCCAGCCAGCCCGGCCGCACCAGCCCCGACTCGTAGGCCAGGACCACCAGTTGGGCCCGGTCCCGGGCACCCAGCTTGACCATGGTCCGGCTGACATGGGTCTTCGCGGTGAGGGGGCTGACGACCAGACGGCGGGCGATCTCCTCGTTGGACAGGCCGATGCCGACCAGGGCCATCACCTCGCGTTCCCGCTCGGTGAGTTCGGCGAGCGCGCCGGCCGCCGCGGGTTCCTTGGAGCGGGCCGCGAACTCGGCGATCAGCCGGCGGGTCACACCGGGTGAGAGCAGTGCGTCGCCCTCGACCACCGCCCTTACGGCGCGCAGGAGTTCCTCCGGTTCGGTGTCCTTGACCAGGAAGCCGGAGGCGCCGGAGCGGATCGCCTCGAAGACGTACTCGTCGAGCTCGAAGGTGGTGAGCATGACCACCTTGACGCCCTGCAGGGCCTCCTCGTCGGTGATCCGGCGGGTTGCTGCCAGGCCGTCAAGCAGCGGCATGCGGATGTCCATCAGGACGACGTCCGGGCGCAGTTCGCGCACCTTGCGCAGCGCCTCCTCGCCGTCGGCGGCCTCCCCGGCCACCTCGATGTCCGGCTGCGCGTCGAGCAGCGCCTTGAAGCCGGCCCGCACCAGCGACTGGTCGTCGGCGAGCAGTACGCGGATCACCGGTCGTCCTCCTTGGCCTTGACCTTGAGCGGCAGTACGGCGAGCACCCGGAAGCCGCCGTCCGGGCGCGGGCCCGCCTCGATCGTGCCACCCAGCGCTGCGGCACGCTCCCGCATTCCGGCCAGACCGTTGCCGCTGCCGCCCGCGTCGGCGCCGGTGGCGGGCCCGTCGTCGTCGATGCGCAGCCGTAGCGTCCGCTCGTCGTGCTCGACGTGCACGCGCGCATGGCGTGAGCCCGAGTGCCGTACGACGTTGGTGAGGGCCTCCTGGACGATGCGGAAGGCTGCAAGGTCGGTGCCTGGCGGGAGGAGGGGCGGTTCGCCCTGGACGTCGACCGTGAGGCCTGCGCTCGCCGCCTGCTCCACCAGCTCGGGCAGCCGGTCGAGACCGGGTGCCGGAGCGCGCGGGGCGTCTCCCGGTGTGCGGAGCGTGTCGAGGACCTGGCGGACCTCGCCGAGCGCCTCCTTGCTGGCGGCCTTGATGGTGGTCAGCGCGGTGCGCGCCTGTTCGGGGTCGCTGTCGAGAAGGGCGAGGCCGACACCCGCCTGGACGTTGATCACCGAGATGCTGTGGGCGAGGACGTCATGGAGCTCCCGGGCGATGCGCAGCCGCTCCTCGTCGGCCCGCCGCCGCGCCGCCTGCGCCCGCTCGGCCCGCTCTCCGGCCCACTGCTCGCGCCGGATCCGGGCCAGCTCCGCCACCGCCACGATCGCCGCCACCCACGCGGCGATCACTGCCTCCTGCGCCCAGGGGGCCGTCGAGTCCCGCGACGGCGGCAGCCAGCGGTAGAGCCAGTGGGCCACCAGCATGTGCCCGGCCCACAGCATCGCCACCGCGCCCCAGGCGGCCCGCCGACGCCCCGAGACGATCGCGCTGAAGCAGGCCACCACCACGGTGAAGAAGACCGGCCCGTACGCGTACCCGGCACCCAGGTAGACCATCGCCGCGGCCGCCGTGCCGTACACGACGAGCACCGGATGGCGCCGCCGCCACAGCAGCAGTCCCGAGCCCACCAGCAGCAGTACGCGCGCGAAGAGGTCGAGGGCGGCCCGCTTGCCCTCCTGCTGATGCGCCGCGTAGTGGGAGCCGGCGAGCAAGAAGACGGTGAGCAGCACGGTGGACAGCCACGGCCAGCGGGCCCGCTGGTGCTCCTCACCCCAGCGGTTCAGCCACGGCGGCCCGTGCCGCCACCACTGGGGCGGCCCGCCCCCGCCGACGCGCTGCTCATCCATGCACGCCACGCTAGACGCGATCGGGCCTGGTGGGCGTCCACCGGGCGAGGTGATCAGGGGTACTCCCGGGGAAGTATCCGGGATCAGCCGGACGGGACGGTCAACGGTCCGGGGGACGGTGCGTCTGAGCCCCGCCGATCCAGAAGGGCAGGTCCTTCTGCTTCCTCCGGAGCGACCTGCGCATGGCGTTGACCAGCCGCACCTGAGCCTGTGCCGCCTCCGCGCCCGCCTGCAGGAACTCCTCGTCGGTGAGGGGATCGCGCGCAGGGTCGCTCCCCCTGGCCACTCGGCCCAGGTAGGTCTCGACGGTCTTGCCGAAGATGTCGATCTCCAGCGCCACCGCCTCGTCAGCGACCAGGCTCGCGCGGGTCAGCACCGCGCTCCATTCGCCCCAGTCGTAGTCCCAGCCGCTGCGATCGGCATGAGCCCGCTTGAGGATCATGGTGAACTTGGCGAAATGGCCCAGCAGCTCCTGATAGACGACGACCTGCTGGTCTCTCAGCCACTGCTCGTCCTGGGCCCGCCGGGTGAGGACGCCCCCCCACGAGGACGCCCACCGTGGCGGACAGAGCCCCGGCGGCGGTCGTCACCAATGCGCTCAGCATCTCCACCCCTGTGCCCCCGAATTCGTCCGTGCACCGATCTTCGGTGGACGAAGCTACCCGCCGGACCTCCTCGTGACGCCGTCCTTCGCCGGGTACACCAGACCCACCCCGTGGGCGAGTTGACCCGCCGCCTGCCGGAAGAACGTCCCCCGGTCCTCCACGACCTTGTTGAACTGCCCGAACAGCTCGAACCCGACCAGCCCGAACAGCTGGGCCCAGGCCGCGACGAGCGCCACGGCCACGGACGGCGGCAGGTCGGGGGCGAGCTCGGCGGCCATGCGCTCGGCCTCGGGGCGCAGTTCGGCGGCGAGCGGCGGCAGGGCCAGGCCTCGCCCCTGATAGGCGTCACGCACGATGGCGATCAGGACGAGGCCGACCCGGGCGGCGGCCGGGACGGTGGTGTCGGGGGCCGTGTAGCCGGGGACCGGCGAGCCGTAGATCAGCGCGTACTCGTGGGGATGTGCGAGGGCCCACTCGCGCACGGCCTCGCACACGGTGGTCCAGCGCTGCACGGGTCCGGCGTCGGCCGCGGCGGTGTCCGCCGTCTCGGCCGCCTCCCCCACGGAGTCGTACGCGTCGATGATGAGGGCGGTCAGCAGGTCGTCGCGGCTCGGGAAGTAGCGGTAGAGCGCGGAGGAGGCCATGCCGAGCTCGCGCGCCACGGCGCGCAGCGAGAGCTTGGCGGCGCCCTCGGCGGCGAGCTGTCTGCGCGCCTCTTCCTTGATGGCCGCGGTGACCTCGATCCTGGCTCGGGCGCGGGCGCCGTGTGCGGTGCTCATGGGGAGCAGTCTCCCATGAAACGAGAGCAGTGCACACAACAGAGAACAGCGAACAAAAAAGAGAGCACCGCTCTTGCTTTCGATCGCCGATCCGGTGCAGACTGTCCATCAAGCGAGAGCAGTGCTCACAAAGGCGAGCAGCGATCTCTCCGACACCGATGGGGGTCCTCATGTCCACACACGTCCAGAAGCCCGGCTGGTTCACGGTCAACGTCTTCAACCGCGCCGTGGCATGGATGACCCGCCGCGGCATCAGCGTCTGGGGCTCACGGGTACTGGCGGTCCGTGGGCGCAAGAGCGGCGAGTGGCGCACCACCCCCGTGAACCTGCTGACGGTGGACGGGCAGCAGTATCTGCTCGCCCCCCGCGGTCACGTCCAGTGGACGCACAACATGCGGGCGGCGGGCGGCGGCGAGCTGCGCCTCGGCAAGAACGTGGACGTGTTCACCGCGACCGAGGTCGCCGACGACGACAAGGTCCCGCTGCTGCGCGCCTACCTCAAGCGCTGGAAGGCCGAGGTCGGCGTCTTCTTCAACGGCGTGGGCCCCGACTCCCCCGATGCCGATCTGCGTCGTATCGCCCCGGACCACCCGGTGTTCCTGATCACGGTCAGGAGCTGACCTCGCTGCCGGCCGGCGGGCGCCGGTCGAGCGCGGTCAGCGCGCGCTGGGCCATCGGGTGGGTGCGCACGATCTCGGCCAGGGACGTCGAACCGCGCGTGATGTCCCGGAACGCGTTCCACGCGGGCCTGAACCCGGTCAGCGCCGCGTGGAACAGGCCGGGCCTGCGCTCGAACGCCGTCATCAGACGCTTGCCGACGCTCATCTCGACGCCGAGTCCCGCCTTGATCGCGAACGCGTAGTTCAAGGCCTGGCGCCGGGTGTCCACCGCGTCGTGCGCCTCGGCGATCCGCACCGCCCACTCCCCCGCGAGCCGTCCCGAGCGCAGCGCGAACGAGATGCCCTCGCGGGTCCACGGCTCCAGCAGCCCCGCCGCGTCCCCGCACACCAGCACCCGCCCCCGGGACAGGGGCGAGTCGTCGGCCCGGCACCGGGTCAGGTGGCCCGAGGAGACGCTCGGCTCGAACCCGGCGAGGCCGAGCCGTCCGACGAACTCCTCCAAGTACCGCTTGGTGGCCGCGCCTTCACCACGCGCCGAGATCACCCCGACCGTGAGCGTGTCCCCCTTGGGGAACACCCATCCGTAACTGCCGGGGATCGGGCCCCAGTCGATGAGCACCCGCCCTTTCCAGTCCTCCGCGACGGTCTCGGGCACCGGGATCTCCGCCTCCAGACCGAGATCCACCTGGTCGAGCTTCACCCCGACGTGCGCCCCTATCCGGCTGGCGCTGCCGTCCGCGCCCACCACGGCCCGCGCGAACAGCGTCTCGCCGCCCTGCAGGAACACCGCGACCGTACGCCGGTCCGGCACCGCCGAGCCGTGCTGCTCCACGCGCTGCACGGTGACGCCGGTGCGCAGCTCGGCGCCGGCCTTCTGCGCGTGCTCGACGAGCTGCTGGTCGAACTCGGGCCGGTTGATCAGGCCGAAGAGCATCTGCTTGGAGCGCCGGGTGCGGGTGAAGCGCCCGTTGTTCGAGAACGTCACCGCGTGCACCCGGTCCCGGAAGGGCAGCTCGAAGCCGGGCGGCAGAGCGTCGCGCGAGGGACCGATGATCCCGCCGCCGCACGTCTTGTAGCGCGGCAGCTCGGCCTTCTCCAGCAGCAGCACGCTGCGTCCCGCGACCGCCGCCGCGTAGGCGGCCGAGGCCCCCGCGGGCCCCGCGCCCACCACGACGACGTCCCACACCCGCTGCACGTCGCCCGCCGAAGAGTTCTCGCTGCTCACGATGGTCTACTGCTCCCGATCAAGCCGCTGCCGCACCTGTCCCCCGCATCCTACGGCGGACATCACCGCAGGCCGCTGTGGGAGGATCCCGATATCCACACGTACAACGTCGCACCCACAAGGAGCGTGCCCATGTCGTCGAATCCGGTCGCCGAGACCGTCGCCTCGCTGATACCGAGGGCGCAGGCGGAGCTCGCCGAACTGGTGGCGTTCAAGTCGGTGGCGGACTTCGACCAGTTCCCCAGGAGCGAGAGCGAGGGCGCCGCGAGGTGGGTCGCCGACGCGCTGACCGCCGAGGGGTTCCAGGACGTCGCCCTCCTCGACACCCCCGACGGCACTCAGTCCGTGTACGGCTATCTGCCCGGCCCAGAGGGCGCCAGGACCGTCCTGCTCTACGCCCACTACGACGTCCAGCCGCCGCTGGACGAGGCCGCCTGGACCACCCCGCCCTTCGAGCTGACCGAGCGCGAGGGCCGCTGGTACGGGCGCGGCGCCGCCGACTGCAAGGGCGGCGTGATCATGCATCTGCTCGCGCTGCGCGCCCTGAAGGCCAACGGCGGCGTGCCGGTCCACATCAAGGTGATCGCCGAGGGCTCGGAGGAGATGGGCACGGGCGGTCTGGAGCGGTACGCCGAGGCACACCCGGACCTGCTGGCCGCCGACACCATCGTCATCGGCGACGCGGGCAACTTCCGGGTGGGCCTGCCGACGGTCACCTCCACGCTGCGCGGCATGACCCTGGTCCGCATCCAGATCGACACCCTCCGCGGCAACCTCCACTCCGGCCAGTTCGGCGGCGCCGCCCCCGACGCCCTGGCCGCGCTGATCCGCGTACTGGACTCGCTGCGCGCGGAGGACGGCTCGACCACCGTCGACGGGCTCACCCCCGAAACCCGCTGGGAGGGCCTGCAGTACGACGAGGAGCAGTTCCGCCAGGACGCCAAGGTGCTGGACGGCGTGCAGCTGATCGGCTCCGGCTCGGTCGCGGACCGTATCTGGGCGCGCCCGGCGGTCACGGTCCTCGGCATCGACTGCCCGCCGGTCGTCGGCGCCACCCCGTCGGTGCAGGCGGGCGCCCGTGCCCTGGTCAGCCTGCGGGTGCCGCCGGGCGTCGACGCGGCCGAGGCCACCAAGCTGCTGCAGGCCCACCTGGAGGCGCACACCCCGTGGGGCGCCCGGGTGCGCACCGAACAGGTCGGCCAGGGCCAGCCGTTCAGCGCCGACACCACCAGCCCGGCGTACACGGCGATGGCCGAGGCGATGGCGGTCGCCTACCCCGGCCAGGAGATGCAGTACGCCGGCCAGGGCGGCTCGATCCCGCTGTGCAACACCCTCGCCGCCCTCTACCCGCAGGCGGAGATCCTCCTGATCGGCCTGAGCGAGCCGGAGGCCCAGATCCACGCGGTGAACGAGAGCGTCTCACCCGAGGAACTGGAACGGCTGTCGGTGGCGGAGGCCCTGTTCCTGCAGAACTACGCCGCGAACTGACGGCTCTGCGACACGGAAAGGGCCCCCGTCCACGGTGGTTTCTAGGGGCCCTTTCCGCGTCCGTTGCGCCCGCCGTGGCCGCCCGGTCGCACCCCCTGAACTACCCCTCTGCGGCTGTGCCGGTGAGGGTGACGAGTGCTGTGCTGCCGGCCACCATGAGGGCCTCGTCGGGAGCGTCGGTGATCAGGGCCGCGTCGAAGCGTTCGAGGACCAGGCCGGACGCCTCGAACACCGCGGAGCCGTCCAGTACGACCGCGAGCAGCGTCGTCTCGGCTTGAGCGGGGAGCGCCACCCGGTCCCGTACGATCTCGACCTGCGCGGTGGCCCGTCCGCGCCGGACCATCACGTTGAAGTCGACGAGCGGACCGCCCAGCAGCCGGCAGCCGGTGGCGGCCTCCCCGGGGAAGGGGAAGGGAACGTACCGCTCGGCCACGGTGTGCGAGGTGCCGTCGACGGTCAGCACCATGCCGGGCCCGTCGACCAGGGTGATGATCCGGTCGACGCCTTCGAAGCGGGAGAACGGTCCCGGCTCGGCCACGTCGGCGAGACTCACCCGCCACGCGAAGTCCGACATCCCTGCCCCGCTGGGGGAAGAGGCGATCTCACGGGTCAGTCCGCCCCCGTTCTTCCATGGCACGGCCGGGCGCTCGTCCGCTCTCAGAACGCTCACCGTCATCTCAGACTCCTCCTCGTCCAGGAGCCGCGTCGGCGGGGACGTCTGCACCGGTCGCCTGGCCCGGCACCAGGATATGCAAGCCCTAGGAGGGGCCCCGCCCCCGGACGGGGCCCCACGTTCAAGGCGACGCCGGTCGCCTACCGGGTCATTCGAGTTCTCGCGGCTTCGCCGCACCGGCCTCGAGTTCGCGCTGCCTGGCGGCCAGTGCCCTCGCCAGCATCTTCGCGCGGTAGGGGTTCGCCTCGCTGAGGGCCTTCGCCGCGTCCACGGCCTCGTCCAGCAGTGCCAGCCGTCGCTCGGGCGACTCCCGCACCAGGGGGGAGCCGCTCTCCTCCACCAGGACGTACACCAGCTTCGATCCGTACACCTCCGGCTCGACCTGCGTCAGCAGTCGGTAGATCCACAGTCCCTCGGCACCCCGCACCACCCGCCGGTTGGCACTGAGCAGCCGGACTTTCGCCAGCACGACCATGTCCCGGTCCATCGATCCCCTTCGTCCCGTCCCTCCCCGACCGGTGCGTGTCACACGGCGAGACAGCACGGCGAACGCGCCGGCAGCCGATGACGGTTGCCGGCCCGTGGGCCGGAGAGTGGATGACGACGAGTCTGCGGGTGCGGCACCACCCGGCACAAGGCCGAACGGGCGTGCCCTACGTCCTACCGAAAGCGTCTCCGACCAGGCATGATGGACCTGACACTCACTCAAGCCCGGTCCGCCGACAGGCCGTCACGATCACACACGCGAGGACGGCGCTTCACCGATCGGCAGACACGCAGCCGCCGTCACCCTGACCATGGAGGTCATGTCCTCCGCCGCGCGCCGCGCCGTCCACGCCGACCTCGCCACCACCCTCTCCCTTCTCAGCGACCACGAGCTGGCGGGCCTCCTGGCCTCGGGAACCCCCGCGGGTGCCGGCATCGGCGGGCGGTATCTGCTGGTCGAGGTGGACGGCAGCCGGGTCTTCGTGAAGCGGATGCCGCTCACGGACGTCGAGTTGCTGCCCGAGAACGCTCGGTCCACGGCGAACCTGTTCGAGCTGCCGGCCTTCTGCCATTACGGCACCGGCCGCAGCCCCGGCTTCGGCGCCTGGCGCGAGCTGGCCGTGCACACGATGACGACGAACTGGGTGCTCTCCGACCGTTTCACCGGCTTCCCTCTGATGCACCACTGGCGGGTGCTGCCGGACACCGTCCAGCCGCTCCCCGATGAACTGGCCGACGTGGAAGGGACGGTGGCGTACTGCGGGGCCTCCCCACAGGTCCGTGAGCGCCTGGAGGCCCTGCGCGCTTCGTCCGCGAGCCTGACCCTGTTCCTGGAGTACTTCCCTCACACCCTCCACGACTGGCTCGACACACAGGTGCGCACCGTCGACTCGGACCGGATCTGCACCCAGGTGGACGAGTGGCTGGGCGCGCTCACCGGTTTCCTCCGCGAACGCCAACTGCTGCATTTCGACGCCCACTTCCAGAACGTCCTCACCGACGGCGAGGAGTTCTTCCTGGCGGACTACGGGCTCGCCTTCAGTTCCCGGTTCCGGCTGTCCCGGCCGGAGCGCGCCTTCTTCGACCGGCATCGCGACTACGACCTCGTCTACAGCCGCGCCCACCTGGTGAACTGGCTCGTCACCGCCCTGTACGGGTACGACAGACTCGAGCGGGAGGCCTTCGTACGCGCCTGCGCGGTCGGGGCGCACCCCGACGGCGTGCCCGAGGCCGCCGCCGCGATCATCAAGCGCGACGCGGCACTGACCGCCGTCGTCAACGGCTTCCTCGGCCGCCTGCGCACCCAGAGCAGGCAGACCCCCTACCCGTACGAGGAGCTGCGGCTCGCCTACAACAGCTCCACGCTCTCCGCGTAGTGGCAGGCAACCGGGTTCCCGCCGCCCCGGTCGATCAGCGCCGGCACCTCCTCGACGCAGGTCTCGCGCTCGCTCTCCGTCAACTCGTTCGCGAACTTGGGGCAGCGGGTGCGGAAGCGGCAGCCGCTGGGCGGGCGGACCGGGCTGGGGATGTCGCCCTGGACCAGGATGCGGGTGCGGGCGCGCTCCTTGCGCGGGTCCGGCAGCGGGATGGCCGAGACGAGGGCCTGGGTGTAGGGGTGGGCGGGGGCCGTGAACAGATGGCGGGCGGGGGCGATCTCGACCAGGCGGCCCAGGTACATGACCGCCACCCGGCCGGCCACATGGCGCATCACCGACAGGTCGTGGGCGACGAACAGGAAGGACAGGCCCAGCTCGCTCTGCAGGTCCATCAGCAGGTTGAGGACGCCCGCCTGGATCGACACGTCGAGTGCCGACACCGGTTCGTCCAGCACGATCACCTTGGGGTGCAGGGCCAACGCCCGTGCGATGCCGATGCGTTGGCGCTGGCCGCCGGAGAACTCGTGGGCGTAGCGGTTGCCGTGCTCGGGGTTGAGCCCGACCAGGCGCAGCAGTTCGCGCACCTCGTCCTTGGCTCCCGCGTCGTAGCGGCCGTGGATGCGCAGCGGTTCGGCGACGATCTCATGGACGGTGATGCGCGGGTCGAGGGAGGCGTACGGGTCCTGGAAGACGATCTGCAGTTCGCGGCGCAGCGGCCGCATCCGGCGTCTGCTCAGTCCGGTCAGTTCGGTGCCGCGGTAGCGGACCCGGCCGGAGGTGGCGGACTCCAGGCCGAGGACGGTGCGTGCGGTGGTGGTCTTGCCGGAGCCGGACTCGCCGACGAGGCCCAGGGTCTCGTTCCGGAAGAGGTCGAAGGAGACTCCGCACACGGCGTGCACCTCGCCGACACGGCGGCGTACGACGCCCCGGGACATGACCGGGAAGTGCTTGACGAGGTCGCGGACCTGGAGGACGGGTTCACCGGTGCCGCCGTGCCCGGGCAGTGGGGGCAGCGGTGCGGCGGTGGCCTGGGCGGGGGCGCTCATGCGGAGTCCTCCTCGGCGGTGGTCGAGTGGGGCGAGGGCGTCGTCGTGTCGGCGAAGCGGGCCAGCGCCTCGGAGTCGGCGCCGACCGCGTCGAACACCTCCGCGGCCCCGGTGTCGACGAGTTCGTCGGCGAAGTGGCAGGCGCTGAGGTGCAGTTCGTGTCCGGCCTTGCGCAGTGCGGGTTCCGTGCTGTCGCAGGCCTCGCGGCGCAGGGGGCAGCGGGGGGCGAAGGGACAGCCGGGCGGCAGGTTCAGCAGGGAGGGCGGGGAGCCGGTGATCGGGGTGAGGCGTTCCTCCTCGCGGTCCATGCGGGGCAGCGAGCCGAGCAGGCCGAGGGTGTAGGGCATGCGCGGGGTGTAGAAGATGTCCTCGACGGAGCCGGTCTCCACGATGCGGCCCGCGTACATGACGGCGACCCGGTCGCTGTGCCCGGCGACGACGCCCAGGTCGTGGGTGATGAGCACCAGGGCGGCGCCCGTCTCGGCACGGGCGGTCTCCAGGGCGTCGAGGATCTGCGCCTGCACGGTGACGTCCAGGGCGGTGGTGGGCTCGTCGGCGATGATCACATCCGGGTCGTTGGCCATGGCGATGGCGATGACCACGCGCTGGCGCATCCCGCCGGAGAGTTCGTGCGGGTAGTTGTCGACGCGCCGCTCGGGGCTGGGGATGCCGACCGTGCCGAGCAGATCGACGGCCCGGGCACGGGCGGCGCGGGCGTTCAGGCCGGGATTGTGGCGTCGTAGCGTCTCGGCGATCTGGTATCCCACGTTGTAGACCGGGTTGAGCGAGGTCATCGGGTCCTGGAAGATCATTGCGATGCCGCTGCCGCGCAGGTCCGACAGTCGTGCGTCGGGCAGCCCCAGCAGTTCCGTGCCCTCGAATCGGACCGAGCCGCGCACCCGGGCGGTGGCCGGCAGCAGTCCCATCACGGCGAGCGCGGTGACCGACTTGCCGGACCCGGACTCCCCGACGATGCCGAGCGAGTCTCCGCGGTCGAGGCGGTAGCCGACGCCGCGGACGGCCCGTACGAGACCGTCCTCCGTGGGGAACTCCACGCTGAGGTCCTCCACTTCGAGGACCGCGCCCGACTCCTCGCCCTTGCCGATGACCGTCACTGTCGCACCCTTTGCTGCCGGGGGTCGAAGGCGTCGCGCAGGCCGTCGCCGATGAAGTTGATGGTCAGGGCGATGGCGATGATGAACGCGCCGGGGATGTAGAAGAGCCAGGGCCGGGTGTCGACCGCCGTCTGCGCCTGGGAGACGAGCAGCCCCAGGGAGGTGTCGGGCGGTTGGACGCCGAAGCCGACGAAGGACAGGGCCGTCTCGGTGAGGATGCCGGTGGCGACCAGCACCGTCGCGTTGACGATGATCGGGCCGAGCGAGTTCGGCAGCAGATGCCGGAAGATGATCCGCGCGTCCGAGGCGCCGAGCGCCTTCGCCGCCTCCACGAACTCCTTCTCACGCAGCGACAGGACCGTGGAGCGCACCACACGCGATACGTACGCCCAGGTCAGTCCGGCGATGACGGCGGCGATCCAGTACCAGGAGCCGCCGCTGCGGGAGGAGATGACGAGGGCGATCGCGAACAGCGGAAGCGTCAGGACGAGATCCGCGATCCGCATCATGACCGCGTCCACGAACCCCCGGTAGAAGCCCGCGACCGCCCCCCAGACCGCGCCCAGGAGGGTGGAGCCCAGCGCGATCAGGATGGCGATCTTCAGCGAGGTCTGGGTGCCGCGCATCACCTGGGCGTAGGCGTCGTAGCCGGAGGCGTTGGTGCCGAACGGGTGCTTCCAGGACGGGGGTTGGGAGTTGTCGGGCGTGTACTTCTGGTACGAGTAGTGCCACAGGTGCGGGCCGATGAACGCCCACAGCAGGATCAGCACGAAGACCACCAGGCTGACCATGGCGGCCCGGTGCCGCAGGAAGCGACGCAGCACGAGCTGGGTCTGGGTGCGCTGCCTGACGGTGAACTCGTGCTCGGCGGGCGGCAGTTGGGTGCCCGCGGATCCGGCGGCCTCGATGTCAGTCATAGCGGATCCTCGGGTCGAGTACGGCGTAGAGGAGATCGGCGAGGAGGTTGAAGCCGATGACGACGACGGCGGAGAGCAGCAGCCACGCCATGGTCCGGTAGACGTCCACGGTGGCGGCCGACTCGACGAGCATCTCCCCCATGCCGTGCCACTGGAAGATCGTCTCCGTGATCACCGCTCCGCCCAGGATGATCGCGATGTCGAGGGCGGTGACGGTGGCCAGCGGGATCAGGGCGGTGCGCAGCGCGTGCCGCACCATGACCGTACGGCGGCGCAGCCCCTTGGCGCGGGCGAGACGGACGTAGTCGCTGTTGAGAACCTCCAGCATGGAGGCGCGGGTGTAGCGGGTCCAGGAGGCGAAGGAGACCAGGGCCAGGGTGATGGTGGGCAGGGCTAGGTGGCCGATGCGGTCGGTGAACTGGTTCCAGGTGGTGTCGACTTCGAGGTACGGGGACTTCTCGCCGATGGTGCCGAGGAACTGGCTGCCGGTCTGTTCGTTGAACCAGATTCCGGCCTGCTTGAGCAGCACCGCGAACCAGAACACGGGCATGGCGAGGAAGAGGAACCCGAAGAAGGTGATGGTGTAGTCGGCGGCGGTGTACTGGCGGATGGCGCTGAACACACCGAAGACCACGGCCAGGACCAGGGCGATGAGCATGGCGGCGGCGACCAGGGTGACCGTCACCCGGAAGCGGGTGAACAGGTCGTGCCCGATGTCGAGGTTGGGCTGCACGGACGGGCCCCAGTCGCCGTGCAGCACTCCGGTGATCCAGTTCCAGTAGCGCTGCACGGCGGGCTCGTCGGCGTGGATGTGCCGGGCGAACGCGGCGACGGCGGCCTTGCTGGGCGGGGGCTGCCGTGAGGTGGCGAAGTTGGCGACCGGGTCGCCGGCGTTGACGACGACCAGGAACACGATGAAGGTCGAGGCGATCAGCACGGGGATCGAGACGAGGATGCGGCGCACGGTGTAGGCGAGCATGCGGTCTTCTCTCGCGGGCCGGGCCCGGTTCCGGGGTCGCCGGGACCGGGCATGACGGGTGCGGCGGCTACTTCTTCAGGCCCCATTCCGCGGTGTTGTACGGCGGTCCCACGTTCGTGGAGTTGTTGCGCATGTTCACGAACCGCGTCTGGACCGCGAGGAACGTCGGCTTCTGGTACAGCGGCAGGACGTAGGCGGCATCGACCATGATCTTGTCCGCCTGGTTGAGCAGGGCGGCGGCCTTGGCCTGGTCGGTCGTGCCGACGGCCTGCGCGATCAGTGAGTCGACCTGCTTGTCGCTGTAGCCACCGTAGTTGCCGCCGCCTCCGGTGACCCAGTTCTGCTGGGCGTTGGCGGTCGGGAACGGCGAGGCGACCCAGGCGAAGACGATGATGTCGTACTGGTGCCCGGCCAGCACCGTACCGAGGTCGGCCGCGCCGATCGGCTTGATGGTGACCTTGACGCCGAGGTTCGCGAGGTCGCTCTGCAGGATCTGGCACTCGCTCTGCCGGATCTGGTTGCCGGTGGTGTAGCGGCAGTTGAAGGGTCCGACGGCCTGGCCGTCCGGCGTCTTCAGCGCGGTGCCCACCCCGGTGAACTTGGCGTCGGTGAGGTACTTCTTGGCCTTGGTGAGATCACCCGATCCCTGACCGGTGGCGGTCACCAGATCCTGGTAACCGGCCTGCCCGGGTACGTAGTTGTGGTTGCCGAGCTGCTTCACCGAGGGATCGAACTGGGCGACCGTCTTGGACATGATGTCCTTGATGCTGATCGCCGTGAACATCGCCCGGCGCAGCGCCGTGTACTTGCCGAGGACCGGGTTGTGCAGGTTGAGGTCGAAGTGCTCCCATTGCAGGCCGTTGCCGATGTTGTAGGTGACGTTCGGGATGGACTTCACCTGGTTGACCAGGTCCACCTCGGGCTGCGGATAGATCGCCTGCACCTCGTTGTTGCGCAGGGCGATCGGCTCCTGGGTGGCGTCCGAGATCACCTTGAAGATCAGCCGCTGCAGGGACGGCTTGGTCGCGCCCCACCACTTGGGGTCGGGTTCGAAGGTGGCGTGGTCGTTGTCCACCCACTGCGTCATCTTGTACGGGCCCGCCGTCGGGTACTTGGTGGGCGGGTTCTTCTGGAAGTACTGCCAGCCCTGGGTCATCTGGGCGGCCGTCATGTGTGCGGCGTCGCCGGCCTTGGCACCGGAGAGCTTCTCGGCGATGTGCGCCGGATAGAGCGGATAGCCGGCGCCGAACAGCTGCTTCCAGTCGGAGAAGGGCTTGGCCATCACGACCGTGACCGTCCTGCCGCCGTCGGATCCGGTGACCGATTTGATGCGGTCGTACCCGGCCGTGCTCTGCGGGAGGCAGCCCTTGGTCTGCGTGCTGTCGCTCGCGGGCGGCGGCGGGCAGTCCTTGCCGTCGTTGGTGCGCCAGTAGTAGACGAAGTCGTCGGCGGTGATGGGGGTGCCGTCGTTCCAGACCGCCTTGGGGTTGATCTTGTAGACGAGGGTCTGCGGACTGGTGCCGGTCTGGGTCGCCGAGGTCACCAGGTCCTTGTTGAGGGCGACGGTGAAGTCCGGCAGCGGGACGAAGACCTGGGGCAGTACGACCTCGAGGGCCTCGGCGTTCTCGAAGGTGTTCCCGTTGGTGTCCTGGACGTTCCACTGCTGGATGTTCTTCTCCAGCACATAGGTGAACGTTCCGCCGGACTTGGTGGCGGCGGAGTTGCAGGTGTTGGCCTTGCCCTGGGTGTTGCACGACGAAAGCCCGGCCGAGCTGCCCTTGTCGGAGCTGCCACCGCCGCCGCTGCTGCTGCAGGCGGCCAGAGCCAGCACGAGCCCGGCGGCCAGAGCAAGTCCCCTTGTGAGGGCCGATGGTTGCGCGCGCATGTCCCTCCTCCGGCCGACGGAGGCTCCGCGGCCTTGTCGAGGCGGCCGAGCGGCCGCGAGAGAGCTGAGCTGCGCACCGACGGTAGAACTCGTGTGTACCTTTTTCAGGTTCCTGTTCATACCGGGACGGCGACGATTCACCCTCGCTTTACCCCAGGAACCACCTCCGCCGGGCAAAGTCGCCTGACAAGCACTCAGGAACCACAGAAGTCACGTCCCTACCAGGGGAGTTCGGTGCAGGTCAGCCGACCGGGACGCCCGCTTCCAGATACAGCGCCGCCCCGCGCTCACGCGCCCGCAAGGCCCACCGCAACCGCTCGTAGCGCACCGGCGGCAGCAGGTCCGCGGCCTCCTCCTCGGTGGCGAACCGCCAGTCGCGCAGCTCGGGGCCGGGCAGCAGGAGCCGTGCGGCCTCGGTGGAGTCGAGGCGCCCGCCGTCGAAGAGGAGGCGCAGTCCGCCGTAACCGGGCGGTGCGGGGGCCTCCCAGTCGACGACCAGCAGGCGGGGGACCTCGTCGAGGTGGATGCCGGTCTCCTCGACGACCTCACGCATGCCGGCCCGGGCAGGCGCCTCGCCGGGTTCGACGACACCGCCGGGGAACTCCCAGCCGGCCTTGTAGGTGGGGTCCACGAGAAGGACGCGGTCCTGCTCGTCGAAGAGGAGGACGCCGGCGGCGAGCGTCTCGGCGGTGGGCTCGGGGGTTTGTACTATGTCACATGCCACTACCTCCCCCGTGCTGACGGCCTCGGCGATACGGAGCGCACTCTCATACGGAGTGAGGGCCCCGGTGTCGACGGGATAGGCATCGGCGGTGAGCCAGGAGGCGAGGGCGGCGCGGTAGGGCTCGATGTGGTCGTACGACCACTGCCGTACGCGCATCTCGCCGTCCGGCAGGTCGGGCGGCACCTCCCGGCCGGCTATTCGCTCCCGCAGGATCGTTTCCGCCGGGGCGAGGAGGACATGTCGGACAGAGATACGGCGCGCTGCGAGGCCGCCGAAGATCTCGTCGCGGTACTCCTGGCGCAGCAGGGTCATCGGAACCACCAGGGTTCCGCCCAGTTCGGCGAGCACTGCGGCCGCCGTGTCGATCACGAGACGTCGCCAGATCGGCAGGTCCTGGTAGTCGCCGACCTCGGCGAGGTGTTTGGGCGGCAGCAGGTGCGTGAGCGCTGCGCCGATCACCTCGGGGTCGAAGAGCGTGCTGTTCGGGATCAGCTCGATCAGTTCCCGTGCGGTGGTGGTCTTCCCCGCACCGAACGCGCCGTTGATCCAGACGACGGTCACAGGTCCCCCTCTTCTCTTGGCCCCCTGAGGCTTGCCCGCTCCACCCTGCCACGGAAACCAGCCCCAGTTGAGGGGGCGCAAAAGGGGGCGCCGGTGCCCCTGCGGCAGGGGCACCGGCGCCGCGATCCGGTCTCGTCCGCGTCGGTGCTACTGGCCGAGGGCCTTGCCGGGGCCCGCGAGGCCCTCGTCCCCGGCCGTGTGGGTGACCGTGCCGACGGTGTCCTCGACGCCCAGGTCGCCGAGCGTCTGGTGGCCACCGACCACCTGGTGGTCGGCGTGTTGCGAGGGGGTGATGGCCGCGACGACGAAACCGGTCGCGAGGGAGGCGATGGCGAGCATGCTGCGTTTCTTCATGCCCGGTTCAACTGTGAAACCGCCCGCGGGTCACGCCCTCGTCCGCCGCGCACCTGGCGCACCAGGTCCGCGGCGGCCTCGGGCCACCGGGCGTGCTCGAAGGCGAACCCCGCTTCGAGCAGCCGGCCGGGAACGACCCGGCGGCTCTTCAGCAGGAGTTCGGTGTCCGAGCGCAGGGCGAAGGCGCCGAGTTCCGCCATCCAGCGCGTGGCGGGCAGCCCGACCGGCATGCCCCAGGCGGTGCGCAGGGCCCGCATGAAGGCGCGGTGCGGCAGCGGCCCCGGCGCGGCCAGGTTCACCGGTCCGGCCAGGTCGTCCCGGTCGACGAGGAACTCCACCGCGCGGACGAAGTCGCGTTCGTGGATCCAGGACACGTACTGCGCACCGCCCGCGACCGGGCCGCCGAGGCCGAGCCGCGCCAGCCGCAGCAGGACGTCGAAGACTCCGCCGCGGTCGGGGCTCATCACCATGGCGGAGCGCAGGGCGACCTTCCGCGTGCGGGGTGTGTCGGCGTCCTCCTGCGCCCGTTCCCAGTTCTTGGCGATCTCCACGCTGTAGGCCCAGTAGCCGGGGACGCCGGGCTCGCTGCCGCCGATCGCGCCGGCCCTCTCGTCGTTGGGCGCGTCGAAGCGGTGGGCGTACACCGTGGCCGTACTCATCTGGAGCCAGACGCGGGGCGGCTGCGAGGCGGACGCGATCGCCTCGCCGACGATGCGGGCCGAGTTCACCCGGGAGTCCATCATGGCCTTCAGGTTGGCCGGGGTGTACCGGCAGCTGACGCTGCGCCCGGCCAGGTTGATCACGACGTCGCTGCCGGTGATCTCCTCGGCCCACGGGCCCAGGTGCTCGCCGTCCCAGCGGACCTCGCCCTCGCGCACCGGCCGCCGCGTGAGGATCACGACCTCGTGACCGGCGGCCGTCAGCGCGCGCCTCAGGACAGTGCCGACCTGGCCCGTCCCACCGGGAATGACGATCTTCATCAGGCTTCCCCCTTCGTATGACGGAAGCCTAACCCAGAAACTTGAACGCGTTCAAAATATCTTGCCGACGACACCAAGGGCCGCAGCAGGCAAGGGATTCATCACGGGACATCGGATGACCTTCACCACCTTGGGCTGGACCAACGGTCGAACGATGACTACGCCGAGCTCCCCACCGGAGGGGTCACTCAACATAACCGAACGCGCGACTTGGACCTCCCCTCAATGCGTCCACAGGGTCAAGGGTTCTGACGGGATATCGAACAACCAGCACCTCCTCTCTTCCAACACAGTCCGACAGGTCTTACCGTAAACGCGCAGCGATGACGCGAACATGACATCATCCCATCTTTCGTGTGCTCGGAGGAACGTAACGATGCGTCACCTTCCCAACCGCACAACCCGTCGAAGAGTGGTCGGAGTGCTCACCGCGGGGCTGCTGGGCGCAGCAGGGCTCGCCGTGCCCGCCGTGGCGGCACCCACCACCGCGCCCGCCGCCCCGGCCCTGGCCGACGGCCTCGCCCTGACCCCGCCGATGGGCTTCAACAACTGGAACTCCACGCACTGCCGTGCCGAGTTCAACGAGTCCATGGTCAAGGGAATCGCGGACCTCTTCGTCGAGAAAGGCCTCAAGGACGCCGGATACCAGTACGTCAACCTCGACGACTGCTGGGCCCTGCCGGCCCGGGACGCGGACGGCAAACTCGTACCCGATCCGGCCCGCTTCCCGAACGGGATCAAGGCGGTCGCCGACTATGTTCACGCCAAGGGGCTCAAACTCGGCATCTACACCAGCGCGGGCACGAAGACCTGCAACAGCGCCGGATTCCCGGGCGCGCTCGGTCACGAGTACAGCGACGCCCGGCAGTTCGCGGACTGGGGCGTGGACTATGTCAAGTACGACAACTGCAATAACCAGGGCGTGGACGCCAAGGTGCGTTACACGACCATGCGCGACGCACTCAAGGCGACCGGTCGGCCGATCGTCTACAGCATCTGCGAATGGGGCCAGAACAAACCCTGGGAATGGGCGGCCGACGTGGGCCACTTGTGGCGTACGACGGGCGACATCAGCGACAACTGGGGTTCGATGCTGTCCATCCTGAAGAAGAACCTGCCGCTCGCGCCGTACGCGGGCCCCGGGCACTGGAACGACCCCGACATGCTGGAGGTCGGCAACGGCGGCATGACGGACACCGAGTACCGCTCGCACTTCTCGATGTGGTCCATCATGGCCGCGCCGCTTCTCATCGGCTCCGACCTGCGCAAGGCCTCCCAGGCGACCTTCGACGTCCTCGACAACAAGGAGGTCGTCGCCGTCGACCAGGACCCGCTGGGCAAGCAGGGCACGGTCGTCTCCTCCCAGGGCGGGCGCTGGGTCGTCGCCAAGGAGATGAAGGACGGCAGCCGCACGGTGGCCCTCTTCAACGAGTCCGGAACGGCCCAGCACATCAGCACCACCGCCAAGGCCGTGGGCCTGCCCGCCGCCGACGCCTACACCCTGCGCGACCTGTGGCGGCACAAGAGCTACAACACCGCCGGCACCGTCTCGGCGACGGTACCGGCGCACGGCACGGTCCTGGTACGGGTCTTTGCCGACCCCAAGTGGGCCGCGCACCCGCCCGCCGTCGAACCCGGCCTGGACGGCAGCCCGCTGGTCGAGGCGGGCAAGGCGGCCGCACTGACGTCCACCGTCACCGACCTGGGCCGTACGCCCGCCCGGCACGTGTCCGTCTCACTGACCGGGCCGCAGGGCTGGACGGCCGAGGCAACCTCACGGACCACGACCGCCTCACTGCCGACGGGCCGCTCCCTGCGCACCCAGTGGTCGCTCACCGCCCCGGCGGGGACGCCGACAGGGTCGTACGATCTGACCCTCAAGGTGAGTTACCGTTCGGCGAGCGGTGACCGCGTATACAGCTCGGTCCCGCTGACCGCGTCCGTCGTCGTGCCACCGCCCTCGGGGACCTCCGGACTCGGCGATCTGCCGTGGCTGTCGGCCACGAACGGCTATGGGCCGGTCGAGCGCAACACCAGCAACGGGGAGAGCGCCGCGGGTGACGGCAACCCCCTCACCATCGGCGGGGTGGTGTACGGCAAGGGACTCGGCGTCCACGCGGAGAGTGCCGTCGACTACTACGCCGGCAAGGCGTGCAGGACGGTCACCGCCGATGTCGGCGTCGACGACGAGAAGGGCGCGAACGGCACCGTCGCCTTCGAGATCTGGGCCGACGGCACCAAGGTGGCCTCGACCGGCGTGCTGACCAATGCGATGCCCGCCCAGCCGCTCACCGCCGATGTGACCGGCGCCCAGGTGGTCCGCCTGGTCGTCACCGACGGCGGCGACGGCATCGACTCGGACCATGCGGACTGG
This sequence comes from Streptomyces sp. NPDC002092, assembly GCF_053593775.1. Taxonomy (NCBI): domain Bacteria; kingdom Bacillati; phylum Actinomycetota; class Actinomycetes; order Kitasatosporales; family Streptomycetaceae; genus Streptomyces; species Streptomyces sp. NPDC002092. Next base: position 283,489 of record NZ_JBSFDG010000013.1, read on the forward strand.
GCGAACGCGCAGTTGACCTGCTGAGTCCGCTCCGGAGGGCCGGGCAGCCCGTTGTCACCCGCCCCTCAGACCGCGGCCGCGTCCGTCCGCTTGGCGAGCGCGGCCGCGGCCGCCCCGACCAGCCCGGCGTCCGTGCCCATCTGGGCCGGGCTGATCTCCAGGCGCTGCACGAAGGACAGGGTGGCGTAGTCGCCGAGGGCCTTGCGCAGTGGGGTGAACAGCACGTCGCCCGCCTTGCCCACTCCCCCGCCGATCACCGCGATGTCGATCTCGACGAGCGTCGCGGTGGCCGCGATGCCCGCGGCCAGCGCCTGGGCGGCGCGCTCGAAGGAAGCGACAGCGACCGGGTCCCCGGCACGGGCGGCGGCGGCCACCGCGGCCGCGGAGGTGTCGCCGTCGGGGCCGGGCCGCCAGCCGTTCTCCAGGGCGCGGCGGGCGATGTTGGGGCCGCTCGCGATGCGCTCCACGCAGCCGCGCGAGCCGCACGGGCAGGGGTCGCCGTCGAGATCGACGCTGATGTGGCCGATATGGCCCGCGTTGCCGGTGGGGCCGGGGTGCAGCTGCCCGTTCAGGACCAGGCCGCCGCCGACACCCGTGGAGACCACCATGCACAGCGCGTTGTCGTGGCCGCGGGCGGCGCCCTGCCAGTGCTCGGCCGCCGTGATCGCCACGCCGTCACCGATCAGCTCGACCGGGAGCCCCCCGGCCGCGTCCTGGACCCGCCGTACGAGCGGATAGTCGCGCCAGCCCGGCACGTTCACCGGGCTCACCGTGCCCGCGGAGGCGTCCACCGGGCCGGCGCTGCCGATCCCGAGCGCCGTGGCGCGACCCCACAGGGGCGCGGCGGTCAGCTCGCCGAGGACCTCCCGCACGGCACCCATCACGGTCTCGCCGTCCTGCTGCGCGGGCGTCGCACGCTGAGCGCGCACCACGATCTGGCCGTGGCCGTCCACCAGCGCCCCGGCGATCTTGGTGCCGCCGATGTCGAGCGCTGCCACGAGGTCGGTGTGCATCAGTGTCGGATCTCCCCGAAAACCATCGGATCTCCGTCGGTCAGGGGAAAGTTCCCCTTTCAACTACGGAGATGGGCGGCCGACCTGGCGGTGGGGGCGCAGGCCGGAGATTGCGGTGGACAGTCTCTCGTGCATATGACAACGTTGTCCAGGCTCTATGCTCGACGCCACATCCTCATACAAACTCATGGTCTGACGCATCCCTGTGGACGAGACCCGTGGACGAGACAGGACAGCGCATCGTGCCCGAGACCGCTCGCCGAACAGCCCCCCTCTCCGCAACGCGTTACGGCAACCGTCCCACCATGAAGGACGTGGCGGCGCGCGCCGGAGTCGGCCTGAAGACCGTCTCGCGCGTGGTCAACGGCGAGCCCGGCGTCACCCCCGAGACCGAGCGCCGCGTCCAGGAGGCCATCGACGCGCTCGGCTTCCGCCGCAACGACAGCGCGCGCGTGCTGCGCAAGGGCCGCACCGCCAGCATCGGCCTGGTCCTGGAGGACCTCGCCGACCCGTTCTACGGCCCCCTCAGCCGCGCGGTCGAGGAGGTGGCCCGCGCGCACGGCGCCCTGCTGATCAACGGCTCCAGCGCCGAGGACCCCGATCGCGAGCAGGAGCTGGCGCTGGCCCTGTGCGCGCGGCGGGTGGACGGCCTGGTGATCATTCCGGCCGGTGACGACCACCGCTATCTGGAGCCGGAGATCAGGGCGGGCGTCGCCACGGTGTTCGTCGACCGGCCCGCCGGGAAGATCGACGCCGATGTCGTCCTGTCCGACAACTACGGCGGCGCCCGCGACGGAGTCGCCCACCTCATCGCCCACGGCCACCGCCGGATCGGCTTCATCGGCGACATGCCCCGTATCCACACGGCCGCCGAGCGGCTGCGGGGCTACCGGTCCGCCATGGAGGACGCGGGCATCCCGGTCGAGGACTCCTGGATGTCCCTGGGCGTGACGGATCCGCAGCGGGTGCGCCGGGCCGCCGAGGAGATGCTCTCCGGCCCTGCCCCGGTCACCGCGGTCTTCGCGGGCAACAACCGTGTGACGGTCACCGTGGTCCGGGTCCTGGCCGAGCAGCCCCGCCGGGTCGCCCTGGTCGGCTTCGACGACTTCGAGCTCGCCGATCTGCTGCAGCCGGGTGTCACCGTCGTCGCCCAGGACGCGGCGGCCCTCGGTCGCACCGCCGCCGACCGCCTCTTCCGTCAGCTGGACGGCGCGCTGCTCACCCCGGAGCGCATCGAGCTGCCGACCCGGCTGATCACCCGCGGTTCGGGCGAGCTGCCGCCGGCGGACTGAGCCGCCCGTGGACGGTGCAGCGGACCACAACCTCGAAGCCCTGGGCCTCGCGGTGGCCCCGCGTGACCACCCGCTGCTCTACCCGGGGGCCTGGCCCGCGCGGTCCGGGCTCCTCGACGGTGACCGGTTCCTGCCCCTCGACCGCCTGGTGCACGAGGACCGCGTCCCCGTGGTGGCGGTCGGCTCCAACGCCTGCCCGGGCCAACTGCGCCACAAGATGGACGAGTCCGGGATCACCTCGCCCGTCCCGATGGTGCGCGCCCGGGTCACCGGCATCGACGTGGGCGTCTCCGCGCACGTCAGCCGCCTGGGCTATGTGTCCGCCTCACCGGTCGAGGCACCCGGCGCCGTACGGGAGTTGTTCGTGACCTGGCTGGACGCCGCACAGCTCGCGGTGATCGACGCCAGCGAGGGTGTGCCGCTGCGCTACGGCAACTTCCGGCGCGCCCGGCTGCAGGAGCCGGAGGTGCGCATCGAGTTGGAGGACGGGACGCGGCTGCCCGGTGCGTACATCTACGTCAACCGCCGCGGGGTCCTGCGCAACGGTTCGCGGGCGCCGCGCGGGCAGGTCGCTCAGCGGGCGCTGCTCACCGAACTCCTCGCCGGTTCGGCCCGGTTGAGGGAGCTGTTCGGTGTCACTCCCGAGGAGTTCTGCACGCGGGCGCGTGCCGACGCGGGGCTGTGCGAGCGGGGCACCCGGGTGTTCGCCGAGGAGAAGCTGGTGACGGAGTCCGGGCTGGAACGGTACGTGGCGGACGGGTGAGCGTGAGGGGCGTCAGCAGACCGGGAGTCCGGGGATCGGCTGGTCGTTGTCGCCGCCCTTGATGTAGACGTCGCTGATGTAGACGTTCGTGTTGCCTCTGTCGTCGTCCGTCTTCGCCCACCAGACGTTGGTCCACTGGCCGTATGTCTCGCGGCGGCCCAGGTTCTGCTGGCAGTAGAAGTAGTTGGTGCCGGCGCCCAGGACGCCGACCTCGGTGCCGGAGGCGGTGTAGGACTTGGCGGTGCGCCAGACCGTGCAGTTGTACTTGCCGCCGCCCATGGAGGTGCAGGCCGGTGCCGGGGTGGTCGCGCCCCCTCCGCCCGTCGTACCGCCGCTGCCGCCGCCGGTGGTGGAGCCGCCTGAGGTCGTACCGCCCGTGGTACCGCCGCCTGGGGACTTGGCCGTGGATGAGGACGAGGCCCGGTTCGTCGGCTTGGCCCCGCCCGTCTGACCGGCGGTCCTCGTCGGCGTCGGGGTCTTCTTGTCGCCCTGTTCCGTCGGCTTGGGGCCGTCCGAGTGGCCGGCGTCGGTGCGGGCGGTGGCGGACGCGGACCCCTGGGCATCCGAATGGGACGCGGAGGTGCGCGTGTTCGCTTGCGTGTTCCGGGCGTTCAGCAGGGCGACGGTGCCGCCGGCCGCCGCGAGGACGACGGTGACGGCCGCGGCGGCGAGCAGGGCGCGGCTCTTGCGGCGCGGGGAGGTCGCCGGCGACATGGGCCCGGTGGGGGCCGTCGCCAGGTCCGGTGCCGGGTTGTGCGGCGCGGGCGGGCCGAAGCCCGGCGTCGCGTGTGCGGCAAACGGCGCGGGGTGGGAGCCGGGCGCCACCCGGTGGTGCTCTCCGGCCGAGTCGGGGGCGGGCTCCGCCGACCTGCGCTGCTCAGTGGGAGCGGGACCCTGTGCGGCTCCCGGCATCAGGAAGCCGGGAGGCAGCGACGGGATGTCGGGCTCCGTCTGCGCCCTCGGCACCGCGTGTTCACGCAGGGTCGTAGTCGGCGTGTCCGTGCCGCCCGCGTCCGCCACCGCCTGCAGCAGAGCGCGCCCCTGCTCGGCCTCCGGGCGGGTCTCGGGCCGTTTGTCCAGCAGCTGCCGGAGTACGGGGGTGAGCGGGCCGGCACGCTCCGGCTCCGGCAGGGGCTCGGTGACGATCGCGGTGAGCGTGGAGTACGTCGACGTGCGGCGGAAGGGCGAGGAGCCCTCGACGGCCGCGTACAGCGTGGCTCCCAGGGCCCAGACGTCGGAGGCCGGGCTCGCCTCGGCGCCCTGGGCCCGCTCGGGCGCCAGGTAGTCCAGGGAGCCGACGAGCGCACCGCTGCGGGTCAGGTGGGCGGTCGCGCCGTCGCCCGGGTCGTCCATCGCCGCGATGCCGAAGTCCGTCAGGACGACACGGCCGGACCCTTCGAGCAGGATGTTCCCGGGCTTCACGTCACGGTGCAGGACGCCGGCCCGGTGGGCGGCCGCCAGGGCGTCCATCACCTTGGCGCCGATGCCGGCGGCCTCGACCGGCTCGAGGGAGCCGCGCTCGCGCAACACCTGCTCCAGGGACGGCCCGTCGACCAGCTCCATGACGATGAGCGGGCGGCCGTCGACCTCGGTCACGTCGTGAACGGCGACGACTCCGGGGTGGCGCACCCGGGCCGCCGCGCGCGCCTCGCGCTGCATCCGCAGCCGCAGGTCGTCGAGTTCGGGCCCGGCGACGTCCGAGTAGGTGCGCAGTTCCTTGACGGCGACCTCACGGCCCAGCACCTCGTCGACGGCTCTCCAGACCACGCCCATGCCGCCGCGGCCGAGTTGGGCAACGACGCGATACCGCCCCGCCAGCAGCCGACCGGTCCCGTCGCCCTGGTTGTTCCCGCCTGAGGTCTCCCCCGAAGACACCGCACGCCCCGTTCCTGTGACACGTCAATGCGTGCGGTACAGACTACGGGGCGGGGGTGACAACGCCAGCCGGTGGTGACTCCTGTGACGGGCCTGCTACTTGGCGGACGCGGTCAGGTCGCCGCGCCGGGGCGACGCGAAGCCCTCCAGGTCCGCCCGGGTCAGTCCGGTGAGGCGGGCCACCTCGGCGATGTCGAGGGCGCCGCAGTCCAGACCGCGCAGCAGATAGCCGCTGAGGGCCTTGGCGGTGGCGGGCTCGTCCATGACGTCGCCGCCGGCCCGGTTGGCGTACCGCGCGAGGCGGGCGGCGGCCTGCTCGAAGCCCTCGCGGTAGAAGGCGAAGACGGCCGCGTACCGGGTGGGGATGTGGCCGGGATGCATGTCCCAGCCCTGGTAGTAGGCGCGGGCGAGGGCCCGGCGGGTGAGGTCGTAGTGCAGGCGCCAGGCGTCGTGGACCTTCTCGGTCGGGCCCACGGGCAGCACGTTGGTCGAGCCGTCAGACACCCGTACGCCCGTCCCCGCGGCCGCGACCTGCATGATCGCCTTGGCATGGTCGGCGGCCGGGTGGTCGCTGGCCTGGTAGGCGGCGGAGACGCCGAGGCAGGCGCTGTAGTCGAAGGTGCCGTAGTGCAGCCCGGTGGCCCGGCCCTCGGCGGCCTGGATCATGCGGGAGACGGTGGCGGTGCCGTCGGTGGCGAGGATGGACTGGCTGGTCTCGATCTGGATCTCGAAGCCGATCCGGCCGGGCTCGAGCCCGCGCGCCTTCTCGAAGGCCTCCAGGAGCCGCACCATGGCGGTGACCTGCTCGGCGTACGTCACCTTGGGCAGCGTCAGCACCAGCCCGTCGGGCAGCCCGCCGGCCTCCATCAGACCGCTGAGGAAGATGTCGAGGGTGCGGATGCCCCGGTCGCGTACCGGCGCCTCCATGCACTTCATGCGGATGCCCATGTACGGGGCCGCAGCCCCCTTCGCATAGGCCTCGGCGATCAGGCGGGCCGCGCGGGCCGCCGTCTCGTCCTCCTCGGCGTCCGGACGGGGGCCGTAGCCGTCCTCGAAGTCGACGCGCAGGTCCTCGATGGGCTCCCGCTCCAGCTTGGCGCGCACGCGCGCGTAGACGGGCTCGGCGAGCTCGTCGGACAGGCCGAGGACGGCGGCGAAGGAGGCGGCGTCCGGGGCGTGTGCGTCGAGGGCCGCAAGGGCCTGGTCGCCCCAGGAGCGGATGGTGTCGGCGGCGAAGACGTCACCAGGGACGTAGACGGTGTGGACGGGCTGGCGGGTGCCGGGGTCCCCCGGGTAGCGACGCTCCAGTTCGGCGTCGACCGGGGCGAGGGAGGCGCTGATCTCCTCGCTGATCGCGCCTGCGAGGCTCGTCGCCACCTTCTCCTGCTGGCCCTGACCCATCCCATACCCTCCTGTTTTCCACTGTGCGGAATCAACAATCCGTAGAATGAAGTTATCTGGGCACCTTCCGGTGGTCAACACCATGTCCACGGGGAGCAACGCCGCGATCTCGGCATGTTCACGCTCATCTCACACCCGGGTATGACACTTCCCTACGCACGACTCGCCCTCGCACGACTCGTCCGGCTGCCGCCACCGAAGGAGCCTCCGTGCCGAACCAACGCCGAGTCACCCGCCGTCTGGGCCTCAAGGCGACCGTGGCCGCGGCGGTCACCGTGCCGCTCGCCGGCGCCGCGATCTCCGCCTCGTCCGCCTCGCCCGCGCCGTCCCCCTCGACACAGGCGCGCCGGGCGCCACGTCTCGAGGTGATGACCTTCAACCTACGTTTCGCGAGCACGAAGGAACCCAACAGCTGGAGCGACCGCAGACCGGTGATGAGCGAGCTGCTGCGTCGCGCGCACCCCCATGTCATCGGCACCCAGGAGGGCCTCTACCAGCAGCTGCGCGACATCGACACCGACCTCGGGCCGTCCTACGACTGGATCGGCACCGGCCGCGAGGGCGGCAGCCGCGACGAGTCCACGGCGATCTTCTACGACAACCGGCGCCTGGCCCCCGTCGAGCACTACACCTTCTGGCTCTCCGACACCCCGGAGGTCATCCGCTCGAACACCTGGGGCGCCGCCTTCCCGCGCATCGTCACCTGGGTCCGCTTCCGCGATCTCGCCGACGGCGGCCGGGAGTTCTACGTCCTCAACACCCACTTCGACCACGCGAGCCAGTACGCGCGCGAGCGCAGCGCCTCGCTGCTGATCCAGCGGATCGCCCAGCTCGACCGTTCGCTTCCGGCCGTGGTGACCGGCGACTTCAACGCCGCCGCGCACGGGAACCCGGTCCACGACACGCTGGTGGGCTCGGGGCTCCTCGACACCTGGGACGCGACGGCGCACCGCAGCGCCTCGTACGGGACCTTCCACGGCTACAAGGGGCTGAGCCCGAACGGCGACCGCATCGACTGGATCCTCACCACGCCCTGGGTGACGACCCACCGGGCATCCGTCGACACCTTCTCCGCCGGCGGCCAGTTCCCGAGCGACCATCTGCCCGTGCGGGCCTCGCTCAGTCTGGAATGAGCCGAGGCCCCCGCGACTGTTCGTGCAGTCGCGGGGGCCTCGACCGGCCTTCGGGTGATCAGCCCTTGCGGGCGTTGATCTCCTCGGTCAGCTGGGGGACGACGTCGAAGAGGTCGCCGACCACGCCGTAGTCGACCAGGTCGAAGATCGGGGCCTCCGGGTCCTTGTTGACCGCCACGATCGTCTTCGAGGTCTGCATGCCGGCCCGGTGCTGGATGGCGCCGGAGATGCCGTTGGCGATGTACAGCTGCGGCGACACGCTCTTGCCGGTCTGGCCGACCTGGTTGGTGTGCGGGTACCAGCCCGCGTCCACCGCGGCACGCGAGGCACCCACCGCGGCACCCAGGGAGTCGGCGAGGGCCTCGATGATCGGGAAGTTCTCGGCGCCGTTGACGCCACGGCCGCCGGAGACCACGATCGCGGCCTCGGTCAGCTCCGGACGCCCGGTCGACTCCCGCGGCGTGCGGGCGGTGACCTTGGTACCGGTCGCCTTCTCCGAGAACGACACCGTCAGGGCCTCGACCGCGCCGGCGGCCGGGGCGGCCTCCACCGCGGCGGAGTTCGGCTTGACGGTGATGACCGGCGTGCCCTTGCCGATCCGGGACTTGGTGGTGAAGGAAGCGGCGAACACCGACTGGGTGGCCACCGGACCCTCGTCGCCGGCCTCCAGGTCGACGGCGTCCGTGATGATGCCGGAACCGATCCGCAGCGCCAGACGCGCGGCGATCTCCTTGCCCTCCGCTGAGGACGGCACCAGCACCGCGGCCGGGGACACGGCCTCGACGGCGGCCTGCAGCGCGTCCACCTTCGGGACGACCAGGTAGTCGGCGTACTCGGACGCCTCGTGGGTCAGCACCTTGGCGGCGCCGTGCTCGGCCAGCGCGGCGGCGGTGTCACCGGCGCCGTTGCCCAGCGCGACGGCGACCGGCTCGCCGATGCGGCGCGCGAGGGTCAGCAGCTCCAGGGTGGGCTTGCGGACGGCACCGTCCACGTGGTCGACGTAGACGAGAACTTCAGCCATGGGATTGCTCTCCTGCGATGTGCGAAGTCTGAGGGGCGGTGAGGGAGTTGAGCCGTGAAGGGTCCAGGGCCCTTAGATGAACTTCTGGCTCGCGAGGAACTCGGCGAGCTGCTTGCCGCCCTCGCCCTCGTCCTTGACGATCGTGCCCGCGGTACGGGCCGGACGCTCGGCCGCCGACTCGACCTTCGTCCAGGCACCCGCCAGACCGACCTCATCGGCGTCGATCTCCAGGTCCGACAGATCCCACGACTCGACCGGCTTCTTCTTGGCCGCCATGATCCCCTTGAAGGACGGGTAGCGCGCCTCACCCGACTGGTCGGTCACCGACACCACCGCCGGAAGCGAAGCCTCCAGCTGCTCGGAGGCGGCGTCGCCGTCCCGGCGGCCCTTGACCGTCCCGTCCTCGACGGAGACCTCGGACAGCAGCGTCACCTGCGGCACGCCCAGGCGCTCCGCGAGCAGGGCCGGTACGACGCCCATGGTGCCGTCGGTGGAGGCCATGCCGGACACCACGAGGTCGTAGCCGGCCTTCTCGATGGCCTTGGCCAGCACCAGCGAGGTGCCGATCGCGTCGGTGCCGTGCAGGTCGTCGTCCTCGACGTGGATGGCCTTGTCGGCGCCCATGGACAGCGCCTTGCGCAGCGCGTCCTTGGCGTCCTCCGGACCCACCGTCAGGACGGTGATCTCCACGTCGTCGTCGGAGTTCTCGGAGATCTGCAGCGCCTGCTCGACCGCGTACTCGTCCAGTTCGGAGAGCAGACCGTCCACGTCGTCCCGGTCGACGGTCAGGTCATCGGCGAAGTGCCGGTCGCCAGTGGCGTCGGGCACGTACTTCACAGTGACAACGATCCTCAAGCTCACGCCGGCTCTCCTACTGCAATCGTCATTTCGGTGCTGCCTACTCTCAGGCAGCATAGGCGCCTCAAGCGGCCGATCCCGATCGGGGCGACCCGCGCTCCGAGCGAAACATTACTCGTCAGTACACCCAGTTCGTTCCCGCTAAGCAAGCGCTTTGAACTGTGACCTTTGCAACGCAGCGTAATCGGAACTCGACCGCTTCGCAGGCGGAGCCGGCCGGCGGTCAGTCGCGCAGGCCGTTGAAATGACCCTGGTGGTAGAGGAGCGGGCGGCCGGGGCCCGTGGGGTCCCCGAGCACGACCTCGGCCAGCACGATGCGGTGGTCCGCGGCGGGGACGCGGCCCACGATCCGGCAGACCAGCCAGGCGAGGACGTCGTCGAGGACGGGAACGCCCTCGGGGCCCGTACGCCAGGCGGTGGCCGCGCCGAAGCGGTCGGCGCCGCTCTTGGCGAAGGTGGCCGCCAGGTCCTGCTGATGCTCGCCGAGTATGTGGACGCCGATGTGGTCGGTCGCCGATATCGCCGGCCAGCTGGAGGCCCCCGTGCTGATGCCGAAGGACAGCAGCGGGGGTTCGGCGGAGACAGAGGTGAGCGAGGTGGCGGTGAAGCCGACCGGGCCGGCGTCGCCGCGTGCGGTGATCACGGCGACTCCTGCCGCGTGCCGCCGGAAGACGGAGCGCAGCAGCTCGGGAGAGGCGAGCTGAGGGGTACGGGTGCCGAGGTCGGGCGTGGCCGTCATGGAATTGTCCTTCTACGCGGAGGGGCGGGCGTCGTGGCTGCTCAACAGCTCGGACAGCGCGCGCTCGCAGTGCGGGCGAGGTCGACGTGGACCCGCCCGTAGAGAAGGAGTTCCGTAGGCATACGGTCAGGCTGACGATAGGTGGTGCGCACAGTCAAGTAGGTTCCGGCATATGGGAGATGCCTCACCGTCCGCAGCACAGCCGTCAAACCGCCTCCCCCAGTGCGGCGATGACGTCGGCCTTGCGCGGCTGGCCGGTGGCACGCCGTACGATCCGGCCGTCGGCGTCCAGGACCAGCACGGTCGGGGTCTTGAGGATGTCGAGTTCGCGCACCAGGTCCAGATGGTCCTCGGCGTCGATCTCGACATGGGTCACGCCGGGGACCATGCCTGCCACCTCGCCGAGGACGCGCCGGGTGGCCCGGCAGGGCGCGCAGAAGGCGCTGGAGAACTGCACGAGCGTGGCGCGCTCGCCGAGTTCCGCGCCCAACTCGGCCGCCGCCAGCCGCTTCCCGCCGTCGCGCCCACGCACGCGCACCCTCCCGTTTCGCCGTCGATGAATCACTCCGTAGGCGCTCGCCGCCACGAGCACCGCTGCGCACACCACAAGTCCGGTCATCACCTGCACAAGCATTCACGAGACTGCAAAGATTCCCGGCTCCCCGGATCTTTCCCCATACGGAATGCTTGCTTCATGGACATCGATGTGAGGGGGCCCCGCTTCGGGGCGGCCGTGACGACCGTCGTCCTGGCGGTCGTGCTGATCACCGGGAGCGCCTGGCTGCTGGCCTGGCAGACGCTGGCGTTCGCGCTGGGCGCGGCGGGCGGGGTGGGCCGCTCGCCGTACGGCTGGCTGTTCCGCAAGGCGGTGCGTCCCAGGCTCGGGCCGCCGACCGAGTTCGAGTCGCCGGAGCCGCCGCGGTTCGCGCAGGCGGTGGGGCTGGTCTTCGCCGGGGTCGGACTGGTGGGTTTCGGACTCGGCCCGACCTGGCTGGGGCTCGCGGCGACCGCCGCGGCGCTCGCCGCCGCGTTCCTCAATGCCGCGTTCGGGTACTGCCTGGGCTGCGAGATGTACCTGCTCGTACGGCGGGTGACGGTCCGTACGGAGTAAAGGCGGCTTAAAAATCCGAGGTGGATCAGTTGTCGGACGTGACGAGGATCTCGCCGTTCTGCGGCGCCAGGACTGGCCCCCCGTTCGTTCTTGGGGCACGATCTGCGCAATGCCGTAAACCTACGGCTGCGTAACTTCCCGCCGGGAGCACCCATCCAGGCAGAGAGAAGGGTCCACCCCGTCCATGGCTGAGCTTGTCTACCGTCCCGTCGTCGGTCTCGCCCAAACGTTGTTCAAGGTGTGGGACCTCAAGATCGACTGCAGGGGATCGGAGAACATTCCGCGCTCGGGCGGCGCCGTGCTGGTGAGCAATCACATCAGCTACCTGGACTTCATCTTCGACGGTCTGGCCGCCCTGCCGCAGAAGCGTCTGGTGCGCTTCATGGCGAAGGAGTCGGTGTTCCGGCACCGGATCTCCGGTCCGCTGATGCGCGGTATGAAGCACATCCCGGTGGACCGCAAGCAGGGCGAGACGGCGTACCAGCATGCGCTGCAGTCGCTGCGGTCCGGTGAGATCGTCGGCGTCTTCCCGGAAGCGACCATCTCGCAGTCCTTCACCCTGAAGAGCTTCAAGTCGGGTGCCGCGCGCATGGCCCAGGAGGCGGGCGTCCCGCTCATCCCCATGGCGCTGTGGGGCACCCAGCGGCTGTGGACCAAGGGCCACCCGCGCAACTTCAAGCGCAGCCACACGCCGATCACCATCCGGGTGGGCGAGCCGGTGGAGGCCCCCCAGGACCAGTACGCGGGCGCCATCACCCGGCGACTGCGCGAGCGCGTCCAGGAGCTGCTGGAGGCGGCGCAGCGCGCCTATCCCGTGCGGCCCAAAGGCCCGGACGACACCTGGTGGATGCCCGCCCATCTCGGCGGCACGGCGCCGACCCCCGAAGAGGTGAAGGCGGCCGAGGCCCGCTGAATCGTCACACCGGGGCGTGGACGGTGATCCGTGCCCCGGGGCTGAACTTCTCCAGCAGTTCGGCGAGTTCCGCTTCCCCCCGTAACCATGTCCTCGGTGAGGCGGGTACGCGGGCCCTGGTGCCAGTTCCAGTGGCGGCAGGTCACGCCGGCGTCGTCGTGCCGGGCGACCGACCCCCCGTCGGGGTGTTCGACGGCCTCCTCGCCGCCGGCCGACACGAAGTCCTTGTCACCGACGGCCCGTGGCGCCGAACGCCGTGCAGATCTCGCGCCAGGCGGCCATGTGCGGGTCGTCGTGCGGGGCGCGACCGTCCAGGCGGGCGGCGATGTATGCGGTCGCCTCGCCCCGGAGGGCCGAACACTCCTCGATGGCGGGCCCGTTGACCAGGCTGTGTGCCTCGATCGCGACACGGGTGAATGCGGGGTCAGAGTGCGGTGGGCAGCATCTTCCAGAGATGGGGCCGGTCGGCGGCGGCCTTGAGGACTTCGATGACCGCCGGATGCGGTTCGGCGTACAGGTCCGGATAGTCCACCTCGTGGGAATCCGGATCGGGGACCCAGGCCAGCCGCTCACCCTCGAGGGAGAACTGGGCGTCGACGCCGGGTTTGTTGCCGCGGGGATCCTGCCGGTGCCAGGCGCCGTTGAAGCGGACCGCGATCAGCCCGTGCACGGCATGGCCGTCGCCGTCGTCGTGGGCCAGCCTCTGGTAGCAGAGTGCCGTGGGGATGTCCTCGGCCCGGAGCAGGGCGGCGAGGGCGTGGGCCTTGGCGTAGCAGATGCCGGTGCCCTGGTGCAGTACGTCGGAGGCCCGCCAGGTGACGCGCAGGTCGCCAGAGTCCTGGGAGTGCGGGATGGTGTCACGCACGAACTCGAAAGCGGCCCGCGCATAGGCATACGAGTCCGGTACATCACGGGCGAGGCGGGCAGCCGTCTCCCGTACCACCGGATGGTCATGGTCGACGACCTCGTCGGCGGCCAGGTAGGCGGACAGGTCGGGGGTGTTCTGGATCAGCTCCATGCCCGCAGAGCATAGGAATACGATCACCCGAGAGTCAATGACTTTTCAGGCAACCGCATACCTATGCATCACGGGAGGTACCTCAGTGCGCCATCTCCTCCTTGAGCGCCGCCACGAACATGTCCACGTCCTCCTCGGTGGTGTCGAAGGCGCACATCCAGCGCACCACGCCCGCGGCCTCGTCCCAGAAGTAGAAGCGGAACCGCTGCTGCAGCCGCTCGCTCACGTCGTGCGGGAGCTTGGCGAACACCCCGTTGGCCTGGACCGGGTAGAGGATCTCCACGCCGTGCACGGCGCGCACGCCCTCGGCCAGGCGCTGGGCCATCTCGTTGGAGTGGCGGGCGTTGCGCAGCCACAGGTCCTTGGCGAGCAGGGCCTCCAACTGCACCGAGACGAAGCGCATCTTGGAGGCGAGCTGCATGGACAGCTTCCGCAGGTGCTTCATGTGGCGGACGGCGTCCTGGTTGATGACGACGACCGCCTCGCCGAACAGCGCGCCGTTCTTCGTCCCGCCGAGCGAGAGGATGTCGACGCCGACGGCGTTGGTGAACGCCCGCATCGGGACGTCCAGGGACGCGGCCGCGTTGGCTATCCGGGAGCCGTCCAGGTGCACCTTCATGCCACGCGCGTGTGCGTGCTCGCAGATCGCGCGGATCTCGTCCGGCGTGTAGAGCGTGCCGAGCTCCGTGCTCTGGGTGATCGAGACGACCTGCGGCATCGCACGGTGCTCGTCGTCCCAGCCGTACGCCTGCCGGTCGATCAGTTCGGGAGTGAGCTTGCCGTCCGGCGTCGGCACCGTGAGCAGTTTGAGGCCGCCCATGCGCTCCGGGGCGCCGCCCTCGTCGACGTTGATGTGCGCGCTCTCGGCGCAGATCACCGCGCCCCAGCGGTCGGTGACCGCCTGGAGCGCGACGACGTTCGCGCCGGTGCCGTTGAAGACCGGAAAGGCCTCGGCCGTGGCCCCGAAGTGGCTGCGGATGATGCTCTGGAGGTTGTCGGTGTAGTCGTCCTCGCCGTACGCGACCTGGTGCCCGCCGTTGGCCAGGGCCAGGGCGGCGAGCACCTCCGGGTGGGCCCCGGCGTAGTTGTCGCTGGCGAAGCCGCGGACCTGCGGGTCGTGATGGCGACGCGCGTCGGTCCTCGGAGGGTTCACGGCTTCTCGGTCAGCCACAGACGCTTTCCGTTCACTTCGGCGGCGGGCTTGCTCCAGACGTCGGCGATGGCCTCGGCCAGCTCCTTGACGTCCGTGAAGCCCGCGAACTTCGCATTGGGTCGCTCTGCGCGCATCGCGTCGTGCACCAACGCCTTCACCACCAGGATCGCAGCCGCCGACGTCGGCCCGTCGGCGCCTCCCGCCTTGCGGAAGAAGTCGGCCATGGCGAGGGTCCACGCCTCGGCGGCGGCCTTGGCGGCGGCGTAGGCGGCGTTTCCGGCGGTCGGGTTGGACGCTCCGGCCGCGCTGATCAGGACGTAGCGGCCGCGCTCGCTGCGCTGCAGCGCCTCGGAGAACGCGAGGGAGGTGTGCTGCACGGTGCGGATGAGCAGCAGCTCCAGGAAGTCCCAGTCGTCGAGGCTGGTCTTGATGAAGGTCTCGCTGCCGCGCCAGCCGCCGACGAGGTGGACCAGGCCGTCGACGCGGCCGAACTCCTTCTCGATGTGCGTGGCCCACTCCCGGGTGGACTCCAGGTCGAGCAGGTCGACAGGCTCACCGGTCACGGTGGCGCCGCCGGACGCGTAACGGGCCGCGTCCACGGCTTCCGCGAGCCGCTCGGGATCGTTGTCCGCGGCGACGACGGTCGCGCCCGCCTCCGCGAGCCGGATCAGTGCCGCGCGCCCGGCGGGTCCGCCCGCGCCGGCCACCGCGATCACCACACCGCTGAGAGCTCCGTTCCCCGCCATGGTCTTCGCCTCCTGAGCAGTGGTTCTGGTGCTGCGGTCGCTCATGCGGCGACCCGCTCGGGGCTCTCCGCCGTGATGCCCTTGGTGGAGGCGATCACGTTCTTCAGCTTCTTGGAGAGGGCCTCATAGAACATGCTCAGGGGAAACTCGTCCGGAAGCACGTCATCGACGAGCTTCCGCGGCGGGCGGCTCAGGTCGAGGGCGTCGGGGCCCTTGGCCCAGCGGGAGCCGGGGTGCGGGGCGAGGTACTGCGACACCAGGTCGTAGGCGGCGAACCAGTGGACCAGCTTCGGGCGGTCGATGCCGGCCCGGTAGAGGTCCTCGATATCGCCGCACAGCTGGTTGGTGACCTGCGGAGCGCGCTGCCAGTCGATGTGCAGCTTGTTGTCGGTCCAGCGGATCACGTCGTGCTTGTGCAGATAGGCGAAGAGGAGCTGGCCGCCGAGGCCGTCGTAGTTGCGCACGCGCTCGCCGGTGACCGGAAAGCGGAACATGCGGTCGAACAGCACCGCGTACTGCACGTCACGGGCCTGCGGGACGCCGTCCTCCTGCAGCTTCACGGCCTCCTTGAAGGCGGTGAGGTCGCAGCGCAGCTCTTCGAGGCCGTACATCCAGAACGGCTGGCGCTGCTTGATCATGAACGGGTCGAAGGGCAGGTCGCCGTGGCTGTGGGTGCGGTCGTGGACCATGTC
The DNA here is from genome assembly GCF_053593775.1 of Streptomyces sp. NPDC002092. Classification (NCBI taxonomy): domain Bacteria; kingdom Bacillati; phylum Actinomycetota; class Actinomycetes; order Kitasatosporales; family Streptomycetaceae; genus Streptomyces; species Streptomyces sp. NPDC002092. Next base: position 299,217 of record NZ_JBSFDG010000013.1, read on the forward strand.
CCACAGCACGAAGGCCTCCTCGCAGCGCTTCTGGTCGTGGACCATCGCGGCGATGTCCTCGGGCAGCTCCAGGCCGAGGATGTCGACGGCGGCGTCGGTCACACGGCGGAAGCGGGCGGCCTCGCGGTCGCAGAAGATGCCACCCCAGGAGAAACGTTCCGGCGCCTCGCGCACGGCGATGGTCTCCGGGAAGAGGACGGCGGAGTTGGTGTCGTAGCCGGCCGTGAAGTCCTCGAACTTGATGCCGCAGAACAGCGGGTTGTCGTAACGGGTGCGCTCCAGCTCGGCCAGCCAGTCGGGCCAGACCATGCGCAGCACGACCGCTTCGAGGTTGCGGTCCGGGTTGCCGTTCTGCGTGTACATGGGGAAGACGACCAGGTGCTGCAGACCGTCCGCACGGTTCGCGGCGGGCTGGAAGGCCAGCAGCGAGTCGAGGAAGTCGGGCACCTCGAAGCCGCCTTCGGCCCACCGGAGCAGGTCCTTGGCCAGCGCCTCGTGGTAGTCGGTGTCGTGCGGGAGCAGCGGGGAGAGCTCCTCGACGGCCGCCACGACACGCCGTACGGCCGCCTCGGCGTCCGCGCGCTCGGGTGCGCCCTCGGCCTCGAGGTCGATCGACCCGTCCTTGGACTGCCATGGCCGGATCTGCTCCACGGCATTCTTGAGCACGGCCCAGGCCGGGTGCTCAACCACCCTGGTCACCGGAGGAACCTGCTCCCCCGAAGCCGCCTGCACAAGAATTTCCGTCATGTCCCATCCTCCACGGGAGAAGCTCGCGTATGGAGACCGTATACATACGGACTTCCTCTCAGCAAGAGGAGTCTCGGGAGATTATCCTGCACTGCTCCTTGGTCACCGAATTTTTTCCTGCCGGAAACCCGTCCGGCAGACATTTGGGTATCGCGCGGCTACCCGGCGACGGCACGACGAAACCGGCCACCGGTCAATACCGGAAGGACTCGCCCACGCCAGGGTGATCCCCGACGGGTACAGGCCAGGCACACGCCCGGCGCCGCGCCAATCCCCGTGTACGCGCGGGTTCATCGCCGGGCCGGGCCATTAGGCTGCGGCTCTGCCCGCGCGGCCGTCCGCTCCGGTCCGCGCGCGGAGCCGAGCCGCCGTCGACGGAAGCGAGTTGAACCTTGAACTTCCTTACCATCGGTCATCGCGGAGTCATGGGCACCGAGCCCGAGAACACCCTCCGTTCCTTCGTCGCCGCCCAGCACGCCGGGCTCGACGTGATCGAACTCGATCTGCATCTGAGCAAGGACGGCGCCCTCGTCGTCATGCACGACACCGACGTGGACCGCACGACCGACGGCACTGGCCCGATCGCCGAGAAGACCCTCTCCGAGCTGCGCGCCCTGGACGCGGGCCGCGGCGAGCGCGTCCCCGTTTTCGAGGAGGTCCTCGAAGCCGTGCGGGCACCGCTGCAGGCCGAGATCAAGGACATCGCGGCGGCACGCGCGCTGGCCGAGGTCATGCTCAAACGGGACCTGGTCGCCCGGGTCGAGGTGTCCTCGTTCCACGACGAGGCGATCGCCGAGGTCACCCGTCTGGTGCCGGGCGTACGGACCGCGCTGATCGGCAGCCGCTACGGGACCGACATCGTGGAGCGCGCCGTGGAGGCGGGTGCCGCGACCGTCTGCCTCAACATCCGCCGCCTCACCCTGGAGATCGTGGAGCAGGCCCGCAAGGCGGACCTGAGGATCATCGGCTGGGTGGTGAACACGCAGGACCATCTGCGGCTCGTCCGGGCGCTCCAGCTGGACGGCGCGACCACCGACTATCCGGAGATCAAGCGCACCGGCCGCTTCACGGCCTGAGCCTCAGCCCGGCCCCTTGATCAGACCAGCTGCTTGACCAGCAGCTCGAACTGCAGGTCGTCGCGCTGCGGAATGCCGAAGCGCTCGTCGCCGTACGGGAACGGGGTCATCCGGCCCGTACGGCGGTAGCCGCGGCGCTCGTACCAGGCGATGAGGTCGTCTCGTACGGAGATCACGGTCATGTGCATCTCGCGCACGCCCCAGTTCTCGCGCGCCGTGCGCTCCGCCTCCGTGATGATCACTTTGCCGAGGCCCGCGCCCTGCAGCTGCGGGCTGACCGCGAACATCCCGAAGTAGGCGTGTTCCCCGCGGTGTTCGAGCTGGCAGCAGGCGACGACGGCACCGTCCCGCTCGACCGTCAGCAGACGGCTGTCGGGCGACTTGATGACGGCGAGCACGCCCTCGGGGTCGGTGCGCTGCCCTTGCAGGATGTCCGCCTCGGTGGTCCACCCGGCCCGGCTGGAGTCCCCGCGGTACGCCGACTCGATCAGCGCGACCAGCACGTCGACGTCGGCGTCGGTGGCGTCGCGGAAGGTCAGTCCGTCGGCGGCGGTCTCCATGGGCGTCACTCCGGTTTCTGGCTCGGCGCGGGCAGGGACGAGCCTAACCCTGCCACTAGGCTCCGTATGCATGGTGCACGTTCTCAGCAGCCGGACCCTTCTCCAGCCGAGCGATCCCGAGCGCTCCCGCACGTTCTACGGCGAGCAGTTGGGCCTCGCCGTCCACCGCGAGTTCGGCACGGGGCCGCAGCGCGGCACCGTCTACTTCCTCGGTGGCGGCTTCCTGGAGGTCTCGGGCCGCTCCGAGACCCCGCCCTCCCCCGCCGTGCAGTTGTGGCTGCAGGTCGAGGACGCGGCCGCGGCGCACGAGGAGCTGCGGGCCAAGGGCGTCGAGATCGTACGGCCGCCGGTGAAGGAGCCCTGGGGGTTGATCGAAATGTGGATCGCGGATCCGGACGGAACACGGATCGTGCTGGTCGAGGTGCCGGCGGACCATCCGATCCGCTACCGGCCGGGGATCTGACGGCCCGGAAACCCGCGGGGTGCTCGAACCCCCGGCCGGGGCTGGTGCGCCTCCACGACGTGCCGGTGCGGGCGGGAAGCGGTGAAAACCTGGCCAAGGCCCGCCGAAGGCGGTCGGCGGACCCGGCGGCCACGGCCCGCCCGGGGGTGGTCACACCCAGCCCGACTCCCTGGCGATCCGGATGGCGTCGATCCGGGTGCGTCCCCCGATCTTCCTGGTGATCGCCGACAGGTGGTTGCGGACCGTGGCCACGGACAGCGACAAACGCTCGGCGACCTCCCGCATGGGAATGCCGTCAGCGGTCAGCCGCAGGATCTCCACGTCCCGCGGGGTCAGCGGGTTCGCCCGCGCGTCGAGCGCGGCCAGCGCGAACTCCGGGTCGATGAACCGCTGTCCCCTGGCCAGCTTGCGGATGCCGTGGATCAGCCGGTCCGCCGGAGCGTTCGTACTGATCACCCCGGCGGCGCGCAGATCGAGCATCCGCCGTAGCCGCGCCGGTGTGGGCGAGGCCATCATCAGCAGCACTCGGCACGCGGGCAGCCGCCGCTTCAGCTCGCCCCGCAAGGCGAATTCCTCGCCCTCCTCGGAGTCGACGTCGATCACGGCCACGTCGGGGCGGCACATCAGCGCCCGCGCCAGCACCTCGCCATCACCTGCTTCCTCCGCGACGACCTCCATGTCGTCCTCACGGGAGAGCAGGGCGGCGAAAGCTCCCCGCACGAGGCGGGCGTTCTCGACGAGCAGCACGCGAATCAATGTCGCTCCACCCTCCGCAGACCTGAAAGGAATTATCGACCCTTATGTCGGGAATTTCAGTCCGGTGGTCTCACGGCCTGACGGACTCAGCGTGAGCCGTGTTCCCAGCGGCAATCGGTGCGGGTCAGTTCCCGGAAACCTGCCGCCAGCAGGAGGTCGATGGCCACCTTGTCGTCGGCCGACTCGTAGGCGAGGAGACGGTCCGTGCCGCACAGGCACAGCCAGTCCGCGGCCTGGCCGAGCAGCTGTTTCTCCAGGCCCTCGCCGTACGAGGCCGTATCGATGTGCAGGTTGCCGATGTCGGCGAGGCCTGCCGCGCGGGCGTGGCGTTCAGGGCGGGACAGGGCGGTGTCGACCTCGATGAAGCCTGCGGCGCGTGCGTCGACGTAGGCCGTGAAACGGGTGCCGCACTCCCCCAGCGAGCGTTCGAACCTCACGCCCGGACGGGGTTCGACGGCCGGCAGGTCGGCCACGAGCGCGATCAGGACGACCTCGGTGTCTCCGACGTGGCGGAAGCCCGAGCGTTCGTAGACGGCACGGATGTGCGGCCAGTTGCGGGGCAGGCCGTGGACGACGGGGGCCGGGAGGGCGCCGTCGGCGTAACGGACGCGTACGTTCCAGCGGGCGAACTGGGCCAGGCACCCGGCCATCAGCTGGTCCGCGGCTTTCTCGGAGTCGGGCCAGAAGGAGGCCGGCGGCCGGTACACGAACCAGTCGATCTCACCGGCGTCCCGGTAGTGGTCGCCGACCTCGTCTCCGGAGCGGTAGCGCAGCAGGTGGGCGGCGGCCACGATGTGGCGGCGCTGCTCGGCGACGAGGGTGACGCGCTCGGCGACCCAAGGGTCGGTGATGAACTCGCCGGGCTGTCGCTCCAGGTCGCTGAGGACGGTGTTGACCGAGACGGAGACGCCGGGGACGACGGCGGCGACATGTGCGTTGATCAGGTCGGTGAGCTGGTCGCGGTCGTCGCGGCGGAAGGGGCGGACGGTGGGCGCGGGCATGCGGAACCTCCAGGAAGCGGAGACGTGGGCTGGAGGCCGCCATGCGGTGCGGTACATGGGCGAGGGTACGTCGGGGGCGGCGCCGGGCGCGAGGGTTTCGGCCGGATGGCCGGAGGGCGGGGCCGGGCTCAGCGTGCTGGAGGGGCCATTGTTCGCCCAAGGCTTCGGAAGGACGCCATGAAGCTCGACAAGCCGGTGACCGGCGGGCCCTGCTGGGCCGAGTTGGGGACCAGCGACCTGGCGGCGGCCAAGCGGTTCTACGCGGAGCTGTTCGGCTGGCGCAGCGAGACGGATCCGCGGCAGGAGGCGGGCGGATACACGGTCGCGCACCTGGGCGACGCCGCGGTCGCCGCGCTGACCCCGCTGTACCAGGAGTCGCAGCCCGTCGCATGGAACGTGTCGTTCGCGGTGGCGGACGCGGATGCCGCCGCCGCGCAGGTGACCGCGGCCGGCGGGACGGTTCTGCTGGGCCCGATGGACGTGTTCGACGTGGGCCGTTTCGCGGTGGCGCTCGATCCGGCAGGTGCCGCTTTCCAGTTGTGGCAGGCGCGGGCCTTCCCGGGTGCCGGGCTGTTCAACGCGCCCGGCTCACTGGGCTGGGTGGAGTTGCTGACCCGGGCGCCCGAGCGGGCCGAGAGCTTCTACACGACGGTGTTCGGCTGGAGTGTCAGCGCTTCGGAGCAATACCCGCAATGGGGCATCGACGGCGCGGACTTCGGCGGCATGGTGCGGATGGACGAGAAGTTCCCGCCCGAGGTGCCGCCGCACTGGCTGCCGTACTTCGCGGTGGCCGACGTGGACGCCTGCGCGGCCACGGCGACGCAGGCGGGCGGCACCGTCCTCATGGAGCCCACCTCGGTGCCGGACGGGCCGCGGATCGCGGTGCTGCGGGATCCGCAGGCGGCGGTGTTCGGCGTGTACCGGGCGGGTGACGAGCACTGATCAGTGCGGGAGCCGAACGGTCATCTCCACGGTGATCTCGTCGCCGGCGGTGATCTGCCGGGGCGCCCGGACCGCGGCCTTCAGCGGCAGCAGATAGCCGCCGTCCTTGGGGAACAGCGAGGTCTCGAAGTCGACCTCGCCGATCCGCGCAGCCACGGGGATCACGCCCCAGCCGTAGCTGGCCTGCGCCGCGACCTCACGGATGTCCGCGGATTCCTCATCGGGCACGGGCAGGTAGTAGTAGGGCGCCGGGCCGCGCCACTCGATCACCCGGCCGGCGAACGTGAACTCCAGCATCAGGCCCCTTCCTCGTGCCCGTCACGACAGAGCGGCGCAAGCGGTGTCACCGTCACCTGGTCGATGAGCGGGGCATACGCCGAGCGCTGACCGTATGCGTTCTTGGTGTGGCCGTCGAAGTCGGGGAGTTCGTCGGCGGTGAAGGTGAGCGTGTTGCTGCCCTGATGGAGGGTCACGGGTAGGGAGAGGTTCCAGAAGTTGTTGAAGTGGAAGGTGGTGGGGAACAGGACGCGCTGCGGGGCCGCGCCGTTGACCGAGATGTCGGCGTGGCGGCAGACCGGGTCGGGGTTGTAGTGGGTGGCGGGCGCCTGCTCGCCGTTGGAGTAGCGGATGGTGAGCGCGTGGCGCCCGGCGCGCTCGGCCGTCACCGTCAGGGTGAGCGCGTTGCCGGGGCCGGCACCGATGCCGTCGACCGCCTTGCCGCCGGTGGCGTACGAGCGTCCCGTCACCCTCGCGGTGCCGGTCAGGATGCCGTCCTCGGCGGCGGACACGTACGTGGGCAGCAGTGAGCGGGAGGCGCCGACGCGCAGCCGGTCCACGACCAGGCGGTCCGAAGTCCCGGTCACCGTGACCTTGTTGATGCCGCCGGCCAGGAACAGCGGGATTGCGCCTCGCTGCACGGGTCCGAGCTCCTCGCCGTTGACCGTGAGCAGGCCCTCGCCGGGGCCGAGCAGGTCGACGGTGACCGTCGCCTCGCCGTCGTCGGGGGCATGCACCCAGAAGGTGACGGTGCCGCCCCGGGGGAGGACGGCGGCGCCGGGGCCGGAGGCGCCGAGGTCGGCGTAGCTCACCCGTGCGCCCGCGTCGAGGGCGGCGAACTCGGCCTCGTACAGGGCCTCCTGGTCGTCGCGCAGGGTGAGGTCCAGCTTGTCGACGACCGCGTCCCCCTGGGTCGTGCCGAGGTCGGGGTCCTGCGCGGCGAGGGTGATCCGGTGCGGGCCGGCGGTCAGTTCGACCTCGGTGTCGGTGTGGCCCCACACCGCCCACTTGTAGCCGAGCGGCAGCCGCAGTTCGCGCGCGTCCTTGCCGTCGACGCGCAGGAAGACGTTGGTGGGGCCGTTCTCGCGCACCAGATCGGCCAGGTTGTGGGAATTGGCAAAGACCCGCAGGTCGTACGTCCCGTCCTGCGGGGCCTCGACGTCGAAGGCGAGCACGCCGTCGGAGCCGGTGCGCAGGCCGCCGATGTGGTAGCCGCCGGAGGTCGCGAACTTGTCGACGTCGGAAGGGGATCCTTCGGGGCCGTGCTTGACGTAGCCGCCGCCCGTGTACGTGGCGTCCTCGGCCTCGTACGTCAACCGCCGGCCCGCCGCGGGCGGCAGCAGGGCGGCACCGTGGCCACCGGGAGCCACGATCAACTGGTGGGCGGACATCTCGTCCAGGCCGGTGAGCGTCAGCGTCACCCGGCCGTCCACGACCGGCAGTTCGGCGTCGAGCAGCCGCAAGGGCTGGGCGCTCGCGCCGACTTGGCCGCTCCAGGCGATCTCCTGGAGGCGTAGGTGGACGGTCGTGCCGAACACGTCCGTGTCGACGCCTTCGAGGACGAGGTCCGCGGCGCCGCTCGCGCCGCCGAACAGCACACGGGCCTGCCGTTTGAGCCGGTCGAGGGTGGCGACGCCCTGCAGCGTGTACTGGACGTCGGGGTGCGGTGCGGTGACGCGGACGGTGTTGCCGGACAGCTGCCCGTAGGCGTTGAACAGCCACCACTGGCCGTTGCCCTTGTTGGCCTCGACCGCCGAGTCGTTGAGGTTGCCGGCGATGTTCCAGTACGCCATGTCGGCGTCGACCTTGGACTCCTCGATCGCGGCGATCCACTGGATCATCTGTCCGGGGACGGACAGATGGTAGTTGTGCGCGTACTCGTTGAGGTTGACGGGCAGCGGGCCGATGCCCAACTCCCGTTCCATCTCCCGGTACTCGGCGACGTTCCTGCGGACCTCGTCCGGCGAGGACAGCTCGTGCCAGGTGATCACGTCGGGGAGCACGTCGTGCTCGCGCGCGAACTCCAGGAAGCCGCGCACCTCCGGATAGAGGATGCAGGTGTTCGGGCCGGCGATGCGTGCCTGAGGGTCCAGGCCCTTGATGAGGTGGTACGTCTGCTGCCAGGCCGCGAAGTAGGGTCCCGGCTCGGTGTGCCAGGAGACCTGGTCGTAGCTCCACTCCCCCGTGCCGAACATGTTGCCCTCGGGCTCGTTGAACGGGACGTACACGACATGGGACTTCAGCGCGCCCAGCGTCTGCACCTGCGTGACCTGGCGGCGGACGTTCGCCAGGTAGGCGGTGAGGCGTTCCTCGCCGGTGGCGCCCGGCCACTCGTAGGGGAAGCCGCGGTGGATGTCGGTCAGGTAGACGTAGACGTCCTGACCGCCCGCCGCGACGAAGGACGGCAGGATCTCCAGGGCGTCGGCGCCGGGGTGCTGGACGCCGTCCTGTGCCTTGGTGGTGACCGTGCGGACGTACATGCCCTCGACGACGGCGCGGCTGGGCACGCCGTCGCCGTACAGGCCGTAGAGCGTGCCGCTCGCGCCGCCGTGGAACGAGCCGGTCTCCGTGCCCAGATCGACAGTGAGCGTTTCGGCTGTCACGGCATCGCCCCTTCGTTCGACATGTCGTACGCCAGTCGGTGATCCGAACCGGCCTGGTCGAACGTAGGGAGTCGGAGTCGATCACGTCAACGGGCACCCGGCCTCCGAAAGTTCCGGACGCGGCGGTTCAGCGGGGTTCAGACGCGCAGCGCGCCGAGACGGCCCTCCAGCCGGCCGAGCAACTCGCCCAGCAGCCCGGCCAGTTCGCCCTGCCCCTGCGGATCCAGGACGGCCAGTACGGAGGTCTCGTAGGCCAGTTGCTCGGGGAGGATGCCGTCGACGAGATCGCGGCCGGCGTCCGTGAGGCGGAGGTGGGCGACGCGCCGGTCGCGGGTGTCGCCGCGGCGCTCGACCAGGCCGCGCTCGGTGAGCTGCTTGAGGCGCTTGGTGACGGCGGCGCCCGAGGAGAAGGTCTCGCGGGCGAGTTCGCCGGGGGTCAGTTCGTGGCCGGTGCGGCGCAGCGCGCCGAGCAGGTCGAACTCGGGGCGGCTGAGGCCGGCCCGGCGCAGCGGGGCGTCCTCGGCCTGCTGGAGGAGGGCGGCGCAGCGGTTGATACGCCCGATGATCTCCATGGGGCCGGTGTCGAGGTCGGGG
>NZ_JBSFDG010000014.1:0-12982 GCF_053593775.1 Streptomyces sp. NPDC002092
ACGACACTCGGGCCGCTGGCCTGCCCACGCTCAGCCGCAGAACGCCTGATGGTCCACCAACTCCGTCGGCGGACCATCACGAAAGTTCGAGGCTAGAGCGCCGGTTTCCAGAGCGTCGCTTTCCAGAGCGTCGCTTTCCAGAGCGTCTGTTTCTGGAGTGTCGATTTTCTGGAGCGTCTAGAGCTTGAGCAGTGACAGGTCTACGGCGTCGGCGATGGCTTTTGCGCCGGCGTCGTTGACGTGGAGGCCGTCGCCGCCGTTGAACTCGGGGCGGATGCGGTCCGGGGCGGTGGGGTCGGCGACGGCGGCGGCGATGTCGATGACGGCGTCGAAGGGGTGGTCGGTGCCGAGGAGCCAGGTGTTGACGTCGCGGCGTACGGTCTGGCCGGTTTCGGTGTCGTAGCCCTCGTGGACGGTGCCGCGGTAGGGGCCGATCGTGGAGCCGATGACGGTGAGTCCGGCGGTGTGCAGTCGGTCGGCGAGGGTGGTCAGGCCGGCGATGAATGCGGCGGCGGTGGGGCCTTCGGCGGGTTCGGGGTGGGCGATGAGGCCGGGGAGTCCGAGGTCGTTGAGGCCGATGTGGATGAGGACGTGGCTGACGCCGGGCACCGCGAGGACGTCGTGGTCGATGCGGGAGAGCAGGTGGTCGCCGATCTCGTCGGTGAGGAGGCGGTTGCCGGAGATGCCCTGGTTGACGATCCAGCCGCGGGTGAGTCGGCGGCCCAGTTGTGCGGGGAAGCTGTTGTCGGTGCCGGGGGTGGTGAAGGCGCCTTCGATCCAGGAGTCGCCGAAGGCGACGGCGATGCGGGTGTCGGCGGGGGCGAGGACGTCGATGCCGGTGATGAAGTGGCCGGTGGGCAGTTCTTCGGCGTTGTGGAGCAGTTCGGCGGAGAGGTGTTTGCCGGGGACGGCGTGTCCGGTGTCGTAGGGGACGGCGCTGTAGGTGCTGAGTCCTGTGTCTCCGGGCAGGTAGAGGCTGATGGTGAGTTCTTCGCCGGCACTGACAGGGAGTTCGACGGGGTCGCTGGTGACGTCCTCGCCGACCGGGATGGTGACGGTTTCGGCGCCGGAGAAGTGCAGGGGTGTGTCGCTGGTGGGGTCGATGCCGCTTTCGTGGGTGCGTACGGCGAGGTGGGCGCCGCCGATGTCGAGGGGTTCCTTGCCGTAGCGGTTGCTGAGCCGTAGTCGTAGTGCTTCGCCGCTGCCGGCGAGGCGGATGGACTGTCTGATGGTCTGGTCGGAGAAGCCGCGGGGTTCGAAGAGGTGGAAGGCCTCGTGCGGGTTGATGACGGCGATGCGGTGGGCTGCGATCCAGGTCGTGGTCATGGCTTGCTCCAACGTCACCGCCGCCGGAGTTCTTCCTGCCTTTTGGGGCTCATTGCCTGTCGTCGACGAGGGGGGTGAGGACGGGTGCCTGGCGGGCGCGTGGGATGTGCGGGTGTTGCTGCTGGTCGAGTCCGAAGGTGGTGAAGGCGGTCCGGGTGGGGAGGGGGTAGGTCTCTTTTCCGGTGAGGGAGTTGAGGATGGTGGCGGAGCGCCAGGCGGCGAGGCCGAGGTCTGGGGTGCCGACTCCGTGGGTGTGGCGTTCGGCGTTCTGGACGTAGATGTGGCAGTTGGCGGCGGTGATGGAGGGGTCGAGGGCGAGGCGGAATCGTTCGTCGATGCGGGGGCGGTGGCGGCTGTCGCGGCGCAGGTAGGGGTCGAGGCCGGCGAGGAGGCGGTCGAGGGGGCGTTCGCGGTAGCCGGTGGCGAGGATGACGGCGTCGGTGGTGAGGCGGGAGCGGGTGTCCTGCTGGGTGTGTTCCAGGTGGAGTTCGACTTTGGTGGTGGCGAGGCGGCCTGCGGTGCGGACGCGGACGCCGGGGGTGAGGACGACGTCGGGCCAGCCGCCGTTCAGGGTGCGGTGGTAGAGCTCGTCGTGGATGGCGGCGATGGTGTCGGCGTCGATGCCTTTGTGGAGTTGCCACTGGCTGGTGACGAGGCGATCGCGGACGGCTTCGGGGAGGGCGTGGAAGTAGCGGGTGTAGTCGGGGGTGAAGTGTTCGAGGCCGAGTTTGGAGTACTCCATGGGGGCGAAGGCCTCGGTGCGGCCGAGCCAGTGGATTTTTTCGCGTCCGGCGGGGCGGGCGCGGAGCAGGTCGAGGAAGATTTCGGCGCCGGACTGTCCTGATCCGATGACGGTGACGTGGTCGGCGGTGCGGATCGTGTCGCGGTGGGCGAGGTAGTCGGCGGAGTGGACGACGGGTACGCCGGGGGCGTCGACGAGGGTTTTGAGTGGTTCGGGGATGTGGGGTTCGGTGCCGATGCCGAGGGCGATGTTGCGGGTGTGGGTGCGGCCGAGGGCTTCGGCTTCTCCGTCGGGGCCGAGTTGGGTGTAGTCGACTTCGAAGAGGTCGCGTTCGGGGTTCCAGCGGACGGCGTCGATCTGGTGGCCGAAGTGGAGTCCGGGGAGGTTGTCCGCGACCCAGCGGCAGTAGGTGTCGTACTCGGCGCGCTGGATGTGGAAGCGCTCGGCGAAGTAGAAGGGGAAGAGGCGGTCGCGGGATTTGAGGTGGTTGAGGAAGGTCCAGGGGCTGGTGGGGTCGGCGAGGGTGACGAGGTCGGCGAGGAAGGGGACTTGGATGCGGGAGCCGTCGATGAGGAGGCCGGGGTGCCAGGCGAAGGAGGGGCGCTGGTCGTAGAAGGCGGTGTCGAGTGCGGTGAGGGGGTGGGCGAGGGCGGCGAGGGAGAGGTTGAAGGGGCCGATGCCGATGCCGACGAGGTCGCGGGGTGCGTCGGGCTCGTGGTGTGGGTGCGGGGGCGTGCTCATCGGGGTGGTTCCTTCCACGGGTCTTCGGCGGAGTCTGCGGAGTCCTGGGTGGATGCTTCGACTTCGCGGGCGGCTTTCGTCTCGGGCGGCTTCGCTCAGGCGGGTTCGTCGGCGGCCTTTTCGACGAGGGCGAGGAGGGTGGCGAGGTCGTCGGGGCGGGTGTCGGGGTTGAGCAGGGTGGCTTTGAGCCAGAGGCGGCCGTCGAGGCGGGCGCGGCCGAGGACGGCGCGGCCCTGGTGGAGAAGTTTTCGGCGTGCGGCGGCGACGGCGTCGTCGGTGGTGTGTGCGGGCCGGAACAGGACCGTGCTGATGGTGGGGCGGTCGTGGAGCTCGAAGCCCGGATGGTCCTGGACTAGGGCGGCGAACTCCTGGGCCCGGTCGCAGACTTGGTCGACGAGTGCGCCGAGGCCGGTGCGGCCGAGGGTTTTGAGGGTGACGGCGATCTTGAGGATGTCGGGGCGGCGGGTGGTGCGCAGGGAGCGGCCGAGGAGGTCGGGGAGGCCGGCTTCGGTGTCGTCGTCGGCGTTGAGGTAGTCGGCGTGCTGGTTCAGGGCGGTGAGGTCGTGGGGGTCGCGTACGGCGAGGAGGCCGGCTGCGACCGGCTGCCAGCCGAGTTTGTGCAGGTCGAGGGTGATGGTGTGGGCGTGGTGCAGGCCGGTGAGTTTGGTGCGGTGTCGGTCGCTGAGGAGGAGGCCTCCGCCGTAGGCGGCGTCGATGTGCAGGCGGGCGTGGTGGGCGGTGCTCAGGGCGGCGATTTCGGGGAGGGGGTCGATGAGTCCGGCGTCGGTGGTGCCGGCGGTGGCGGCGACGAGGTGGGGGCCGGGGAGGGTGGTGAGGGCCTCGTCGAGGGCGGCGGGGTCGAGGGTGCCGGTGGGGGCGGGGAGGGTGACGGGGTCGGGCAGGCCGAGGAGCCAGGCGGCGCGGGGCAGTGAGTGGTGGGCGTTGGCGCCGCAGATCAGGCGGAGGCCGGTGCCGTGTGTCTCGCGGGCGAGGAGGAGGGCGAGTTGGTTGGATTCGGTGCCGCCGGTGGTGATCAGGGCGTCGGGTGAGGGCGGGGTGGCTGCTCCGGCGTAGATCTCGGCGGCGAGGGCGCGGGTGACGAGCGTTTCCAGCTCGGTTGCCGCCGGGGCCTGGTCCCAGGAGTCGAGGGAGGGGTTGAGGACGCTCGCGGCGAGGTCGGCGGCGGTGGCGACGGCGAGGGGCGGGCAGTGCAGGTGGGCGGCGCACAGCGGGTCGGCGGGGTCGGCGGCGCCTTCGGCGAGGGCGTGCACGAGGGTGTGCAGGGCGTCGGGGTCGCCGTGTTGTGGCAGTACGTCGCCGAGGGCGGCCCGCAGGCGTGCGGCGACGGCGGTGGGTCCTCCGGCGGGCAGCGGTCCGCCGCGTGCGTGTGCGCCCTCGTCGAGTGCTTGGAGCACGGTGTCGAGCAGCGGCCGTAGGGCGTGGGTGCCTTCGGGGCCGGAGGCGAGGCTCGGTGTGCTCATGGGTTCCTCCCGGGCGCGCGGGCAGAGGGAGTTCCAGCTTGTCGGTGGATGCGTGCGCGTGCCCGGGAGGTTCAACGATCGGAACCCGAAAGGGTGTCCTTACGGCTTTCCTACGGGAAAACCCTGTTGCGGTTCAGGGGGTTTGGGGGGAGTTGGGGTATAGGGGCGTGCCGTTGCCAGGTGTCAGGCGCGGAAGTCGTCCGTGTGGTCGTCGGCCCAGGTGGCGAAGGTGCGGGCCGGGGTTCCGGTGATCTTTTCGACGGTGGTGGTGATCTCCGGGGGGACGCCGACGGTGGCCGCGAAGGATGTCAGCAGGCTCTCGCGCAGCTGCGGCGAAAGGTGCGGGAAGAGTTCGGGTCCGGCCTGGTCCGGGTCCACCTCGACGAAGTCCAGGTCGCGTCCGATCGCCCGGCCGATGGTGGCGGTCTGATCGGCGTTGCTGATCGCCTCGGGCCCGGTGAGGCGGTGGACGGCGCCTTCGTGGCCGGGGTCGAGGAGGGCGCGTTCGGCGACGGCGGCGATGTCGTCCTCGTGGATGGGGGCGCTCAGTCCGCCGCCGAAGACGCCGCGGACGGTGTTACCGGTGCGGATCTGCGGTGCCCAGTGCAGGGCGTTGGTGGCGAACGCGTTGGGGCGCAGGAAGGTCCACTCCAGGCCGCTGTCGCGGATGGCCCGTTCCACGGTGGCGTGCATGACGTGGATGGGGTGGGTCTCGTCGGCGCCGTCCTGGATGATCCCGGAGGAGAGCAGGACGACATGCCGGACGCCGGCCGCGCGGGCGGCGGCCAGCAGGTCGGTGCCGGCCTGGACGTAGAGGAAGAGCTTGGTCGCTCCCTCGAACAGGGCCTCGGGCCGGTCGTGTTGGAGCCGTACCACCTCGGCCCCGCCGGGCAGTGCGGCCCGCTGCGGATCACGGGTCAGGGCCCGCACCGGCCGCCCGTCGGCGACGAGGCGTTCGACGAGGGCACGGCCGACGTTTCCGGTGGCGCCGGTCACTACGATCACGGGGTTGCCTCCTGAGGAGAGTTCGGGCTGATCGCCCTTCGCCCGGTCGAGCCTACGAAGGACGATCAGCTCCCCGCATCGTCGTCAGGGACCAGCCGCACCGGCGACGTCGTACGTCCCCGGTCCTACGCCTGCCTCACCCGCAACGCCCTTGCCAGGTCGTCGAGTTCGTCGGTCAGGCTGCGGCGCAGGGCGGGGATCGGGTCGGCGGTGTCGAGGCACTCTTCGCCGAGCCGGAGGTTCTCGGTGTCGACGGCGTGGGCGGGGAAGGCCCAGCGGCCCACGGCGGTGGCGATGGCGGGGCCGCGGCGGGCGGCGACGGCGACGGCGTCCTCGTAGTAGCGGGGCACGTACTCGCGGACCAGGTCGGCCTGTTCGGGCTGCCAGAAGCCGCGGGCGGTGGCGGTGAAGAGGTAGTTCGACAGGTCGGTGCGCTCGTCCGTGCCGAACATGGCCTGCCAGGCCACGGCCTTGGCCTCGGCGTCGGGCAGGGCGGCGCGACAGCGGGCGGCGCCTTCCTGGCCGGTGGCGGAGGGGTCGCGGTCGAGTTCGGCGGCGATGGCCTGCTCGTCGGTGGCGCCGAGGACGGCGAGGCGGGCGAGGACGCGCCAGCGCAGTTCGGGGTCGAGTTCGGGGCCGCCGGGGACGGTGCCGTCGGCGAGCCAGGCGGCGATGGTGTCGGGGTGGGCGGCGACGTCGATGAGGTGGCGTACGGCGATCAGGCGCAGGCCGGGGTTGTCGCCGTCCTCGGTGCGGCGGATGAGGTCGCGGCACAGGGAGGTGAGGGTGGTCAGGGCTGCCGGGCGCTGTTCGGGGGTGAGGTAGCGGTCGGCGACCCTGGTGGTGGCGAAGGCGAGGACGCCCTGGACGAGGGCCAGGTCGGTTTCGTACGGGAGGTGGGTGCGGACGGCGTCGAGGTAGGCGGTGGGCGGGAGGTGGCCGTCGCGGACGGCGTCGCGCAGGGCGTTCCAGACGACGGCGCGGGTGAGGGGGTCGGGCAGGCCGGAGAGGCTGGTGCGGACGGTGTCGAAGGACTCGGGGTCGAAGCGGATCTTGGCGTAGGTGAGGTCGCCGTCGTTGAGGAGGAGCAGGGCGGGGCGTTTGCCGAGGGGCTCGGGCGTGGTGTGGGGGATGTCGAGGTCGAGGCGGTCGCGCAGGATGAGGTGGCGGCCCTCGTCGGCGACGTCCGGGTCGTAGAGGCCGACGGCGATGCGGTGCGGGCGGCTGCCGGCGTGTTCGACGGTGAGGGTGCAGGTGCCGTCGTCGCCGGGGGTGACCACGGGGGTGAGGGTGTCGACGCCGGTGGTGCGCAGCCAGGCGTCGGCCCAGGCGTGGACGTCGCGTTCGGTGGCGGAGGCGAGGGAGTCGATGAAATCGGCGAGGGCGGCGTTGGCGAATTTGTGGCGGGCGAAGTGGGTGTTGATGCCGGCGAGGAAGTCCTTCTCGCCGAGCCAGGCGACGAGTTGGCGTAGTGCGGAGGCGCCCTTGGCGTAGGAGATGCCGTCGAAGTTGAGGAGGGCGGAGGCCGTGTCGTTGACGTTCTCGGGGGCTACGGGGTGGGTGGACGGGCGCTGGTCGGCGTCGTAGCCCCAGGCCTTGCGGACGACTCCGAAGTCCGTCCAGGTGTCGGTGCCCCTCCAACTGGCGGGTTCCCCCCCAGACCCCCCGGGGCCGACTTCGTTGAGGGTCTGGTAGCCCATGTACTCGGCGAAGGACTCGTTCAGCCAGATGTCGTCCCACCAGCGGAGGGTGACGAGGTCACCGAACCACATGTGGGCCATCTCGTGGGCGATGACCATGGCGCGGGTCTGGCGTTCGGTGTCGGTGACGGCGGAGCGGTAGACGAATTCGTCGCGGAAGGTGACCAGGCCGGGGTTCTCCATGGCGCCGGAGTTGAACTCGGGGACGAAGGCCTGGTCGTAGGAGTCGAAGGGGTAGGGCTCCTCGAATTTTTCGTGGTAGCGGTCGTAGCACTGCTTGGTGATCTCGAGGAGTTCCTCGGCGTCCGCGTCCAGGTGGGGGGCGAGGGAGCGGCGGCAGTGCAGGCCGAAGGGCAGGTCGCGGTGTTCGGTGCGCACGGAGTGCCAGGGGCCGGCGGCGACGGCGACGAGGTAGGTGGAGATCAGGGGGGTGGTGGCGGCCTGCCAGCGGCCTTCGCCGAGGTGTTCGGTGATGCCGTTGGCGAGGACGCTCCAGCCTTCGGGGGCCGTCACGGTCAGGTCGAAGACGGCCTTGAGGTCGGGCTGGTCGAAGGCGGCGAAGACGCGCTGGACGTCGTCCATGAACAGCTGGGTGTAGACGTAGGTCTCGCCGTCGGTGGGGTCGGTGAAACGGTGCATGCCCTCGCCGGTGCGGGAGTAGCGCATGCTCGCGTCGAGGTGCAGTTCGTGCTCGCCGGCGGTGAGGTTCTTCAGGGGCAGGCGGTTGCCGTCGAGGGTTTCCGGGTCGAGTTGCTGTCCGTCGAGGGTGGCGGTGCGCAGCTGGGCGGGCTTGAGCTCGACGAAGGTGTCGGCGTCCGTGCGCGCGGTGAAGCGGATGACGGTGCGGGAGTCGAAGGTCTCGTCGCCGGTGGTCAGATCGAGGTCGATCGTGTAGCGGTGGACGTCGAGGAGCTTGGCACGGGTCTGCGCTTCGTCGCGCGTCAGAACGGACATGCAGGTAATGCTGCCCGATGGTACTGACAAGGCACAGGGGCGGACCGGTACGCGCCCTATGTCCGCTCCTCTTCGAGCTCCCCGTCGTGCGCCTGGCTGAGGCGCTGGGCGGGGAGGCGGGCGTCGGGGTGGGGCAGGGCGGCCGGGCGGTGGGCGGCGTCGTCGGCGTCGGCGTGGCCCTTGACGAGGGCGCGCAGTTCGCGGATCTCCTGCGCCAGGGCGAGGTGGCGGCGGTGGGCGTCGTAGAGGTAGCGGACCTTGGTGCGCAGCGACCAGGGATCTATGGGTTTCATGACGAGGTCGGCGACGCCTAGGGCGAAGGCGGTGGAGGTCAGTAACTGGTCGGGGCCGAAGCCGGTGAGGAGGATGACCGGGATGTGCTGGGTCTGTTCCACGCGGCGCATGTAGCGCACCACGTCCAGGCCGCTGACGCCGGGCATGCGGACGTCGAGCAGGAGGAGGCCGACCTGTCCGCGGAGCACCTGCTTGAGGGCCTCGTCTCCGTTGGTGGCGCGGCCCAGCTGATAGCCCAGCGGGGCCAGGGCGCTCTCCAGGGCGTACAGGGTGTCCTCGTGGTCGTCCACGATGAGGATCTTGGCTTCCGGCATGGCCCGTCGTCCCTCCCGCGTGGACAACCAGCTTATGTCCGAGGTGCTGACGTGCCGTGGCCGTCAGCTGACAAGGAGTGCACAGCGCAGCATGCCCTGTGCGGGCCCTTCTGTCACGTCCTCTGCGGCATCGACCGAGGTCAATTCGCCGTTTTTGCGGAGCCGTTCACGGCGTCGTCAGCGATGCGTTCGTGGTGGCGGATCACTTCGGCGATGATGAAATTCAGGAACTTCTCAGCGAAGGCCGGGTCCAGTTTGGCGCTTTCGGCGAGGGCGCGCAGCCGTTCGATCTGGCGGGCCTCGCGGGCCGGGTCGGCGGGCGGCAGTTTGTGTGCCGCTTTGAGGTGGCCGACCTGCTGGGTGGCCTTGAAGCGTTCGGCGAGCATGTGGATGACGGCTGCGTCGATGTTGTCGATGCTGTCGCGCAGCCGGGCGAGTTCCTCGCGGACGGCGGGGTCGACGTCGCGGGTGCCGGTGTTGCTGGTGGTCATGGGCGCCCAGCCTACGTGGCGGGGGTGGGTTCGATCATCGGTGGATCGTCGGGGTCGGGGATGCGGTTGCTCCAGCCGCCGGGGACGGCGCGGTACTGCTGGGCGCGGAAGCGGACGGGCGGCATGCCGACGCGGCGGGTGAACAGGCGGGAGAAGTAGGCGGGATCGTCGTAGCCGACGCGGCGGGCGACGGCGCCGACGGGGAGTTCGGTGGCGGCGAGGAGTTCCTTGGCGCGGCCGAGGCGGATGGCGAGCAGGTAGTCCTTGGGGCTGCAGCCGGCGCCGCGGCGTACGGCGGTGCGCAGTTCGGCCGGGGTCATGCCGTGCCGGGCGGCGTGGTCGGCGACGGTGAGGGGCAGGCAGGCGTCGCGGGCGAGGGCCTTGAGGACGAGGTCGCCGTCGGGGGCGAGGTCGGCTCGGGCGCGGCGCAGGGCGACGAGGAGTTCGTGGACGGCGGCGCCGGTCTCCACCTCCAGGAGGGGGTTGCCGCGGCGGGCGGCGCGGGCGATGCGTCCGATGACGGCGCGCGGGCCGGTGGCGTCGGAGAGGGGGACGACGGGGCGGTCGGGTTCGATGTAGCCGAGTTCGGTGTACGTGGTGGTGGCGGGCCCGGTGAAGACGGCGAAGCCCTCGTCCCAGCCGGTGTCGGGGTCGGGTGCGTAGTGGTGCGGCGTGCCGGGGGTGAGCCACAGCAGTGCGGGTGCGGTGACGGTCGTGCGGTGGCCGTCGGGGTGCTGGTACCAGCCGCTGCCGGTGTTGACGACGACGGCGACGTGGTGGTCCAGGGTGCGGGGGCCGACGGTGGGCAGGGCGCCGTACTGCAGGCCGACGCCGAGGCAGACCAGGCCGAGGCGGTGGTGGGCCGGTCCGGGCGTGAAGAACCGCATCCAGGTGTGGTACATCGGCGTGCTCCTCCCGGCGTCGTTCGGGCCGTTTCCCGGCCGTGTTCAACCGCCGACGAACGCCGTTGTCGGGGTCGTCGTCCGGCGGTCGTGCTGTCGTCTTTTCGTCCAAGCAGCGCTGATCTTTGTCCATGGACGTGATCGCCGCCAAGGTGTGAGGCTGGGGCGCATGACCGAGTTCAAGGTGGGGGAAACGGACTTCCTGCTGGACGGGCGGCCGGTGCGGCTGCTGTCCGGGGCACTGCACTACTTCCGCGTGCACGAGGAGCACTGGGGCCACCGGCTGGCGATGCTGCGGGCGATGGGGCTGAACTGCGTGGAGACATATGTGCCGTGGAACCTCCACGAGCCGGGGCCGGGCAGGTACGACGACGTGGAGGCCCTCGGCCGTTTCCTGGACGCGGCCGGCGAGGCGGGGCTGTGGGCGATCGTGCGGCCGGGGCCGTACATCTGCGCCGAGTGGGAGAACGGCGGGCTGCCGCACTGGCTGACGGGCGAGCTGGGCACGCGCGCGCGTACTCGTGACGAGCGGTTCCTGGAACACCTGGAGCGCTGGTTCGGCGTGCTGCTGCCGGGGGTCGTGGACCGGCAGATCGACCGCGGCGGTCCGGTGGTCATGGTGCAGGTGGAGAACGAGTACGGCAGCTACGGCTCGGACGCCGAGTACCTGCGCCGCCTCGCCGACCTGCTGCGGGAGCGGGGCGTCACGGTGCCGCTGTGCACGTCGGACGGCCCGGAGGACCAGATGCTCAGCGGCGGCTGCATCCCTGGGGTGCTCGCCACGGTGAATTTCGGCTCCCGCGCGCGCGAGGGCTTCGAGACGCTGCGCCGGTACCGCCCCGAAGGGCCGCTGATGTGCATGGAGTTCTGGTGCGGCTGGTTCGACCACTGGGGCGGCGAGCACGTCACCCGTGGCGCCGACGACGCCGCTGCCGCCCTGCGGGAGATCCTGGAGTGCGGTGCCTCGGTCAATCTGTACATGGCGCACGGCGGGACCAGCTTCGCGGGCTGGGCGGGCGCCAACCGGGGCGGCGGCGCGCTGCACGAGGGGCCGCTGGAGCCGGATGTGACGTCGTACGACTACGACGCCCCGATCGACGAGTTCGGCCGCCCGACGGAGAAGTTCTGGCGGCTGCGTGAGGTCCTCGCCGAGTACGCCGAGGATCCGCTGCCCGAACTGCCGCCCGCGCCCGCGCGGTTGGGGGCGCCGGCCGAGGTGCGCCTGGACGGGTGGGCGCCGTTGGGTGGCGTACTGGAGGCTCGGGGAGGCCCGGAGGCGTCGGGGCCCGTGCCGCCCACCTTCGAGGAGCTGGACGTGGACCGCGGGCTCGTCCGGTACGCGGTGACGGTGCCCGGGCCGCGGCAGCCGTACCCGCTGACCGCGCGCGGCCTGCGGGATCTGGCGGTGGTGTATGTCGACGGTGAGCGGGCCGGTGTGCTCGCCGAGGGCGACGAGCAGCTCAAGGAGCCGATCGCCGGGCACGCGCGCGTGGAGCTGTGGGTGGAGTCGCTGGGGCGCGTCAACTACGGGCCGCGCAGCGGGGAGCCCAAGGGGATCACCGGGGGTCTGCTGCACGAGCGGCAGTATCTGCACGGGGTACGCGCGCGTGGGCTGCGCCTGGATGCGCTGGACGACATCGGGGACGTCCCCTTCCAGCCCCTTGCCGGGGACGGTGCCCCGGGCCTGTACCGGGGGGCGGTCACCGTGCGGGGCGCCGGGGACGCGCGGCTCGAACTGCCGGGCTGGACCCGCGGATTCGTCTGGGTCAACGGGTTCAACCTGGGCCGCTACTGGTCGGCGGGCCCCCAGCGCTCCCTGTACGTGCCCGGTCCGGTGCTGCGCGAGGGCGAGAACGAGGTGTGGCTGCTGGAGTTCGAGGGGGCGGCAGCGGGGGCCGTGCTCCTGCAGACCCTCTAGCGATCTTCAGGGTGGCTGGGTCGACGGGGCGGGCGAGCGGGGGAAAATCCGCTCCCCTCCCCGTACAGTGGAATCGGGTTCAGGGCGTCTTGGGGGTTCGGGCGTGGCGAACGGCGGACCGGTCGAGCACGGCTACCCACACCTGGAGACGGTGCGGGCCGCCATCACCGCGCTCTACAAACGGTTGTCGTACGACACCATCCAGACCTTCTCCAGCAGCGTCCTGCCCGCCGATGTGGCCTTCTGCGACACCGACGACCTCTATCTGGGCGCTCAGCGCGTGGCCCGCGAGCTGGTGCGTCACTACCGGCTGCCGGACGCCCGGCTGATCGTCAGCTTCCGCGAGATGCAGCACGCTGCCAACGTCGAACTCACCGCGGGCCCCGAGTACTTCGTCGAGCTGAACGATCGCTTCCGCACCCACCGACGCGACATCGGCGCCGCCCTGGCGCACGAGATCATGCACGTGTATCTGCACCGCCTGGACCTGTCCTTCCCCGGCACCCGCGACAACGAGATCCTCACGGACACCGCGACGACCTACCTGGGCGCGGGCTGGCTGCTGCTGGACGCCTACCGGGAGGACTCGGCCTCCTCCCAGAAGCTCGGCTATCTGACCCCCGAGGAGTTCGGCTACGTCCTGGCGAAACGCGCGCTGGTCTTCCACGAGGACCCGTCGATCTGGTTCACCAGCCCGCAGGCCTACGAGGCCTACACCCGGGGCATGGCCGAGGCCCGCCACGACGAGCAGCAGCCCCCGCTCACGGCCGCCGGCTGGGCGGGCCGCCGCCGCTACGCCCGCGACCGCCGCCATGCCCCGGGGCCGCAGCCCGGCGTGCCCTACACCTTCACGCCCGACGGCGGCGGCCGGCTGCGTGTCTCGTTCCCCTGCCCGACCTGCCATCAGAAGATCCGGGTGCCGGTACGGGGACGCGTCCGCGCGCGGTGTGCGCTGTGCCGGACGGTGCTGGAATGTGACACCTAGGGGTGCTGATCTGCTGCCGGCACGGGAGCGGGGGCCCGGGGGCTGACGGTCGCCGCGATCGAGAAGAAGGGCATCGGCACCTCGGCGATCGACCTGGCCACCACGGCGGGCGCCAAGGCGGCGTTGGGC
>NZ_JBSFDG010000014.1:12992-211207 GCF_053593775.1 Streptomyces sp. NPDC002092
CTCGGAGCCGAGCTGCGCCTCGCGTGCCTCGTACTGCTGGTGGATGTCGTCCTTGATGGACTCGGAGTGACGCCCCCGGGCCCCCGCTTTTCGGCCTCAACGGCCTCGTCCTCAAACGCCGGACGGGTCGAAGGTGACGGCTCGGCGGGGCAGTGCGGCACACAGGGCGGCGCACACCACGAACACCGCGGTCACCCAGGGCATCGCCGCGGTCAGAGCGTCCGTCAGGCCGTTGCCCGCGTGGTCGAAGAACACCGTGCCGACCGTGGCCGCCCCGAGCGCGCCCCCGAACTGCTGTGCCGTGGAGAAGATCCCGGACGCCCCGCCCGCCAGCTCCGCCGGCACCGCGGACAGCACCACGTTCACCAGCGGCACCACCAGGAAGCCCAGTCCGGCCCCCGCGATCACCAGGCCCGGAACCATCGGCCAGGCGCCGGTGTGTGCGGTGGGCGCGTCGGTGACCGCTGCCCACACCCAGGCCAGACCGGCGGCCATCATCAGGGCACCGGCCCCGAGCACCAGGCGCCCGAACCGCACCGCGAGGGCGTCGGCGGCAGGCGCCGTGAGGAAGCTGCCGGCCGAGAAAGCCACGGTCACCACTCCGGCCTGCATCGGCGTGTACCGCTCGCTGCCCTGCAGCCAGAGCGCGAAGACCAGGAAGAAGCCCTGCATGCCGACCGAGAACAGCAACTGCACCAGCACACCCACGGAGAACGCGGGCAGCCGGAACGCCCGCGCCGGCAGCAGCGGCACTGTCCCTGCACCACGCCGGCGTGCCTCGAACACTCCGAGCCCGGCGACGGCGCAGACGCCCGCGGCGAGGCAAACCCAGCCCCACACCGGCCATCCGTTGACCCGGCCCTGCACCAGCGGCAGCACGATCGCCACCAGCCCGGCCGCCAGCACCGCGCTCCCGAGCAGATCCGGCCGCGCGGCCGACCGCTCCTTCGTGGACGGCACCAGCACCAGGCCCGCGATCAGTGTGCCCACCGCCACCGGCACGTTCACCAGGAACACCGAGCGCCAGCCCCAGCCGAACAGATCTGCATCGGTCAGCAGCCCGCCCAGCAGCAGTCCCACCGCCGAGGCGAACCCGGCGACCGCCCCGTACATCCCGAACACGGCCCCGCGCTCCTTGCCCGCGAACAGGGTGCGGAACGAGCCCAGTACCTGCGGAATCAGCACCGCCGCCAGCACACCCTGCACGGCCCGTGCGGCGATCAGCTGACCGGGCGTCTGGGCGAGGCCGCACCCCAGGCTCGCCAGGCCGAAGCCCGCGGTGCCGGCGAGGAACAGTCCGCGGCGACCGAAGCGGTCCCCGAGGTGCCCGGAGACGATCAGCGTGGCGGCGAAGCCCAGCAGATAGGCGGAGACCAGCCACTGCAGCTCGCTCTGCGTGGCGTGCAGGTCACGGCCGATGGACGGGATCGCCACATTGACGATCGTCACGTCCAGCAGGTCCATCAGCGCGGCGATCATCATCACGACGGCGGCGGCCCAGCGGCGCGGATACGGATCCGCTTCGGTGGGTGGGGACATGGCAAGGGTGGTGGTCATGGCGTCTCCCGTTGGGTCCGGATGTGGTCGAGTCCCAGATTTATTTCGTTCGGACGAACGAAAGACTTGCATCAGGGCTTCCGTGATCGCAAGTACTTAGTTCGACCGAACGAAATATTTGCTACCCTGACGCCATGAGCGGCAGCGAGACGGGATCCGAACGGCGCCTGGTGCCGGACCTCGAGGCGGCCGTCCCCACGGACGACAAGCGGCGGGCCGAGACACTGTTGCGGCTGTTCGCCGCGGGCCGGGACAACAGCGGGGCCACCGTGATGTTCCACTCGGCGGTGTCCGCCAGGCAGGGGCTGATCCCGAGCGAGGAGAAGGCCCTCGACCTCCTGGAGCGGCACGGCCCGCTCACCGCGAAGGAGCTCGCCGAGCACACCGGCCTGGCTCCCGCATCCGTCACCGGCCTGGTCGACCGCCTCGAAGCCAAGGAGTTCGTACGCCGGGTCAAGCATCCGACGGACAAGCGGCGGGTGCTGGTCGAGCTGAACCGGGAGAAGATCGCCCATCTCTTCGCGTTCTTCGAGGAGTGGGCGCGCGACATCGCCGCGGCGTGCGAGCCGTTCAGCACGGACGAGCTGGATACCGTGATCCGCTTCCTTCAGGTGATGACGGAGGAGCAGCGCAAGGCCGCCGCCCGGCTCGGCGGCTGAGCCCGCTCAGGCCCCGTACACCGCGCCCGGCTCCGCCGCCTCCGCCAGCAGTTTCAGCGCCGTCTCGCCCGCCTCGCCGGGACTCCAGCGCGCCCCCTTGTCGGCGCTCGGACCCGGCCGCCAGCCCTCCATGACCGTGATCCGGCCGCCCTCCGCCTCGAACACGCGCCCGCTCACACCGGCGCTCGCGGCGGAGCCGAGCCAGACGACGAGCGGGGAGACGTTTTCCGGGGCCATCGCGTCGAAGCCGTCGGCGGGCGCCGTCATCGCCTCGGCGAAGGTGCGTTCCGTCATCCGTGTACGGGCAGCGGGGGCGACGGCGTTGACCTGGATGCCGTAGCGGCGCAGTTCGGCCGCGGCGACCAGCGTCAGGGCGACGATGCCGGCCTTCGCGGCGCTGTAGTTGCCCTGCCCGACCGACCCCAGCAGCCCGGCGCCGCTGCTGGTGTTGACGATCCGGGCCACCGGCATACGGCCCGCCTTGACCTCGGCCCGCCAGTGCGCGGCGGCATGCTTGAGCGGCAGGAAGTGGCCCTTGAGGTGGACGCGCAGGACGGCGTCCCAGTCGTCCTCGTCGAGGTTGACGAGCATCCGGTCGCGCAGAAAGCCGGCGTTGTTGACGAGGGTGTCGAGCCGGCCGTACGCCTCCAGGGCCGTCGCGACGAGGGAGGCCGCCCCTTCGGTGGTGGCGATGTCGCCGCCGTGGGCGATCGCCTCGCCGCCCGCCGCGCGGATCTCGTCCACCACCCGCCCGGCCGGACTGTCGGGGCCCGGCGCCCCGTCCAGGCCCACCCCCAGGTCGTTGACGACCAGCCGGGCGCCCTCCGCCGCGTACGCGCGCGCGTGCGCTCGGCCGAGGCCGCGGCCGGCTCCGGTGACGACCACGACCCGCCCGTCGCAGATTCCGCTCATCTCACGTCTCCTTGTTGGCAGTTGCCGCATCCAGGAAGGCCGGCCGCTCCCCTCCCCCGTGCACCAGCAGGCTCGCCCCGCTGATGTAGGCGGCCGCGTCCGAGGCCAGGAACACGGCGGCCGCGCCCACGTCGGCGGGGGTGGCAAGGCGGCCGAGCGGTACCGTGCGGGAGACCGCCTCGATGCCGTCCTCGCCGCCGTAGTGGAGATGGGCCAGCTCGGTGCGGACCATGCCGACGACGAGGGTGTTGACGCGCACCTCGGGCGCCCACTCCACGGCCATCGAGCGGGCGAGGCTCTCCAGGCCCGCCTTGGCCGCCCCGTAGGCGGCAGAACCGGGCGAGGGGCGCCTGCCACTGACGCTGCCGATCATCACCACGGCGCCCTGCGCCCGCCTGAGGTGTTCGTAGGCGGCGAGGGAGGCCGTCAGCGGCGCGAGGAGGTTCAGCTCCAGCACGCGCGCGTGCCGCTCGGCTTCCGCGTCGGCCAGCAGCCGGTAGGGCCCGCCGCCCGCGTTGTTGACCAGGACGTCCAGCCGGGGGAGTCCGGCGAAGAAGGACCGTACGGCGGGCGGGTCGCGCAGATCGAGGGGCGCGAACTCGACACCCCCGAACGGGAGTTCGGGCGGCCTGCGGGCACAGGCGATGACCTCGGCACCGGCCTCGGCGAAGGCCTGCGCGATCCCGGCCCCGACACCCCGGGTGCCGCCGGTGACGACGACGGTCCTGCCGCTCAGCTGCGGCCGGGGCAAGTTATCCACAGGCCTCCCGCTCCGATCCGAGGGCTGCTAGCTTCGAAGCCTCGCACCTAACAAATGTTTGGTGGAAAGGCGTTGGTTGGAAAGGTAGCTGATGTGCCCATGGGTGTCTCCACCTCGTCCCCGGAAAAGGGGTCCGAAAAAAGTGGCATCGCCGTCGTGACGGTCGACTTCCCGCCGGTGAACGCACTGCCGGTGGACGGCTGGTTCGCCCTGGCCGACGCGGTGCGCGCGGCGGGCCGCGATCCGCAGGTGCGATGCGTGGTGCTGGCCGCGCAGGGGCGGGGGTTCAACGCGGGTGTGGACATCAAGGAGATACAGGCGCAGGGGCCGAGCGCGCTGGCCGGCGCCAGCCGCGGCTGCTTCGAGGCGTTCGCGGCGGTGTACGAGTGCGCGGTGCCCGTGGTGGCGGCGGTGCAGGGCTTCTGCCTGGGCGGCGGGATCGGGCTGGTGGGGAACGCGGACGTGATCGTGGCGAGCGAGGACGCCGCCTTCGGGCTGCCCGAGCTGGACCGGGGCGCCCTGGGCGCGGCCACGCACCTGTCCCGGCTGGTCCCGCAGCACCTGATGCGCGCGCTGTACTACACCTCCCGCACCGCGACCGCCGCCGAGCTGCACGCGCACGGCTCGGTGTGGCGGGTGGTGCCGCGGGAGGAACTGCAGTCCGCTGCCCTGGAGTTGGCGGGCGAGATAGCCGCCAAGGACGGGGAGCTGCTGCGGCTGGCGAAGGCCGCCATCAACGGCATCGATCCGGTCGACGTACGCCGCAGCTACCGCTTCGAGCAGGGATTCACCTACGAGGCGAACGCGGTCGGGGTGGGCGACCGGGTCCGCGACACCTTCGGCAAGGAGAAGGACAAGAGAGACGAGAGAGACGAGAGAGACGAGAGGGCCGAGAGGGACGAGAGGGAAGGTGCACAGGCGTGAGTGACAAGACGATGACCGCCGAGCAGGTCGTCTCCCGTCTGCACAGCGGCATGACCCTCGGCATCGGCGGCTGGGGTTCACGGCGCAAGCCGATGGCCCTGGTCAGGGCGCTGCTGCGGTCCGGCATCGGTGACCTGACCGTCATCTCGTACGGGGGCCCGGACGTCGGCATGCTCGCGGCCGCCGGACGGATCCGGAAACTGGTGGCGCCCTTCGTCACCCTCGACTCCATCCCCCTCGAACCGCACTACCGCGCGGCCCGCGAGGGTGGTGCCTTCGAGCTGATGGAGATCGACGAGGCGATGTTCATGTGGGGGCTGCACGCGGCGGCCAACCGGCTGCCGTTCCTGCCGGTGCGGGCCGGGATCGGCTCGGACGTGATGCGGGTCAACCCCGGGCTGAGGACGGTGACTTCGCCCTACGAGGACGGGGAGACGTTCGTGGCGATGCCCGCCCTGCGGATGGATGCGGCCCTGGTGCACCTGGGCCGCGCCGACCGGCTGGGCAACGGGCAGTATCTGGGCCCCGACCCGTACTTCGACGACCTGTTCTGCGAGGCGGCGGACGCGGCGTACCTGTCGTGCGAACGCATCGTCGACACCGCCGAGCTGACGAAGGAGGCCGCACCGCAGACCCTGCTCGTCAAGCGCCATACGGTGACCGGGGTCGTCGAGGCCCCGAACGGCGCCCACTTCACCTCCTGCGCACCCGACTACGGGCGGGACGAGGCCTTTCAGAAGCAGTACGCGTCCACTCCCTGGCCGGAGTTCGCCGCACGGTTCCTCGCCGGGGACGAACAGGCCTACCAGTCGGCGGTCAGGGAGGCGACATGAGCGAGGCCAGCCGCGCCGAGTACTGCGTGATCGCCTGCGCCGAGGCCTGGCGGGGCAACGGTGAGGTGCTCGCCAGCCCCATGGGACTGATCCCGTCCATCGGCGCCCGTCTCGCCCGGCTCACCTTCTCTCCGGACCTGCTGCTGACGGACGGCGAGGCGACGCTGGTCCGCCCGGACGGGACGCCGGAAGGCTGGCTCCCGTACCGGCAGCATCTCGCCCTGGTCTCCGGTGGCCGCCGGCACGTGATGATGGGCGCGAGCCAGATCGACCGGTTCGGCAACCAGAACATCTCGTGCATCGGTGACTGGAAACGGCCCACGCGGCAGCTGCTCGGGGTGCGGGGCGCACCGGTCAACACCCTGAACAATCCGACGAGTTACTGGGTGCCCAGACATTCTCGGCGCGTGTTCGTCGAGAAGGTCGACATGGTCTGCGGCGTCGGATACGACCGTGCGGCCGGTGCGCGCTACCACCGCATCCCGTGTGTCGTCTCCGATCTGGGCGTCTTCGACTTCGCCACCCCCGACCACTCGATGCGGCTGGCTTCCCTGCACCCGGGTGTCACGGTGGAGCAGGTCAGGAAGGCGACTGGCTTCGATCTGACCGTCCCGGACGAGGTGCCGCCGACGCGTGAGCCGACCGCCGAGGAGCTGCGGCTGATCCGTGAGGTGATCGACCAGGGCGGCAGCCGTGACAGGGAGGTCGGTTCGTGATGGAGACGGCTCTCACCCGGCTGGTCGGCATCCGGCATCCGATCGTGCAGACGGGCATGGGGTGGGTGGCGGGCCCGCGTCTGGTCTCCGCGTCGGCGAACGCGGGCGCACTGGGCATCCTGGCCTCCGCGACCATGACGGTCGACCGGCTGCGGGAGGCGATACGGGAGGTCAAGTCCCGTACGGACGCTCCGTTCGGGGTCAATCTGCGGGCCGACGCCTCGGATGCGGGTGACCGGGCGCGGATCCTGATCGAGGAGGGCGTGCGGGTGGCC
Organism: Streptomyces sp. NPDC002092; assembly: GCF_053593775.1. Taxonomy (NCBI): domain Bacteria; kingdom Bacillati; phylum Actinomycetota; class Actinomycetes; order Kitasatosporales; family Streptomycetaceae; genus Streptomyces; species Streptomyces sp. NPDC002092. The sequence continues at coordinate 19,629 of NZ_JBSFDG010000014.1, forward strand.
TCCTTCGCCCTCGCGCCCTCCGCCGAGCTGATCGCGGAGCTGAAGGAGGCGGGCGTCGTCGTCATCCCCTCCATAGGGGCCCGCCGGCACGCCGAGAAGGTCGCGGCCTGGGGCGCGGACGCCGTGGTCGTGCAGGGCGGCGAGGGCGGCGGGCACACCGGCGAGGTCGCGACGACGGTGCTGCTGCCGCAGGTCGTGGACGCGGTGCGGGTACCGGTGGTGGCGGCGGGCGGATTCTTCGACGGTCGGGGGCTGGTCGCGGCGCTGGCGTACGGGGCGGCCGGGGTGGCGATGGGCACACGGTTCCTGCTCACCTCCGACTCGACGGTGCCGGACGCGGTGAAGGCCAGGTACCTGGCGGCGACGGTCAAGGACGTCACGGTGACCACGGCGGTGGACGGGCTGCCGCACCGGATGCTGCGCACGGACCTGGTGGCCGCGCTGGAGAACTCCGGCCGGGCGAGAGCCCTGCTGCACGCCATCCGCCGGGCGGCCGGGTTCCGCACGCTGTCGGGGCTGACCTGGCGGCAGATGGTGCGCGACGGGCTCGCGATGAAGCATGGCAGGGACCTCACCTGGAGTCAGGTGCTGCTCGCCGCCAACACCCCGATGCTGCTCAGATCGGCCATGGTGGACGGCCGTACGGACCTCGGGGTGATGGCGTCCGGGCAGGTCGCCGGGGTGATCGAGGACCTGCCCCCGTGCGCGGAGCTGGTGGAGCGGATCATGAAGGAGGCGGAGGGGGTCCTGGAGTCGCTGGGGTCGCTCAGATCCGTTCGATGATCGTCACATTGGCCTGGCCGCCGCCCTCGCACATCGTCTGCAGTCCGAACCGGCCGCCGGTGCGCTCCAGTTCGTGCAGCAGGGTGGTCATGAGCCTGACGCCCGTCGCGCCCAGAGGATGGCCGAGGGCGATCGCGCCGCCGTTGACGTTGACCTTGTCCGGGTCGGCGCCGGTCTCCTTCAGCCAGGCCAGGACGACCGGCGCGAAGGCCTCGTTGATCTCGACCAGGTCGATGGCGTCGATGGTCAGGCCGGTCTTCTTCAGGGCGTGGGCGGTGGCCGGTATCGGCGCGGAGAGCATGCGGATCGGATCCTCGCCGCGTACGGAGAGGTGGTGCACGCGTGCGCGGGGCGTCAGTCCGTGCTCGCGTATTGCCCGCTCCGAGGCGAGCAGCATCGCCGCCGCCCCGTCGGAGACCTGGGAGGAGCAGGCGGCGGTGATGGTGCCGCCGTCGAGGACCGGCTTCAGACCGGCCATCTTCTCCAGGGAGGTGTCCCGGCGCGGGCCCTCGTCGACGGCGACCGGGCCGTAGGCGACGGTCTCGCGGTCGAAGCGGCCCTCGTCGATGGCCCGCAGCGCCCGCTGATGGGACCTGAGCGCGAACTCCTCCTGGTCCTGGCGGCTGATCCCCCACTTGGCGGCGATCATCTCGGCACCGACGAACTGGTTCACCGGCTGGTCCCCGTACCGTGCGCGCCAGCCCTCGCTGCCCGCGAAGGGGCCTGCGGTGAACCCCAGGGGTTCAGCGGCCTGGCGGGTCGCGAAGGCGATGGGGATCTGCGACATGTTCTGCACGCCGCCGGCGACCACCAGGTCCTGCGTGCCCGACAGCACGCCCTGCGCCGCGAAGTGCACGGCCTGCTGCGAGGACCCGCACTGCCGGTCGATGGTCACGCCCGGCACCTCCTCGGGCAGCCCGGCCGCCAGCCAGCAGGTCCGCGCGATGTCCCCGGCCTGCGGCCCCACCGCGTCCAGGCAGCCGAACACGACGTCCTCGACGGCGGCCGGATCCACACCGGAGCGGGCCATCAGTTCCTTCAGCACATGGGCGCCGAGGTCGGCCGGGTGGGCCCCGCTCAGTCCGCCTCCGCGCCGCCCCACAGGCGTACGGACCGCTTCGACGATATAGGCCTCGGCCATGGCAACTCCCCAGCCTTCCCCATGGGTTACGTGCGTACGGCGATCCCGTCCAGCACCATCGACAGGTACTGCCGGGCGATCTCCTCAGGGCTGTGCTGCCCGCCGGGCCGGTACCAGGACGCGGCCACCCACACGGTGTCGCGCACGAACCGGTAGGTGAGCCGGACGTCCAGGTCGGCCCGGAAGACCTCGGCGGCGACCCCGCGCTCCAGCGTGGCCAGCCACGCCTTCTCGAACTTGCGCTGCGACTCGGCGAGGAACGCGAACCGCTCCTGCGCGAGCAGTTGCTTGCTCTCCTTCTGGTAGATCGCGACGGCGGCGCGGTGCCGGTCGATCTCCCGGAACGACTCGGTGACCAGGGCCTCCAGGGTCTCCCGCGGTCCCAGCTCGGCGTCCAGGACGGTGTCGTAGCCGCCCCACAGCTCGTCGAGGAAGGTGCGCAGGATCTCCTCCAGCATCGATTCCTTGGAGTCGAAGTGGTAATAGAGACTGCCCGCGAGCATGCCCGCGTGGTCCGCGATCTTGCGTACGGTGGTGGCGTTGTAGCCCTGCTCGGCGAAGACCTCGGCGGCGGTCTCGAGGAGTTCGCGACGCCGGGCGGGTGCGGCGGTCACCTGGGGCTTCTTCTTGGTCGGCACGGGTCCATTGTCGTCCGCTCCGGTCCTCAGGCGTGCTGGCTGCTGACGGAGACGACTTCTCCGGTCAGGTACGAGGAGTAGCCGGACGCCAGGAACACGATCACGTTGGCCACTTCCCAGGGCTCCGCGTACCGGCCGAAGGCCTCGCGTGCGGTCAGTTCCTCCAGCAGTTCCGGCGTCGTCACCTTCACAAGGTGCGGGTGCATGGCGAGGCTCGGCGAGACGGCGTTGACGCGCACCCCGTACTCGGCGGCCTCGATCGCCGCGCACCGGGTCAGCGCCATCACGCCCGCCTTCGCCGCCGCGTAGTGGGCCTGGCCGGCCTGGGCGCGCCAGCCGACCACGGAGGCGTTGTTGACGATCACGCCGCCGCCTCCGTCCGCCCGCATCAGCCGCAACGCCGCCCGTGTGCACCGGAAGGTGCCGTTCAACGTCACGTCGAGGACGCGGGCCCACTGCTCGTCGCTCATGTCGACGAGGTCCGAAGTGCCTCCCAGACCCGCGTTGTTGACCACGACGTCCAGCCGCCCGTGCTCCCGCACGGCGGCCTCGAACAGCGCCTGCACCTGGCCCTCGTCGGTGACGTCGCACGGCAGGGCGGCGACCGACGTAGCCCCGAACTCGCCGGCGAGCTGAGCCGCGTACTCATTGAGGCGCCGCACATGCGCGTCGCCGATCAGGACGCGTGCGCCCTCCTCCAGGAAGCGCCGCGCGGTCGCTCCGCCGATGCCCGCCCCGGCCGCCGCGGTGATGACGGCGGTGCGTCCCTTCAGCAGCCCGTGTCCCGGCTCGTACACGGGACTCTCGACGACTGTCATAGCCACACGCTAACCTACCAAACACTTGTTAGGGAAGGATGGCAGCCGATGGATCTCGCCTTCACGCAGGAAGAGGAGGCCTTCCGCGCCGAGGCCCGGGCCTGGCTCGCGGACCGGGTGCCGCGTGCTCCCCTGCCGTCCCTGGAGACCGCGGAGGGCTTCGCGGCCCACCGCGTGTGGGAGGCCGAACTGGCTGCGGACCGCTGGTCGGTCGTCAACTGGCCGGCCGCGTATGGCGGAAGGGACTCCGGCCTGGTCCGGTGGCTGATCTTCGAGGAGGAGTACTGGGCGGCGGGGGCCCCGGGCCGGGTCGGTCAGAACGGGATCAGTCTGCTCGCCCCGACCCTGTTCGACCACGGCAGCGAGGAGCAGAGAGCGCGCGTGCTGCCGCCCATGGCCACGGGCGAGGTGGTGTGGGCGCAGGCCTGGTCCGAGCCGGAGGCGGGCTCGGACCTGGCGTCCCTGCGCTCGAAGGCGGTGCGCACGGACGGCGGCTGGCTGCTGAGCGGGCACAAGACGTGGTCGTCGCGGGCCGCCTTCGCGGACCGTGCCTTCGGCCTGTTCCGCAGCGACCCGGACGCCCCGAAACCCCACCAGGGGCTGACCTACCTGATGTTCGACCTGCGCGCGCCCGGTGTCACGGTCCGCCCGATCGGCCGCCTCGACGGCAAACCGGCGTTCGCCGAGCTGTTCCTGGACGAGGTGTTCGTGCCGGACGATGACGTGATCGGCGCGCCCGGCGAGGGCTGGCGGATCGCGATGTCGACGGCGGGCAACGAACGGGGCCTGATGCTCCGCTCCCCCGGCCGTTTCCTGGCAGCGGCGCAACGGCTGCACCGCCTCTGGCAGCAACAGGGCTGCCCGCCCGCCGCCCGGGCCCAGGTGGCGGACGCCCTGACAGGCGCCCGGGCCTACCGCCTCTTCACCTTCGCCGCCGCCTCCCGCTTCCTGGAGGGCGGCTCCATCGGCCCGGAGTCCAGCCTGAACAAGGTCTTCTGGTCCGAGTACGACATCGCGCTGCACGAGACGGCCCTCGATGTGCTGGGCGAGCAGGGCGAGGCGGCGGACTCGGAGTGGGCCGAGGGCTATGTCTTCTCCCTCGCCGGCCCGATCTACGCGGGCACGAACGAGATCCAGCGCGACATCATCGCCGAGCGCCTGCTCGGCCTGCCTCGGGGGCGCCGCTAATGGCTCCGCCGGGTGGGCCGGGATGGGTCGTGTGTCGTCTGCGGCGCCGTCGTGGCTTGGCGCGCCCGCGCGGCGGTAGCCGCATGTCCAACACAGCCCCGCGCCCCTTCGGGGCGCTTCCGAACCGCACCGCGATTCCCGCGCCCGAAGGTATGCCGAAGGTTTCGAAGGGACGCTGCTGATGCGCTTTCTCCTGGAACCCGAGCAGCGCGCGTTCGCGGCCTCGCTGGACGCCATGTTGACAGCCGCCGACACGCCTTCGGTGGTAAGGGACTGGAGCCGCGGCGAGCACGCGAGCGGGCGGGCGCTGTGGTCCCGTCTCGCGGAGGCGGGCGTCTTCGCGCTGGCGGTCCCCGAGGAGTACGGCGGCCTGGGGGCCCGTCCCGTCGAACTCGCCGTCGCGTTCGTCGAGTTGGGGCGGCATGCGGTGTCTGGCCCGGTGGTGGAGACGGTCGCGGCGGCCGCCCTGCTCGCCGCGCTGGATGACACGGGCCCGGCGAAACGTCTGCTGCCCGCGCTGGCCTCCGGCGAGTCGGCGGCGACACTCGCGACGGGACCGTATGCGCTGGACGCGGACATGGCGGACGTACGGCTGACCGTGGCGGCAAGGGACGCCGAGCTGCGCCTCGCTCCCCCGCCCGGCCGACCGCGCCCCTCCCTCGACCCGGCCCGCCGCCTGTTCGCGCCGGCGCCCGGCGGAGAACTGCTCGCCGCCGGTGCGCAGGTGTCCGGGGCCGTCGCCCAGGGCCTGACCTGGGGTCGCCTGGCTGCTGCCGCCCAGTGCCTCGGCCTCGGCCTGGCGCTCCTGGACCAAACCGTCGCCCACGCCCGGCAGCGCACCCAGTTCGGCGTCCCCATAGGCTCCTTCCAGGCCGTCAAGCATCAACTGGCCGACGCGAAGATCGCGTTGGAGTTCGCCCGCCCCCTGCTGTTCGGTGCCGCGCTCACCATGACCCCTGCCGACGTGGCCGCCGCCAAGGTCACGGCTTCCGAGGCGGCGTACGCCACCGCCCGTACGGCGCTGCAGCTGCACGGCGCGATCGGCTACACCGCGGAGTACGGCCTGTCCCTGTGGCTGACCAAGGTCCGCGCCCTGCTCGCCGCGTGGGGCGGGCCCGAGGAGTGCCGGGCCCTGGTCCTCAGTGGTGGTGATCGCCGCTGGTGAGTTCCCGGTACTCCTCCACCGTCGGCTTCGGGATGTGCGACTCCGAACCGAACATCACCCGGGCCAGCCGGGCGCGCACCCGCTGCCCCGGCCTGACCGGCCGCCGGACGCCGTTCGCGTCGACGAGCGGGCCGATCTCGTAGGGCGGGTTCTGCTCGTGCTGGGTGAGGGTGAAGAGCTGGTCCTGCGCGAGGGGCTCGTGGACCTCGACGAACTCGCCGTGCGGCAGTCGTTTGATGGTGCCGCTCTCCCTGCCGTGCAGCACCTTGTCCCGGTCCTTGCGCTGCAGGCCCATGCAGATCCGTTTGGTGACGAGGAACGTGACGACCGGCGCCACGAAGAAGGAGACCCGCACGAACCAGGTGATCGAGTTGATGGACAGATGCAGATGGGTGGCCACGATGTCGTTGCCGCCGCCGATCAGCAGCACGACGTACAGCGCCAGCCAGGCCGCGCCCAGGCCGGTGCGGACCGGCATGTTGCGCGGCCGGTCCAGGATGTGGTGCTCGCGTTTGTCGCCGGTGATCCATGCCTCCAGGAAGGGATAGAGGCCGAGGGCGAGCAGCAGCAGCGGGAAGAGCGTGAAGGGGATGAAGACGCCGAGCTCCAGGGTGTGGCCCCAGAAGTTGAGCTCCCATCCCGGCATCACCCGGATCAGGCCCTCGGAGAAGCCGAGATACCAGTCGGGCTGAGCGCCCGTGGTCACCAGGTCCGGGCGGTAGGGGCCGAAGGCCCACACGGGGTTGATGCTGGCGATGCCGCCCATGAGTGCCAGCACGCCGAAGACGAGGAAGAAGAAACCGCCCGCCTTGGCCATGTAGACCGGCAGGAAGGGCATGCCGACGACCGTCTTCTGGTCCCGTCCGGGGCCCGGGTACTGGGTGTGCTTGTGGTAGAAGACCAGGATCAGATGGGCGACGACCAGGCCGAGCATGATCCCCGGCAGCAGCAGGACATGGACCGGGAAGAGCCGCGAGATGATGTCGTGCCCCGGGAACTCGCCGCCGAAGAGGAAGAAGGACAGGTACGTCCCGACGATCGGGACGGACAGGATGGCGCCGTCGGCGAAGCGGATGCCGGTGCCGGACAGCAGGTCGTCGGGGAGCGAGTAGCCGGTCAGGCCGGTGATGATGCCGAGGAACAGCAGGGTCCAGCCGAACAGCCAGTTGAGCTCGCGCGGCTTGCGGAACGCGCCGGTGAAGAACACCCGCATCATGTGCACGAGCATGCCGGTGACGAAGACCAGCGCCGCCCAGTGGTGGATCTGCCGGATGAGCAGCCCGCCGCGCACATCGAAGCTGATGTCGAGGGTGGACTCGTAGGCCCGGGTCATCGGGACGCCGTTGAGCGGGACGTACGAGCCGTGGTAGATCACCTCGACGCCGCTCGGCTCGAAGAACAGGGTGAGATAGATGCCGGTCAGGATCAGGATGAGAAAGCTGTAGAGGCAGATCTCCCCCAGCATGAAGGACCAGTGGTCCGGGAAGACCTTGCGCATATTGGCCTTGGCCAGCCCGTACAGACCCAGCCGCCCGTCGGCCCAGTCCGCCAGCTTCTCACCCTTGCCCGCCGTCTCCCTGCGCGTGGAGCCGGCCGCCTGGTTCCCCGATCGTGCGCCGTCCATACGTTCGTCGCCTCCCCGTCGGATCATCCTCAGGGTGGCACGGCGTCCCGGGTAAGCCAACGGTGAGAGCAGCCGTACGAGTGACCTGCGCCCCTCACGGGCTTTCAGACCGACCGCACGATCCCCTGGGCCCGGGCGGCGGCCAGCCATGTCGGGAACTCGCCGACCAGCCGGTCGTACAGCTCGGTGTCGGTCATCCGCCCCGGATCCGATCCGGCGTGGAAGAAGCCTGCGTTGTCGACGACCCGCTTCTGGGGCACCGCAAGATCGTCGAGCTTGCGCAGGAAGTCGAACTGCTTGCTGTCCGGGTCCCCGAAGCCCACGAACTGCCAGAACAGCGGCAGCCCGGCCGCCTTGCACAGATAGCGTTCCGCGGCGAGCTTGTTGATCGGGCCGCCGTCGGTCTGGAAGACGACCAGGGCGGGGGCGGTCGAGCCGCTGTCGAGGTAGTGGTCGATGACGGCGTCCATCGCCAGGTGATAGCTGGTCTTGCCCATGTGCCCGAGCCCGGCCACGATCTTCTCGATCCGGCCCTCGTGGCCGGCGAGCGCGATGTCGGTCTCGGCGTCGACGTCCGTCGAGAAGAAGACCACCGGTACGCGCCCGTCGTCGTCGAGATGCGCGGACAGCCCCAGCACCCGGTCGGCGAGGGCCTGCACACTGCCGTCCTTGTAGTACGGCTTCATCGAGCCGGAGTAGTCGACGACGAGGTACACCGCCGCCCGCAGCCCGTCCAGCCCGTGCTTGTGGAGCGACACCCCGGCGCTCTTGTACAGGCTGACCAGCGCGGGCGCGCTCTCCTCGATCTTGCGGAGACTGATTGCGGCCATGCGCCCCCCTTCGTTCGTGCCGAGGTTACGTCACGTCCACCCCTCCACTCCCACCAGCCACAGCAGTTCGCTATTTTGTTCGCCGCCGTCCCCACCGGCTCGCCGCCCGTCCCACCCCCTTTGAGGAGCCGGCTGTGGAATCCGAGTCCACCGTCACCACCTGCTACCGCCATCCCAAGGTGGAGTCCCGTGTCCGCTGCACCCGTTGCGACCGGTACATCTGCCCGGACTGCATGCGGGAGGCGGCCGTCGGCCACCAGTGCGTGGAGTGCGTGAAGGAGGGCGCACGGTCGGTACGGCAGGCACGTACGGCGTTCGGCGGCCGGATCACCTCGGCACCCATGGTCACGTACGTCCTGATCGGGCTCAATGTGCTCGCGTACCTGGGCGAGTTGGTGCGTTCGTCGGTCGTGGACCGGTTCGAGATGCTGGGCCGCGGGCTGGTCGGACCGGACGGCGGCCACTACATGTGGGTGGCCAACCGCCCCTCGGACTTCCACGCCGAGGGGGTCGTCGCCGGTGAGTGGTACCGCCTGCTGACCGGCGCGTTCCTCCATCTGCCGGTCACCGGGGGCACGTTCGGGATCCTGCACATCGTGATGAACATGGTGTCGCTGTGGAACATCGGCCGAGTGGTGGAGTCCCAGCTGGGCCGCATCCGCTACATCACGCTGTACCTGCTGTCCGCGCTCGGCGGCTCGGTCCTCGTGCTGCTGATCGCGCCCGACACCCCCACCCTCGGCGCCTCCGGCGCGATCTTCGGGCTCGGGGCGGCGTACTACGTGATGGCCCGCCGTCTCGGCGCCGACATGAGCCAGGTCAACCGTTTCATGGCGGGCCTGCTGCTGTGGCTGCTGATCTCCGCGGGCCTCACCTCCTGGCAGGGCCACCTCGGCGGCCTGCTGGCGGGCGGCGTGGTGACACTGGCGTACGCATATGCACCGCGTGACGGCCGCCGCAACCTCGTCCAGGCGGGCGCCTGCGTCGCCCTGCTGGCGCTCCTTGTGATCCTGACGGCCGCGAAGGTCACTGAACTGGCGGTCTGACCGGGAATCACCCGGAATCTCCCGACCGTACCCTTTCGCTATGAAACGTGCTGGTTATCTCCTGTTCGCGGCCCTCCCCGTGGTCGTCACGGGCGTGGTCTACGTCCTCTCGCCCGCCGATGCCTCCGGCGGGAGCAGGAGCAGGACGCCGACCGCCGCCGCGCAGAAGGCCCGCCAGAGCGCCAAGGTCCGGGCCGAGCAGGAGACGGCGGAGGACGCCGAGGTGATCGCCGACCTGCCGGCCGGCCTCGCCGCCCCCGCCAAGAAGGAACTGGCCCAGGAGCTCGTGGCCAGCGCCGAGAACTCGACGCTGGACTGGCGCAGCGCCTACGGCTACATCGAGGACATCGACGACGGCCAGGGCTACACCGCCGGCACCGTCGGCTTCTGCACGGGTACCCACGACCTGCTCGCGCTCGTCGAGCGCTACACCGAGGAACATCCCGACAACGGCCTCGCCGACTACCTGCCCGCCCTGCGCGAGGTCGACGGCACGGACTCCCACGAGGGCCTGGACCCGGGCTTCACCGCCGCCTGGAAGGCCGAGGCGCAGCTGCCCGCCTTCCGGAAGGCCCAGGACGAGGAACGCGACCGCGTCTACTTCGACCCGGCCGTCCGCCTCGCCAAGCTCGACGGCCTCGGCACACTCGGCCAGTTCGTCTACTACGACGCCATGGTCCAGCACGGCCCCGGCACCGGCCCGACCAGCTTCTACGGCCTGCGCGAACGCGCCATGGACGAGGCGGACCTCCCCTCACAGGGCGGCTCCGAGAAGGACTACCTGAACGTCTTCCTCGACATCCGCGTCGAGGCAATGCTGACCGTACGTCCGGACATCGACACCACCCGCGTCGACACGGCCCAGCGGCAGTTCCTGTACGACGGGAACCTGGCCCTTACGACGCCGCTGACGTGGAAGGTGTACGGGGAGACGTACAAGGTGCCGTAGCCCACCCCGACCGGCGGCCGACCGCAGACATGCGACGGCGCCTGCCATCGTCCGGTCGGGGACAGGGCAAGCGCCGTTGCGGTGTTCCGTACGCCTTTGTACGGGACGTATATGAGGGGCCGTCAGGCCATCAGGGCCCGGTCCGTCGGGCGGATCGGGGCCGGCAGGTCGCTGGCGCCCGTGAGGAAGCGGTCGGTGCCGCGGGCGGCCGAGCGGCCCTCCGCGATCGCCCACACGATGAGGGACTGGCCGCGGCCCGCGTCACCGGCGACGAACACGCCGGGCACGTTGGTCTGGAAGTCGGCGTCGCGGGCGATGTTGCCGCGCTCGTCGAGCTCCAGGCCGAACTGCTCGACCAGGCCGTTCTCCCGGTCGGTGCCCGTGAAGCCCATCGCCAGCGTCACCAGCTGGGCGGGGATCTTGCGCTCCGTGCCCGGCTTCGGGGTCAGCTTGCCCTCGATGAACTCGACCTCGGTCAGGTGCAGCCACTGGACGTTGCCGTCCTCGTCGCCCTCGAAGTGGGTGGTGGAGACGGAGTAGACCCGCTCGCCGCCCTCCTCGTGCGCGGAGGTGACCTTGTAGAGCATCGGGAAGGTCGGCCACGGCTGGGTGACGTTGTTCCGCTCGTCGTTCGGGCGGGGCATGATCTCCAGCTGCGTGACGGAGGCCGCGCCCTGGCGGTGGGCGGTGCCCACGCAGTCCGCGCCGGTGTCGCCGCCGCCGATGACCACCACGTGCTTGCCCTCGGCCGAGATCGGGGAGGTGACGTAGTCGCCCTCCTGGACCTTGTTCGACAGGGGCAGGTACTCCATCGCCTGGTAGATGCCCTTGAGCTCGCGGCCGGGGACCGGGAGGTCACGGGCGGTCGTCGCACCGGCGGCGATGACGACCGCGTCGTACCTCTTCTTGAGGTCGGTCGCCTTGAGGTCGCGGCCGATCTCGATCCCGGTACGGAAGCGGGTGCCCTCCGCGCGCATCTGCTCGATACGGCGGTTGATGTGCCGCTTCTCCATCTTGAACTCGGGGATGCCGTACCGGAGAAGGCCTCCGATGCGGTCCGCGCGCTCGTAGACGGCGACGGTGTGGCCGGCCCGGGTCAGCTGCTGGGCGGCGGCCAGGCCGGCCGGGCCCGAGCCGATGACGGCGACCGTCTTGCCCGAGAGGCGCTCGGGGATCTGCGGGGCGACATCCCCGGTCTCCCACGCCTTGTCGATGATCGAGACCTCGACGTTCTTGATGGTCACCGGCGGCTGGTTGATGCCCAGCACACACGCCGACTCGCACGGAGCGGGGCACAGCCGGCCCGTGAACTCCGGGAAGTTGTTCGTCGCGTGCAGACGCTCCGAGGCGGCCGACCAGTCCTCACGGTAGGCGTAGTCGTTCCACTCGGGGATGAGGTTGCCCAGCGGACAGCCGTTGTGGCAGAAGGGGATGCCGCAGTCCATGCACCGGCTGGCCTGCTTGCTGATGATCGGCAGCAGGGAACCGGGGACGTAGACCTCGTTCCAGTCCTTCAGACGCACCTCGACCGGGCGGGACTTGGCGACCTCACGGCCGTGGTTCAGGAAGCCCTTCGGGTCAGCCATTGATCGCCGCCTCCATCATCTTCTCGGTGATCTCGGACTCGGAGAGTCCCGCCTGCTCGGCGGCGTCCTTGGCGGCGAGCACTGCCTTGTACGTGCTGGGGATGATCTTGCTGAAGCGCTCGACCGCGGTGTCCCACTCGGCCAGGAGCTTCTCGGCGACCGTGGAGCCGGTCTCCTCCTGGTGGCGGCGCACCACGTCGTGCAGCCACTGCCTGTCGGTGTCGTCGAGGGCCTCGACGGCGCTGACGTTGCCGACGTTGACGTTGTCGACGTTCAGGTCGATCACGTACGCGATACCGCCGGACATACCGGCCGCGAAGTTGCGGCCCGTCTCACCGAGCACCACGGCGCGACCGCCGGTCATGTACTCGCAGCCGTGGTCGCCCACGCCCTCGGAGACGACCGTGGCACCGGAGTTGCGGACACAGAACCGCTCGCCCGTACGACCGCGCAGGTACAGCTCGCCGCCGGTCGCGCCGTAGGCGATGGTGTTGCCCGCGATCGTCGAGTACTCGGCGAGGTGGTCGGCGCCCCGGTCCGGGCGGACGATCACACGGCCGCCGGAGAGGCCCTTGCCGACGTAGTCGTTGGCGTCGCCCTCCAGGCGCAGCGTGACACCGCGCGGCAGGAAGGCACCGAAGGACTGGCCCGCGGAGCCGGTGAAGGTGATGTCGATGGTGTCGTCGGGCAGGCCCGCGCCGCCGAACTTCTTGGTCACCTCGTGGCCGAGCATGGTGCCGACCGTGCGGTTGATGTTGCGGATCGCGACCTGGGCGCGCACCGGCTGGGCGTCGGTGGCGCTGGACGCGGCCAGGGCATCGGCGGCGAGCTTGATCAGCTCGTTGTCGAGCGCCTTCTCCAGGCCGTGGTCCTGCTCGATGACCTGGTGGCGCACCGCGCCCTCGGCCAGCGCCGGCACGTGGAACAGCGGCTCCAGGTTCAGGCCCTGTGCCTTCCAGTGGTCGACGGCACGCGTGACGTCGAGCGCCTCGGCGTGGCCGACCGCCTCCTCGATGGAGCGGAAGCCCAGCTCGGCGAGGATCTCGCGGACCTCTTCGGCGATGTACTGGAAGAAGTTGACGACGTACTCGGCCTTGCCGGAGAACCGGTCCCGCAGGGTCGGGTTCTGGGTGGCGATGCCGACCGGGCAGGTGTCCAGGTGGCAGACGCGCATCATGACGCAGCCGGAGACGACGAGCGGCGCGGTCGCGAAACCGAACTCCTCGGCGCCGAGCAGCGCGGCGATGACGACGTCACGGCCGGTCTTCAGCTGGCCGTCGGTCTGGACGACGATGCGGTCGCGCAGGCCGTTGAGCAGCAGCGTCTGCTGGGTCTCGGCGAGGCCGAGCTCCCAGGGACCGCCCGCGTGCTTCAGCGAGGTCAGCGGGGAGGCGCCCGTACCGCCGTCGTGACCGGAGATCAGGACGACGTCCGCGTGCGCCTTGGAGACGCCCGCGGCGACCGTGCCGACGCCGACCTCGGAGACCAGCTTGACGTGAATCCGCGCCTGCGGGTTCGCGTTCTTCAGGTCGTGGATCAGCTGGGCCAGGTCCTCGATGGAGTAGATGTCGTGGTGCGGCGGCGGGGAGATCAGGCCCACGCCCGGCGTCGAGTGACGCGTCTTGGCGACCCACGGGTAGACCTTGTGGCCGGGCAGCTGGCCGCCCTCGCCGGGCTTGGCGCCCTGGGCCATCTTGATCTGGATGTCGTCGGCGTTGACCAGGTACTCGGAGGTCACACCGAAGCGGCCGGAGGCCACCTGCTTGATGGCGCTGCGCCGGGCCGGGTCGTAGAGACGGTCCGGGTCCTCGCCGCCCTCACCGGTGTTGGACTTGCCGCCCAGCTGGTTCATGGCGATGGCGAGCGTCTCGTGCGCCTCGCGCGAGATGGAACCGTAGGACATGGCGCCGGTGGAGAAGCGCTTGACGATCTCGGAGACCGGCTCGACCTCGTCGATGGAGATCGACGGGCGGTCGGACTTGAAGCCGAACAGACCGCGGAGCGTCATCAGCCGCTCGGACTGCTCGTTGACGCGCTCGGTGTACTTCTTGAAGACGTCGTAGCGGCCGGTGCGCGTGGAGTGCTGGAGGCGGAAGACCGTCTCCGGGTCGAACAGGTGCGGCTCGCCCTCGCGGCGCCACTGGTACTCGCCACCGATCTCCAGCGCACGGTGGGCGGGCGCGATGCCGCTCGCCGGGTACGCCTTGGCGTGGCGGGCGGCGACCTCCTTGGCGATGACGTCGATGCCGACGCCGCCGATCTTGGTGGCGGTGCCGTTGAAGTACTTCTCGACGAAGGCCTCGTCGAGACCGACGGCCTCGAAGACCTGGGCGCCGCGGTAGGAGGCGACCGTCGAGATGCCCATCTTGGACATGACCTTCAGAACGCCCTTGCCGAGGGCGTAGATCAGGTTGCGGATGGCCTGCTCGGGCTCTATGTCCGAGAGGAAGGTGCCCGCGCGGACCAGGTCCTCGACGGACTCCATCGCCAGGTACGGGTTGACGGCCGCGGCGCCGAAGCCGATGAGCAGCGCGACGTGGTGGACCTCGCGGACGTCGCCGGCCTCGACCAGCAGGCCCACCTGGGTGCGCTGCTTGGTGCGGATGAGGTGGTGGTGGACGGCCGCGGTGAGCAGCAGCGACGGGATCGGCGCGTGCTCGGCGTCCGAGTGGCGGTCCGACAGGACGATCAGCCGGGCGCCGTTGTCGATGGCTGCGTCGGCCTCGGCGCAGATCTCCTCGATTCGCGCGGCGAGGGAGTCGCCGCCGCCGGAGACCCGGAACAGGCCGGAGAGGGTCGCGGCCTTGAAGCCGGGCATGTCGCCGTCGGCGTTGATGTGGATGAGCTTGGCCAGCTCGTCGTTGTCGATCACCGGGAACGGCAGGACGACGCTGCGACAGGAGGCGGCCGTCGGGTCGAGCAGGTTGCCCTCCGGACCCAGCGAGCTGCGCAGCGAGGTCACGAGCTCCTCGCGGATCGCGTCCAGCGGCGGGTTGGTGACCTGCGCGAACAGCTGGGTGAAGTAGTCGAACAGCAGCCGCGGACGCTCGGAGAGCGCGGCGATCGGGCTGTCCGTACCCATCGAACCGATCGGCTCGGCACCGGCCTTGGCCATCGGCGCGAGGATGACGCGCAGCTCCTCCTCGGTGTAACCGAAGGTCTGCTGGCGGCGGGTGACCGAGGCGTGGGTGTGGACGATGTGCTCGCGCTCGGGCAGGTCGCCCAGCTCGATCTCACCGGCCTCGATCCACTCGGCGTACGGCAGCTCGGCGGCGAGGGCCGCCTTGATCTCGTCGTCCTCGATGATGCGGTGCTCGACCGTGTCGACGAGGAACATCTTGCCGGGCTGCAGCCGGCCCTTGCGGACGACCTTGGAGGGGTCGATGTCGAGGACGCCGACCTCGGAGCCGAGGACGACCAGGCCGTCGTCGGTGACCCAGTAGCGGCCGGGGCGAAGGCCGTTGCGGTCGAGGACCGCGCCGACCTGCTTGCCGTCGGTGAAGGTGACGCAGGCCGGGCCGTCCCAGGGCTCCATCATCGTGGAGTGGAAGTTGTAGAAGGCGCGGCGGGCCGGGTCCATGGAGTCGTGGTTCTCCCACGCCTCCGGGATCATCATCAGCACGGAGTGCGGCAGCGAACGGCCGCCCAGGTGCAGGAGTTCGAGCACCTCGTCGAAGGACGCGGAGTCGGAGGCGTCCGGCGTGCAGATCGGGAAGACGCGGTCCAGACCCTTGTCGCCGAAGAGGTCGGAGACCAGCTGCGACTCGCGGGCGACCATCCAGTTGCGGTTGCCCTTGACGGTGTTGATCTCACCGTTGTGCGCGACGAAGCGGTACGGGTGCGCGAGCGGCCACGAAGGGAAGGTGTTCGTGGAGAAGCGCGAGTGGACCAGCGCGATGGCCGACGCGAAGCGGCGGTCGGAGAGGTCCGGGAAGAAGGGCTCCAGCTGGCCGGTGGTCAGCATGCCCTTGTAGACGATGGTGCGCGCGGAGAGCGACGGGAAGTAGACACCGGCCTCACGCTCGGCGCGCTTGCGCAGCACAAAGGCCTTGCGGTCGAGGGCGATACCCGTAGCAGGCACAGCCGCGTTGTCCGTGACGAAGATCTGCCGGAAGGCGGGCATCGTCGAACGGGCGGTGGCGCCGAGCAGTTCGGGCGCGACCGGGACCTCGCGCCAGCCGAGGACGGTGAGGCCCTCGTCGGCGGCGATCGTCTCGATCTGTGAGACGGTCTCGGCTGTGCCGTCCTCCGGCAGGAAGGCGATACCGACGGCGTAGGCACCGGCCGCGGGCAGCTCGAATCCGGCCACCTCGCGGAAGAAGGTGTCGGGGACCTGGGAGAGGATGCCGGCGCCGTCACCCGAGTCGGGCTCGGAGCCGGTGGCGCCGCGGTGCTCGAGGTTGCGCAGCACCGTCAGGGCCTGCTCGACCAGGGTGTGGGACGCCTCGCCGGTGAGGGTCGCCACGAAGCCGACGCCGCACGCGTCGCGTTCGTTGCGGGGGTCGTACATACCCTGCGCAGCAGGGCGAGCATCCATGAAGGACCAGTTCTGGCCATTCGCGGAGTGCTGGGACGGCTGGCGCGGCGTACGCATCGGCTCTCCCGTCGTCGTCTCAAGTGGCATATGTGCTTGCGAAGGGACGACGTTGGCCCTCTGCTGAGTGCAAAATTTCGTGCAGGTTACATGATGGAGCGGTTCTCGGGAACCGGGATATTCCGTTCCAGCATGCGGACACCGCGCGGCTGCAGTGCGGGTACCGCGCCTGCGGTGGAAGCTATGGGGACCGAGGGGGACAGATCGGTGTCCATCGGCCCGAAAGACGGGGAGGGCTGCGTCGCCCTTCCCGCGGGTGCGCGGCAGGCCTCATTGCCCACAGCGCTTACGGCTCATGCCCGGTGGTTAAGCATTCGAAACCAGCGAGTAACGGCTACTTATGCGGCCCAACGCATAACTTGTAGCCGCCCTATCCTACGGCCGTTCCGAACACGATGCCCAGGGCGTACGTCACACCGGCCGCCGCAGCACCCAGGGCGAGCTGCCTGAACCCGCTGAACCACCAGGTCCGCGCAGTCACCTTGGCCACCACGGCACCGCAGGCGAACAGCCCGAAGAACGCGAGCAGCAGAGCGGGCCACAGCGCGGTCGCACCGAGCAGATACGGCAGCACGGGCAGCAGGGCGCCCAGGGCGAAGGAACCGAACGAGGAGACGGCGGCGACGAGCGGCGAGGGCAGGTCCCCGGGGTCGATGCCGAGCTCCTCACGGGCGTGTATCTCCAGGGCCTGCTCGGGGTCCTTCGACAGCTGCCGGGCCACTTCCCGCGCCAGCTCGGGCTCGACACCGCGGGCCTCGTACAGCGCCGCGAGTTCGGCCTCTTCGTCCGCCGGGTGCTTCCTCAGCTCGGCCCGCTCCACATCCAGCTCGGCCTCGACGAGCTCACGCTGCGAGGCGACGGAGGTGTACTCCCCGGCGGCCATCGAGAAGGCACCGGCGGCGAGTCCCGCGAGTCCGGTCAGCACGATGGTCTGCTGAGCCACGGCCCCGCCCGCGACGCCGGTCATCAGCGCGAGGTTGGAGACCAGTCCGTCCATCGCACCGAAAACCGCGGGCCGCAGCCAGCCGCCGTTCACATCCCGGTGCGTGTGGTTGTCGCGGTGCGCCACGTGCAGCGCGGCCTCGGTCTCGATGATCGCCATAGCGGGGGTCCCCCAGGGAAGCTAAGCCAAAGCTAACTTTGGACAAGTTCTACTCTTCGACAACACCGAACCTACGCCCCGGATTCCCGTCCCGCCAGCAAGGAAAGGCTCTGCTAACCTGCAGCTTTACCTCTTCGTGCTCACTCGTGCGCTGCTTCACACAGATGTCGACCGGGTGACATGGCTCCGCCCCAGGCGCAGGTCAACCGCCGACGGTGGGACACATGGGCAAAGGGTTTCGCGCCCTGTGCGAACCCCGCTCCCGGAGAGGCCGCGTATGGCATCGATCGCCTGCACTCCCTCGGTCCCGTCGCCCGGGAACGCCACCGGCCTCCGCGAGCGGGCACGTGGAGCGCTGCTGGGCCTGGCCGTCGGCGACGCCCTCGGAGCCCCGGCCGAGAACCTGAAGCCGTCGGAGATCCGTGCCCGCTGGGGCCGCATCACGGGTTATGTGACGGACAAGCCGGCCGGCACGGACGACACCGAGTACGCGATCTTCTCCGGCCTTCTGCTGGCCCGGCACGGCTCGGCACTCACCCCCTCCCACGTGGAAGCGGCCTGGCACGAGTGGATCGCGGACCGCGACGAAGGCCCGTTCCGGGGCGCGGGATTCAGTGAACGCGGCACCCTGGAGAACCTGCGCCGCGGCCTCGCCGCCCCCATCTCGGCCCAGCACCGGCACGCCTGGAGCGACGGCCTGGCCATGCGCGCGGCCCCCTTCGGCGTCTTCGCCGCGGGCCGCCCCGCCGAGGCGGCCCGGCTGGTGGCGATCGACGGCTCGGTGAGCCATGACGGCGAGGGCATCTACGGCGGCCAGGCGGTCGCGGCGGGTGTGGCCGCGGCGGTGGCGGGCGCACCGACGTTCGCCGTCGTGGCGTCCGCCCTGGCGGTCGTCCCGGACGACTCCTGGACAGCCCGCTCGCTGCGCCGGGCCGTGGCGGTGGCCCACCGCGGCGAACGGGCGGTCCGCTCGGCGGTCGTCATCGGCGGCTACCCCTGGACCGACCTGGCCCCCGAGGCGGTCGCCCTGGCGTTCGGCGCCTACGCGGCGGCGGACGGCGACTTCCGCGACGCGGTGCTCACGGCGGTCAACATGGGCCGGGACGCGGACACGACGGCAGCGGTGGCGGGGGCACTGGCCGGAGCGACCCAGGGGGTCTCGGCGATCCCCCCGACCTGGGCAACGGCCATCGGCCCGGCCCGGGGCAGCTGCCTGCCGGCCATGGCGGGCCACCACGTGCTGGAGGTGGCGGACCTACTGGTCCCGGACGAGGGCGCGGCCCCACGGAACCCCACACCGGATGCGCTGGGGCGCACGAACTTCCCGCTCCCGGATCCCACCGCCTTCACCCTGGCCGCGACCGACGAGACGGAGACGCCCGGATGAGCCCACCCGCCCCCTGGAACGAGGGAACGACGGAGCCAACCGACCCCACCCCCCAGGGCCCGCCTGCATCCGAGACAGAAGCCCGCCCGGCCGGCCCCACGGCGGACGACGCCGAGCCCCCTCGCCAGGGACCACCCCCAGCCGACGACGAACCTCGCCCGGCCGGCCCCACAAAACCGACCGAGGCCGCGGTCATGGGCGACAAGAACGCTCGCCAGGGGCCACCCCCACCCGGGGACAAACCCCACAGGGGCGGCCCCGCGACCGCCAACGACGACAACCTCCGGCAAGGGCCCGCCGCACCCGACCACGAACCCCGCAGGGGCGACCCCACAAACCCGACCCGACCCGCCGCCAACAACGAGCACCCCTCGCAGACGCCACACACGGCCGACCCCGCAGCCGCCAACGGCGAGAACCCCCCACTGGGGCCACCCGCACCCGACGACGAAAGTCGCACGGATGGTGCGGGTGGGAACCGATCCGCCGATGGCGAAGCCGAGGCGACCGAGTCCCAGCCCCCGCAGGGCCCCGCAGGGGCGGCCGAGCCCCGGCCCCCGCAGGGCACCGCCCGGGCCGGGAGGACCGTCGGGCTGCTGCTCGGCCTCGCTGCGGGCGACGCCGCCGGCTGGCCCGCCGCCCGCCACCGGGCCGCCCGTATGCCCGAGTGGACACGCCGCCTCACCCGTGAACTCGACACCTTCGCCGAACAGAACGCCACCACCACCCTCCCCGTCCCCATCGCTCTGAACCAGCCCCCCGAGCCCCTCCGCCTGGGGTGCTCCGACGACGCCGAGTGGGCGGCCTTCGCCGCGGAGGCACTTCTGCGCGCCGGCGACGACACCGCCCTCGCCGACCTGAGCCGACATCGCCGTACAAGAGCCGCCATCGACCTCACCTGGAACGCCCTCGCCGCCGAGGTGGCCGCCGCGGCGGACCGCGCCCCGGAGGTCGAGTCCGCCGTCCTCCCCCTCCGCGCCCGTATCTCCGTACGCGCCGGCCTCGGCAATCTCGCCACCGGCCTGCGCCCGCCCGCCACCGGCCACGACAACCCCCACTACTTCGACGACGCGGCCTGCGTACGGGCCTGCGTACTCGCCGTGGCGCACCCCGGCGCCCCCCGACTCGCCGCCGACCTGGCCGAGTTCGACGCCCGCTACACCCAGGACGGCGACGGAGTGCACGGCGCCCGGGCGATGGCGGCGGCCCTCGCACTCGCACTGGCCGGCGCGGACGTCGAGACCTGCGTCAACGCGGCCCTCACCGAACTCCCCGAGACCACCGAGATCGGCCGCAACGCCCGCCACGCCCTCAAGCTGGCCGCCGACGCCGAGACCGCCTTCACCCTGGTCCCCCTCCTGGAACACCAGATCGTCGACCACGTCTACAGCTACGGCATCGCTGCGGCCGAGACGGTCCCGGTGGCCCTGGCCCTGACCGCCGCGTCGAACGGCCGTATCGCCGAAGCGGTACCGGCCGCCGTCTGCCTCTCCCGAGTCGCCGACTCGGCCCCGGCCCTGGCAGGCGCCCTCACCGGCGCGCTGGGCGGCGGCGCGTCCATCCCCGCCACCTGGCGGGAAGCCTGCCGCACCCTCTCAGGCTGCGCTCTCCCCCGCCTCACCGGCACCGACCTGGTGGAACTCGCCGAACTCCTGGAAGCCGCACAACCGGCCCCACCAGGAGGATGATTCGGGCCATGAGGCCCAAAAACCCCAAAACCAGCCTCGAGGACCGGATCACCGGGGCCCTCGTGGGCGCGGCGGTCGGCGACGCCCTCGGCGGCCCCGTCGAGGGCTACTCCCCCGACCAGATCCTCGAACGCCACAGCGGCCGCGTCCACGGCATCGTCGGCCCCTGGAACGGCGAGGCCTGGCGCACGGCCCGCCCCCTCGCGCCGTACCACAAGGGCGACGGCCACGTCACCGACGACACCTTGATGACGCACGCCCTGATCCGGGTCTACGACCGGGTCCGCGACCACCTCGACGCCTACGCGATCGCCGACCACCTGGTCCCGGACCTGATGACGACCCCCCGCTGGATCCCGGAGCTGGAGCAGGAAGCCCTCCCCCTGCACCGCATCTTCCTCGCGGAGAAATGGCTGGTGGCCCGTCTCCACTACGGCCATGTCGACCCCCGCGAGGCCGGCGTCGGCAACATCGTCAACTGCGGTGCGGCGATGTACATGGCTCCGGTGGGCCTGGTGAACGCGGCCAACCCCCCGGCCGCCTACACCGAGGCGATCGACATCGCGGGCGCCCACCAGTCCTCGTACGGCCGCGAGGCGGCAGGCGTCTTCGCGGCGGCGGTGGCCGCGGCGACCCTCCCCGGGGCAACCCCGGACTCGGTCGTCACCGCGGCCCTGTCCCTCGCGAAGGACGGCACCCGCACGGCGATCGAGAAGGTCTGCGAAGAGGCGTCCCTTCACACGGACTTCGAATCGGCCCTGCTTCCGCTACGGGAAGCAGTCGCCCCCTACGACACGGTCGGCCCGGACTACCGCACCCCGTCCCTCGGCGCCCGCCGCCCGTCCCGCCTCCACTCCATCGAGGAACTCCCCGTCGCCCTGGGCATGTTGCTGGTGTCCCGCGGCGACTACCGGCACGCGGTCCTGGGCGCGGTGAACTACGGCCGCGACTGCGACTCGATCGCGACGATGACCGGCGCGCTCGCCGGGGCCCTGGGTTCCCCGGCCCCGGAGGACTGGTCGAAGCAGGTGGCGGAGGCGAGCCGCCTGGACCTGTGGCAACCGGCGACGGCCCTCACCGCCGTGACCCGCGAGATCTTCGAACGGGACGTACACCGCCGCAGGACCCACGAGTCTGCGTTCATCAACCTCGGAGACCCGAGATGCTCCGACTGACCTGGGTCCAGCCGGAGGACCTGATCGGCCACGAACTGCGCCAGGCGACCCTGGACGGCCGCGAGCCATCGGCGATCGCGGCGAGATGGAAGGCTGCGGGCGGCACGGAGGCCCCGCTGCACGCAGGCGCGTCGACGAAACCGGCGTCGCGCTATCTACGGCTGCTGGCAAAGGACCTGCTGGACGAACTGGCGGACCTGCCAAGCACGTTGGAGGACGCCGAACCAACGGACCTGACAAAGATCAGATCCCTCTGCCCAGACTGGCCGAGCGCTGAAAGCCCCCGTAGCTGCGGGCAGTCGTGCCGCTGGGGCGGCTCCCGGCCCAAAGAGAGCGGCCCCCCGCCAGCGCCGGCGAGCGCCCCCACCCCCACTCACGCCCGCCTGGAAGCCGCCTGGCTGGGCAGAGCCGTCGGCTGCCTCCTGGGCAAACCCGTGGAAAAACTCCCCCTCGAAGCCATCCGCGCACTGGCGCAGTCCACCGGCAACTGGCCCCTGAACACCTACTTCACAGCCCGCGGCGTCCCAGAAGGCCTCCTGTCGCAACACCCCTGGAACCGCCGCTCGGCAACCACCTCCCTCGCCGAGAACATCGACGGCATGCCCGAGGACGACGACCTCAACTACCCCCTCCTCAACCTCCTCCTGCTGCAACGCCACGGAAAGCACTTCACCACCACCGACGCAGCCGAGCTCTGGCTCACAGAGCTCCCGGCCGGCCGCACCTTCACCGCCGAACGCATCGCCTACCGCAACCTCCTCCTCGGCCTGGAACCACCCCGCACGGCCCGCCACCGCAACCCCTTCCGCGAATGGATCGGCGCCCTCATCCGAGCCGACGTCCACGGCTGGACCAACCCCGGCGACCCGGCTGCCGCAGCGGAACAGGCCCACCGCGACGCCACCCTCACCCACACCGCCAACGGCGTCTACGCGGCGATGTTCACGGCGGCCACCATCGCGCAGGCGGCCACCGCCGCCCATGACATCCACGCCTGCCTGCGCACCGGCCTCACGGTGATCCCACCCCGCTCCCGTGTGGCCCGAGCCGTCCGTCACGCCATCCGACTCGCCGAGAAGCACGCGGACTTCGACACCGTCGTGGACGAGCTCCACGCCACCCATGCCGACACCCACCACTGGGTCCACGCCGTCCCCAACACGGCCCTGATCGCCGCCGCCCTCACCCACGCGAACGGCGACTTCACCGGCTCCATCTGCCGTGCCGTGTCGGGCGGTTGGGACACGGACTCCAACGGCGCCACGGCAGGCAGCATCGCCGCCCTCCTCACCGGCAGCCCCCTCGCCCTGCCCGACCGCTGGACCACCCCCCTCAAGAACCGACTGGCCACTTCCATCGGCGACTTCAACGGCATCGGCTTCGACGCCCTGGCCCATCTCACCCTCCGGGAGGCATCCCGCCCATGACCCACATCGTCGTACTGGGCAGCACGAACATGGACCTCGTCACCTACGTCGAGAAGGCCCCGCAGCGCGGAGAGACCGTCAGGGGACGGGAGTTCCGTACGATCCCCGGCGGCAAGGGCGCCAACCAGGCGATCGCCGCGGCCCGCGCGGGCGCCACCGTCTCGATGATCGGCGCGGTCGGGAACGACACCTTCGGCGCCCGCCTCCGCTCCACCCTGGAGCACTCGGGCGTCGACACCGACCTGCTGCGCACCGTCGAAGGCCCTTCCGGCACCGCCCACATCGTCGTCGACGACAAGGGCGGCAACTCGATCGTCGTCATCCCCGGCGCCAACGGCATCGTCGACCACCTCGTCCCCGGCGACGACGCCCTCATCGCCTCCGCCGACGCCCTGCTCCTCCAACTGGAGATCCCGCTCGCGGCCGTACTGGCGGGCGCGCGGGCCGCCCGCGCCCACGGCATCCGTACGATCCTCACCCCCGCCCCCGCCCAGCCGCTGCCACCCGAACTCCTTGCCGCCACCGACCTGTTGGTCCCCAACGAGCACGAGGCCACCATCCTCACCGGCCGTACCGACCCGGCCGCCGCGGCCACAGCCCTGCTCGACCAGGTGCCGGAGGTGGTCGTCACCCTCGGCTCGACGGGTTGCCTGTACGCGGCCCGCGGCGCCGATCCGCTCGTCGTGCCCGCACCGCAGGTCACCGCCGTGGACTCGACGGGCGCGGGCGACACGTTCGTCGGCGCCCTCGCCGTGGCACTGACCGAGGGGCGGCCGATGCGGTCCGCGCTGGCCTGGGCGGGCGCGGCCGCGGCGCTGTCGGTCCAGCGGCCCGGAGCGTCGGCGTCGATGCCCTGCCGCCCGGAGATCGAAGCGCAGTTCGCGTCATGAACGAAGCCCCGCTCAGCGGCCTGCGCGTCCTCGACCTCGCCACCCTCTTCGCCGGGCCGCTCGCCGCCACGATGCTCGGCGACTTCGGCGCGGAGGTCATCAAGGTGGAGCACCCGGCGAAGCCCGATCCCTCCCGTGGCCACGGCCCGTCTAAGGACGGCGTCGGCCTCTGGTGGAAGGTCCTCGGCCGCAACAAGCACACCATCACCCTCGACCTGTCGAAGCCGGGCGGCCGCTCCACCCTGCTGCGTCTTGTCGCCACCGCCGACGTCGTCATCGAGAACTTCCGCCCCGGCACGCTGGAGAAGTGGGACCTGGGCTGGGCGGAGCTGTCCGCCGCCAACCCCCGTCTGATCCTGACCAGGGTCACCGCCTTCGGCCAGTTCGGCCCGTATGCGCACCGCCCCGGCTTCGGCACCCTCGCCGAGGCCATGAGCGGTTTCGCCGCGATCACCGGCGAACCGGACGCACCTCCGACGCTGCCGCCCTTCGGCCTCGCCGACTCCGTCGCCGGTCTGGCCACCGCCTACGCCGTCATGACCGCGCTGTCCGCCCGTGACCGCACCGGCGAGGGCCAGGTCGTCGACATGGCGATCATCGAGCCGATCCTGACCGTCCTCGGCCCCCAGCCGACCTGGTACGACCAGCTGGGCTACGTGCAGCAGCGCACCGGCAACCGTTCCGCCAACAACGCGCCCCGCAACACCTATCGCACCGCCGACGGCACCTGGGTCGCCGTCTCGACCTCCGCGCAGTCGGTCGCGGAACGCGTGATGTGCCTGGTGGGCCGCCCGGAGCTGATCGACGAGCCGTGGTTCGCGACGGGTGCCGACCGCGCCCGGCACGCCGACGTCCTGGACGAGGCGGTCGGCGGCTGGATCGCCGGGCGCACCCGTGGCGAGGTCCTCGCGGCCTTCGAGAAGGCCGAGGCCGCGGTCGCGCCCATCCAGGACGTACGGGACGTGATGACCGACCCGCAGTACGCGGCCCTCGACACGATCACCACCCTCGACGACCCGGACCTGGGCCCCCTGCGCATGCAGAACGTCCTCTTCCGCCTCTCCGCAACCCCCGGCGCGATCCACTGGCCGGGCCGCCCCCACGGCGCCGACACCGAGACCGTCCTGACCAGCCTCGGCCTCACCCCGGCCGAACTGACAACCCTGCGCAAGGAGGGCGCCGTATGACGCAGAACCTCCAGCTCCGCCCCTCCACCACCCCCGGCGCAATCCACCGGGCACGCCGCCCGGACGGCGCCCACACCGAGACCGTCCTGACCGACCTCGGCCCGACCCCGCCCGAGCCAGTCATCGAGCCAGTCACCCTCCGCGAGGAGGGCGCCGTATGACAGCGCCCCCGCTCACCTGGCTCTACGCTCCCGGCGACCGCCCGCACGTGGTCGCGAAGGCGCTGACCGCCGGGGCCGACGTCGTCGTCATCGACCTGGAGGACGCGGTCGCCCCGGACCGCAAGGAGTACGCCCGCGCGGCCACCGCCGAGCTGCTCTCCGCCCCGCAGCCGGTCCCCGTCCACGTGCGTGTGAACGCCCTGGACGGGCCGCTGGCGCCCCGGGACCTGGAGGCGGTGGCCGGGCGGCCCGGCCTCTCGGGGCTGCGTCTGCCGAAGGTCACCTCTCCCGAGCAGATCGTCCGCACCGCGGAACGCTCTGCGCACGGCGGCGGTACGCCCGCTCTGTACGCCCTCCTGGAATCCGCCCTGGCCGTCGAGCGGGCCCATGCCATCGCCTCCGCCCACCCCGCCCTGCGCGGCATCGCCCTCGGAGAAGCGGACCTCCAGGCCGACCTGGGGGTACGCGAGGACGCCGGCCTCGACTGGTGCCGCTCCCGGATCGTCGTCGCCGCCCGGGCCGCAGGCCTGCCCCCGGCGCCGCAGTCGGTCCATCCGGACATCCGCGACCTGGAGGGCCTGGCGGCCTCCTGCGCCCACGGCCGCAGTCTCGGCTTCCTGGGCCGCGCGGCCATCCACCCCCGCCAACTCCCCATCATCGAGCGGGCCTACCTCCCCACGGAGCGGGAGGCCGAGGAGGCCGAGACGATCGTCAAGGCGGCGATGACCCAGCAGGGCGCCCAGGCACTGCCGGACGGCAGGTTCATCGACGCGGCCGTGGTGGCGGCAGCACACCGCACGCTGTCGCTCGCCCGCCGGAACTGAAGACGAGGGCGCCCGGACCTCGTGGCCCGGGCGCCCTCGTCGACGTACGACCGAACGGTCAGCTCTTCTTGGCCGACTCGGCGCTGTCCTTCGCGCTGTCCTCCGCCTCGTCCTCGGCGGCCTCGCGTTCTGCGGGTTCCTCGGGTTCCGCTGCGGAGCCCTCCGCGTCCTGCTTCGCAGCCGAGGAGTCCGCCTCGTCCTTGTCGAGGGCCACGGCGGCCCCGCCGTCGGCCTCGGCCGCTTCCTCCGCGGCACCCGGCTCGACCACTTCTTCCCTGCCGGGCCGCTTCTTCGCCGACACCACGATGTACGCCACCGCGAGCAGGAACACGATCCCCGCGGTCCAGTCGTTGAGCCGCACGCCCAGGATGTGGTGGGCGTCGTCGACGCGCATGTACTCGATCCACGCCCGGCCCACGCAGTACGCGGCGACATACAGCGCGAACGCCCGGCCGTGTCCCAGCTTGAAGCGACGGTCGGCCCAGATCACGAGCAGGGCGACTCCGATGCACCACAGGGACTCGTAGAGAAACGTCGGATGGTAGTACCCGGGCACCCGGCCGTCCGCGGAGGACGTGATGTGCAGCGCCCAGGGAAGGTGGGTCTCCTTGCCGTACAGCTCCTGGTTGAACCAGTTGCCCCAGCGTCCGATCGCCTGCGCGAAGGCGATACCGGGGGCGATGGCATCGGCGTAGGCGGGCAGCGGGATGCCCCGGCGGCGGCAGCCGATCCACGCGCCGACCGCGCCGAGCGCGATCGCACCCCAGATGCCCAGGCCGCCCTGCCACACCTTGAAGGCGTCCACCCAGTCACGGCCCTGGCTGAAGTACAGCTCGTAGTCCGTGATCACGTGGTACAGGCGACCGCCGACCAGGCCGAAGGGCACCGCCCAGACAGCGATGTCGGCCACCGTGCCGGCTCGCCCGCCCCGGGCGATCCAGCGCCTGTTGCCGAGCCAGACGGCGACGAAGACGCCGATGATGATGCAGAATGCGTAGCCGCGCAGCGGGATGGGGCCGAGGTACAGCACCCCGCGCGACGGGCTCGGAATGTAGGCAAGTTCTTCCATGGCAGAGTCGACGCTACCGTGCCGGGCCGGGCCGACGGCAAGCAGCCCGGCTACGGGTCCATAACGGGCGGGCGTGAAACTCTTACCCCCAGGGCCTGGGCCTGCCCTACTTCGCCGCCAGCACCATCTGCTTCAGCTTCGCCGGGGTCAGCGTCTGGTCCTGGTAGATGTTCTTGCCGTCGAGCAGCACGGTCGGGGTCCCGCTGAAACGGCCGGCCTTGAACGCGGCGTTCGACTTGTCGACCCAGCTGTCGTGCTTGCCGTCGTTGACGCAGGTGCGGAAGGTCGGCGTGTCGAGGCCGCCCACCTTGCGCGCCAGGTCGATCAGCTTGGCGTTGTTGGCGAAGGTGTCGACGGTTTCCTTGGGCTGGTTCTCGTAGAGCACGTCGTGGTAGTCGCGGAACCTTCCGGCGTTCTGCGCGCAGGCGGCGGCGTTGCCCGCGCGCAGCGAGCCGGTGCCGCCGAGGTTGCCGTCGATCAGCCGGACCAGGTGGTATTCGATTCTGAGCTTGCCGGAGTCGGTCAGCTCATGGAGCGTCGGGCGGTACACCGTCTCGAAGGCCTGGCAGGCCGGGCAGCGGAAGTCCTCCCAGATGGTGAGCGTCGGCTTGGCGCCCTCCTTGCCCACGGCGATCGCGAGGCCGTCCTTGCCCTGCGCCCCGGAAGGCGCCACGACCGGGCCCGAGCTCTTGCCCTTGTCCTTGCCCGCGTTGGCGGCGACCACCCCGATCACCGCCGCGAGGCCGAGGACGCAGACGACACTCGCGCCCACGATCAGCGTCCGCCGTCGCTTCTCCGCGGCCTTCTGCTTCTCACGCTCGACCGCCAGCCGCTCCCGGGCGGTGCGCTTTCCGTCACGGTTCTTCTCGCTCACACCCCCAGAACGAAGCCGGGGAGGCGCAATGCGCCTCCCCGGCCCCAGATCCACTCGTTCGGAGGACCCCCGCGAAACGAGCGGACCCACGTGAGCTGAACTGCTCGGTCACGCCTGTCGGCGCACGCCCTTGGCGAGCTCACCGGCGAGCGCGCGGACGGCCTCGACGCCGGCCGCGTCGTCCGGCGCGTCCAGCATCCGCTTGACGAAGGCCGAGCCGACGATCACGCCGTCGGCGAAGCCGGCCACCTCGGCGGCCTGCTCCGCGTTGGAGACCCCGAGCCCGACACAGACGGGCAGGTCGGAGCCGGTGGCGCGGGTGCGCTCCACCAGGTCCTGGGCCTGCGCGCCCACCGACTCACGGGTGCCGGTGACGCCCATCAGCGAGGCCGCGTACACGAACCCGCTGCCCGCCGCGGTGATCTGTGCGAGCCGCGCGTCCTTGCTGCTGGGCGCGACCACGAAGACCGTGGCGAGCCCGTGCTTCTCGGCGTGCTCCCTCCACAGGGCCGACTCCTGCACCGGCAGGTCGGGCAGGATGCAGCCCGCGCCACCGGCCTCGGCGAGCTCTGCGGTGAAGCGCTCGACGCCGTAGCGGTCGATCGGGTTCCAGTACGTCATCACGAGCACCGGCTTCCCGGTGGCCGTGTGCGCCTCGCGGACCGTGCGCATGACGTCGGCGATCTTGACTCCGCCGCGCAGGGCGATGTCGTCCGCGGTCTGGATGACGGGGCCGTCGAGGACGGGGTCGCTGTGCGGCAGCCCGACCTCGACCACGTCCGCGCCGCCGTCGAAGACGGCCTTGATCGCCTCGATGCCGCCGTCCACGGTCGGGAACCCGGCCGGGAGGTAGGCGATGAGCGCGGCGCGCCCCTCCGCCTTCGCGGCGGCGAGGGTGTCCGTCAGCAGTTGGATGTTGCCGCTCACTTGGCGTCCCCCTCGATCTCCGCGATGTCGGCTTCGTTGGCGGCGACCTCGGCGTCGGTGTCGTACAGGCCGAAGTACCGGGCGGCCGTGTCCATGTCCTTGTCGCCGCGGCCGGACAGGTTGACGACGATCAGGCCGTCCTTGCCCAGCTCCTTGCCGACCTCCAGGGCGCCGGCGAGGGCGTGCGCGCTCTCGATGGCCGGGATGATCCCCTCGGTGCGCGAGAGCAGGCGCAGGGCCTGCATCGCCGCGTCGTCGGTGACCGCGCGGTACTCGCCGCGGCCGCTGTCCTTGAGGTACGAGTGCTCGGGGCCGATGCCCGGGTAGTCCAGACCGGCCGAGATCGAGTACGGCTCGGTGATCTGGCCCTCCTCGTCCTGGAGGACATAGGAGCGGGAGCCGTGCAGGATGCCGGGCTCGCCCGCGGTCAGGGTCGCCGCGTGCTCGCCGGTCTCCACGCCGTGGCCGGCCGGCTCGCAGCCGATGAGGCGTACGGACGCGTCCGGGATGAAGGCGTGGAAGAGGCCGATGGCGTTGGAGCCGCCGCCGACGCAGGCGATGGCCGCGTCGGGCAGTCGTCCGGCCTGCTCGAGGAGCTGGCGGCGGGCCTCGACGCCGATCACGCGGTGGAAGTCGCGGACCATGGCCGGGAAGGGGTGCGGGCCGGCGACCGTACCGAACAGGTAGTGGGTGTGGTCGACGTTGGCGACCCAGTCCCGGAAGGCCTCGTTGATGGCGTCCTTGAGCGTACGGCTGCCGGACTTCACCGCGACGACCTCGGCACCGAGCATGCGCATCCGGGCCACGTTCAGGGCCTGGCGCTTGGTGTCGATCTCACCCATGTAGATCGTGCACTCGAGACCGAACAGCGCGCAGGCCGTCGCCGTGGCGACGCCGTGCTGGCCGGCGCCGGTCTCGGCGATGACGCGGGTCTTGCCCATGCGCTTGGTGAGCAGAGCCTGGCCCAGCACGTTGTTGATCTTGTGGGAGCCGGTGTGGTTGAGGTCCTCGCGCTTGAGGAACACCCGGGCGCCGCCGGCGTGTTCGGCGAAGCGGGGGACCTCGGTGAGGGAGCTGGGGCGGCCGGTGTAGTGGACCAGCAGGTCGTCGAGTTCGCGGGCGAACTCGGGGTCGTGCTTGGCCTTGTCGTACTCGACGGCCACCTCGTCCACGGCGGCGACGAGGGCCTCCGGGATGAACTTGCCGCCGAAGGCGCCGAAGTAGCCTTCGGGGGTGGGGACTTGACCCTCCGGGTCGGGGATGAAGAACTCGCTGGGCATGCGGAAACCTCACGGTGAGTGCGTGAATGAAGAACACTGATCGCCGTGGGGGCAGGGATTTGCCGGTCGACTGCAGGCCGTCAGTGGCTGGTCGCGCCCGCGCGGCGGTAGCCGCAGATCGAATAGAGCCCCGCGCCCCTGAAGGGGCGCTGCCATCGCCGCCCGTTCACCTGCCCGGGTTCGTCTCCGATGACGTACCTGACCCTCCGACCGTGCACGCGGCGTGCCGGGGCACGGCAGCCGCGGGGGCGGCAGCCGCGCGCCAGGCGGGCGTACCGGTCCACGGTCGTCATGGTGAGAGTCATCGGCGCCACTCTACCGGGTGATCAGCTGCGGCCGTGCCGCAGTGCGGGATGCTCCCCCGCCGCCACCAGGTCCGAGACCGCGGACTTCGGGTCCTTGCCCGTCACCAGGGACTCGCCGACCAGGACCGCGTCGGCGCCGGCGTTGGCGTAGGCGATGAGGTCGTGGGGGCCGCGGACGCCGGACTCGGCGATCTTGACGATGCTGTCGGGGATCTCGGGGGCGACGCGCTCGAAGGTGCCGCGGTCGACCTCGAGGGTCTTGAGGTTGCGGGCGTTGATGCCGATGACCTTGGCGCCCGCGTCCACCGCGCGCTCGACCTCGTCCTCGTCGTGGACCTCGACGAGCGGGGTGAGGCCGATGGAGACGGCACGCTCGATGAGGGATTCGAGGGCGGGCTGGTCGAGGGCCGCGACGATCAGCAGGGCGAGGTCGGCGCCGTACGCGCGGGCCTCCCACAGCTGGTACGAGGTGACGATGAAGTCCTTGCGCAGGACCGGGATGTCCACCCGGGCGCGGACCGCCTCCAGGTCGGCCAGCGAGCCGCCGAAGCGGCGCTGCTCGGTCAGGACGGAGATGACGGCGGCGCCGCCCGCCTCGTAATCCGCGGCGAGGCCCGCCGGGTCGGCGATCGCGGCCAGGGCGCCCTTGGAGGGGCTGGAGCGCTTGACCTCGCAGATGACCTTCACACCGTCGCCGCGCAGGGCGGCCAGGCCGTCCTTGGCGGCGGGAGCCTTCGCCGCGCGCTCCTTGAGCTCGTCGAGGCTGACGCGCGCCTGCCGCTCCGCGAGGTCGGCACGGACTCCGTCGATGATCTCGTCGAGCACACTCACGCGAGCGGCCCCCTTCCAGACGGTTGACTGTTCAAGCTGTTGAACCAAGCTGACCCCTGGGGAAAAACAGATGGCCACTGCGATGGTATCCGCAGGGAGGGGTAGGCCTCACATCCGGTTGACGCCGGTCCCAGTACCTGGACGTTCGCCCATTGATCAAGGATGTAGCCAGCCACCGAACGGCAGGTTCCGGACAACCGTGAAGACCAGCGACAACGTCCCCAGCACCCACAGCTGCCGGCTCCCGAGTTCGAGACGGAACGGCCTTCCACGCACCGCGCGCACCACCCATACGGTCCACAGCACGGCGAAGCCCAGATAGCCGACGACGGCGAGGGCGTTGTCCTGGAGCGCCGCCAGGAAGTCCCCGTGGATGAAGGAGTGCGCGCTGCGCAGGCCGCCGCAGCCGGGGCAGTACAGGCCGGTGAGCCGGTAGAGGGGGCAGACCGGGTAGTGGCCGGGCTGGTACGGGTCGACCGTCCCCACGTATGCGAAGGCCCCGGCGACGGCCGCCATGATCCCGGCGGGAACGGCAAGGCGCGCCAGTGGAGCCGTGCGTGCCGTCGCGCGCGGGCCGACGGCGCTCACCGTGTCACCACCAGGCAGGATTCGCTGCCAGGCCGGATCGCGACCGGATACGCTGCGGCCGGCGCGTCGCGAGAACCGAGCACGCGCTACCTCCTTGACGTGTTCCGTCAACCGGGCTGGTTCCGACCCGGCTGGTGTTGATCGCGTAGGACTCGGTCGCTCGCTGAGCGGTCGAGCCGCGTGAGCCAGGAATTCCCGGCTTCAACCGGGAAGGGTTCAAGTCTCGCATTGTCCCCTTGGGGGACGGGCAACACCACGCGTGAGGGGCGATCCGGTGCCGGATCGCCCCTCAGCGGCAGTCGTGTGTGCGTCAGCTCTTGGCGCTGACGGCCGCCTGGCTCTGCTCGAGCGCGTCCTGGAACGTCTGGTGCGCGTCCTTCGGCTGGCCCATGCCCATCGCGCTCATGATCCAGCCGACGATGCCGCCGACGACCACGATCGCCATGCCGGCCCAGAAGCCCACGGGCTGAGCCATCACCATGAAGGCACCCGAGACGCAGAAACCGATGAAGGCGATCGTGACACCGGTCCAGGCGGCCGGGGTGTGACCGTGGCTGCTGCCCGCCATGACTTGCTCCTCGCTGATGTTTACCTGTCTGAGCCGGACGCTCAACGGACATTGTCCCGCACGCCCACGCGTGCGCTGCCCGGGGGTGGCTGCTTGCGCGTGGCGACCCGGGAGAGGGCCTAGGCTCCCGTGGGGTCCTCGCCGCGGTCGAGTGCCTTCCAGATGTCCTCGGGGCGGTCGGGGTCCACGGACGCGGTCCTGCGGCGGGCCTTGGGGGCGCCGTCGCGTTCGTAGCGGCCGGACATCGCGGGCCAGTTCCGGCCGTAGCGCAGGGCGAGCAGGCCCGCGACGAGGAGCAGGAGGCCGCCCACGGCCGCGACGTACGGCCAGGCGGTGTGGGAGAGGCCGTCCACGGTGGCCGAGGTGTCGCCGGCGGCCTGCGCGGCCTTCTCGTCGAGCGCGGAGCTGTCGGAGACGCCCAGCAGGGCCGCGGCCACGGTGCCCGCGCCGGAGAGCGCGAGCAGGGCCGAGACCAGCAGGCGGCCCGCCCGGCGGACGGCGAAGACGGCGACGAGCGCGGCGAGGCCCACTATGGCGAGCGCCGCGGGTACGCCCGTGACGTCGCTGCCCTTGGCGGTCAGCGGGAAGGCGCCGCCGGCCACCGTCGCGGTCCCCTCCGACCAGCGCTGACGGGTGGCCAGCAACGCCACGGCCGCGCCGAGCGCACCGCACAGCAGGGCAAGGGCGAGACTCCGGCGACCGGACCGTGTGGGTCCGCCGGCTTCGGAACGGGGGTGAGGAACAGCAGTCACGTACTCCACTATCGCCCGAACCCCGGGCGAACCGTCACCCGGGGTTCACGTGAGAAGCACCCCACTTGTCGAGGAAGGGTCCTACTTGCCCAGCCGGTTGGCCGTGTGGACCGCCCGCAGCACGGCCGCGGCCTTGTTGCGGCACTCCTGGTCCTCGGCGAGCGGGTCGGAGTCGGCGACGATGCCGGCGCCCGCCTGGACGTACGCCGTGCCGCCGCGCAGCAGGGCCGTGCGGATGGCGATGGCGGTGTCGGAGTCGCCCGCGAAGTCGAGGTAGCCGACGCAGCCGCCGTACAACCCGCGCCGGGACGGCTCGAGTTCGTCGATGATCTGCATCGCCCGGGGCTTGGGGGCGCCGGAGAGGGTGCCCGCCGGGAAGCAGGCGGTGAGGACGTCGAAGGCGGTGCGGCCCTCGGCGACCTTGCCGGTGACGGTGGAGACGATGTGCATCACGTGCGAGTACCGCTCGACGGACATGAAGTCGACGACCTCGACCGAGCCCGGCTCGCAGACCCGTCCCAGGTCATTGCGGCCGAGGTCGACGAGCATGAGGTGCTCGGCGCGCTCCTTGGGGTCGGCGAGCAGTTCGTCGGCGAGGGCCTGGTCCTCCTGCGGGGTGGCCCCTCGGTGCCGCGTCCCGGCGATGGGGTGGACCATCGCATGCCCGTCCTCGACCTTGACCAGGGCCTCGGGGGAAGAGCCCACGACATCGAAGCCGTCGAAGCGGAACAGGTACATGTACGGCGAGGGGTTGGTCGCCCGCAGCACCCGGTAGACGTCCAACGCGCTTGCCGTGCACGGCGTTTCGAAGCGCTGCGAGGGGACGACCTGGAAGGCCTCCCCGGCCCGGATGCGCTCCTTGATGTCCTCGACGGCCTCCTGGAAGTCGGGACCGCCCCACAGGGCCGTGTACTCGGGGAGCTCGGAGGGCGGGAGCACTGCGGGCGGCTGGGCGACCGCGCGCGAGAGGTCGGCCTCCATGGCGTCGAGGCGGGCGACCGCGTCCGCGTGGGCCTCGTCGACACCGGTGTCGAGGTCGTTGTGGTTGATCGCGTTGGCGATCAGCAGGACCGAGCCCTCCCAGTGGTCCATGACGGCGAGGTCGCTGGTGAGCAGCATGGTGAGCTCGGGCAGCCGGAGGTCGTCCCGCTCCCCCGGGCCGATCTTCTCCAGGCGGCGCACGATGTCGTAGCCGAGATAGCCGACCATGCCGCCGGTGAAGGGCGGCAGGCCCTCCTGGTGCGGGGTGTGCAGGGCCTCGATGGTGGCGCGCAGTGCGACCAGCGGATCACCGTCGACGGGGACTCCGACGGGCGGCGCGCCGAGCCAGTGGGCCTGCCCGTCACGGGCCGTCAGGGTCGCTGCCGACCGCACGCCGACGAAGGAGTAACGGGACCAGGAGCGCCCGTTCTCCGCGGACTCCAGCAGGAAGGTGCCGGGGCGCTCGGCGGCGAGCTTGCGGTAGAGCGCGACCGGGGTGTCGCCGTCGGCGAGGAGCTTGCGCGTGACCGGGATGACGCGCCGGTCGGTGGCCAGCTTGCGGAAGGTCTCGAGGTCCATGCGGGCAGACCTTACTGATCCGTGGACGCTGCGCCGGAACCGGCGCCGTCCTTGACGAGCACGTCGGCGTCGAAGCAGGTGCGGGCGCCGGTGTGGCAGGCGGCGCCGACCTGGTCGACCTTGACCAGCACGGTGTCCGCGTCGCAGTCGAGGGCGACGGACTTGACCCACTGGAAGTGGCCGGAGGTGTCGCCCTTCACCCAGTACTCCCGGCGGCTGCGCGACCAGTACGTGCAGCGGCCGGTGGTGAGGGTGCGGTGCAGCGCCTCGTCGTCCATCCAGCCGAGCATGAGCACCTCACCGGTGTCGTACTGCTGGGCGATGGCGGGGACGAGCCCGTCGGCGCTGCGCTTGAGGCGCG
This sequence comes from Streptomyces sp. NPDC002092, assembly GCF_053593775.1. NCBI lineage: Bacteria > Bacillati > Actinomycetota > Actinomycetes > Kitasatosporales > Streptomycetaceae > Streptomyces > Streptomyces sp. NPDC002092. The sequence goes on from NZ_JBSFDG010000014.1 coordinate 54,947, forward strand.
CGGCGATCTCCGGGTCGAGGCTGCTGGGGGGCGGCGTACTGGTCATGGGTGCCATTGTGCCTGCCGCCACTGACAGTGACGGGGTGGTGTCCACTGGGCGGACCCGGAGTGTGGTCGTAGGCTGACTGCATGTCGACTTTCGCCAAGCGTGAACGACTTCTCCTGGCCGACCTGTTGGAGGCCGAGGGCCCGGACGCCCCGACCCTCTGCGAGGGCTGGCTCACCCGTGACCTCGCCGCGCACGTGGTGGTGCGCGAACGCCGGCCCGATGCCGCAGGCGGCCTCCTGGTCAAGCAGCTCGCGCCGCGCCTGGAACGGGTGATGGCGGAGTTCACCGCCAAGCCGTACGAGGAGCTGATCCAGCTCATCCGCACCGGCCCGCCGCGCTTCTCGCCGTTCCAGCTCAAGCAGGTCGACGAGCTGTCGAACACCGTCGAGTTCTACGTGCACACGGAGGACGTCCGCCGTGCGCGGCCGGACTGGGCGCCGCGCGAGCTGGACCAGGTCTTCCAGGACACCCTGTGGTCCCGCCTGGAGCGCTCGGCCCGCCTGATGGGCCGCAGCGCCCCGACGGGCCTGGTGCTGCGCCGCCCGGACGGCCAGACGGCGGTCGCCCACCGCGGGACCCCCGTGGTGACGGTGACCGGCGAGCCGTCGGAGCTGCTGCTGTTCTCCTACGGCCGGCAGAGCGCCGCCGAGGTGGAACTGGACGGCGACAAGGACGCGGTCGCCAAGCTGCACGAGGCGAAGCAGCTGGGCATCTGAGGCAGCCGGCAGACCGGACCGGCGCCCCGGGCGCCGGTCGCGGCGGCGGTCAGCGGACGGGGTGCCCCGCCTCCCGCAGCGCCTGCTTCACCTCGCCGATCCGAAGGTCGCCGAAGTGGAAGACGGACGCCGCAAGGACCGCGTCCGCGCCCGCGCCGATGGCCGGCGGGAAGTCGGTCAGCCTGCCCGCACCGCCCGAGGCGATCACCGGGACCGTCACGTGCTTGCGTACCGCGGCGATCATCTCCAGGTCGTAGCCGTCCTTCGTGCCGTCCGCGTCCATGGAGTTGAGCAGGATCTCGCCCGCGCCCAGCTCGGCGGCCCGGTGCGCCCATTCGACGGCGTCGATGCCGGTGCCGCGCCGGCCGCCGTGGGTGGTGACCTCGAAGGTGCCCTCGGCGGTGCGGCGCGCGTCCACGGACAGGACCAGCACCTGGCGGCCGAAGCGCTCCGCGATCTCGCGGATCAGGTCGGGGCGGGCGATCGCGGCCGTGTTGACGCCCACCTTGTCGGCGCCGGCCCGCAGCAGCTTGTCCACGTCCTCGGCCGTGCGGACGCCGCCGCCGACCGTGAGCGGGATGAACACCTGCTCGGCCGTACGGCGGACCACGTCGTACGTCGTCTCGCGGTTGCCCGACGAGGCGGTGATGTCCAGGAACGTCAGCTCGTCGGCGCCCTCGGCGTCGTACACCTTGGCCATCTCGACGGGGTCGCCCGCGTCGCGCAGGTTCTGGAAGTTGACGCCCTTGACGACCCGGCCGTTGTCCACGTCCAGGCAGGGGATGACTCGGACCGCCAGGGTCATGAATCCACGGCTCCTCTGTATTGCACTAGCCCCGGAAGGCTTCCAGTTCCACTTCGACCAGGATGCGCGGGTCCACGAAGCCCTCCACGACCAGGAGGGTCGAGACCGGGCGCACCGTGTCGAACAGTTCCTTGTGGGCCCGGCCCACGGCGTCCACGTCCCGCGCATGGGTCAGGTACATCCGCGTACGGATCACGGACTCCACGCCGAGTCCGAGCTCACCGATCGCCTCGATCGCGCCGGCGAAGGCCACCTTGGCCTGCTCGTAGGGGTCGCCCTCCCCGTACAGCACGCTGCCCTTGAAGGACGTCGTGCCCGCCACCAGCACACGGTCGCCCGCCGCGACGGCGCGTGCGAAACCGAAGGACTCTTCCCAGGGACTTCCGCTCTGCACACGCCGTACGGCTTCGGATGTCATGACGCCACAGCCTCCAAGGCCTCTTCCAGGGTGAACGCCTTCGCGTACAGGGCCTTCCCGACGATGGAGCCCTCGACACCGAGGGGTACCAGTTCGGCGATGGCGCGGAGGTCGTCCAGGGACGACACGCCGCCGGACGCCACGACCGGGCGGTCCGTCGCCGCGCAGACGTTCTTCAGCAGCTCCAGGTTGGGGCCCTGGAGGGTGCCGTCCTTGGCGATGTCCGTCACCACGTACCGTGCGCAGCCCTCCTTGTTGAGGCGCTCCAGCGTCTCGTAGAGGTCGCCGCCGTCGCGGGTCCAGCCGCGGCCGCGCAGGGTCGTACCGCGTACGTCCAGGCCCACCGCGATCTTGTCGCCGTGCTCGGCGATGACCTTGGCGACCCACTCCGGCGTCTCCAGGGCGGCCGTGCCGAGATTCACCCGGGTGCAGCCGGTGGCCAGGGCGGCCGCCAGCGAGGCGTCATCGCGGATGCCTCCGGACAGCTCCACCTTGATGTCCATCGCCCTGGCGACCTCGGCGATCAGCGCGCGGTTGTCGCCGGTGCCGAACGCGGCGTCCAGGTCGACCAGGTGCAGCCACTCGGCGCCCGACCGCTGCCAGGCGAGGGCGGCCTCCAGGGGGGAGCCGTACGAGGTCTCCGTGCCGGACTCGCCGTGCACGAGACGGACGGCCTGGCCGTCGCGGACGTCGACGGCGGGGAGGAGTTCGAGCTTGGCCATGGTCTACAGGGTTCCGATCCAGTTGGTGAGCAGCTGCGCTCCGGCGTCGCCGGACTTCTCGGGGTGGAACTGGGTGGCCCACAGGGCGCCGTTCTCGACGGCGGCCACGAAGGGCTTGCCATGCGTCGACCAGGTCACCTTGGGGGCGAGCATCGTCGGGTTGTGCGTCTCCAGCGCCCAGTCGTGGACGGCGTAGGAGTGCACGAAGTAGAAGCGCGCGTCGGCGTCCAGGCCGGCGAACAGCTGGGAGTCGGCGGGCGCCTCGACGGTGTTCCAGCCCATGTGCGGCACGATCTCGGCCTGCAGCGGCTCGACCGAACCGGGCCACTCGTCGAGGCCCTCGGTCTCCACGCCGTGCTCGATGCCGCGCGCGAACAGGATCTGCATGCCGACGCAGATGCCCATGACCGGACGCCCGCCGGACAGCCGGCGGTCGACGATCCAGTCGCCGCGGGCCTCCTTGAGGCCCTGCATACAGGCGGCGAAAGCACCGACGCCCGGCACCAGAAGACCGTCCGCGTTCATGGCCTTGTCGAAGTCACGTGTGATCTCGACGTCCGCTCCGGTGCGCGCGAGGGCACGCTCGGCGGAGCGGACGTTCCCGAAGCCGTAGTCGAAGACCACGACCTTCTTGGAGTTGCTCAATTCCACACCTCCAGCCTCAGGACACCCGCGACCAGACACATCGCGGCGCTGACGGAGAGCAGCACGATCAGGCTCTTCGGCATCTGCTGCTTGACGAAGGAGATGATGCCGCCGACCAGGAAGAGGCCGACGACGATCAGGACGGTCGACAGTCCGTTCATGGCTTTACAGCGCGCCCTTCGTGGAGGGCAGGATGCCGGCCGCGCGCGGGTCGCGCTCGGAGGCGTAGCGCAGGGCCCGCGCCAGCGCCTTGAACTGGCACTCCACGATGTGGTGCGCGTTGCGCCCGTACGGCACGTGCACGTGCAGTGCGATCTGGGCCTGGGCGACGAAGGACTCCAGGATGTGCCGGGTCATGGTGGTGTCGTACTCGCCGATCATCGGCGCCATGTTCTCGGGCTCGGTGTGCACGAGGTACGGGCGGCCGGACAGGTCTACGGTCACCTGGGCGAGCGACTCGTCCAGGGGCACCGTGCAGTTGCCGAACCGGTAGATCCCCACCTTGTCGCCGAGCGCCTGCTTGAAGGCGGCGCCGAGCGCGAGGGCGGTGTCCTCGATGGTGTGGTGCGAGTCGATGTGCAGGTCGCCCTCGGTCTTCACGGTGAGGTCGAACAGGCCGTGCCGGCCGAGCTGGTCGAGCATGTGGTCGTAGAAGCCGACCCCTGTCGACACATCGACCTTGCCGCTGCCGTCGAGGTCTATCTCGACGAGCACCGACGTCTCCTTGGTGACCCGTTCCACGCGTCCTACGCGGCTCATGCGCTGTGCTCCTTCTTCAGTTCACGTACCGCGTCCAGGAACGCGTCGTTCTCCTCCGGGGTTCCGGCGGACACCCGCAGCCACCCCGGGATGCCGTTGTCCCGTACCAGCACACCCCGGTCGAGGATCTTCTGCCAGGCGGTGTGGGAGTCGGCGAACCGCCCGAACTGCACGAAGTTCGCGTCGGACTCGACGACGTCGAAGCCGAGCGCCCGCAGTTCGCTCACCAGCCGGTCCCGCTCCGACTTCAGCTGCTCGACGTACTTCAGCAGCGTGTCGGTGTGCTCCAGGGCGGCCAGCGCGGTCGCCTGGGTGATCGCCGAGAGGTGGTACGGCAGCCGTACCAGCTGGACGGCGTCGACGACGGCCGGGTGCGCGGCGAGGTAGCCGAGGCGCAGACCGGCCGCGCCGAAGGCCTTCGACATCGTCCGGGAGACGACGAGATTCGGCCGGCCTTCGATCAGCGGCAGCAGCGAGTCGCCGTGGCTGAACTCGATGTACGCCTCGTCCACGATCACGATCGACGGCTTCGCCGCCTGCGCGGCCTCGTACAGCGCGAGGACCGTCTCACGCGGAACCGCGTTGCCCGTGGGGTTGTTGGGGGTGGTGATGAAGACGACGTCCGGCTTGTTCTCGGCGATCCACCGCTCGGCGGCCGGCAGGTCGATCGTGAAGTCGGCGCCCCGCGGGCCCGAGATCCAGCCGGTGCCGGTGCCGCGCGAGATGAGCGCATGCATCGAGTACGACGGCTCGAAGCCGATCGCGGTACGGCCGGGTCCGCCGAAGGTCTGCAGCAGCTGCTGGATGACCTCGTTGGAGCCGTTGGCGGCCCAGACGTTGGCCGGGCCGACCTGGTGGCCGGAGGTGTCCGTCAGGTACTTGGCGAGCTGGGTGCGCAGCTCGACGGCGTCGCGGTCCGGGTAGCGGTTGAGGTCACGGGCGGCCTCGCGGACGCGCTCCGTGATGCGCTCGACCAGCGGCTCGGGCAGCGGGTAGGGGTTCTCGTTGGTGTTCAGCCGTACGGGGACGTCCAACTGGGGCGCGCCGTAAGGGGACTTGCCGCGCAGCTCGTCCCGTACGGGGAGATCGTCGATGCCGGTCACTTGCCTTCTGGAACCTTCCACCCGAAACGAGCCTTGATCGCCGCGCCGTGCGCGGGCAGGTCCTCCGCCTCCGCCAGCGTGACCACGTGGTGCGCGACCTCGGCCAGCGCGTCCTTCGTGTAGTCGACGATGTGGATGCCGCGCAGGAAGGACTGGACCGACAGGCCCGAGGAGTGGCAGGCGCAACCGCCGGTGGGGAGCACATGGTTGGAGCCGGCCGCGTAGTCGCCGAGGGAGACCGGCGCCCAGGGGCCGATGAAGATCGCGCCCGCGTTCTTCACCCGGTCGGCCACGGCGGCGGCGTCCGCCGTCTGGATCTCCAGGTGCTCGGCACCGTAGGCGTCGACGACCCTGAGGCCCTCGTCGATGCCGTCGACGAGGACGATCGCGGACTGCCGGCCCTGCAAAGCGGGCACGATCCGGTCTTCGATGTGCCTGGTGGCCGCGACCTGCGGCTCCAGCTCCTTCTCGACCGCGTCGGCGAGTGCCACGGAGTCGGTGACCAGCACGGCGGCGGCCAGCGGGTCGTGCTCGGCCTGGCTGATCAGGTCGGAGGCGACGTGCACCGGGTCGGCCGTGTCGTCGGCGAGGACCGCGATCTCGGTCGGGCCGGCCTCGGCGTCGATACCGATCTTGCCGGTGTAGTAGCGCTTGGCGGCGGCGACCCAGATGTTGCCGGGGCCGGTGACCATGTTGGCGGGCGGGCAGGACTCGGTGCCGTGCGCGAACATCGCGACGGCGGTCGCGCCACCGGCCGCGTACACCTCGTCGACGCCGAGCAGCGCGCAGGCGGCGAGGATCGTCGGGTGCGGCAAGCCGCCGAATTCGGCCTGCGCGGGCGAGGCGAGGGCGATGGACTCGACTCCGGCCTCCTGCGCGGGCACGACGTTCATGACCACCGAGGACGGGTACACCGACCGGCCGCCGGGCGCGTACAGCCCGACGCGCTCCACCGGCACCCACTTCTCGGTGACCGAGCCGCCCGGCACGACCTGGGTCGTGTGGGTCGTACGGCGCTGCTCGCGGTGGACGAGACGGGCGCGCCGGATGGACTCCTCCAGGGCGGCACGGACCGCCGGGTCGAGCTCCTCCAACGCGCGCATGAGCGCCTCGGCGGGCACCCGGACCTGGTCCAGCCTGACCCCGTCGAACTTCTCGGCGAAGTCGATCAGCGCCGCGTCGCCCCGATGATGCACGGCTTCGCAGATCGGACGCACCTTCTCCAGGGCGGCCTGAACGTCGAAGTCGGCTCGGGGCAGCAGGTCGCGCAGGGCGGGGCCCTCGGGGAGGGCGTCGCCGCGCAGATCGATTCGGGAGATCACGGGCTCAATTCTCTCAGACCGGGGTCGGGCGCCGTTCGCGCGTTCCAATGGCTGATACAGGCCCCCGGCGGAACCCGGAAGATCGCCTTCACGTTCAGCGTTCAGGGCGTCACACAGCGGGCATGAACGGTTGTGCGACCGCTACGAGGGACCAGGGGGATGGAAGCGCAGTGACCGAAGGGGCCGGCTTTCGCGCCGGAGACCTGCCGGACGATCTGACCGCCGCCGAGGCCGGCATGTGGCAGGCCTTCCGCAACGGCAGTGTGTACGACCTGAGCAGCGGGGACACCGTCGTCGACGATCCGCACGGCGGGCACCCCTGGGGGCCCGAGCGGACCGTGCGGGCGCGCATCGTGTGCTGGCTGCTGCTGGACGGCCCGCCCGCGCTCGCGGGCCGGGTGTCCTCGCTGAAGCTGCGCGGGGTGCTGGTCAGCGGCTCACTGGACCTCGCAGGCGGCGTGGTGGTGCCGTACGTCGAGATGAGTGGCTGCCGCTTCGAGCGGGACGTGCTGCTGCCGGAGGCCCACTTCACGACCATGCGGATGGTGGACTGCTCGGTGCCCCGACTGGAGGCCGCGCGCGTGCACACGGAGGGCGATCTGCACCTGCCGCGCTGCCGCTTCCTGGGCGGCATCCGGCTGACCGACGCGCACATCGGTACGGATCTGCTGCTCAACCAGGCGATCGTCCACCGCGACCGCAGCGGCCGTTCGATCGCCGGCGACGGCATGATGGTCGGCCAGGACCTGCAGGCCGAACTGCTGGAGTCGCACGGCGAGCTGAGCCTGCGCAGCGCGAAGATCGGCGTGTCGCTGAGCCTGCGCGGCGCCCGGCTGGCCAACCCGTACGGCAGGCTCGCGCTGAACGCACCCCAGTTGAGCGTCGGACGCACGCTGTACCTGACGCCCGCGGGCGTCGGCGCCTCGATGCTGAGCGGTGCGACGCCCGCGCGCGGGACGCGGATCCAGCGCTTCGAGTGCCAGGGCGGGGTGCGCCTGGACGACGGGCGCTTCGAGGACGCGGTCGACCTGGAGCGGGCCCGGTTCGCCTTCACCGACGACCAGGAGCTGTCCCTGCGCCGGGTGCAGACGCCCGAGCTGCGCTTCCTCGGAGAGCGGCCGCAGCGCGGCAAGGTCATCCTGTCGGGGGCGCGGGTGGTCAACCTGGTCGACCGGGCGAGCGCCTGGCCCGGTCCCGGCAATCTGCACATGGGCGGTTTCCAGTACGAGAACCTGGTGCCGCAGGGCCCCTTCCCGCTGACCGAGCGGCTGGAGTGGGTGACGGCCGCGACCGCCGAGTACAACCCGGAGCCGTACGAGCGACTCGCCTCCGTGCTGCGGGCCGGCGGTGAGGACGAGGACGCGCGCGAGGTGCTCCTCGCCAAGCAGCGCCGGCGCCGCGAGAGCCTGCCGATCGCCGCCAAGCTGTGGGGGTACGCGCAGGACTGGACGGTGGCCTACGGGTACCGGCCGGGCCGGGCCGCCGTGTGGATGGCGGTGCTGTGGGCGGCGGGCTCGCTGGCCTTCGCGCATGCGAGCCATCCGCCGGTGCAGCCGGGGGCCCACCCGCCGTGGAACCCGGCTCTGTTCGCGCTGGACCTGCTGCTCCCGGTCATCGATCTGGGCCAGGTCGGGGTCTGGCAGCTGAGCGGCGGCTGGCAGTGGCTGTCGGCGGCGATGATCCTGCTCGGCTGGATCCTGGCGACGACGGTGGCGGCGGGGGCGACGCGACTGCTGAGACGGAACTGAAGTCCTGGGAACACCTGGGTTTCGCACACAACGACGCAACACCTGTCGAACAGTCACCTTTTACCTGCACTTGACCGATCCGCGTACAACTTTCCACGACTTGTCCGTGGGCCCTGGCGCAGGGTTGACCAGCGGCCTTTCAATGGTCGACACCATGGCTCTGCTGCATCCGTTCAGCCGCGCGGCCCGGACTCCCCGGACCGCTGCGCTCCCCGCCGCCGGACTCCCCACCGCCGGGCTCCCCGCCGACGACGAGGTGCTGCTCGACGTGCCCGACGACCGCCTCGGCTCCGCGCTGGTCGCGGCCGCGGGCGGCGAGCACGGCCCCGCCTCCGCGCTGCTCGCCGACACGCGCACGCGCGGCGACTGGGAGACCCGCGACCGGTACGCGAGACGCCTGGCGGCCTTCGCGCACGCCCGTCCGGAATGGCTCGGGGCGTGGTCCGCCGCCGTCCCGCACGACCCGGACGTGCTGTTGATCAAGGCCCAGCTCGCGGTGGACGACGCCTGGCGCTCCCCGGCACGCGCGGAGCTGTTGCGCGAGGTCAGCCCCCTGATCACGGCTGCCGCGCGCGGCGACGACCACGACCCGGTGCCCTGGCGGCTCGCGCTGGACCATGCGCGCGGCACCGGCGCGGGCCCTAAGTACTTCGGCGAGCTGTGGCAGGCGGCACTGCGCCGCGCCCCGCACCACTACGGCTGCCATGTGGCGGCCCTGCGCTATCTGGCGGCGTCCTGGCAGGGCTCCCACCGCGAGTGCTTCGACTTCGCCGACCTGGCGGCACAGGACGCCCCGGCGGGGTCCCTCATCCAGGCGCTGCCGTCGCGGGCGGCCTTCGCCTGTCTGACGGGCGGGGTCGGCGCCGAGGTGCCGCGTGCACGGCTGGACGCGGCGGCCGACCGGGCGATCGCGTTCTCCGCGCGCTTCCCGGCGGCCGACCCGTGGCCGTCCGAGATCCGCAACAAGCTGATGTACGTCCTCGTACGGCTCGACCGCTGGGAGGAGGCGCTCACCGAGCTGCACCGGATCGGCCCGTACGCCACGTCCTTCCCGTGGGGCCGGTTGTCGGACGACCCGCTGGCGCTCTTCCTGAAGGTGCGCGGCGAGATCCTCGCCCGTACGACGGGCCTCATGCCCTCGCCCCGGCATCCACGAAGTGGGCGCGCCGGACGGGCCCGCTCCGCCGACCACTAGGCTCTTGCGTCGTGACCACCGTCCGTCTCCCGCTCTTCCCTCTGAACTCGGTGCTGTTCCCGGGGCTGGTACTGCCCCTGAACGTCTTCGAGGAGCGCTATCGCGCCATGATGCGCGACCTGCTCAAGACACCCGAGGACGAACCCCGCCGGTTCGCCGTCGTGGCGATCCGCGACGGCCACGAGGTGGCGCCGAGCGCGCCCGGCATGCCGGACCCCACGGCCCTGCCCGAACTCGGGCCGTCGGCGGGCTTCGGCCCCGACCCGGCCAAGTCGTTCCACGCGACGGGCTGCGTCGCGGACGCGGCGACGATCCGTGAACGCGAGGACGGCACCTTCGAGGTCCTGGCGACGGGCACGACCCGGGCACGCCTGGTGTCCGTGGACGCGTCGGGCCCCTTCCTGACGGCGGACCTGGAGGAGCTTCCGGAAGAGCCGGGCGAGGAGGCGGGCGCACTGGCCGAGGGCGTGCTGCGGGCATTCCGCCAGTACCAGAAACGCCTGGCGGGCGCCCGCGAACGGTCCCTCACGACCGGTGCCGACCTCCCGGACGAACCGTCCGTGGTCTCCTACCTGGTGGCGGCGGCGATGATGCTGGACACCCCCACCAAGCAGCGCCTGCTGCAGGCCCCGGACACCGCGTCCCGGCTGCGCGACGAGCTGAAACTCCTTCGCTCCGAGACGGCGATCATCCGTAACCTGCCGTCACTGCCGGCGTCGGAGCTGACGCGCGGCCGCACAAGCCTCAACTGAAGTCACTGCAGAAGTCATTGCAGAAGTCACTGCGAAGGCCGGAATGGCGAAGAAGCCGAAGAAGAACCAGCAGCAGGGCGGCACCCCCGCGACGGTCGCCCTGACGTCCGCAGGGGTGCCGTACACGATCCACGCCTACGACCACGACCCGTCCCACCCGTCCTACGGCGAGGAGGCGGCGGAGGCGATGGGTGTGTCCCCGGACCGCGTCTTCAAGACCCTGGTCGCGGACGTGGACGGCGCCCTGACGGTGGCGGTGGTCCCCGTGGCGGGCCAGCTGGACCTCAAGGCCCTGGCCTCGGCGGTCGGCGGCAAACGGGCCGCCATGGCGGACCCAGCCCTCGCCGAACGCACCACGGGCTACGTCCGCGGCGGCATCTCTCCCCTGGGCCAGCGCAAGAAACTCCCCACGGTCCTGGACACCTCGGCCTCCGCCCACGCCACGATCTGCATCTCGGCGGGCCGCCGCGGCCTGGAGGTGGAACTCTCCCCCGATGACCTGGCCAAACTCACGGAAGCGGTAGTGGCCCCCATCGGCCGTGCATGACCCCTGCGGGGGTTTCTTTCGCCCCCGCCGCCCCTACCCGTCCCGTCCATCGGGGCTGCGCCCCCAGCCCCCCGCTTTCGGCCTGAACGGCCTCGTCCTCGAACGCCGGACGGGCTGAAGGACCCCAAGGGCGCGGCCCTAGGCCGTCGGCGCCCCATGAGGATCCTTGGGAACACCCCCGTGTTCCTGGTACTGCTCCGGATCCCGAGGCCCGAACAACGCCGTCAACCCGAGATGCACCACCAGCGCAGCCAACGACCACGCCAACAACGCCCCCTTCGCCCCCAGCTTCAGCGGCGCGGAAAACGTAACCCCCTTGCCCGCGGCCTTCGCATGGGCGATCACATCCTGCGGCGGCCCCAGCCACACCCCGAGCTTCCAGGCCAGCAACGACGCGAGCAGCCCCCCGACCCCCAGCGCCACCGCCAACGGCACACCCCCACGCCGCCGCCAGAAGAAGACCCCGAGCGCACTCACCGCACCGAAGGCCACCGCAAGCAGCGTGAACGTTCCGTCCACCCCGATCGCCTGCTCCCCCTCGCTGTCCGAGAGATAGACCACCCAGCTCTTGTCGACCACGTCACCGACGAGCGGCACATGCGGCGCCAGCCACCACCACAGCACCCCGAGCAGCACGCCCGCGACCGTCACCACCGCCGTGATGACGGCGGCCTCCCGCACTTCGGTCTTCATCCCGGGCCCGTCCTGTCCGTACGTGCCGTCCCACGCGACGTCATGCGTCACAGGGGCCACGTACCCGGCAGCCGGGGGCTGCCACGCATTCTGCGAGGACTGTTCATGCGGCGGCGGAGGCGGAGTCAACGGTGCGGTCACCCTGCCATCGTGCCAGGCCCGTCTGTGCGGCGCGTCACCGGACGGCCGCCCGACGGTACGCCCATGTGGCGACGGCCAGCGAGACCACCCCCACCCCCGCACACACGGCGAGGTCCCCGGCCACGAAGGCCCAGTCGGGATGCGCCCCGAAGGTCCGCGCGAAGGCCTCGACGCCGTACGTCGACGGCAGCAGATCCCGCGCGAACCTCACGACCCCGGGCATCCGGTCGGCCGGCAGCACCCCGAGCAGCAGCGCCGCGGACATGCCCAACTGGCCGAGCAGAGTGGCCAGTTCCGGCCGCGGAGCCAGCAGCCCGAGCGCCGCGCCCAGCCCGGCCAGCGCCGCCCCCGCCAGCGGAATCACCGCGGCGAGCACCCACAGATGCGCCAGCGGCAGCCCGAACAGCACGCACCCGAACACCGCCGTGACCACGGTCCCGGGCACGGTGAAGGACGCGTACGCCCCGGCCGCCCCCAGCACCACGGACGCAGGGGGCACCGGGAGCGTCGCGTAATGGTCGAGCCCGCCGCTCGCCCGCAGCTGCCCGAAGTACTGCGCGAGCAGGTTCAGCGCGACGAACGCCACCACGAGCACCGACGCCCCGGCGACCACCGACTCGGCCTCGCCGCCGCCGTCCACGACCCCCCGCATCAGGATCATGATCCCGACCGACTGGAAGGTAGCCACGAAGAGCAGCGGGATCCGGGCCACCCGCGCGCGCGACAGCTGCGCCCGGTACACGGCGACGAGGGCCGGCCACATCCGCGCCCGCGGCCCGAGCTCGGCCGCGCCGCGACCGTCCTCCTCCACGGCCAGGGCACCGCCCGGCAGAACCCCGGCGGGTACGACACTCACGACGCGCTGCTCCCCTTCTCGCTCGGGCTCACGGGGCCCACTGAGCCGATCGCCCGTAGGGACCATACGGCCGCGGCGGGCCGCGCACTCACACCGACGACAACGCTCACGCCTTCACCAGCCCCTGTTGCGCGGCGCCTCCCAGCGCCAGGTACACGTCCTCCAGGCTGGGCGTGGCCAGCGTGAAGTCGTCGAGCGCGGCGAACGCACTGCCACCGGTCACGGTGGCGACGATCGCGCGGGCGTCCTCGGGGGCGAGCCTGAGCGTCCAGCGGCGCCCGGACTCGGCGGCCCGCTCACGCAGCGCGGCGACCTCGGGCACGTGCAGCGGCGCACTCTCGCGCCACACCAGCTCGACCCTGACCTCCCCCGCGACCTGCTCCTTGAGCCCGGCGGGGGTGTCGCAGGCGATCACCCGCCCCTGGTCGAGGACGGCGACCCGGTCGAGAACCGTCTCGGCCTCGATGACGTTGTGGGTGACCAGCAGAACCGTCGTCCCGCGCTCGGCCCGCCGCCGGTCCACGGCCGCCCACACGGCCCGCCGGGCCACCGGATCCATCCCGGTGGTCGGCTCGTCGAGCACCAGCAGCGGGCGCTCCCCGACCAGTGCGGCGGCAAGACACGCCAGCCGGCGCTGCCCGCCGGACAGCTTCTTCAGCGGCCGCCCGGCAAGGGGCGTGAGCCCCAGTTCCTCCAGTACGGCATCGCGCTCGGCCCTCGCTTCACGGGCCTCCAGGCCGCGCAGCCGCCCGGTCGTCTCGGCGGCGAGGGACACGGTCAGTTCGTCGAGGGCGCTGGACTCCTGCCCCAGGTAGGCGAGGATCCGCGCGGCCCGCTCCGGGTGCCGCACGATGTCGTGCCCGAGGATCTCGACCCGCCCGGAGTCCGGCCGCATCAGCCCGGTCAGCTGCCGTACGAGGGTGGACTTGCCCGCACCGTTCGGCCCGAGGAGACCGAAGATCTCGCCGCGCCGGATGTCGAGGTGCACATCGTCGGTGGCCCGCACGGCGGGCGTCCCCGGCGCACCCCGGCGCCCCCGCACCGCCGGATAGGTCTTGGTCAGCCCGCGCACCGCGCACACGACATCCCCACCGTGCCGAAGTGCCTGTGCCGCGCGCGTACTCACAAAGGACGAGGGTACGGGGTCCGCAGGCCCCGTCCGCTCTCGGGTTGGTCCAAAGCGGCACAACCGCCAGTAAAGAACCCGGTGAAGAACACGGTCGGCACTGGTGAGGAACTACTCACCCGCGGGAGCGTGCTCCGCCGCCGTCCGCACGTCGATCTCCCGCCAGAACCCGGCCCGGATCGCATACCGGTCGTGCTCGTCGATCTGGTCGTCCTTGTGGGCGAGCAGACCGAACCGGGCTGCGTAGCGCAGCAGCTCCCCGTCGATGCGGTGCGGGACGCGCGGGTACATCCCGGACAGCTTCTGCAGATGGCTCTGGTCGCCGAGGCGCTCCATCCACCGCCGCGCGAACACCTGCCCGACCTCGTACGGGTCGCCGCCGACCGTGGTGATGTCCTCCTCGCGGTCGGCCCACCGCTGCTCGGCGGTGGTCAGCTGGGCCAGCGTCGGCATCGAGGCGGCCTCGGGGGGCTCCGCGGGGGGCCGGTCGACCCAGCCCTTGTCGGAGGACCAGCGCAGGGTCGCGTTCGCGGGGTGATGGGCGGGCTGCACCCCGGGGGCGCGCAGCGCGGCCAGGTCCTTCGGGGTGGGCACGCCCTTGGGCGCGGGCACCCGCTCCTGCGTGCCGTTCTCGGAGCGGGCCGCCGCGGGCGCGTGTTCGCCGTCCTCGGCGCTCCGCTCCGCCGCGGAGAGCGCGGACTCCGGCAGCGGCGCGGAGAGGATCGCGGCGATCTCGGGCCGCGGCACGGGCGGCGGTGCGCAGATCCCACCGAGTTCCTTGGCCCGTACGGCCTTGGTGATCCACGTACGGTCGAGGACGCGCCGCTCGTCGGCCTCGGCTACCAGGTCCTCGGACTGGTTGTAGTCCCCGTCGGCGGCCTGCACGGCCCACAGGTGTACGGCGACGCCGTGCTCCTTGGCGGCCATCATGCCCGGCAGCAGATCGCCGTCGCCGGTGACGAGGACGATGTCGGAGCAGGCGCGGTTGCGGGCGAGCTCGGTGAGCTCGGCGTGCATGGCGGCGTCGACGCCCTTCTGCGCCCAGCGTCCGTCACTGCGGGTCAGGGCACCGAGCCGGACGGTGACCCGGGGCATCACGCGCAGCCTGCGGTGCTCGGGCTGCGGGACGCGGTCGGGGGCGCCGTCGAACCAGTAGATGCGCAGCAGCGGCCGTTCCGTGTCGGACTCGGCGCGTTCACGAAGGGCCTGGATGAGGGCGGCGTGATCGACGGTGATACGGGAGCGTGAGGGCTCCCCGGCAAGGAGACTGGCGGCGGCCCCCAGCAGATACCCGGCGTCCACCAGGACGATGCAGCGGTCCACGCGATCCACCCTCTTTCCGGGAGGTTTGCTTCGGGCTTCCTTCGAGTCTGCCCGACTGCGCGGGGGTTAACGGCCCGAACTCGATCTTCGGCGTGGCGTTTCGGCTCGCGTCCCGCGTCCTCGCGTTCCGAGATGCCCTGTCACAGACGGTAATTATCCGAAATGCGCTCGTTGTCAGCCTATGTGAATCTGGTCGCGGCCCTGGCCCCTAGATCCCCCACAGGAGGCAGAACCATGGCCAAGAACAAGAACCGTGAGCGAAAGCAGCCGCAGACCGAGCGCGGTCAGCAGGCGTCCCAGCAGTCCACGATGGAGTCGCACGCCGAGCAGCACCTCAGCCAGATGACCCCCGGTGACATGGCGCGCAAGGGCAAGCAGAAACGCTTCGGCCACAACTGACGCGCTCACAACTGACATCTGCATACGGGTTGTTGAGACCCAGGCACACACAGGGGCGCATCCGGCTCACCGGATGCGCCCCTCGTCTCGGCTCGTCCGCCCGCGGTCGTACGCCGCTCAGCCGGCCAGGCAGGACGGTCCGAGCAGCACCTTCAGGTCTCCGAAGAGCGCCGGATCGGGCTTCACGCGATGCCGGTCCAGACGCAGGACGGTCGTCTTGGTCGGGCCCTGGAGCTTGATGCGGACCTCGCTGTCGCCCTTGTGGTGGCTGAGGATCTCGCCGAGGCGGCTGACCATCGGCGGGGTGACCCTGGTTGCCGGGATGGTGAGGATCACGGGCGCGTTGGTGCCCGCGTTGGACAGGTCCGGGACCTGGAGTTCCATCGCCACCAGCCGCGGCACGTCCTCCCGCTTGTCGAGGCGGCCCTTGACGAACACGACGGCGTCCTCGACGAGTTGGGTCGACACCAGCTGGTAGGTCGCCGGGAAGAACATGCACTCGATGGAGCCCGCGAGGTCCTCGACGGTGGCGATCGCCCAGGCGTTGCCCTGCTTGGTCATCTTGCGCTGCAGGCCCGAGATGATGCCGCCGATGGTGACGACCGCACCGTCCGCGTGCTCACCGCCGGTGAGCTGGGAGATGCCCGCGTCGGCCTTGTCGGACAGCACATGCTCAAGACCGAAGAGCGGGTGGTCGGAGACGTACAGACCGAGCATCTCCCGCTCCTGGGCGAGCAGATAGGTCTTGTCCCACTCCTCGGTGGTGAACTCCACGTCGAGTCCGAAGCCGGGCTCGTTGCTCTCCTCCTCGCCCATGCCGCCGAAGAGGTCGAACTGGCCCTCGGCCTCCTTGCGCTTGACCGCGACCACATTGTCGATCATCGGCTCGAAGTGCGCGGTGAGGCCCTTGCGGGTGTGCCCCAGGGTGTCGAACGCGCCCGCCTTGATCAGCGACTCCGTGGTGCGCTTGTTGCACGCGACCGCCTCGACCTTGTCGAGGTAGTCGGGGAAGGAGGCGTACTTGCCCTTGGCCTGGCGGCTCTTGATGATCGACTCGACCACGTTGGTGCCGACGTTGCGGACGGCCTCGAGGCCGAAGAGGATCACGTCGTCGCCCTGGGCGGCGAAGTTGTGCACCGACTCGTTGACGTTCGGCGGGAGCACCTTGATGCCCATGCGACGGCACTCGTTGAGGTAGACCGCCGACTTGTCCTTGTCGTCCTTGACGGAGGTCAGCAGCGCGGCCATGTACTCGGCCGGGTGGTTGGCCTTGAGGTAGGCCGTCCAGTAGGAGACCAGGCCGTACGCGGCGGAGTGCGCCTTGTTGAAGGCGTAGCCGGCGAAGGGGACCAGCACGTCCCACAGGGCCTGGATCGCCTCGTCGCTGTAGCCGTTCTTCTGGGCGCCGGCCTGGAAGATGGTGAAGTTCTTCGCCAGTTCGTCGGGCTTCTTCTTGCCCATCACACGGCGCAGGATGTCGGCCTCGCCGAGCGAGTAGCCGGCGATGATCTGGGCGGCCTTCTGCACCTGCTCCTGGTAGACGATCAGGCCGTAGGTGACGTCCAGGACCTCCCTGAGGGGCTCCTCCAGCTCGGGGTGGATCGGGGTGATCTCCTGGAGCTTGTTCTTGCGCAGCGCGTAGTTGGTGTGCGAGTCCATGCCCATCGGGCCGGGGCGGTAGAGCGCGGAGACGGCGGAGATGTCTTCGAAGTTGTCGGGCTTCATCAGACGCAGCAGCGAACGCATGGGGCCGCCGTCGAACTGGAAGACGCCGAGGGTCTCGCCGCGCTGGAGCAGTTCGAAGGTCTTGGGGTCGTCCAGCGGGAGGCTCAGCAGCTCCAGGTCGATGCCCTTGTTGGACTTCACCATCTTGACGGCGTCGTCCATGATCGTCAGGTTGCGCAGGCCGAGGAAGTCCATCTTCAGCAGGCCGAGCGACTCGCAGCTCGGGTAGTCCCACTGCGTGATGGTCACGCCGTCGGTGTGGCGCACCCACACGGGCACGTGCTCGGTGATGGTCTCGCTGGACATGATCACGCCGGCGGCGTGCACACCCATCTGCCGGACCAGGCCCTCGACGCCCTTGGCGGTGTCGATGACCTTCTTCACGTCGGGCTCGTTCTCGTACATCCCGCGGACCTCGCCCGCCTCCGAGTAGCGGGGGTGCGAGGGATCGGTGATGCCGTTGAGGTCGATGCCCTTGCCGAGGACGTCGGCGGGCATGGCCTTGGTGATGCGGTCGCCCATGGCGTACGGGTAGCCCAGCACGCGCGCGGAGTCCTTGATCGCGTTCTTGGCCTTGATCTTGCCGTAGGTACCGATCATGGCGACCTTGTCGGCGCCGTACTTCTCGGTCACGTACCTGATCACCTCGACGCGCCGACGCTCGTCGAAGTCGATGTCGACGTCGGGCATGGAGACGCGCTCGGGGTTGAGGAACCGCTCGAAGATCAGACCGTGCGGGATCGGGTCGAGGTCGGTGATGCCCATGGCGTAGGCGACGATCGAGCCGGCCGCGGAGCCTCGGCCCGGGCCGACCGCGATGCCGTTGTTCTTGGCCCACATGATGAAGTCGGCGACGACGAGGAAGTAGCCCGGGAACCCCATCTGGATGATGACGTCCATCTCGTACTCGACCTGCTTCTGGCGGTCCTCGGGGATGCCGTCGGGGAAGCGGCGCTCCATGCCCCGGCGGACCTCCTCCTTGAACCAGGTGACCTCGGTGTAGCCCTCGGGGATGTCGAACTTCGGCATGAGGTTCTTCGCCTCGAACATGCCGGTGGTGTCGATCTGTTCGGCCACCAGGAGGGTGTTGCGGCAGCCCTCCTGCCAGGCGTCCGAGGAGTCGATGGCGTACATCTCGTCCGTGGACTTCAGGTAGTAGCCGGTGCCGTCGAACTTGAAGCGGTCCGGGTCGGAGAGGTTCTTGCCGGTCTGGATGCACAGCAGGGCGTCGTGGGCGGTCGCCTCGTGCGCGTACGTGTAGTGCGAGTCGTTGGTGACCAGCGGCGGGATGCCGAGCTTCTTGCCGATGTCGAGCAGGCCGTCGCGGACCCGGCGCTCGATCTCGATGCCGTGGTCCATCAGCTCCAGGAAGTAGCGGTCCTTGCCGAAGATGTCCTGGTACTCGGCGGCCGACTTCAGCGCCTCGTCGTACTGGCCGAGCCGCAGCCGGGTCTGGAGCTCGCCGGAGGGGCAGCCCGTGGAGGCGATCAGACCCTCGGACCACTGGGAGATGGTCTCCTTGTCCATACGGGGCCACTTCTGCAGCCAGCCCTCGGCGTACGCGTCCGAGGAGAGGCGGAAGAGGTTGTGCAGACCCGTCTCGTTCGCCGCCCAGATCGTCTTGTGGGTGTAACCACCCGAACCGGAGACGTCGTCGCGCTTCTGGTGCGGCTGGCCCCACTGGATCTTGCGCTTGTTGCGCCGCGACTCCGGAGCGACATATGCCTCGATCCCGATGATCGGGGTGACCCCGGCCTTCTTCGCGGAATGGAAGAAGTCGTACGCCCCGTGCAGGTTGCCGTGGTCGGACATGGCGATATGGGTCATGCCCATCTCGTTGCACGCGTTGAACATGTCCTTGAGCCGCGCGGCACCGTCCAGCAGCGAGTACTGGGTGTGGACGTGCAGGTGCGTGAACGGCGGCTTTGACACGGTCGGGCCTCCAAGGGAAACGCTGGACTACGGGCTGGCGGACAGTCCTGGGGTCAGCGTCGAAGTCTATGCCTCGGGACTGACAATCCGAGGGCTGCCCCGCGTACCTTCACTGCGAGGATCGCGGGCACTTCCGCGCACCCTCGACCGTTGGCAAAAACAGAAACGCCGTCGTACACATCCAGGCACCAGGAGGCACTCCGCGATGTCGGTTCCCCAGCTCAACGACGAGCAGCGCGGCGAGGAGATCCTCGCCGTCTTCGACACCGCCTTCGGCCGGCTCCTGGCCGCCGACCCGGCCGCGTTCCGCGTGAAGTTCCGCAAGATGGCCGCCTCGGCCTTCGCTTTCTACCGGGGCACGGCGTGCCTCTTCTACCACGACCTGGAGGCAGAGAAGCGGGGCGGCCCGTACCTGGACGAGCGCACCTCGCGCGTGTGGATCCACGGCGACCTGCACGCGGAGAACTTCGGCACGTACATGGACGCGAACGGCCGCCTGATCTTCAACGTCAACGACTTCGACGAGGCGTACGTCGGCCCCTTCACCTGGGACCTGAAGCGCTTCTCCGCCTCCATCGCCCTCATCGGCTACGCGAAGGCGCTCGCCGACGACCAGATCACCGAGCTGGTCGAGGTGTACGCGGGCGCGTACCGCGAGCGCATCCACGCCCTGGCGACCGGCGCGAAGAGCGACGAGGTGCCTCCGTTCACGCTCGACACCGCGCAGGGGCCGCTCCTGGACGCCCTGCGTGACGCGCGCTCCCTGACCCGCTTCGGGCTGCTGGACTCGATGACGGAGATCCGCGACTTCGAGCGCCGCTTCGCGCCCGGCGGCGGCTCCATCGAGCTGGACGCGGCGACCCGCTACAAGGTCCTCGCCGCCTTCGACGGCTATCTGGAGACGCTGCCGGACGCCTCCCTGGCCCGCCCGGACTCGTACCGGGTGAAGGACGTGGTGGGCCGCCGCGGCATCGGCATCGGGTCGGCCGGGCTGCCGTCGTACAACATCCTGCTGGAGGGCCACAGCGACGCCCTGGAGAACGATGTGGTGATCTACATCAAGCAGGCCCAGACCCCGGCCGTCTCCCGGCACATCACCGACCCGGCGATCCGCGACTACTTCCAGCACGAGGGCCACCGCACGGTGATCTCGCAGCGCGCCCTGCAGGCGCACGCGGACCCGTGGCTTGGCTGGACCGAGCTGGACGGCGCGGGCCAGCTGGTCGCCGAGGTGTCGCCGTACGCCGTCGACCTGGACTGGGGCGACATCGACGACCTGGAGGAGATCGCGGCGGTCGTCGCCGACCTGGGCCGGGCCACGGCCACCATGCACGCGGCGGCGGACGACCAGTCCGGTGAGTCCCTGGTGCCGTTCTCCACCGAGCGGGCCATCGACGCGGCGATCGCCGCCGACGAGGACGGTTTCGCGGGCGTGCTGACCGACTTCGCGCACGACTACGGCGCACGCGCGCGTACCGACCACCAGATCTTCGTGGACCTGTTCCGCAACGGCCGGATCCCGGGTCTCTAACGGTCTGCTGTCGGTCCGCTGTCTCACAGCGCACTTTTAGGGGTCCCTTACAGGACCACATGACAGACTCTCCACACCATGGACATATCCGGGACCCGCATCAGAGCGCTTCGCGCGGCGCTGTTCACGGCACTCGTCGTGACGCTCAGCACCGCGTCGCACGTGCTGCTGTCGCGGGTCCCGCTGCCGTTGAACACGGTGGCCGCCGTCGCCGCCGCCGTGTTCACGGTCGCCTACGCCCTGGCCGGCCGTGAGCGCGGTTTCGTGCGGATCGCCGCCCTGCTGATCCCGCTGGAGCTGGCCGCCGACACGGTCTTCACCACCGGCCAGCACGTCTGCTACGGCCGCGCGGGCGGACCCGTCGCCGGCCCCCTGCGTTCGGTCGGCTTCGACGTGCTGTGCGGCAACGGCACCGGCATCGGCTCCGGGGCGACCGCCCCGCTGGCCCGCGTGACCGGCACCGGCACCGACCGGCTCGCCGCGCTGCTCGCGCACGCCGACCCGGCCACCGCCTGGCTGTTGCTGGCCGCTCATGTCGGCGTCGGTCTGCTGGCCGCCGCCTGGCTGCGCCGGGGTGAGCGGGCGCTGGCCCAGCTGGTCCGCGCCGTGACCGCGACCACCTTCCGTCCGCTGCTGCTGGCGGTCGCCGCGGTGGCGGTCCGGCCGGCCGCGTCGGCGCCCCGCGTACGGCACACCGGCCGCCCCGCGGCCGGCGCCCGCGAACGGATCCTCGTGCACTCCCTGGGACGGCGTGGCCCGCCGTGCTCGGTCGCCTTCGCCTGAGCGACACCCGGTGCGCCGCCCGGCACGCACCGTCCTTGCGCACAGCACCTGAGCACGACCAGTCCCCCACACGTATCCCGCGTACGACGTATGCGGGTCCCACATGGAGAACACCGACATGAGCAAGCGGAACAGCCAGGCCTCGAAGACGGCGGCCCGGGAGCGGCTGCGGCAGGAACGCGAGCGCCAGGCCAAGAGGGCCAAGGTCAGGCGGCAGGCCATCGTGGCCGGTTCGATCGTGGCCGTACTGGCGGCGGCCGGCGGCATAGGTTACGCCGTCGTCCAGGCCAACAAGCCCAGTTACTGGGAGGGCCTGAAGGACGCCAAGGTCACGGCCCCCGCCAACACCACGGGGACCGACGGCACCACGGTCATCATCGGCAGGAGCACCGCCAAGAAGACCCTCAAGGTCTACGAGGACCCGCGCTGCCCCGTGTGCGCCCAGTTCGAGCAGGTCGTCGGCCCGACCTTCAAGAAGGACCTCGCCGACGGCAAGTTCAAGTTCCAGTACGTCGGCGCCACCTTCATCGACCGGAAGGACAACGGCCAGGGCTCCAAGAACGCGCTGAGCGCTCTGGGCGCCGCGCTGAACGTCAGCGACCAGGCCTTCCTCGACTACAAGACCGCGATGTACTCGACGCAGTGGCACCCGGACGAGACGCAGGACAAGTTCAAGGACGACAGCTACCTGATCAAGATCGCCCAGACCGTGCCCGCGCTGAAGGACAACACGAAGTTCCAGGACGCGGTCAAGAAGGGCACCTACGACGCCTGGGCGATGGCCATGTCGAAGACCTTCGACGACAACAAGGACGGCGTGACCGGCACCCCGGGCTTCGTCGTGGACGGCAAGCAGCTCTTCGCCGACGGCAAGAGCGCGCCGCTGCTGACGGTGGCCGACTTCAACAGGGTGGTGGGCGCGGCCCTCAAGGGCTGACGCCGAAACGGCCGACGCCGAGGGGAAGTCCGGCCTCCGCATGAAGAGCGGGCGAACATTCCGGGTTCGCCCGCTCTCACGCATACCGATCAGTAACCTGTTCGGTCGTGACCAGTCGATACAGATCATCCGAGGCGTCCCAGGCCCCCAACTCGCTCTCTCCACGCCGCCGTACGGTCGTCAAGGCCGCGGCGGCGACCGCTGTCCTGGCCGGACCGCTCGCCGCCGCGCTCCCGGCCCGCGCGGCCGCGGACGCTCCCGCCTTCCTGCACGGTGTGGCCTCCGGCGATCCGCTGCCCGACGGCATCCTGCTGTGGACCCGGGTGACGCCCACCCCCGAGGCCATACCCGGCTCGGGGCTCGGCCCGGACACCGAGGTCAGCTGGGTCGTCGCCAAGGACAAGGCGCTGACGAACATCGTCGCCAAGGGCTCGACCACGGCGAGTGCCGCCTCCGACCACACCGTCAAGGCGGACATCCGGGGCCTGGAACCGGCCACCGACTACTGGTTCCGGTTCTCCGCCGGTCCCACCGACTCCCCGGTCGCCCGCACCCGAACGGCTCCTGCCGCCGACGCCGCCGTGCCGGGCCTGCGCTTCGGCGTGGTCTCCTGCGCCAACTGGGAGGGCGGCTACTTCGCCGCGTACCGCCATCTCGCGGCCCGGGGCGACCTGGACGCCTGGCTGCACCTCGGCGACTACATCTACGAGTACAAGTCCGGCGAGTACGCGGCCCGCGGCACCGTCGTCCGGCCGCACGCGCCGACGAACGAGATCATCACCCTCGCCGACTACCGCACCCGGCACGGCAAGTACAAGACCGATCCGGATCTGCAGGCCCTGCACCACAAGGCGCCGGTCGTGGCGATCTGGGACGACCACGAGTTCGCCGACAACGCGTGGTCCGGCGGCGCGGTCAACCACACCGAGGGCGCCGAGGGCACCTGGACCGACCGCAAGGCGGCCGCCAAGCAGGCCTACTTCGAGTGGATGCCGGTACGCCCGGCGATCGCGGGCACCACCTACCGCCGGCTGCGCTTCGGCAAGCTCGCCGACCTCTCCCTCCTGGACCTGCGCTCCTTCCGCTCCCAGCAGGCGTCCTCCGGCTCCGGCTCGGTCGACGACCCGGACCGTACGATCACCGGGCGGGCCCAACTCGACTGGCTGAAGGCCGGGTTGAAGGCCTCCGACACCACCTGGCGGCTGGTCGGCAACTCGGTGATGATCGCGCCGTTCGTCATCGGCTCGCTCACCGCCGACCTGCTCAAGCCGCTGGCCAAGCTGCTGAGCCTGCCTCAGGACGGCCTCGCCGTGAACACCGACCAGTGGGACGGCTACACGGACGACCGCCGCGAGCTGCTGGCCCATCTGACCTCGAACGCGATCCGCAACACGGTCTTCCTGACCGGCGACATCCACATGGCGTGGGCCAACGACGTGCCGGTGGACGCCGGTACGTACCCGCTGTCGGCCTCAGCGGCCACGGAGTTCGTCGTCACCTCGGTGACCTCCGACAACCTCGACGACATCGTGAAGGTCCCCGAGGGCACGGTCTCCGCGATCGCCTCGCCCATCATCAAGGCGGCCAACCGGCACGTCCACTGGGTCGACACCGACCGCCACGGCTACGGCGTCCTGGACATCACCGCCGAGCGCGCGCAGATGGACTACTACGTGCTGTCCGACCGCACGAAGGCCGACGCGACCTCGGCCTGGGTGCGTTCGTACCGCACCCGCACCGGCACCCAGAAGGTCGAGCGGACGTACGACCCCGTATAGGGGGCCAGAGGGCTCCTAGAGGGTCTCGAGGAAGCCGAGCGCCACCCGCCACGTGGCCTCGGCGGCCTCCTCGTCGTAGTCCGGCAGCCCGGGGTCGGTGTAGAGGTGGCCCGCCCCCGCGTATCTGTACACCTCGACGTCCGCGCCCGCCCTGCCCATCTGCAGATACCAGGCGCTCAGCCAGTCGTCCGTCTCGAACGGGTCCGGCTCGGCGACATGCAGCTGGACCGGCAGCTCGTCCACCGACGCGTTGGGCGCGATGTCCGACGTGCCGTGCAGAAGCAGCAGCCCGCGCGCCTTCTCGTCGCCGAGCGCGAGGGTCTGGGCGATGGAGGCGCCGAGCGAGAACCCGGCGTACACAAGGCCTCGCTCCGAGTAAGGCGCGGCGGCCAGGACGGCTCTCTTGAGCAGCTCGTCCTTGCCGATCTCGTCGTTGAAGGCCATGCCCTCCTCGACCGTCTCGAACGTACGCCCGTCGAAGAGGTCCGGGGTCCACACCTCGTGTCCGGCGCCGCGCAGCCGATCCGCGGCCTCGCGCACCGCGGGCCGCAGACCGTAGGTCGAGTGAAAGAGCATGATGTTCATGAGGCCATCGTGCCAGCCGGGACTGACAGCGCCGCCTCGTGGCCGTACCCCGTACGAGCCCGAACTCACATGTTCATGAACCCCCGGAGCCGGTTAGGTTCGCAGGCATGGAGAACGTACTCCGCCCGCTGATCGTGATCGGCGGCTCGGTCGTGCTCACGCTATTCATCGGCTGGGCCACCGACCTGCTGCTGCGCAAGGCCGACGAACGGCACGGCGACACCCCGCTGTGGGGGCTGCTGCGCCGCGGCCGCATCCCCTACCAGCTGGTGCTGTGCTCGGCCATGCTCAGAGGCTCCTACGACGAGGCGCAACTGCTGCAGGAGCACGAGGTCGGCATCGGCCGGACGTTGACCCTGGTGCTGATCGGGTCTACGGCCTGGGTGGTGATCCGTATCGCGGCGGCCGTCGTGGAGACGTCCTACTCCCGTTACGCCCGCCTGCACCACGACCCGGCCCGGGTGCGGCGCGTACGCACCCAGGTGTCGCTGATCATGCGGGTGGTCGCGGCGATCGTCGGCGTGGTGGCCGCGGCCGCGATGCTGCTGACGTTCCCGGCGATGCGTGCCGCGGGCGCCTCCCTGCTGGCCTCGGCCGGCATCCTCGGCATCGTCGCCGGTGTCGCCGCCCAGTCGACGCTCAGCAACCTGTTCGCGGGCCTGCAGATCGCCTTCGGCGACATGGTGCGGCTCGGCGACACGGTCGTCGTGGACGGCGAGTGGGGCACGGTCGAGGAGATCACGCTGACCTTCCTGACCGTGCGGACCTGGGACGAGCGCCGGATCACCATGCCGGTCTCGTACTTCACCTCGAAGCCCTTCGAGAACTGGTCCCGCGGCAGCAGCCAGATGACGGGCATCGTCTACTGGCACCTCGACCACTCGGCGCCGGTGGAGCTGATGCGCGAGAAGCTCCGCGACATCCTGCGCGAGTGCTCGGCCTGGGACGGCCGCGACTACGGCCTGGCCGTCACGGACACCACTCCGAACACCATGCAGGTGCGGGCCCTGGTGACGGCCAAGGACGCGGACGACATATGGACGGTACGGGTCACCGTCCGCGAGCAGATGGTCCGCTGGCTGTGCGAGCAGCACCCGTACGCCCTGCCCCGCGTCAACACCACGGACGCGGCGCTGCCGTCGAGCCGGCGCTCCTTCGACGGCTTCTCGGAGGCCGCGGCCCGCCGCACACCCGCGCCGAGGACCGGCCGCGGCTAGTACAGGCCCTGACGGCCTCAGTGGCCGCGCTCCGCACCCCCGTTGACCTGGATCACCTGCGAGGTGACGTGCCCGGCGCCCGGTGAGGCGAGCCAGTGCAGGGTCGCGGCCACGTCGCCGGGGGTGCCGGCGCGCTTGTCCAGGGTGTCCTCGACGAGCCGTGCGCGCCGCGCGGGGTCGATCTGCGGTCCGAAGAACTCGGTGTCCTCGATGTACCCGGGCGCGACCACGTTGGCGGTGATCCCGCGCGGCCCCAGCTCCCGGGCGAGGTCATGGGCGTACGGGTGCAACGCGGCCTTGGCGCCCCCGTACGCCCCGCTGCCGGACCCCCGGTAGGCGGCGATGGAGCTGACGAACAGCACCCGCCCGCCCGGCGTGGCCAGCCGGTCCTTCAGGGCCTCCGTGAGCAGGGCCGCGGTGAGGGTGTTGATCCGGAAGTTGAGGGTCCAGTTGTGCGCGACCCGGTCGAGCGGGTCGTCGCTGTCGGCGGCGGGCTCCAGCTGTCCGGTGCCCCCGGCACCGTGGATCAGTACGTCCACGGTCCCGAACTCCCGCTCCACGAAGCCGGCGACCCCGCGCACGGCAGCCGGATCGCTCAGATCCGCCGCGTAGGTCGAAGCGCCCGGCACCGCGGCCTTCTCCAGCACCTCCGCCCTTCGCCCGAGCAGCAGGACCCGGTCCCCGTCCGCCGCGAAGACCTGCGCCGCGGCAAGTCCAATCCCCGTTCCGCCACCGCTGATTACGACATTGCGAGCCATGATCCGACCCTACGCACCGCAAGCCGCCGACGTCGAACGACCCGTGGGGTCAGCGCAGACTCCGTACGTCGAGATGGCGCAGCACCCGGTCCACGATCTCCGGATCCGCCCCTGGCTCACTGCGCGCCGACAGCACCTCGTGCCGCGCCGCACTGAGCATCTCGCCCTGGATCCGCCGCACCCGCTTCAGCCGGCGCACCCGGTGTTCATGCGCCTCCCGCCGCTCCTCGTCAGCCATGTCCGGGCTGATCCGCACCCCGATGTCGAAGGCCCGCCGCAGCATCTGCTCGGACAGCTCCTCCGGCAGCTCCTCGACCTGCTCGATCTCCTTCAGCCGCCGCTTGGCCGCCTTGGCCGCCCGGACGGCGAGGGACTTCTCGAACTCCTTCTCCCGCTCCGTGTCGGCCTGCACCCCCAGCCGCTTCACCAGCCACGGCAGGGTCAGCCCCTGCAGCACCAGCGTCCCCATGATCACCCCGAAGGCGATGAACACGATCTCGTCCCGGTCGGGAAAGGCCGAACCGTCGTCGGTCTTCAGCGGAATCGCCAGCGCCAAGGCCACCGAGGCCACTCCCCGCATCCCCGACCACCACATGACGACGGTCTCCCGCACACTCATCGGGATGTCCTCGTCGTAGTCCCTTCTCGCGTGCAGCCGCTTGGTGAGCCAGGTCGCCGGCAGCAGATACACCAGGCGTACGACGACCACGACCGCCACGATCACGCCCGCCCAGCCGAGCATCTCGCCCCACCGCCCGGACGCCGTGCGGATCGCGTTGTGCAGTTCGAGGCCGATCAGCCCGAAGGCGACGCCCGTGACGAGCGTGTCGACGATGTCCCAGAACGCATGCCCGGTCAGCCGGGTCAGCACGTCGTCGGCGTCGGTGGCGTACTCCGCGAGGAACAGCGCGGTGGTGAGCACGGCGAGCACACCCGAGCCGTGCAGCTCCTCCGCGAGGACGTACGAGGCGTACGGCACGAGCAGCGTCATCCCGATCTGCAGGGTCGGGTCGCCCAGCAGATCCATGAGCCTGTTGGCGCCCCAGCCGAGCGCGAGCCCGACCGCCACGGCCACCACGGCGGAGAGCACCAGGTCGAGCGCGGCCCGTCCCGGTGTGAAGCTGCCGCTGACGGCGGCGGCGATCGCCACGTGGTACAGCACGATCGCCGTGACGTCGTTGAACAGGCCCTCGCCCTCCAGGATGGACACGAGCCGGCGCGGCAGCCCGAGCTGTCCGGCGACCGCGGTCGCGGCGACCGGATCGGGCGGTGCTACGAGCGCGCCGAGCGCCACGGCGGCGGCGACGGGCAACCCCGGTACGATCGTGTGCGCGACGACGGCCACGCACACGGTGGTGACGAAGACCAGCGCCACCGCCAGCAGGAAGATCGGCCGCCGGTTCGCCGCGAACTGCCGCCAGGACGTGCGCCGCGCCGCCGCGTACAGCAGCGGCGGGAGCAGCAGGGGCAGGATCAGATCCGGCGGGACGTTCACGTTCGGCACGAAGTCGGCCACGGCGAGCACGATCCCGAAGAGGGTCATCAGCACCGGCGCCGGCAGTCCGAACCGGTCCCCGACCGGGACGCTCACCAGGGCCCCGAGCAACAGCACGAACAGCAGGGCCAACTGATCCACGGTCAGCACTCCGGGAAGGTCGACATACGGGCAGCGGCTTTCAAGCCTGCCATGCCGCCTTCCCCGCGAGCGTTTTCGGGCTCTGCTACAGAGCGCGCCGCATCGCCCGGTGCGGGATGCCCGCCTCCGGATACTCCGGCCCGTACGGCTCGTACCCAAGCCGCTCGTAGAACCCCAGCGCATGCGTCTGCGCGTGCAGATCCACCGCCGCGAGCCCACGCGCGCGTGCCGCGTCCTCGATCGCCCGCACGAGGGCGACGCCGACGCCGAGCCCGCGGGCCTCCTTGGCGACGGCGAGCCGCCCGAGCGACCCCACCGTCAGGTCGCCGCCGACCTTGGCCGCGGCCGCCTCGCCGTACAGCAGCCGCCCGGTGCCGAGCGGCACCCCGTCCTCCCGCACGGCCAGCACATGCACGGCCACGGCGTCGTAAGCGTCGTACTCGGCGTCCTCCGGGACGCCCTGCTCACCGACGAAGACGTCCTTGCGCACCGCGAAGCACGCCTCCCGGTCGGCGGGGTCCTCGGCGACGCGCACCACGTACGCGTGCGTGCTCATCCGTATGTCTCCTCGCGGACCTGGTCGAGGGCCTTCTGCAGGTCGGCCGGGTAGTCGCTGGCGAACTCCACCCACTGGCCGTCCCCGGGGTGCTCGAAGCCGAGGCGCACGGCGTGCAGCCACTGGCGGGTCAGATGCAGCCGCTTGGCGAGCGTCGGGTCGGCGCCGTACGTCAGGTCGCCGACGCAGGGGTGGCGGTGGGCGGCCATGTGGACGCGGATCTGGTGGGTGCGGCCGGTCTCGAGCTTGACGTCGAGCAGCGAGGCCGCGCGGAAGGCCTCGATGAGGTCGTAGTGCGTGACCGAGGGCTTTCCGTCGGCCGTGACCGCCCACTTGTAGTCGTGGTTGGGGTGGCGGCCGATGGGTGCGTCGATGGTGCCGCTGGTCGGGTCGGGGTGGCCCTGGACGAGCGTGTGGTAGCGCTTGTCGACCGTGCGCTCCTTGAACTGGCGCTTGAGCGAGGTGTACGCGCGCTCCGACTTGGCGACGACCATCAGGCCCGAGGTGCCGACATCGAGGCGGTGCACGATGCCCTGGCGCTCGGCGGCGCCGGAGGTGGAGATGCGGTAGCCGGCCGCGGCGAGGCCGCCGATGACGGTCGTCCCCGTCCAGCCGGGGCTCGGGTGGGCTGCGACACCGACCGGCTTGACGATCACGACCACGTCATCGTCGTCGTGGACGATCTCCATGCCCTCGACCGGCTCCGCGACGATCTGCACCGGCGCGGGCGCCTGCGGCATCTCGACCTCGAGCCAGGCGCCCCCGCTCACCCGCTCGGACTTACCGACCACCGACCCGTCGACCGTGACCTTCCCCGCGGCGGCGAGCTCGGCCGCCTTGGTCCGGGAGAAGCCGAACATCCGGGAGATGGCGGCGTCGACGCGCTCGCCCTCCAGGCCGTCGGGCACGGGCAGGGTACGGATCTCGGGAATCGTGCTCACCCGACGAGTATGCCGGACACCACCGACAGCCCCCCAAACAAGCCCCTCGGCCCCTGTGGATCAGTCCTTGTGGACGGTCCCGTCCGGGTCGAGCCCCCTGAACGACAGCAGCACGATCAGGATGCCGCCGCACACGATCGCCGAGTCCGCCAGGTTGAAGACGGCGAAGCCCTTGGGCGAGATGAAGTCGACGACGCGGCCCTCGAGGATGCCCGGCGAGCGGAAGATCCGGTCGGTGAGGTTGCCGAGCGCACCGCCGAGCAGCAGGCCGAGCGCGACCGCCCAGGGCAGGCTGTAGAGCTTGCGGGCGAGCCGGGCGATCACCACGATCACGGCCGCCGCGATCACCGTGAAGATCACGGTGAAGGCCGCGCCGAAGCCGAAGGCCGCGCCCGCGTTGCGGATCGCCTCGAACTGCAGCCAGTCCCCGATGATCCGGATCGGCGCGTGGTGCTCCAGCTTGGCGACCACGATCATCTTGCTGATCAGGTCGAGGGCGTACGCGAACATGGCGACCGCGAACAGCACGGCGATACGGCGCTTGCCCCTGGGGCGTGCGGTCTCGCCCTGCTCCGGCTCGGTCCCCGCCGCCTCTGGGGTGTCCGGCGTACCGATGATGCGCTCCGCCTCTGCCACGTGAGTCCTTCAACCTAGGTACCTGACTGAGGACGAGGGTACGACACGCGCGCGTACCGCCTCAGTACCGGCGTTCCTGCTTCTGCTTGCACTCCACGCACAGGGTGGCCCGCGGGAAGGCCTGCATCCGGGCCTTTCCGATGGGGTTGCCGCAGTTCTCGCAGAGGCCGTAGGTGCCGGCGTCCAGCCGTACCAGGGCGCGCTCGGTCTGCGTGAGCATCTCGCGCGCGTTGGCCGCGAGGGCCAGCTCGTGCTCGCGCGTGATGTTCTTGGTGCCGGTGTCCGCCTGGTCGTCGCCCGCGCCGTCCCCCGAGTCCCGCATCAGACCGGCGACGGCGCTCTCGGACGAGCTGATCTCGTCACGCAGCCGCTCCATCTCGGACAGCAGCTCGGCGCGCGCCTCCTCGACCTCCTCGGGGGTCCAGGGGTCCTCACCGGGGCGCACCGCAAGCTCGCCCGGCTCCGCCGCGGCGACGCGTGCCTTGGGTACGGCGGTCTTGGCCGCCGCGGCCGTGCCAGGAGTCTTCTTCGCAACCACCGTCGTGGCTCCCGTCTGCTCCGCGGCCTTGGCCGCGCCCGCCTTCTTGGCCGTGCTCTTCCCGCCGTCACGTTTCGCGACAGCGGTCTCCTTACCCGCCCGCCGCGCGCCGGCACCCTCGGCCGCGGTCTTCCTGCCCTTGCCGCCGCCTTTCTGCCCGCCCGTGCCGGGTTCGGCGGTCGCGTCCGGGCCGACGGCTCTCCCGGCTGCGTCTCTCTTGCCTGCCGCTCTCTTCACAGCCGACCCCTTCACCGCCGCCCCCGCCTTCTTCGCCGCCGACTGCCCAGTACCCCGTTCGAGACCTTCCCGGGCCACACCCTTGCCCCCACCCGCCTTCTCCGATACGACCTCCTCGGGAACGCCGCCCTTCGAGGCCGCCGCCCTACCACCACCGGCCTCCCCCGCAACCGCCTCACCGGCCCGCGAACCCTCAGCACCGCCCTCCGTGGCAACGCCCCCAGCAACCACGGCCTTCTTGGCCGCCCCTTTCTTCGCTGCGGCCCTTTTCGCAACGGACCTCGTCGCCGCCGGCGTCTCTGCAGCTGCCTTCCCCGCCGTGCCCTTCCCCGCGGTGCCTTTCTCAGCCGCGGGCTTCCCCGCCGCCGCGTGCCTCTCCGCAGCGCTCTTTCCGGCCGCCGCCCCCTTGCCACCCGCCGTCTTCTTTCCGGCAGCCGTCTTCTTTCCGGCAGCCGACCTCGCGGTGCCCGTCGGTCTCCCGGGTGCTTCCTCCTCGGCCGGCTTCTTCGAACGAGACGTTCCGGAAGCGGTCGCCGCCTTGGCGGACTTCTTTCCGGGGGGCGGCTTGGCCGCAACCCCCCGCACCGTCTTCACCGGTTTGGCGGCCGCGGCCGCCCCGGCCGTCTTCCCCGCGCGCGCCGTGGCCCCTCCCCGCGCGCTCTTCTTCCCGGTCACGTCCTTGGCCGCACCGCCGGAGGCCTGGGGGGACCCGTCGGACGCCGACTGCTGTACGGCGGTCTTCTTCGCCACCATGGCCGCGGCCCCTTCACATATTGTGATCTTGCACGCGAATCGTGCTGGGACGATAAATCGACTTCAGTCCCGCGGCAACGGGGCACACCGCCCGATTCGCCCGGCTCACGCACGCCGCTCCGCAAGCCTGCATGCGTTGTGCCCAGCTCCCCGCGGGGTAATCCGCCGGACCGCCCGTCCCAGAATCCGAACACGCGTACCGCTCCATTCGGGTCATCTCCATACGAACGCCGCCCCCGCCCACGGGGGCGGCGAAAACCGGTCGGCCGCTGTCCGCGCGGCGCCGTACACTGGGCGGAGCGAAAAGCGTGGATGGGGACGAGTAGCGGCGTACGCAGCCCAGAGCGACCCGGGGACGGTGGAAGCCCGGGGGCGAGCGCGACGTGAAGATCACCCCGGAGCCGCCGGAAGAAAGCCGTAGCCGACAAGCTGCGGCCGGTAGAACCGGCATCGCGACCCCAATGAGGGGGCTCACCGTTGCACGGCACGCACCGGAGAGCCAAGGAGGGTGGTACCGCGGGAGCGCGCCGAAACCGGCGTAGAGAAAGACACGGCTCTCGTCCCTCCGGACGGAAGGCAGCAAGTCCGCCGGAGGAAGCTCGCTGATGACATCGCCGACGTACCGCCAGGTGCCCGCCCAGGTCGACCTGCCCGCGCTCGAGCACGCCGTGCTCGACTTCTGGCGCGAGCAGAAGATCTTCGCCAAGACCCTGGAGCAGTCCGAGGGCCGCCCCGAGTGGGTCTTCTACGAGGGCCCGCCCACCGCCAACGGCATGCCGGGCGCCCACCACATCGAGGCGCGCGTCTTCAAGGACGTCTTCCCCCGCTTCCGCACCATGCGCGGCTACCACGTGGCCCGCAAGGCCGGCTGGGACTGCCACGGCCTCCCGGTGGAGCTGGCGGTGGAGAAGGAGCTCGGCTTCTCCGGCAAGAAGGACATCGAGGCGTACGGCATCGCCGAGTTCAACGCCAAGTGCCGCGAGTCCGTGACCCGCCACACCGACGCCTTCGAGGCCCTCACGACCCGTATGGGTTACTGGACCGACCTCAACGACCCCTACCGCACGATGGACCCGGAGTACATCGAGTCGGTCTGGTGGTCCCTGAAGGAGATCTTCAACAAGGGCCTGCTGGTCCAGGACCACCGCGTCGCCCCCTGGTGCCCCCGCTGCGGCACCGGCCTGTCGGACCACGAGCTGGCGCAGGGCTACGAGACGGTCGTCGACCCGTCCGTGTACGTCCGTTTCCCCCTCACCTCCGGTCCGCTCGCCGGCGAGGCCGCTCTCCTGGTGTGGACGACGACTCCCTGGACACTGGTCTCCAACACGGCCGTCGCCGCCCACCCCGAGGTCACCTACGTCGTCGCGACCGACGGCGAGGAGAAGCTCGTCGTCGCCGAGCCGCTCCTCGGCAAGGCGCTCGGCGAGGGCTGGGAGACCACGGGCCAGACCTTCACCGGCACCGAAATGGAGCGCTGGACCTATCAACGACCGTTCGAGCTCGTGGAGTTCCCGGCGCCCGCCCACTACGTGGTGAACGCCGAGTACGTCACGACCGAGGACGGTACGGGCCTGGTCCACCAGTCCCCCGCCTTCGGTGAGGAAGACCTCAAGGTCTGCCGCGCCTACGACCTGCCCGTGGTGAACCCCGTCCGCCCCGACGGCACCTTCGAGGAGGACGTCCCCCTGGTCGGCGGCGTCTTCTTCAAGAAGGCGGACGAAAAGCTCACCGAGGACCTCCAGCAGCGCGGCCTCCTCTTCAAGCACATCCCGTACGAGCACAGCTACCCGCACTGCTGGCGCTGCCACACCGCGCTCCTCTACTACGCGCAGCCGTCCTGGTACATCCGCACCACGGCCGTCAAGGACCGCCTGCTGCAGGAGAACGAGAACACCAACTGGTTCCCCGACACGGTCAAGCACGGCCGGTACGGCGACTGGCTGAACAACAACATCGACTGGGCGCTGTCCCGCAACCGCTACTGGGGCACACCGCTGCCGATCTGGCGCTGCGAGGACGACCACCTCACCGTGGTCGGCTCCCGCGCGGAGCTCACCGGGCTGACCGGCACCGACCAGTCCGAACTGGACCCGCACCGCCCGTTCATCGACGACGTCACCTTCGCCTGCCCCAAGTGCCAGAAGACGGCCACGCGCGTGCCGGAGGTCATCGACGCCTGGTACGACTCGGGTTCGATGCCGTTCGCGCAGTGGGGATACCCGTACAAGAACAAGGAGCTGTTCGAGAGCCGGTACCCGGCACAGTTCATCTCCGAGGCCATCGACCAGACCCGCGGCTGGTTCTACACACTGATGGCCGTCGGCACCCTGGTCTTCGACAAGTCCAGTTACGAGAACGTGGTCTGCCTCGGCCACATCCTCGCCGAGGACGGCCGCAAGATGTCCAAGCACCTGGGCAACATCCTGCAGCCGATCCCGCTGATGGACCAGCACGGCGCCGACGCGGTGCGCTGGTTCATGGCGGCCGGCGGCTCCCCGTGGGCGGCACGCCGCGTGGGCCACGGCACCATCCAGGAGGTCGTCCGCAAGACGCTCCTCACGTACTGGAACACGGTCGCCTTCCAGGCCCTGTACGCCCGCACCTCCAACTGGGCGCCCAGCGAGGCCGATCCGGCTCCGGCGGACCGCCCGGTCCTGGACCGCTGGCTGCTGTCCGAACTCCACGCGCTGACCGACCAGGTGACCCAGGCTCTGGAGGCCTACGACACCCAGCGCGCCGGCAAGCTCCTGTCGGCGTTCGTCGACGACCTCTCCAACTGGTACGTCCGCCGCTCGCGCCGCCGCTTCTGGCAGGGCGACAAGGCGGCGCTGCGCACCCTGCACGAGGTGGTCGAGACGGTCACCAAGCTGATGGCCCCGCTGACCCCGTTCATCACCGAGCGGGTCTGGCAGGACCTCATCGTGCCGGTGACCCCGGGCGCCCCGGAGTCGGTGCACCTGACCTCCTGGCCCGAGGCGGACCTGTCCGCGATCGACCCGGAGCTGTCGAAGCAGATGGTGCTGGTGCGCCGGCTCGTCGAGCTCGGCCGGGCCACACGCGCTGAGTCGGGCGTCAAGACCCGCCAGCCGCTGTCCCGTGCGCTCATCGCGGCGACCGGCTTCGACGCCCTCGACCGGGAGCTGCACACGCAGATCACGGAGGAGTTGAACGTCACATCCCTGGCGTCGCTCAGCGAGGTCGGCGGCAGTCTGGTCGACACGACGGCGAAGGCCAATTTCCGCGCTCTGGGCAAGCGCTTCGGCAAGCGTGTCCAGGAGGTGGCCAAGGCGGTGGCGAACGCGGACGCGGCCGCGCTGTCCCTGGCCCTGCGCGAGGGCACGGCGTCGGTCCAGGTCGACGGTGAGACGATCACCCTCGCCCCGGACGAGGTGATCATCACGGAGACCCCGCGCGAGGGCTGGTCGGTGGCCTCCGACTCGGGTGCCACGGTCGCCCTCGACCTGGAGATCACCGAGGAGCTGCGTCAGGCGGGCCTGGCCCGTGACGCGATCCGCCTGATCCAGGAGGCCCGCAAGAACAGCGGCCTCGACGTGGCCGACCGTATCGCCCTGCGCTGGACGTCCACGGACCCGGCTGTCATCGCGGCCGTCACCGAGCACGCGGCCCTGATCGCCGACGAGGTCCTGGCCACCGACTTCGGCCAGGGCGAGGCGGACGACGCCTACGGCGAGCCGTTCACCGACGAGGGCCTGTCCCTCACGTTCCGTCTGCGCAAGGCATAAGCGAAAGCACCAGGGCCCGGCCTCCCCACTCGGGGAAGCCGGGCCCTGGTGCAGGTCCGGCAGCGGAGCTCGAACATTGAACGAGCACAACAGGGCGGGGCCCCGGATCGAGATCCGGGGCCCCGCCCTGTTGAACGCTGCCGACGCCTACGGCGTACTAATGGCCGTGGCGGCCGTCAGTTGTCGTCCTCGTCGATCAGGAACCCGCGCATGGGCGAGGGAGCCTGACCCATCGGCGACGGGCCCTGCGGCCGCACCGGTGCCATCGGCTGGGTCATCGCCGGGGACATCTGCTGCTGGCCGCCGTAGGACGGAGCAGCGGGAGCCGGGGCGCCACCCATGGTCGGGTTGCCGCCGTACGACGGGGCGCTCGCGCCGGCCGGTGCCATGGAAGGCGCCGGGGACGGCGGAAGCGACGCGGTCGCCGGGGTACGCGGCGGAGCCAGCGAGTCGTCGGCCTGGGTCTCCAGCTGACGCAGCTGGGACTCGAGGTACGACTTCAGGCGGGTACGGTACTCGCGCTCGAAGCCGCGCAGGTCCTCGACCTTGCGCTCCAGCGTGGCGCGGGCGGACTCCAGGGAGCCCATCGCGACGCGGTGCTTCTCCTGCGCGTCCCGCTCCAGCGCGTCCGCCTTGGCGCGGGCGTCACGCTCGAGGCCCTCGGCGCGGCTGCGGGCCTCGCCGACGATCTTGTTGGCTTCGGAACGGGCCTCGGCGATCGCCTGGTCGGCGGTCTGCTGGGCCAGCGAGAGGACACGGGCGGCGCTGTCGCCACCAGGGCCCTGACCGGGGCCGCCCATCGGACCGCCCATGGGGCCGCCCATCGGACCGCCCATCTGCTGCTGCATGGGAGGCTGGCCGCCCATGGGGCCTTGGCCCATCTGCCCCTGGCCCATGGGGCCCTGCCCCATGGGACCCTGGCCCATCGGACCCTGGCCCATGGGACCGTGACCCTGGGGACCACCCTGACCACCGCCGGGGCCGGCAGGCAGCTGCGGGGCACCGCTCGGCAGCTGGGGCGGACCACCCATGGGGCCACCCATCTGCTGCTGCGGCGGGCCCGATATGCCGGCGGGTACGGGAGCACCCGGACCGCGCATCCCCTGCGGAGGCATGCCCTGCTGCTGATCCTGCGGACCGGGACCGCCGGGACCCTCCGGGGGCTTGCGCATGTTCTGCTGGTTCTGCGCAGCAGCGCGCGTGGCCGCGGCCAGTTTGGCCCGCAGGTCCTCGTTCTCGCGGAGCAGGCGGGTCAGTTCGGCTTCGACCTCATCGAGGAAGGCATCGACCTCGTCCTCGTCATAGCCTTCTCGGAGGCGGACGGTCGTGAACTGCTTGTTCCGCACGTCCTCGGGGGTCAACGGCATCTCTTCACCTCAACGTAGTCGTCGGCATTCGGCAAGACGGTAGGTCACATCGCTCATCACAGCCGGCTCACGATCGAGATCAGGATGTAGACGATGATCATCAGTACGAAGAAGGACAGGTCGAGCGCCACGCCCCCGAGACGCAGCGGCGGGATGAACCGCCGCAGAAGCTTGAGCGGTGGATCGGTGACAGTGTAGGTGGCCTCCAGAACGACCACCATCGCCTTGCCG
The DNA here is from genome assembly GCF_053593775.1 of Streptomyces sp. NPDC002092. Taxonomy (NCBI): domain Bacteria; kingdom Bacillati; phylum Actinomycetota; class Actinomycetes; order Kitasatosporales; family Streptomycetaceae; genus Streptomyces; species Streptomyces sp. NPDC002092. The sequence goes on from NZ_JBSFDG010000014.1 coordinate 92,150, forward strand.
GGTTGCCATGAGCGGGCGAACTGGAAGACGTAGTCCATGACCAACCGGAAGATGAGCACGATGAGGAAGCACATCAGCGCGATGTAGATGACATCCAGGACCACGCTCATTGCTGGTGCTTCCCTCTCCCCTGTTTCCGTGCTGCTGGGTACTACTTGTACTGCTGTTTCCGGTCGTGCGTCTCAGCTCTGGTTGAAGAACCCGCCCTCTGCGATGCGGGCCTTGTCCTCCGCCGTGACATCGACGTTAGCAGGAGACAACAGGAACACCTTCTGGGTCACCCGCTCGATGCTGCCGTGAAGACCAAACACCAAACCGGCCGCAAAGTCGACAAGTCGCTTCGCGTCTGTGTCATCCATCTCAGTCAGATTCATGATCACCGGGGTGCCCTCACGGAAGTGTTCCCCGATGGTACGGGCCTCGTTGTAGGTCCGCGGGTGAAGCGTGGTGATCCGGTAAGGCTCTCGTTCCGACACGACCTTGGGCATGATCACCGGTGCGTTCTTCTCCAGATTTGCGCGTTCTTGTGTGATGGACGCCACGGGCGCGATGCGCGCCGGACGGCCGGATTCCGCGGGGAGCGAAGCGGAACGTGCGACCGGCTCGCGCGCGGCGGGCGGTTGTACGATTCGCACCTCTTCATCCCTTTGGGACTGATGTGCTACGTGGGACTGGTGGGACGGCTCGTGCCTCCGGTGGTCCCGTTCGGGTTCGGGGTCCAGTTCGGGCTCGAAGTCGTCATCGGGGTCGAATCCCCGGCCGTCGTACCCATCGTCCTCCACGAGGCCGAGGTAGACCGCCATCTTGCGCATCGCGCCGGCCATGCTCTGAGTCCTCCGCTCTGTGGTGGATCGGCTGACGACTGCCAAGTGCCCGCGATCCACGAGGTCGTTGCGCCCGCCTTCGGTGGCACTGACCATATTTTCTGCTGTGGTCCGACTTCCTGGCGACGTTACCCGAGCCTGGGGCGGACTCCGAGTACCGCGGTACCGACGCGTACATGTGTCGCTCCGGCGGCCACGGCCTGTTCGAGGTCCGCACTCATTCCTGCCGAGACCATGTTCGCAGCCGGATGAGCTCGGCGCAGGTCCGTCGACAAATCCATCAACCGCTCGAACGCAGCGAGTTCGCGCCCTGCATAGGGGCCGGTGAGCGGTGCGACGGTCATCAGACCGTCAAGCCGCAGACCCGGCGCCCCGGCGATCAGCTCGCCCAACTCTTCGACTCCGCCGGGCCCGACGCCCCCGCGCTCCCCGCGTCCGCTCTCGTCGGCGTCGAGCGCGACCTGGACCAGACAGCCGAGTTCGCGCTCCTGTCGCACCGCCTCCTTGGAGAGCGCCGTGACGAGCCGGGCTCGGTCGACGGACTGCACCAATCCGGCATAACCGACTACGGATCGCACCTTGTTGGTCTGCAATTGACCCACAAAATGCCAAGTCAAGGGCAGATCCGAGCAGGCCGCGGCCTTGGGGGCCGCATCCTGGTCGCGGTTCTCGGCCACGTGCCGCACACCGAGTTCCGCGAGAATTCGCACATCGCTCGCCGGATACGTCTTGGTGACCACGATCAGGGTCACCTCCTCGCGCCCTCGTCCGGCGGCCGCGCAGGCGGCGGCGATACGACGCTCCACCTTCGCCAGGTTTTCGGCGAGTTCGTCCTTACGGTCCCTCATGCCCCTCAGTCCAGCCAGACATATCCCGCGAGTCGCCCCGTGGTTCGATCGCGGCGGTACGAGAAGTGGTCGGCCGACTCGATCGTGCACACCGGCGACTGCTCCCGGTCGTGCACCCCGAGCCGCTCGAGCTGCGCATGCACCCCGGCGGTCACATCCACCGCCGGCGTGCCCCAACTCGTCTCGGAGTACGCCGCCGGTTCGACGGCGGCCACATCGGCGCGCATCGCATCCGGCACCTCGTAGCAGCGGCCGCAGACGGCGGGTCCGGTGCGGGCGACGATCCGGCCCGGCTCGGCACCGAGTTCCGTCATGGCCCGTACGGCGGCCGGAACGACCCCGGCGACCATCCCGGGCCGCCCCGCATGGGCCGCGGCGACGATCCCGGCGACCGGGTCGGCGAGCAGAACGGGTGTGCAGTCGGCGGTGAGGACGGCGAGGGCGAGACCGCGCTGCCCGGTGACGACGGCGTCGACCTCGGGCACCGGACGGTCCCCCCACGGGCCGTCGACCACCGCCACCTCCGCGCCGTGCACCTGGTTCATCCAGACCACCCGAGCCGGTTCCAGGCCAAGGGACTTGGCGGCCAGTTCGCGGTTGGTGCGTACGGCACCGGGGTCGTCGCCGACCGCTCCGCCGAGGTTGAGCTCCTCGTACGGAACGGCGCTCACCCCGCCCCACCGGTCGGTGAAGGCGAAGTGCGCGCCGTTCACGGTGCTCGTTGCGGAGCGCTGTCCTATCACTTCAGGAAGTCCGGCACGTCCAGCTCCTCGGCCGCACTGTCGTAGGACCGCGACGGCGGAACCGGCGGAGCCACCGGGATGTCGTTCGCCGGCTCCGGCGCGGGCTCCGGGTCCTCCTTCGGCGTGACGCTGCCGAGCGAGCCGAAGGACGGGCGGCTCTCGGGCTGCCGTACCGGAGTGGGCTCCTCGCGGCGGGCCGAGGAGGAGGACGAGCCCATGACGGTCTCGCGGCGTGCCGGCGGCTGGCCGCCGTCGAAGCCGGCGGCGATCACGGTGACCCGGACCTCGTCGCCGAGGGCGTCGTCGATGACCGCGCCGAAGATGATGTTGGCCTCGGGGTGGGCGGCCTCGCTGACCAGCTGGGCCGCCTCGTTGATCTCGAACAGGCCGAGGTCGGAGCCGCCGGAGATGGAGAGCAGCACCCCGCGGGCGCCGTCGATGGAGGCCTCGAGGAGCGGCGAGGAGATCGCCATCTCGGCGGCGGCCACCGCACGGTCGTCGCCCCGGGCCGAGCCGATTCCCATGAGGGCCGAACCGGCCTCGGACATCACGGACTTGACGTCGGCGAAGTCGAGGTTGATCAGACCGGGGGTGGTGATCAGGTCGGTGATGCCCTGCACACCGGAGAGCAGGACCTGGTCGGCCGACTTGAAGGCGTCGAGCACCGAGACCTGGCGGTCCGAGATGGACAGCAGCCGGTCGTTCGGGATGACGATGAGGGTGTCGACCTCTTCGCGGAGTTCGGCGATGCCGTCCTCGGCCTGGTTGGCGCGACGCCGTCCCTCGAAAGTGAACGGGCGGGTGACCACGCCGATGGTGAGGGCGCCCAGGGAACGGGCGATGTTGGCCACGACGGGCGCGCCGCCGGTGCCGGTGCCGCCGCCTTCACCGGCCGTCACGAAGACCATGTCGGCCCCCTTGAGGACCTCCTCGATCTCCTCGCGGTGGTCCTCGGCGGCCTTGCGGCCGACGGCCGGGTTGGCTCCGGCGCCGAGTCCGCGGGTGAGTTCGCGGCCGACGTCGAGCTTGACGTCGGCGTCGCTCATCAACAGCGCCTGCGCGTCGGTGTTGATGGCGATGAACTCGACGCCCTTGAGACCGACCTCGATCATCCGGTTGATGGCATTGACACCACCGCCGCCGACACCGATGACTTTGATGACTGCGAGGTAGTTCTGCGGTGCTGCCACGTCGAAGGCCTCTCGCCTCGAGTTACGTGTCGCCGTTTCGCAGAGGATGCGATCCGGCGACTGATGCCGAATGGGACGGTCCGTTACGCCGACCCGAACCCTAACGTTGAAGTTTAGGGTTACCAGTGTGACTGTTCGCTGGAGTCTTCCGAACAGGACACTAAGTCGACAAGTGGCGCACGTTCAACGAACACGCCGAACCTCCCGTTTTTCTTTTCACCCTATGTGATCAGCCATAGCGCTGCCCAACCAGGGTGCTGGCCTGCGCGGATGTGCGTCAACTCCCCGATGACGCAGGGGCGGTGGGAACCGAGACGTCGAAGTGCCGCGCATCCGGCGCCGCTTTCATGAGTGCGGTGAGCGTACGTGCCTTCGCGGCACCCTTCTCGCTGCTCCCCCACAGGACGTTCCGGCCGTCGCTCAACTCCAGTGAGATGTCGTCGTACGAGCGGACCTTGACGGCCTCGGTGACGCGTGCGACGGCGGCCGGAACGGCGCGGGCCACGAGCGCCGCCTCCGCCACCAGGCGGTCCTCGCCGAACCGCCGCAGGCTCGCGGCGGAGGACCGGGAGGAGGAGGTGCTCAATTCCAGTGCGGGAATGCCTTTCGGGGCTTCTGAAACCGTGGCGAAACGGACACCCTTGCGGTCCACTTCGACGAACTTTCCACCCTTTTGCACAATGAGAACCGGAGTACGCTCGCTCACTTTCAGCCCGATTCCGTGGGGCCAGGAACGGACCACGTCAACCGTGTCAATTCGGGGCAGTTTCCGCCGCAGTCGCGCCTCAATCGCATCGGTGTCGACGGAAATCATCGGCGCCCCGACCGGAACCTGGGCGGCCTCACGCACCTGCGCGGGCGTCAACACCCGGGTTCCGGAGATCGATACGCGCTCCACGCGCACCCATTGCGAGCCGTACAACAGCCAGACCGTGCCCGCCCCGAGCAGGACGAGCAGCACGGCAAGGATGATGATCATACGAAGGCGGCGCAGCCTCAACCGCCGCGCCGGAGGCGGGCCGGACGACTCCTGCTGGCGTTCACCGCGCTCGGCGGTCGTCGGTCCGGCCACGCTTCCTGCCTTTCGTCACACGTGCCTAGTGGTGTGCACGCTTGGCGGCGATCGCCTCGTACACCATGCCGACGAGCAGGTCGTCGGCGTCCCGGCGGCCGAACTCGGCGGCGGCGCGGGACATCTCGTACAGCCGGTGCGGGTCGGCGAGCACGGGCAGGACGTTGCCCCGTACCCAGTCGGGCGTCAGTTCCGCGTCGTCCACCAGCAGCCCGCCGCCGGCCTTGACCACCGGCTGGGCGTTCAGCCGCTGTTCGCCGTTGCCGATGGGCAGCGGGACATAGGCGGCCGGGAGTCCGACGGCGGAGAGTTCGGCGACGGTCATCGCGCCCGCGCGGCAGAGCATCATGTCGGCCGCGGCGTACGCGAGGTCCATCCGGTCCAGATAACTTACCGGGATATAGGGGGGCATTCCCGGCATCTGCTGCACCTGCGGCAGTTCGTTCTTCGGGCCGACCGCGTGCAGGATCTGGATGCCGGCCTGCTGCAGCCAGGGCGCGACCTGCTGGACGACCTCGTTGAGGCGGCGGGCGCCCTGCGAGCCGCCGGAGACCAGCAGCGTGGGCAGGTTGGGGTCGAGGCCGAACGCCGCGCGGGCCTCGGGGCGGGCTGCGGCCCGGTCGAGGGTGGCGATGGTGCGGCGCAGCGGGATGCCGATGTAGCGGGCGTCGCGCAGCTTGCTGTCCGGGGTGGAGACGGCGACCCTGGCGGCGTAGCGCGAGCCGATCTTGTTGGCGAGGCCGGGGCGGGCGTTGGCCTCGTGGATCACGATCGGCACGCCGAGGCGCTTGGCGGCGAGGTAGCCGGGCAGCGCGACATAGCCGCCGAAGCCGACGACGGCGTCCGCCTTGGTGCGCTCCAGGATCTGCTCGGTCGCCTTGATCGTGCCGCGCAGCCGGCCCGGGACGGTGATCAGCTCGGGGGTCGGCTTGCGCGGCAGCGGTACCGCCGGGATCAGCGCGAGCTCGTAACCACGCTGCGGGACGAGCGTGGTCTCAAGGCCCCGCTCCGTGCCCAGGGCCGTGATCCCCACGGTCGGGTCCTGCCTGCGCAGGGCGTCCGCGAGGGCGAGCGCGGGCTCGATGTGGCCGGCGGTCCCCCCACCGGCGAGTACGACATGCACCGAAATTCACCGCTCTCCGGACGAGCGCGCCGCCGAGGCACGCCGTCGCATCGTGTTCCATCTCCGAGCAGCCCCGGTTCGTCCATTGACCGGCGCTGCTCCCGCCCGCTTTCTACCAAAGCGGGGTTGCCGCATGGAAAGCGCCGCCCGCGCAGCGGGCTCGTCACGCGCGAACGTGATCATCAGCCCGATGGCGAACATGGTCGGCAGCAGGGCGGATCCTCCGTAGGAGAACAGCGGGAGGGGGACTCCGGCGATCGGCAGCAGGCCGAGCACCGCACCGATGTTGATCACGGCCTGGGCCGTGATCCAGGTGGTCACGCCTCCCGCGGCATACCTGACGAAGGGGTCCTCCGTACGTCCGGCCACGCGGATACCCGCATAGCCTAGAGCCGCGAAGAGGGCGAGCACCGACAGTGTCCCCGCCAGGCCCAGTTCCTCACCGGTGACGGCGAAGATGAAGTCCGTGTGCGCTTCCGGGAGTTGGCCCCATTTTTCCACACTCGCTCCGAGCCCGGATCCGAAGATTCCGCCTGATGCGAGGGCGTAGATGCCGTGCACGGCCTGCCAGCAGTCGGCGACGCCCGACTTCGGCTCGGTGGCGCCGATGCAGGCGAGCCGTGCCATGCGGTTGGGGCTGGTCTTGATGAGGATCACACCGATCGCGGCCGCGATCGACAGCACACCGACGAACAGCCGGGTGGGCGCACCGGCCAGCCACAGCAGGCCGAAGAGGATCGCCGTCAGGATGATCGCCGTACCCATGTCGCCGCCGAGCATGATCAGCCCGAGCAGCATGAAGGCGACCGGGACGAGCGGCACCAGCATGTGCTTCCACTGGGTGAGGAGCTTCTTGTCCTGCTTGCGGGCCATCAGGTCCGCGCCCCACAGCACCAGCGCCAGCTTGCCGAACTCGCTGGGCTGGATCTGGAAGGAGCCGCCGAGCGAGATCCAGTTCTGGTTGCCGTTGACCGACATCCCTATCCCCGGCACCTGCACCAGCGCCATCAGGAAGACCGCACCCGCGAGAATCGGGTAGGCGAGCGCGCGGTGCAGCTTCACCGGCATGAGCGAGGCGATCAGCAGCAGGACACCGCCGATGACGGCGGCGAGGAGCTGCTTGCGGAAGAAGTAGGAGCCCGGCAGGGACATCTGCAGCGCCGTGATCTGGGAGGCCGAGTAGACCATCACCAGTCCGAGCACGGTGATCAGCAGGCTCCCGCCCATGATCAGGTAGTAGGCGGTCAGCGGCCGGTCCCAGGCGCGCTTGGCGTTGAGGTAGAAGCGGCGCAGCGGGTTCTCGCGGACCGGCCCGGCCGCGGCGGGCCGCCTGACGGCCCCCTGCACGGGCGGACGCCCGGTCCGGCTACCGGGCATCGGGGCCTCCGCTGTCCGTAGGGCGTGTCCGGCGGACCAGCCCCGTGTCGAGGCCGGTCTGTGGCGATCCGCGCCGACCGCCGCGGCATCGGCTTATCGACGCGGCTCCGCCGCCGGGGAGCTGCACACTGCCCATGACCCCGATCGGGGCGGCTGCAAGGCGCCGTTCCCCGCGGCCGCCCTGGTCCAAACGAAAGGGCCTGGTCCTCAACGATCCCACCGCGTCCCTCCCAAGGTCGCCCGGCTGCAGGCGGCCGGGTCAGGCGTCGAGTTCGCGGACCGCTTCTGCGAACGCGTCACCGCGCTTGTTGTAGTTGGCGAACATGTCCATCGAGGCACAGGCCGGGGCCAGCAGCACCGTGTCGCCTGCGGCCGCGAGCCGCTGGGCCTCCTGGACAGCCGCGAGCATCGCCCCAGTGTCGGTCCGGTCGAGGTCGACGACGGGTACTTCGGGCGCGTGTCGCGCGAGGGCTTCACGGATCAGGGCGCGGTCCTTGCCGATGAGGACGACTCCGCGAAGTCGCTTTGCCGACTTGGCGACCAGTTCGTCGAAGGTCGCGCCCTTGGCGAGCCCGCCCGCGATCCACACGATGGACTCGTACGCCGCCAACGAGGCCTCGGCCGCATGCGTGTTGGTGGCCTTGGAGTCGTCGATGTACGCGACCTGGGCCACGTCGGCCACATGCGCGATGCGGTGCGCGTCCGGGGTGAAGTTCCTGAGCCCGTCGCGTACGGCCGCTGCGGGCACCCCGAAGGCGCGCGCGAGCGCCGCCGCCGCAAGGGCGTTGGCGATGTTGTGCGGGGCCGGCGGGTTGACATCGGAGACCTCGGCGAGCTCCTGGGCGTTCTTGTGCCGGTTCTCCACGAAGGCACGGTCGACCAGGATGCCGTCCACGACGCCGAGTTGGGAGGGCCCGGGAGCGCCGAGGGTGAACCCGATGGCCCGGCAGCCCTCCTCGACATCGGCCTCGCGGACCAGGTCCTCGGTGGCCTTGTCGGCGACGTTGTAGACGCAGGCGACCCGATTGCCCTCGTAGATACGGCCCTTGTCGCGCGCGTACGCCTCCATGGAGCCGTGCCAGTCGAGGTGGTCGGGGGCGAGGTTGAGCACCGCCGCCGAGTGCGCCCGCAGGGAGGGCGCCCAGTGGAGCTGATAGCTCGACAACTCCACGGCCAGGACGTCGTACTGCTCCTCGCCGAGCACCACGTCGAGCAGCGAGACGCCGATGTTGCCGACGGCCGCGGTGCGCAGGCCGGCGGCCTTCAGGATCGACGCCATCATCTGGACGGTGGTGGTCTTGCCGTTGGTGCCGGTGACGGCCAGCCAGGGGGCCGCGTCGGGGCCGCGCAGCCGCCAGGCGAGTTCGACGTCGCCCCAGATGTCGACACCGGCCTCGCGGGCCGCGACGAACAGCGGCTTGTCCGGCTTCCAGCCGGGCGTGGTGACGATCAGCTCGGTGCCCTCCGGCAGGGTGGCTCCGTCACCGAGGCGCACGGTGATCCCCAGTGCCTCCAGCTCGGCGGCCTGCTCACGCGCGCGTGCGTCGTCGCCGTCGTTGACGACCGTGACGATCGCCCCGCGCGCGTGCAGCACCTTGGCCGCCGGGATACCGGAGACGCCGAGCCCGGCGACGGTGACGTGCTTGCCCTGCCAGTCGGTCACTTGTCCGCTGCCCATCCCGCATAGAAGAGGCCCAGTCCGACGATCACACAGATGCCCTGGATGATCCAGAAGCGGACCACCACAAGGACCTCGGACCAGCCCTTGAGTTCGAAGTGGTGCTGGAGTGGCGCCATTCGGAAGACGCGCCTGCCGGTGAGGCGGAAGGAGCCGACCTGGATGACCACCGACATGGTGATGAGGACGAACAGACCGCCCATGATGGCCACCAGCAGCTCCGTGCGGGAGAGGATGGCCAGGCCCGTGAGGACACCGCCGAGCGCGAGCGAACCGGTGTCGCCCATGAAGATCTTGGCCGGCGAGGTGTTCCACCACAGGAAGCCGAGGCAGGCGCCCATCAGCGCGGAGGCGATCACCGCGAGGTCGAGCGGGTCGCGCACCTCGTAGCAGGCGTTGGGGTTGGTCAGGGTCTGCGCGTTGGCGCAGGACTCCTGGAACTGCCAGACACCGATGAAGGTGTAGGCGCCGAAGACGAGGACGGAGGCGCCGGTCGCCAGACCGTCCAGACCGTCCGTCAGGTTCACGCCGTTCGACATCGCGAGGATCATGAACAGCGCCCAGACGACGAACAGCACCGGGCCGATCGACCAGCCGAAGTCCGTGATGAACGACAGCTTCGTGGAGGCCGGGGCGTTGCCGCGGGCGTCCTGGAACTGCAGGGCGAGCACCGCGAAGCTGATGCCGACGATCAGCTGTCCGGCCATCTTCGCCTTGGCCCGCAGGCCCAGCGAGCGCCGCTTGACGATCTTGATGTAGTCGTCGAGGAAGCCGACCAGGCCCATGCCGCACATCAGGCCGAGCACCAGCAGACCCGAGTAGCTCGGGGCGTAGCCGGTGATGACCTTGGAGAGGAAGTACGCGGCCACCGTCGCGAGGATGAAGGCGATGCCGCCCATGGTCGGCGTACCGCGCTTGCTGGCGTGCTCGCGCGGGCCGTCGTCCCGGATGTACTGGCCGTAGCCCTTGCGGGCCAGCAGCTTGATCAGCAGCGGGGTGCCGACCAGCGTCAGGAAGAGGCCAATGACTCCCGAGAACAGGATCTGCTTCATCATCGGGCGGCAACCTCACCCTCGGCACCGGTCTCGAGCAGCGCCTGGGCGACGCTCTCGAGGCCGACCGAACGGGACGCCTTCACGAGTACGACGTCTCCCGGGCGCAACTCGCTGCGCAACAGGTCGACCGCCGCCTGTGCGTCGGACACGTGCACCGACTCCTCACCCCACGAACCCTCGTTATATGCGCCCAGTTGCAGCCAGGACGCTTCCCTGCCCCCGACCGCGACGAGCTTGCCGACATTGAGCCGGACGGCGAGCCGTCCGACCGCGTCGTGCTCGGCGAGCGCCTCGTCCCCGAGCTCGGCCATCTTGCCGAGCACCGCCCAGGTCCGCCGCCCGTTGCCCATGGCCGCGAGCGCGCGCAGGGCGGCTCGCATGGACTCGGGGTTCGCGTTGTAGGCGTCGTTGACGATGGTCACGCCGTCCGGTCGCTCGGTGACCTCCATGCGCCAGCGGGAGAGGGAGCCCGCCTCGGAGAGCGCGGTGGCGATCTCTTCCGCGGACATGCCCAGCTCATGGGCGACGGCGGCCGCGGCGAGCGCGTTCGACACGTGGTGCTCACCGTACAGGCGCATGGTCACATCGCTTGCACCGGAGGGTGTGTGGAGGGTGAAGGCAGGCTGTCCGCTGTCCGTGAGTCGCACGTTCTCGGCGCGTACGTCCGCTTCGTCGGCCTCTCCGAAGAGCAGCACCTTCGCCTTGGTACGGGACGCCATGGCCCGTACGAGGGGGTCGTCCGCGTTGAGGATCGCGGCGCCGTCCTCCGGAAGGGACTCCACCAGCTCGCCCTTGGCCTGCGCGATCTGCTCGCGGCCGCCGAACTCGCCGATGTGGGCGGTGCCGACGTTGAGGACGAGGCCGATCTTCGGGGGCGTCAGATCGGTGAGGTAGCGGATGTGGCCGATGCCGCGGGCGCCCATCTCCAGGACGAGGAACCTGGTCTCCTCGGTGGCGGACAGGGCGGTGAGGGGCAGCCCGATCTCGTTGTTGAGCGAGCCGGGCGTGAACACCGTCGGCGCCTTGCGCTGCAGGACCTGGGCGATCAGGTCCTTGGTGCTGGTCTTGCCCGCGGAGCCGGTGAGGGCCACGAGGGTCGCGCCGAGGCGTCGTACGACATGGCGGGCGAGGGCTCCGAGGGCGCTCTGGACGTCCTCGACCACGATCGCGGGCACGCCGACGGGGCGCGACGCCAGTACGGCGACCGCGCCCGCTTCGACGACCTGAGCTGCGAAGTCGTGGCCGTCGACCCGTTCGCCGACGAAGGCGACGAAGAGGCTGCCCGGCCGTACCTCGCGGGAGTCCCGGACGACCGGAGCCGTGACCTGGACGGACGGATCCGGTATGTCGTGCGTCTGCCCGCCGACGACTTCTGCGATCTCGGCGAGAGAGAGGGCGATCACAAGTTCATCCCTGGGTCTTCTGGATGGCTTCTCGAAGCACCTGGCGGTCGTCGAAGGGACGGACCACCCCGGCGATGTCCTGGCCCTGCTCGTGGCCCTTGCCCGCGACCAGCACGGTGTCTCCGGGCCGTGCTCGGGCGACGGCTGCGGCGATCGCGGCGGCCCGGTCCTCGAAGACCTGGACCTCACCGCGTTCGTGTGCTGGTACGGACGCCGCGCCCTCGAGCATGGTTGCAAGGATGGCGAGGGGGTCCTCGGAGCGGGGGTTGTCGGAGGTCAGTACGGCGGTGTCGGCGAGGCGGGCCGCGGCGGCGCCCATCGGCGCCCGCTTGGTCCTGTCCCGGTCGCCGCCGCAGCCGAGCACGACGTGCAGCCTGCCCTCGGTGACCTTGCGCAGGGCGCGCAGGACCGATTCGACGGCGTCGGTCTTGTGGGCGTAGTCGACGACGGCGAGATACGGCTGCCCGGCGTCCACGCGCTCCAGGCGGCCCGGCACGCCCGGCACGGCGGCGATGCCGTCGGCGGCGGTCTGCGGGTCGAGGCCCGCGGCGGCCAGGGCGACGATCGCGGCGAGGGTGTTGGCCACGTTGAAGCCGCCCGGCAGCGGAGCCTTCGCCTCGATCCGCTCGCCCTCGGGGCCGACCACGGTGAACGTGGAGTCCAGCGGGCCGACTTGGACGTCCTCGGCGCGCCAGTCGGCGTCGGGGTGGCCCTCGGCCGAGAAGGTCACGACCGGGACGCCGGCCTCGTCGATCAGCCTGCGGCCGTACTCGTCGTCGAAGTTGACGACGCCCAGTTTGCTGCGTTCCGGCGTGAACAGCTGCGCCTTGGCCCGGAAGTAGTCCTCCATGTCGGAGTGGAACTCCATGTGTTCCGGGCTGAGGTTGGTGAAGACGCCGATGTCGAAGACGCAGCCGTCCACCCGGCCGAGGACCAGGGCATGGCTGGAGACCTCCATGGCGACCGCCTCGACGCCGCGTTCGCGCATGACGGCGAACAGGGCCTGCAGGTCGGTGGCTTCGGGGGTGGTGCGCTCGGACTTGATGCGTTCGTCGCCGATGCGCATCTCGACCGTGCCGATGAGACCGGTGTTGCTCTTGGTCTTCAGGCCGCCCTCGACGAGGTAGGCGGTGGTGGTCTTGCCGGAGGTGCCGGTGATGCCGATCTGGAGCAGATCGCGGCCCGGGTGGCCGTAGATCGTGGCCGCCAGCTCGCCCATCCGCCCGCGTGGGTTGTCGACGACCAGGACCGGCAGACCGGTCGCGGCGGCGCGCTCGGCGCCGGTCGGGTCGGTCAGCACGGCGACCGCGCCGAGGCCGGCGGCCTGCGTGACGAAGTCGGCGCCGTGCAGACGGGCGCCCGGGAGGGCGGCGTACAGGTCGCCGGGGCGGACGGCGCGCGAGTCATGGGTGATGCCCTTGACCTCGGCGGAGCCCTCCGGCGCGGTGGCACCCAGCTGATCGGCGAGTTCCGCGAGGGGTGTGGCGGAGACCTGCACCGGCCTGGGCGGCCCCGGGTATGTCACGGATGCGCCCTTCTGGGTGGTTTGGGACTGATCAGCGTGTGGCACGGCGGTGAGCGTACCGGGCGCACCCGCTTGGGAGCGAAGCGAGGGGGCGGGGGTGCCCGGCTTGCCGGAGTCGGGAGTGATCATGGTCACGGAGCGTTCCTGGCTGGTTGCGCTGATCAGAAGGTGACGGGCAGGTTCGCGGCCTGCGCACCCGTGGGCGGGACCTGGAGGGTCTTCAGTGCGAACTCCATCACCTCCTTGTAGATGGGTCCGCAGATCTGGCCGCCGAAGTAACTCCCGCTCGTGGCGTTCTGGATGGCGCAGTACACGGTGATGCGCGGGTTGTCCGCAGGTGCGAATCCGGCGAACGAGGAGGTGTAGCCGCGGTACTGGCCGGTGGCCGGATCCACGCGGTTGGCCGTACCCGTCTTGCCTGCGACCCGGTAGCCGGGGATGCGCGCCTTGTTGCCGGTTCCCTCCCGGTCGTCGACGACCGACTCCAGCATCTGGGCGAGGGTCCTCGCCGTCTTCGCGCTGACGACCCTTGTCCTCTCGGGCTTCGGGGTCGGGGTGAAGCGCCCGTCGGGTCCCTTGGTGCCGCGCACCAGCGTGGGCTGGACGCGGACGCCGCCGTTGGCGATCGTCGAGTAGACGGATGCCGCCTGCAGCGCGTTGATGGAGAAGCCCTGGCCGAAAGGAATCGTGTACTGCTGCGACGTCGACCACTTGGCGGGTGGAGCGAGGATGCCCTTGGTCTCGCCGGGCAGACCGAGTCCGGTGTAGCTGCCGATGCCGAACTTCCGCAGATACGAGTAGAGGACGTCGTTGGCCTGCTCCTGCGTCCTGCCCAGCTGGCCGGTGGCCAGGATGGTGCCGATGTTGCTGGACTTGGCGAGCACGCCGTTGAGCGTGAGGTTCCAGGTGTCGTGGTCGATGTCGTCCTTGAAGAGCCGGTCGCCGCGGTGCAGCCGGTTCGGCACGACGACATGCGTCAGCGGGGTGGCGACGTTCTCCTGGAGTACGGCCGCCATCGACATGATCTTGGCGGTGGAGCCGGGCTCGTAGGCGTCCTCGACGGCCCAGTTGTGCAGGGCGTTCGGGTTCGCCTTGGAGAGGTCGTTGGGGTCGAAGCCGGGCGCGTTGGCCATCGCCAGGATCTCGCCGGTGCGGGTGTCCTGCACTATCACGTACCCGCGGTCCGCACCGGACTTCCTCACCTGCTGGCTGATCGCGTTCTGCGCGGCCCACTGGATGTCGCGGTCGAGGGTGAGCTCGACGTCGCTGCCGGGCACGGCGGGCGTCTCGGTGGAACCCGCGGTGGGCACCAGGCGGCCGCCGGACTGGGCGTAGCGGATCTTGCCGTCCTTGCCGGCCAGCTCCTTGTTGAGCTCCTGCTCGACGCCTCCGCCGCCCTTGCCCTGGTCGTTGACCCAGCCCAGTATCCCGGCGGCGAGGTCCCCGTTGGGATAGATCCGCTTGCTGCTGGGGTCGGCGAAGACGCCGGCGAGGACGTTGACCGTGGACTTGTCCTTCTCCCCCTTCGCGGTGAGCGCGGTCTTCAGGTCCTTGATCTGCTTCCAGACCTGAGGGGTCTGGCGGCGGGCGAGCAGGACGTAGCGCAGCTTCTTGTTCTTGGGGCGGAGCTTGTGGACGAGCGTGTCCTGGTCCATGCCGAGGATCGGCGCGAGGAGCGCCGCGGCCTGCTCGGGGCCGTCGCCGACCTTCAGCTGGTCGCGAGTGAACATCGTGGGGTCGGCCGTGAGGTCGTAGGCGTCCACGCTGGTCGCGAGGGCCACGCCGTTGCGGTCGAGGATGCCGCCGCGCTCGGCGGTCAGGACATGGCCCACGTAGCGGTTCTGGTCGGCCTTGGCGGCGTAGGCGCTCGCATCGACGGCCTGCACCTGCAGCAGCCGTACGACGAAGGCGATCAGCACCAGGGTGAGCGCCAGGCTGACCATGCGCAGCCGGGGGCGGGGGCTGCCCAGCCGCAGGGCGGCCGAGGCCGTGGGGCGGCCCGGTGCCGGGCGGCGGGCGGGGCGGGCGCCGGAGCCCGGGCGCCGGGCACCGGCGGCGGGGCGGTCGGGGCGCGCGGGGCCGGGCACGCGGCGGCGCGGCGGTTGCCTTTCTCCAGAAGTGTCTGACACTTCCGTCACCTGCCGGGGGTCGTGGTCGTCTGGGCGGGATCGGCTTGTGGGGTGGGTGGCGGGCCGGCGGCCGGCGGGGCCGCGGCGGGCTGAGGCGGGAGCAGGACGAGCGGCATCTGCACCGCGGACTGCTCGGCGGCCCGGCTGACGGCCTGCTGGCCGGCGACCGAGGGGACGCCCTTGACGGTGCCGTCGGGATTCAGGAACGCGGGGTCCGAGCCGGGGATCATGCCGAGCTCGCGGGCCCGTTGCTGGAGGGCCTCGGGGGCGGAGTAGGAGTCGATGTCCCGCTGGAGCCCCTGTTCCTCGTCGGTGAGGCTCTTGGTGTCCCTCTGGAGGTCGTCCAGCTTGAACGAGCCTTCGCTGAGCGCGGAGTTCAGCACCAGGAGCGCGATCAGGCCGCCGCCCAGGAGGAGCACGACGAGCAGGACGAAGGGGGTGCGGGCCGCCTGCGCGCGGCTTCCCGCTCCGGGGATGAGCCGTGCCAGACGTGCGGCCCGCCCCCTCAGTTCGGGTTTCCTGCTCACTCGGCCTCCAGTGAGTCCGGTCGCCAGGCCCACTCGCTCGCCAACTCGTTCACCCTCATTCGATGGACTCCCTGATGCGCTGGGCTCCGCGCAGTCGCGCCGGAGCCGCCCGCCGGTTCTCGGCGACCTCTTCCTCGGTGGGAAGTTCGGCACCACGGGTGAGCAGCTTGAGCCGGGGCTGGTACTGCTCGGGCACCACCGGCAGCCCGGGGGGCGCGGTGGTGGCGGCTCCGGCCGCGAACACCTGCTTGACCAGGCGGTCCTCGAGCGAGTGGTACGACAGCACGGCGATCCGTCCGCCCACGTCGAGCGCCTGCACTGCGGCCGGGATCGCCCGCTCCAGGACGGAGAGCTCGCCGTTGACCTCGATGCGCAGGGCCTGGAAGGTGCGCTTGGCCGGGTTGCCGCCGGTGCGCTTGGCGGCCTGCGGCAGCGCGTCCCGGATCAGCTCGACGAGCCGCGCGCTGTTGCTGAACGGCTCCTTCTCACGCTCGCGCACGATGGCGGCCACGATCCTCTTGGCCTGCTTCTCCTCGCCGTAGGCCCGCAGGATCCGGACGAGTTCGCCGGCCGGGTAGGTGTTGAGGACCTCGGCGGCGCTCATGCCGGTCGTCTGGTCCATGCGCATGTCGAGGGGGGCGTCCTGGGCGTAGGCGAAGCCGCGGTCGGCCTCGTCGAGCTGCATGGAGGAGACGCCGAGGTCGAACAGGACGCCCTGCACGCGCGCGATGCCGAGCCGCTGGAGTACGTCCGGGAGCTCGTCGTAGACCGCGTGCACCAGGGTGGCCCGCTCGCCGAAGGGCGCGAGCCGCTCGCCGGACAGGCGCAGTGCCTCCTTGTCGCGGTCCAGGGCGACCAGCCGGGCCTCGGGGAACTGCGTGAGCAGGGCCTCGCTGTGGCCGCCGAGGCCCAGGGTGCAGTCGACGACCACCGCTCCCGGCCGCTGCAGGGCGGGGGCCAACAGGTCCAGGCACCGCTGGAGCATCACCGGGACGTGTCGACTGTGACTCAAGGGGCCCTCTCAGATCCGGCGCGGCCATACGCACCGCCGGGTCCCCACCCGCTCGTGAAGGGGAGGTCCGCCGGCGCCATGAGCGTCAGCCGACCGGGAGCGGGAGGAGGCCGAGCCGTACGTACGCGCCGCGCACGTGGGGAGACCGTCCGTACGAGCCGGGGTCTCCGGGGATTTCAGTCCAGCAGGGAGAGCCTCGCCTCCCGCTTCGCGTCACTTTAGTCCACGGTGTCTCGCGGTCAATCAACTGGCCTGCGCGTCGCGCCCCGGCGTGAGTGCGAAGCCGCAAATCCGGGAAATTCACCCGTACGGCTTCACCTCCGCCACCCATGTGGGTTACCTCACACGAGGACTGTGATGACGCTCTTCTCCCGCTCTCACACCGCGACCGAATCGCCTGTGACCAGTACCGTCATAGGTATGACGACCTCTGCATCTGTTCCCACCGAGTCCGAAGGCGCCATACGCGGCGGCACCGTCACCGACCGTCTGGTCGAGGCGAACGGACGCTACGCCGAGGCATTCACCGACCCCGGGATGGACGCCCGCCCGGTGCTGCACGTGGCGGTCGTGGCCTGCATGGACGCGCGTATCGACCTGCACGCCGCACTCGGCCTTCAGCTCGGCGACTGCCACACCATCCGCAACGCGGGCGGCGTCGTCACCGACGACGTGATCCGCTCGCTCACCATCAGCCAGCGCAAGCTCGGCACCCGCAGCATCGTCCTCATCCACCACACCGGTTGCGGCATGGAGTCGATCACCGAGGACTTCCGCACCGAGCTGGAGCAGGAGGTCGGCCAGCGTCCCGCCTGGGCGGCGGAGGCCTTCGCGGACGTCGACCAGGACGTGCGGCAGTCCATGCAGCGGGTGCGCACCTCGCCGTTCCTGCAGCACACCGACGACGTACGCGGCTTCGTCTTCGACGTGAAGACGGGCCTGCTGCGCGAGATCGACCCCGCGTAAGGCGCTCGGCCCTTCTCGTTTTTCGCAAATCCCGCGCATGCTGGAGCCCAAGCGTCGTAAAACCTGACATACCGCAGCCAGTTGTCCACAGTCGAGTGACACGAAACGGTAACGGCAGCAAGAATGCGGGGTGTGGCGTCACGCGGAACCATTCACGCGTGGTGTTTCGGGGTGGGCCGGTCCGCACAGCAAGCGTCGGCCCGGAGAAAGAACGGGCCGAGGAGGGCCGGGTGACGACCTATGACGATCGAGCGAGCCTTACAGATCTGACTGCCACTGTGGAGCGGGTCCGCAGTTCGGTGGAAGGAGTGATCGAGGGCAAGCCCGAGGTCGTACGGCTTTCGCTGACCGTACTGCTCGCCGAGGGACATCTTCTGATCGAGGATGTCCCCGGCGTGGGCAAGACCATGCTGGCCAAGGCGCTGGCCAAGTCCATCGACTGTTCGGTGCGGCGCATCCAGTTCACCCCGGACCTGCTGCCCTCGGACATCACAGGTGTGTCCATCTGGGACCAGCAGCGCCGGGACTTCGAGTTCAAGCCGGGCGCGATCTTCGCGCAGATCGTGATCGGCGACGAGATCAACCGCGCCTCGCCCAAGACGCAGTCCGCGCTCCTGGAGTCGATGGAGGAGCGCCAGGTCACCATCGACGGGCAGACCTACGAGCTGCCCAGCCCGTTCATGGTGGTGGCGACGCAGAACCCGGTCGAGATGGAGGGCACCTACCCGCTGCCCGAGGCCCAGCGCGACCGCTTCATGGCCCGGGTCTCCATCGGCTACCCCAGCGCGGACGCCGAGCTGCAGATGCTCGACATCCACGGCGGGGTGAACCCGCTCGACGACCTCCAGCCGGTGGCGCATGCCCACGACATCGTGAAGCTGGTCGAGGCCGTCCGCGGCGTCCACGTCGCCGAAACGGTCCGCCGGTACGCGGTGGACCTGGTCGCCGCCACCCGCACCCACCCCGACCTCAGACTCGGCGCCTCCCCGCGCGCGACGCTGCATCTGCTGCGCGCGGCGAAGGCCTCCGCCGCCCTGAGCGGCCGGGAGTACGCACTGCCGGACGATGTGCAGGCCCTCGCCGTCGCCGTCCTGGCCCACCGGCTGCTGCCCACCGCCCAGGCCCAGCTCAACCGCCGTACCTCGGAGCAGGTCGTCCAGGAGATCCTGCAGCGCACCGCGGTGCCCGCGGCGCCCCAGCAGCAGCCCGGCTTCGGCGGCCTCGGCCGCGGTGCGCCCGCGTACCCCCAGCAGCCGCCGCGGAGGCTGTGATGACCGCCGGGGGGACGGGCCACCCGGACAGCGGCCACAGCGAGAAGGGCGGCTTCCGTGCCGCCCTGGCGGGCCTGACCACCCGCGGACGCTCCTTCCTGGCCGCCGGGATCGCGGCCGCCATCTGCTCCTACGTCCTGGGGCAGAGCGATCTGCTGCGGGTCGGTCTGCTGCTCGCCGCACTGCCCCTGATC
Source organism: Streptomyces sp. NPDC002092 (assembly GCF_053593775.1). Classification (NCBI taxonomy): domain Bacteria; kingdom Bacillati; phylum Actinomycetota; class Actinomycetes; order Kitasatosporales; family Streptomycetaceae; genus Streptomyces; species Streptomyces sp. NPDC002092. Next base: position 111,087 of record NZ_JBSFDG010000014.1, read on the forward strand.
TGCACGCTCTTCCTCTACCGCACGCGCTACCGGGTGGCCGGCAGCCGCCGTCTGACCCCCGCGCGCGTGCCCGCCGGCAGCGAGGCCCGCGTCCATCTGCGGATGGACAACGTCTCGCGGCTGCCCACGGGCCTGCTGATGCTCCAGGACCGGGTGCCCTACGTGCTCGGCCCGCGCCCCCGCTTCGTACTGGACCGGGTGGAGCCGGGCGGCCGCCGCGAGGTGTCCTACCGGGTCCGCTCCGATCTGCGCGGCCGCTATCCGCTGGGCCCGCTGCAGCTGCGCCTGACCGACCCGTTCGGGATGTGCGAGCTGACCCGGTCCTTCTCGACGTACGACACCCTGACGGTGATCCCGCGCGTGGAGGCGCTGCCGCCGGTGCGCCTGAGCGGCGAGTCCAAGGGGTACGGCGACGGGCGGCAGCGCTCGCTCGCGCTGGCCGGCGAGGACGACGTGATCCCGCGCGGCTACCGCTACGGCGACGACCTGCGCCGCGTGCACTGGCGCCTCACCGCCCGCTACGGCGAGCTGATGGTGCGCCGCGAGGAGCAGCCCCAGCGCGCCCGCTGCACGGTGCTGCTGGACACCCGGGGGCTCGCCTTCCAGGGCGCGGGCCCCGACTCGGCGTTCGAGTGGGCGGTCTCGGGCGCGGCCTCCGTCCTGGTGCACATGCTCGAACGGGGCTTCTCCGTCCGGCTGTTGACCGACACCGGCAACTCGGTGCCCGGCGAGGGCGCCGACGGGTTCGCGGGCGCCAGCCAGGAGACGGCGGACGCGGCCGGCCTGATGATGGACACCCTCGCGGTGGTCGACCACTCCGACGGGGCGGGCCTGTCGAGGGCGTACGACGTGCTGCGCGGCGGGAACGAGGGGCTGCTGGTGGCCTTCTTCGGCGACCTCGACGAGGAGCAGGCCGCGATCGTCGCCAAGATGCGCCAGCGCAGCGGAGGCGCGCTCGCCTTCCTGCTGGACAGCAACCCCTGGGTGCGGGAACCGGCCGATGTGCCCGGCCCGTCGGACAGGAGCGAGGAACGGCTGCGGATGCTGCGGGAGGCGGGCTGGACGGCCCTGAAGGTGCCGCGGGCCGCGTCGCTCGCCCAGTTGTGGCGTCTGGCGGACCGCGAACGCGCGGGCCTCGCCGCGACGAGCGGGACGAACGGCGGGGGGACGGACTCATGAGCGGGCGGGCACGGCTGGCGCTGTGCGCCTGGGCGGCCACGCTGATGGCGTCCTGCTCCCTGCTGCCGCTGGTCTCGCCGGCCACCTGGATCCTCCAGGTGGCGGTCATGCTCGCGGTGCAGACGGGGGTGGGCGCGGCGACCCGGCGGGTGCCGCTGGCCCGGCCGCTGACGGTGGCGGCGCAGGCCCTGGTCACGCTGATGATGCTGACCCTGGTCTTCGCCCGTCAGCAGGCCCTCATAGGCATCGTCCCCGGCCCCGGGGCGTTGCGTCACTTCGCGGATCTGCTGCAGCAGGGCAGCGACGACATCGCGCGGTACGCGATCCCGGCGCCCCTGGAGTCCGACGGCATCCGGCTGATGGTCCTCGGCGGGGTCCTGGTGATCGGTCTCGCGGTGGACACCCTCGCGGTGACCTTCCGCAGCGCGGCCCCGGCCGGACTGCCGCTGCTGGCGCTGTACTCCGTCGCCGCGGGGCTGTCCCACGGCGGTGCCGACTGGCTGTGGTTCCTGGTCGCGGCGGGCGGCTATCTGATGCTGCTCCTGGCCGAGGGGCGCGAGCGGCTCTCCCAGTGGGGCCGGGTCTTCGCCGGGGCGGCGCGCGGCCCGGGCGGGGAGCCCGGCGCGCTGGCCCCGGTGCGCACCGGGCGCCGTATCGGAGTGGTCGCGCTCGGTGTCGCCCTGATGGTGCCGATCGCCCTGCCCGCGATGAACGGCGGCCTGCTGGACGCGGCCGGCACGGGCATGGGCGGCGGCAACGGCAGCGGCGGCACGATCTCCGCGGTGAATCCGCTGGTGTCCCTGCGCGACAGTCTGAACATGGACCAGGACCGCGAGGTCATGTCCCTGAAGACGAACAGCAACGACCTCTCGAACATGTACCTGCGGATCGTGTCCCTGGACGACTTCGACGGCAGCACCTGGAAACCGGCCAAGCGGCACGTCACCGGCGTACCGGACAGCTTCCCCACCCCGGCCGGACTCGGTGGGGACATCAAGCGGGCGGAGATACAGACCCGGATCTCGGCCGCCGACTGGTACGCCCAGGACTGGCTGCCGATGCCGTACCCGCCCAGCGGCGTGGACGTCAGCGGCAAATGGCGTTACGAACCGGTGGGCATGACGCTGGTCGGCGACCACGGCGAGACCACCCGCGGGAAGACCTATCTGGTCAAGAGCCTCGATGTGCAGCCGACGCCGGAGCAGCTCGCCGACGCTCCGGAGCCGCCCGCGTCCCTGAAGCGCGACTACACCAAACTGCCGGACTCGGTGCCCGCGGTGGTGGCCAGGACCGCCCGCCAGGTCACCGACGGTGCGACCAGCCACTACGAGCAGGCGGTCAAGCTCCAGGACTACTTCGCCTTCAGCGGCGGCTTCCAGTACAGCACCCAGGTGCAGGTGGGCACCGGCCCCGACGCGATCGCCAAGTTCCTGAAGGACAAGACGGGCTTCTGCGTCCACTTCTCCTTCGCGATGGCGGCGATGGCCCGCAGCCTGGGCATACCCGCCCGGGTCGCGGTGGGCTTCGCCCCCGGCACACCCCAGGCGGACGGCTCGGTGTCGGTGGGGCTGAAGGACGCGCACGCCTGGCCCGAGCTGTACTTCGAGGGGGTGGGCTGGACCCGCTTCGAGCCGACCCCGAGCCGGGGCGTGACCCCCTCGTACACGCAGTCGGACACGCCCGACAACAATCTCCCGCCGGTGCCGCGGCCCTCGCAGTCGGCGGGTTCGTCCGCGTCGGCGGCGCCCTCGGCGAGCACGAGCTGCTCGGCGCAGCAGAAGAAGCTCGAGGCCTGCGCCGCCGCGCTTCCACTGGAGACGGCCAAGCCGGGCGACGAAGGTCTGCCCTGGTACAAGATCGCCGGCTGGTCCCTGCTGGTGCTCCTGGCGGTCGCCCTGCCGCTGCTGCCCATGCTGTGGCGGCTGCGGCGGCGCTCGGTGCGGCTGGCCTCGGCCCAGCACGCCGTCTCCGCCCAGGCGTCGGCCCGGGAGGGCCGCAGGGCACGGGGCGCGGAGACGGGGAGCTCGGGCGATGTCGAGGTCACGGCGCTGTCGGTGGAGGCGGATGCCCGGTACGCCGCGGAGGTGGCCGCGGGCCACGTCCTGGCCGTCTGGCGCGAACTCACCGACACGGCCTGGGACTACGGCATCGTGCCGGACGACGCGCTGACCCCGCGCAAGGCGGCCGCACGCATCGTGCGACTGGGGCAGTTGGACGCGGCGACCGCCGAGTCGGTGCACCGGGTGGCGGGAGCGGTGGAGCAGGTGCTGTTCGCACCCGAGCCGCGGGACGTGCCGGGACTGGCCGACCATGTGCGCAGCCTGCGGGCGGCGCTGCGGTCCAAGGCCGGCTGGACCACCAGGGTGCGCGCGGTCGTGGCGCCCCGGTCGGCGATCCGCGCGGTGTGGGATGTCACGGACCGCTGGACGGCCTTCAAGGCCCGCTGTGCCGAGCGCTGGTCGGCGCTGGTGCGGCGCCCCTCCGGGCAGCAGAGCGGCTGACGGCGTGGTGCGGTCGGCCGCACCACGCCGGTCTTCCGGGCATACGTGAGGGGGTGACCACCCGCCGGGGTGGTCACCCCCTCACCTGCGTCTGCGAGGAACCGTCCGGGACGGACGGTGGAAGAGGAGCTAGTGGCCCTGCTCGTCGCGGCGGCGCTGCCAGCGCTGCTCGATGCGGTCCATCACGGAGCGCTTCTGCCGTCCCTGACGGCGCGCGTGCGGGGCACCGGCCGCGGGCTGTTCGCCCGGCTTGGGGGCCTTGCGCCAGCCGGTCACGGCGAGCACCGCACACCCCAGCATGACCAGGAAGCCCACCACGCTGAGCCAGACCTGCTTGGCCACCATTCCAGCCATGAGGAGCGCGATACCCACGAGGAAGCCCGCGACCGCCTGGTAGACCCGCCGCCGGGTGTACGTACGCAGCCCGCTTCCCTCAAGCGCCGACGCGAACTTGGGATCTTCGGCGTACAGCGCTCGCTCCATCTGCTCGAGCATGCGCTGCTCGTGCTCCGAGAGCGGCACGGAGTCCTCCTCATCGTGCAGTCGCCGGGGCGACCCGGGGGGTCCCTTCAGGATAGGCAGGGAATCGCCCCCTTGAAACCCGCCCCTCTGCGCCAATTGGCCAACCGGAATCCGCCATGGACGTACCGGCTCGCTGAATCTTGCATTCCCCAGCGGCCGACCCGTCATGCCGGGCGGTCTCCCTCGATCATACGGCGCTGAACGCCCGATCGGGGGGCCTGTGGCGTACTCCATGTGCGGCCAAGTCCCTGATCAGCGCCGCACCACAGGAGTCGGCTCAGGCCTCGGTGGCCCCCTGCGTCTCGCCGAGCACATGGAGTTGCGTGGCCACGGAGTGGAACGCGGGGAGTTCGGCGGCCGCCTCCTCCAGCTTGAGCAGCGCCTCCAGAGCACCGGGCTCGGTGTCCACGAGGACGCCCGGGACCAGGTCGGCGAAGACCCGTACGCCGTGCACGGCACCGACCCTGAGGCCCGCGCCCTCGACCAGCTCGGTGAGCTGCTCGGCGGTGAAGCGGCGGGGCACGGGGTCGCCCGCGCCCCAGCGGCCGTTCGGATCGGCGAGGGCTTGCCTCGCCTCCTTGAAGTGACCGGCGAGGGCGCGCGCGAGCACGGCGCCGCCGAGGCCCGCGGCGAGCAGGCTGAGCACGCCCTCCGAGCGCAGCGCGGCCACGGCGTTGCGCACACCCTCGGCCGGGTCGTCGACGTACTCCAGGACGCCGTGGCACAGCACCACGTCGTAGCCACCGCGCTCGACCACGTCGAAGAGGCCGTGGGCGTCGCCCTGGACGCCCTTCACACGGTCGGCGACGCCGGCCTCGGCGGTGCGGCGCTCCAGTGCGAACAGCGCGTTGGGGCTGGGGTCGACGACGGTGACGCGGTGGCCGAGGCGGGCGACGGGCACCGCGAACTTGCCGCTGCCGCCCCCGGTGTCGAGAACGTCCAGCGACTCCCGCCCGGTGGCCTTCACCCGGCGTTCGAGGGCGTCCTGGAGGACCTCCCAGACCACGGCGGTACGGAGGGAGGCGCGGGGGCGGCTCGGGTCCGACACGGCAGTTGACTCCTCGGCGCGGCACCGCCCATGGCACGGCGGAGCGAACGGGGCGCCTCCCCGGCCGGGGTACGGGAGGGAAGGCTTCAGGCGCTCTCCACCCTATTGCCTCCACCGCCCCGCCTGGTCACCGCGCGGGCCTGCCCCGCCGATCGTCTCGTACGGCGGACTCGCACTCGCTCAGCCCGTGTCCGGGAAGCCCCGGTCGCCGTCCACGTCGGCCTGCGGATGGTCGGCGTCCTGGCGTGGCTGCGGCAGGACCGGCTGGAGGACGAGCATCCGCTCGACGAGGCGCAGGAACATCGCCACGTCGCGTATCAGGTCGTCGGCGTCCCGGCGGCTGGCCGCGCCCTGGATGCCCGCCTCGGCCCGGGCGCGGCGCCGGGCCCCGGAGGCGAACAGGGCGCTCCACTCGGTCAGTTCGGGCGCGATCTCGGGGAGCACTTCCCAGGCGCTCCTGATGCGGGCACGGCGTCGGGAGGTGGGCTCGGGGCGGCCTCGCGCGGCGAGTACGGCGGCGGCCGTACGCAGGGCGGCGAGGTGGGCGGTGGCATAGCGCTCGTTGGACGTTTCGAGGACGGCTGCCTCGTCCAGTCCGGCGCGGGCCTGGGCGAGCAGGTCGAGGGCGGCGGGCGGGGCCGTGGTCCGGCGGAGCACCGGGTGGACGTCGCTCGCCGGTCCGGTCAGTGAGGGGGCAGGGCCGGTGGCGCGGCGCCGGCGGGCGGCTGCTGCGTGATAGCTGGCCATGACGAACCTCCTGTCGTCTGCGTGACGGCATGCCCTGATACGGGACGCCGTATGTGCCCATCGTGCGGTATGCCACTGACAATCCGTTCTGACCTGCGCTTTTGCTTCGATCGAAGGTTCGGAGTAGTTTTTGCACTGACCAGTCAGTTCAAATACAGGGGATGGGGGGGAACCGTGCCCGGAATCGGTGTCACGGCCCGCGGCCTCGGAGTCAGGGGCCCTCGCGGCTGGGCGTTCCGCGACGTCACGTTCGACGCGGAGCCCGGCTCGCTGATCGCGATCGAGGGACCGTCGGGGTCCGGCCGTACCTGCCTTCTGCTCGCGCTCACGGGACGGATGAAGCCCACCGCGGGAGCGGCCGAGGCGGGCGAGTGGAAGCTGCCCAAGCAGATGGCGGCCGTGCGCCGGGTCAGCGGGCTCGCGCATGTCGCCGGTGTCACCGACCTCGAACCGGCACTGACCGTGGGTGAGCATCTGCTCGAACGGGCGCTGCTGCAGCGACGGTTCGGCGACTCGCTGCGCGCGCTGCTGCGGCCGCGCAAGGAGCGCACGGCCGAGGCCAGGCTGCGCATCGACACCGCGCTGGCCGCCGCCGGGCTGGACCGGGAGGCCCTGCCCAAGGGCTCCCGGACGGCCGTACGCGATCTGGAGCGGCTGGAGGCGCTGCGGCTGTCGATCGCGCTCGCCCTGCTCGGCCGGCCCCGGCTGCTCGGCGTCGACGACACCGACCTGAAGCTCTCGGACGCCGAACGGGCCGAACTCTGGACGCTGTTGAGGTCGATCGCCACGGCCGGGACGACCGTCGTGGCCGTGTGCAGCGAGGCCCCGCAGGACACCGTCGTCGTCACCACCACGGAGAAGGCCACGCCGGAGAAGGCCACGCCGGAGAAGGCCACGCCGGAGAAGGCCACCACGGAGAAGGAGAAGGCCGATGCGCTCGCCGAAACTGGCCGCTCTTGAGCTCAGGCGGTTCCGCCGGGGCAGGCTGCCGCGTGCCGCCCTGGTGGCGCTGCTGGTGCTGCCGCTGCTGTACGGCGCCCTGTACCTGTGGTCGTTCTGGGACCCGTACGGCCGTCTGGACCGTATCCCCGTGGCGCTCGTCAACGACGACAAGGGGGCGACGGCCGACGGGAAGAAGATCGCTGCGGGCGAGGCCATCACCGAGGGGCTGCGCGACAGCGACACCTTCGACTGGCACGAGGTGAGTGCCGCGGACGCACGCGCGGGCGTGGAGGACGGCACGTACTACCTGTCGCTGACCATGCCGGCCGACTTCAGCAAGCGGATCGCGTCCAGCGCGGGCGCCTCCCCGCAGACGGGCGCACTCCAGGTGCGTACGAACGACGCCAACAACTACATCGTCGGGCAGATCTCCCGGACGGTGTTCAGCGAGGTGCGCCAGGCCGCGTCCGCGAAGGCCTCGCGGTCCTTCCTGGACAAGATCTTCATCTCGTTCTCCGACATCCACGGCGCGACGGTGAAGGCCGCGAACGGCGCCGACCAGTTGAGCGGCGGCATCGGGAAGGCGGAGAAGGGCTCCAAGGATCTCGCCGACGGCCTGACGGACGCCAAGGACGGCAGCGGCAGGCTGTCCACGGGCCTGACGAAGCTCGCCTCGGGCGCGGGCGACCTGGCGGACGGCTCTAAGCAGGTCGCGGCGGGCACGCAGACGCTCGCCGACAAGGTCAACGGGGTCGACAAGAAGGTGGGCCCGTTCCTCAAGGGCAACGAGAAGACCATCGGGGACACCGCCCGGCTCGTCGCCGACTCCTCGAAGGCGATCCGCGACAACCTGGACACCCTGGTGAAGACGGCCCCGGCCGCCGCCAAGGGCGCCCACGCGGCCTCCGACGCGCTGAACGACGTCTACCGGGCGCGCTGCCAGGACGCCGTACTGCCGGATCCGGCCTGCTCCGACCTGAAGAAGGCGAAGGACGCGGCCGCCGACGTGGCGACGATCGCCGACGACCTGAACACGCTGATCGCCGACCAGCACGGCGACCTGAAGAAGCTCGACGGCAACCTGGCCACCCTCCAGACGCAGGCCCAGGCGCTCGCCGACCGGGCACCGCACCTGTCCGAGGACCTCTCCGACGCCGTCGCCAAGATCAACAAGCTGAACGAGGGCGCCGCGAAGGTCGCCGCCGGCGCGCAGAAGCTGCACCAGGGGCTCGGCACGGCGAAGAGCGGCGCGGGAGACCTCGACGAGGGTGTCGGGCAGCTGAAGACCGGCGCCGAGGATCTCAACGGCGGCATGTTCAAGCTGGTCGACGGCTCCGGAAAGCTCGCAGGCGGGCTGCACGACGGCGCCGGGAAGATCCCCGACTACGACAAGAAGGATCGCAACCAGCGCACCGAGGTGATGTCCGACCCCGTCAAGCTCGTCTCCAAGGACCTGCACAAGGCGCCCAACTACGGCACCGGGTTCGCCCCGTACTTCATCCCGCTGTCCCTGTGGGTGGGCGCGATGGTGGCGTACATGCTGATCCCGCCGATGAACCGGCGCGCGCTCGCCACGGGCGCCCCCGCGTGGCGCATCGCGCTGGCCGGCTGGCTCCCGGTGGTGGCGATCGGCGTCCTGCAGACGGTGTCCCTGATGGCGGTCCTGCACTGGGCGATCGGCCTGCAGATGGCCAGGGCGGCCGGAACGGTCGGCTTCCTGTTCCTGGTGACGGCGTGCTTCGGCGCGATCGTGCAGTGGCTGAACGCCCGCTTCGGAGCGGCGGGCCGGATCCTCGTCCTCGCCCTGCTGATGCTCCAGTTGACCTCCGCGGGCGGCACGTATCCGGTGCAGACCAGCCCCGGCTTCTTCAACACGATCCACCCCTTCCTGCCGATGAGCTACGTCGTGGAGGCCCTCAGGAGGCTCATCACGGGCGGCGGCCTCGGACCCGTGTGGCACGCGTGCGTGGTGCTCACCGCGTTCACCGCGGGGGCGCTCGCGCTGACCGCCGTGTCGGCCCGCCGCCGGCAGGTGTGGACCCTGGACCGGCTGCACCCGGAGCTGAGCCTGTGAGCGCGGAGGTGGCATCCCGGGGCACGGCTCCTGTGACAATCAGGCCCATGGAAAGCAGCAGCGCCACGTCGGGCGGCAGCGCCCGCCGCGAGGCCACCCGGCAGAAGCTCTACGAGGCCGCCGTCACGCTCATCGCCGAGCAGGGTTTCTCCGCCACCACGGTGGACGAGATCGCCGAGCGGGCCGGGGTCGCGAAGGGCACGGTCTACTACAACTTCGCGAGCAAGTCGGTCCTCTTCGAGGAACTGCTGCGGCACGGGGTCGGCCTCCTCACCGCCTCCCTCCGGGAGGCGGCCGAGCGCACGGCCAGGGACGGCGGCACCAAGGTGGACGCCCTGGACGCGATGATCCGGGCCGGACTCGTCTTCATCGAACGCTATCCGGCCTTCACGCAGCTGTACGTGGCCGAGCTGTGGCGCACCAACCGCGCCTGGCAGTCGACCCTGATGGTGGTCAGGCAGCAGGCCGTCGCGGTCGTCGAGGACGTCCTGCGCGCGGGCGTGGCGGGCGGCGAGTTCAGCGACGAGATCGATGTGCCGCTGACCGCGTCGGCGCTGGTCGGCATGGTCCTGGTGGCCGCCCTCGACTGGCAGTCCTTCCAGCCGGAGCGCTCCCTGGACGACGTCCATGCGGCGCTGTCGCGGCTGCTCCAGGGGCGCGTCAGCGGCCGCCGCAGCGTCAGCTGATCGCATACGAAAGCGCCGGTCCGTTGTGGCCGCGTCCCCCGCGGGCCACCTCGAACCGGCGCTTTCTCGTGCTCCCCCGTTGTGCTCCCCCCGGTTTTCCCGGGTTGGGCCCCCGTTTCGGTCGTTCCCCCGGGTTCCCCCGTGCCTCGCTCCCGCCGACCTCGGCCGGCGGAAGGAGCGGATCCGGGGCGGCTCCGTTCCGGCGCCCCGTGTCGCCGGTGCCGGAGCCGTGCCCCTTTCCGTGTCCCCACTCTCTCGTTCGCGCAGGTCGGACCCCATCCGCGCGCGTACTCATCTCACTCACTAGGTACGGATACTCAGACCTGCGCACTCATGCGCAGAACGCTCCGTTGCCGACTGGTCAGGTTCGCCTCCGCTCTCGTACTCCCCTCGGGCCGGGGTGCTGGGGCTTTGCCGGGCGGGCCGCCCGTGCCGTGACTGTCAGTGGCGGTCGATAAAGTCGCAGGCATGGGACGGATCGTGGTGATCGGCGCCGGGATGGGTGCGATGGCGGCTGCCGCCCGGCTGGCCGTCGCGGGTCAGCGGGTGGTGGTGTACGAGCGTGCGGAGACGTACGGCGGAGGGGTGCGGCGCTTCGAGCGGGACGGGTTCGGCTTCGACACCGGTCCCGGGCTGCTGACCCTGCCCGCCGTCTGGCGCGATCTGTTCATCAAGACCGGCAGGGAGCCGCTGGAGGAGTGCGTCGAGCTGGTCCAGGTCGATCCGTCCTCGCGGCACCTCTTCGCGGACGGCACCACGGTCGTGCTGCCGAACGCCTCGCGCGCGGGAGTGGTCGCCGCTCTGGACGAGGCGCTCGGGGCGGGCGCGGGTGGCCGCTGGGGCGACTTCCTGGTGCGGGCCCGGGAGGCCTGGGACCGCACCCGCCGGCCGCTGCTGGAGGAGCCCCTGTGGCCCAACTGGCCGGTGCTGGCAGGCCGCGAGCCGTACCCGGCGGTCCCGCACAAGCGGCTGCTTCGCACCCGCCGCGCCACCACCCTCGCCGAGGTCGGCGCCTGGGAGCTGCGCGACCCGCGCCTCGCGGCGCTGCTGCACGGCTACGCCCTCGCACACGGCGTCGACCCCGGCACCGCTCCGGCGAGCGCGGCCGTGCTGCCGTACATGGAGCATGCCTTCGGGACTTGGTATGTCCGCGGCGGCATACGGGAGTTGGCGCGGGCGGTGTACGAGCGGTGCCTGGCGCGGAAGGTCGAGTTCGTCTTCGGCGCGGAGGTCACCGGGGTCCTGGAGAAGGACGGCCACGCGGCGGGCGTGGAGCTGTCCGACGGGACCGTGGCGGAGGCGGACGCCGTCGTGGGCACCGGCCCCTCGCGGCTGGGCGGCCTCGTGCCGGGCCGGAAGCTCTACGGGGCCCAGGACGTCGAGCCCGGCGCGGAAGGGCTGCACCCGGGCAGGGTGGTGGTGTGCCTCGGGCTGCGCGGCGCGCGGGAGCCGGATGCCGTGCACCGTACGGTCGTTCACTCACCGGATGCGGCGGCCGAGCTGTCCTTGTTCGGGCCCGGGACGGCGCCCGAGCGGCCCACGGTACGGATCGACCGCCCGGACGACCCGGCCCTGCGTCCCACCGAGGAGCACGAGGCGGTGGTGCTGACGGCCACCGTGCCGTCCGGGACGGGGTACGACTGGTCCGCGCCCGGGGCCGCCGACGCCTTCGCGGACCGGATGGTCGCCGCCGCCGAGCGTGCGGTACCGAAGCTGCGTGAGCGGACACTGTGGCGCGAGGTCCGCACACCCGTGCACACCGAGCGGGAGACGGGGGCCGAGGGCGGTGCCGTCCCGCCGCCGTCGCTGGCGTCCGCAGGGGGCACCCTGCACCCGTCCAACAGCACGGCGGTACCGGGCCTGTTCACCGTCGGAGGGTGGTCGCACCCCGGCGGGGGGCTGCCGCACGCCGGTATGTCGGGGGCGCTGGTGGCGGGTCTGATCGTGGAGGGGCCGGAGTTCCGGGGCTCTCAGTGAGCGCCCCGGCCTGAGGGGTCCTCAGAGGCGGTACCGGGCCACCAGAAACGGTACTGCGCGTTCAGAAGCGGTACTGCTCGTCGTATCCGTTCCCCTGAGCGTGGCCCTGCCCCTGCCCCTGCCCCTGGCCGTTGTCCTGGTAGGGGTAGGCCTGCTCCTGCGGGAGCTCGCCGCCGTAGGCCTCGTCGGTGCGCTGCTGCGGGACCCACACCCCGCCGGACGGGGTCTGGCCGTCGTAGCTGCCGGTGGCGTACTGGTCCTGGCCGTAGCCCTGCTGGCCGTACTGACCGTAGGCGTCGTAGCCGCCGCCGTAGGTCTGGGTGCCGATGTACGGGTCGGAGTAGGCGGCGTACTGCTGCTGGCCGGTGGTGTCGTAGCCGTACTGCTGCTGGTTGTAGCCGGAGTAGTCGTACCCGTAGGACTGGTCGGCGCCCTGGGGGGCCGTCGCGTACTGGTCCTGGGCCTGCCCCGCGTTCGCGTAGGACGCGTCGGCGGCGGCGTACGCGGAGTCGCTGTATATGCCGTAGGAGCCGGTGTCCTCGGGCAGGGGCTGCGGCTCGTAGACCGCGGTGGTCTCGGCGGGGGCGGGCTGGGAGGAGCGGGCGGGCGTGAAGACGTCGTCGCGGTCGTAGTCGTCCTCATTGCCGTAGGACACGCTGTCGCGCTGGTAGACGTCCTGCTCGTCCTGGCCGTCGTCGCCCGGCTCGAGGTCGGAGACCTCCAGGGTCGGGTCCTGGTGGTCGGGTTCGCTGCGGTCGCGCTTGCCGACGCCCGGGATTCCGGTCCGGCTGACCGCCCAGCCCGACGCGAAGCCGCGGCGGAACGACAGCGTGACGTAGGTCTGGCCGACCGCGAACGCGGCAGCGCCGAGACCGATGACGATCACCGAGGGGATCAGCACCCCGAGCACGACGCCGAGGAACCCGGCGAAGGCGAGCAGCCGCCAGCGCAGCCGCGCCTTGTACTGCAGCAGCACCTCGCCCAGCAGCCACAGCGCGACGATGCCGAACGCGATGTAGAGGACCGTCCAGCCCATGTACGCCCCTCTCCGAGTCGCCGCTACGCAGTGTGTCGTATACCCGTGCGGCCGGTCTAGGCCTGCGGGGGGTGGTGCAGGCCCAGGTTTTCGTAGATCTCCAGCGTCGCCGTGGAGTTGTTGAGCGTGATGAAGTGCAGTCCGGGCACTCCCTCGGCCAGCAGCCGCGCGCAGAACTCCGTGGCGAATTCGATACCAATGGAGCGTACAGCGGTCGGATCGTCTTTTGCTGTGAGGATCCGCTCTTTCAGGGCGGGGGGGATGTGGGCGTTGCTGAGTTGCGGCAGCCGCTGCAGCATCTTCACGTTGGTCACCGGCATCACCTCGGGGATGACAGGGGTGTCGCAGCCGGCCGCGGCAACCCGGTCACGCAGCCGCAGATAGGACTCCGGCTGCCAGAACATCTGTGTGATGGCGTAGTCGGCGCCGGCCCGGCACTTGTCGACGAAGTGGGCGACGTCCGTGTCCCAGTCCTCGGAGCGCGGGTGCATCTCCGGGAAGGCCGCGACGCCGACGCAGAAGTCCCCCGACTCCTTGATGAGCCGGACGAGCTCCGCGGCATAGGTCAGTCCGGCCGGGTGCGGCACCCATTCGCCCATGGGGTCGCCGGGCGGGTCGCCACGCACGGCGAGCATGTTGCGGATCCCGGCGTCGGCGTACTGGCCGATGATGTTGCGCAGCTCGGCGATGGAGTGGTTGACCGCGGTGAGGTGGGCGACCGGGGTGAGCGTGGTGTCGGCGGCGATCTGCTCGGTCGCCTTCACCGTGCCCGCGCGGGTGGAGCCGCCCGCCCCGTACGTCACGGAGACGAAGCTGGGGGCCACGGCCTCGATCCTGCGGAGCGCGTTCCAGAGGTTGCGTTCGCCCTTCTCCGTCTTCGGAGCCCAGAACTCGAACGAGAACGTCGTCTTGCCGGTCGCGAGCATGTCACGCACTGTGCGCGCGTGGTCAGTCCTGGTGGATGCGGTTCCGAGGGCCATACCCGCAGGTTAGTCAGGGGGCGGCGACTCCCCCAACCGGATGGGGGACATTTGCCGGATTTGTCTATTTGTTGTCCACCTATCGGACAACCCGGCGGACATTCTTCGGACAAGCCGTCAGACATTCCGTCCGACAAGCTGCCACACATTCCGTACGACAACCTGCCGGATTTCCATCGGACTATCCTTCCGACGCCCATCGGACAATCTGCTGGACGCCGGACTCCGATCGGGCCTGCGTCACGCGCTCCGCAGCCGCTTCGCGAACTCCTGCGCCGCCGCGCCCGGATCGTCGGCCTCCGTGATCGCACGGACGACCACGACACGGCGGGCGCCGGCCTCGAGCACCTGGTCGAGGTTGCCCAGGTCGATGCCGCCGATGGCGAACCAGGGGCGCTCGGTGCCCAGGGAGGCGGTACAGCGGACCAGGTCGAGGCCGGGGGCGTGGCGGCCGGGCTTGGTGGGGGTCGGCCAGCAGGGGCCGGTGCAGAAGTAGTCGACGCCCTCCTGGACGGCGGCAGCGGCGGCCTCGGACTCGGCATGGGTGGAGCGGCCGATGAGGACGTCCGAGCCGAGGATCGCGCGGGCCGCGGGGACCGGGAGGTCGCCCTGGCCGAGGTGGAGCACGTCGGCGCCGGCGGCGTGCGCCACATCCGCGCGGTCGTTGACGGCGAGCAGCCTGCCGTGGCGGGCGCAGGCGTCGGCGAAGACCTTCAGGTGCTCCAGCTCCTCGGCGGCCTCCATGCCCTTGTCGCGCAACTGCACGATGTCGACCCCGCCCGCCAGGACGGCGTCCAGGAACTCCGGCAGGTCGCCCTGGCGCCTGCGGGCGTCCGTGCAGAGGTAGACACGGGCCTCGGCGAGCTCGGCGCGTGCGGCGGTGGCGGTGTCGGGCATACGAGGGTCCCCCGTGGGTGTCGTTCCTGGTCGGCGGCGTACGGGCGGCGGCCGGCCGTGGCCGCCGGTTGCTGCGGCCCGCATCGGTGTCTGCGGGCCGCAGTGAACCACGGCCGCGGCCCTGTCTGGGCGGACCTCGGCCCGTACGCCGGACGGTGTTCGGTTCAGCCTCTTCGGATCAGACGGCGAGCGCCTGGGCCCGGCGCTTCACCTCCGTACCGCGATTCTCGCTCAGCGCCTGTGCGGGGGTGCCGGGCAGGCTGTCGTCGGGGGTGAAGAGCCACTCGATCATCTCTTCGTCGGTGAAGCCGTCGTCCCTCAGGAGCGTCAGGGTGCCGGTCAGGCCCTTGACGACCTTCTGCTCGGCCGCGTCGATGAAGGCGGCGGGCACGTGCAGCGCGCGGTTCTCACCTCGGCGTACGGCGATGAGCTGGCCCTCCTTGACCAGCTGCCGCACACGCGTCACCTCGACATCGAGCATCTCTGCGATGTCGGGGAGGGTGAGCCAGGCGGGGACGAGAGCATCGATCTTTGCGTCAATCTCGGTCACGGACTCAAGCCTGCCATCCCGCACCGACAGTCGGAAGCCAGAAGCGTCCGACCTGGGGTTTCACCGCCCGTCGTGGCCGCCGTTCTGCGTACTACGCCGTGGCCGTCTTCATGGGCCGCGCCGGGTCCGCCAGCAGCTCGGGGTCCATCGGGGTGCCCGCCTCGATCAGCCGCCTGCCCTGCGCGAGATCCCTCGGCCTGCCGACCGCCAGCAGGGCGACCAGGCGGCCCTCCCGCAGCCAGCAGACGGACCAGGCGGGGCCCGAGGGGTCGCCGCGCCACAGGGTCGTGTCGGCGGCGCCGTGATGGCCGGCGTACTGGACGAAGCGGCCGAACTGCTCCGACCAGAAGTACGGGACCGGGTCGTAGACCGCGGGGGGCTCGCCGGTGGCCTCGCCGATGATGTTCGCGGCCACCGTGCGCGGGCCCTGGAGGGCGTTGTCCCAGTGGTGGACCAGCAGGCGCTCGCCGTACCGCCCCGAGGGGAAGGAGGCGCAGTCGCCGACGGCGTAGACGTCCGGTGCCGAGGTGCGCAGCCGGGCGTCGGCGACGACCTCGCGGTGCGCGCCGAGCTCGATGCCGGCGCCGGTCAGCCAGGCCGTGGCGGGGCGCGCGCCGATGCCGACCACGACGGCGCCGGCGGGCAGCCGGGAGCCGTCGTCGAGGACGACCGCGCCGGGCTCGATGTGCGCCACGCGCGCGTGCGTGCGCAGTTCGGCCCCCGCTTCGGCGTACCAGGCGGCCATCGGTGCGGCGACCTCGGCGGGCAGCGCCCCGGCGAGGGGCCGGTCGGCGGCCTCGACGACGGTCACCGCGCAGCCGGCCTCGCGCGCGGCCGTCGCGAACTCCGCGCCGATCCAGCCCGCGCCGACCACCACGATGTCGTGCTGCCTGGCCAGTACGGGCCGCAGCCGCTCGGCGTCGTCCAGGGTGCGCAGCAGATGCACCCCGGGCACGCCCTCGGTGCCCGGCAGCGTGATCGGTTCGGCGCCGGCCGCAAGGACCAGGACGTCGTAGGGCACGGGCCCGGTCTCGGTGTCCAGCTCGTGCTCGCCGGGGCGCACGCCGAGCACCTCGCACCCCAGCCGCAGTTCGATGCCGAGTGCCTCGAAGTCGACGTCGAAGGCGGAGCCCTCGGACTTGCCGAGCAGGACGGCCTTGGACAGCGGCGGCCGGTCGTAGGGCTGATGGGGCTCGGCGCCGATCACCGTCACAGTGCCGGTGAAGCCCTGTTCGCGCAGGGCCACCGCCGTCTGGACACCGGCCATGCCCGCGCCGACGACGACCACGCGCCGCCCCGGTGACGTGCTCACTTCCCGCGTCTGCTCGCTCACCTGATCACCATAGACAACTGACTATTCGTCAGTCAGGAGTCGTGCTCAGTGACCTGCTCCACAACACTGGTCCCGCTGCCCGACTGCGACTCCCACTGCCAGGTCTCCTCCAGCCGCACCCGCCCGTCCGGCAGCTCCACGACAGCCGAGACGCAGTGCCCCGAGGACGTCGTCCCGTCGTTCTTCAGCTGGACGTAGCGGAAGTCCAGCCGGTCACCCGACCGAGTACCCACCAGATGCCCGCGCACGACGTCGCCGCCCGCGTACTCGGCCCAGATCTCGCCGCCCTGCTCGTGGTACGTGAACCGGGTCCGGGTACCCACCTGACCTGGGGCCTGGTCGGCGACGGGGGCGAGGACGAGGCCGTCCAGCGAGCGGGGCATGACGGAAGGCTCCCTTACAGAGGCGCGGCGGGTCGGGCTAGGGTGGCCAACGTACAAGCACTCGCGGGAGCCCGGACGCACCGGGCTGAGAGGGAGGCTGGCGGCCTCCGACCGTACGAACCTGATCCGGGTCATGCCGGCGAAGGGAGGGGCTGGACGCCCATGTCGTCACGTACGTCTGACGTCCTCGTCATCGGGGGCGGAATCATCGGCCTGGTCACGGCCTGGCGGGCCGCGCAGCGCGGCTTCGCCACGGCCGTCGTGGACCCCGAACCGGGCGGCGGGGCCGCCCAGGTGGCCGCCGGGATGCTGGCCGCGGTCACGGAACTGCACTACGGCGAGCAGACCCTGCTCGGCCTCAACCTGGAGTCCGCCCGCCGCTACCCGGACTTCACGGCCGAGCTCACCGACCTCACCGGCCAGGACCTCGGCTACCGCCGGTGCGGCACGCTCGCCGTCGCCCTGGACGCCGACGACCGCGCCCATCTGCGCGACCTGCACGCCCTGCAGCGGGAGTCGGGCCTGGAGTCGGAGTGGCTGTCGGGGCGCGAGTGCCGGCGCCTGGAGCCGATGCTCGCGCCGGGCGTGCGCGGCGGCCTGCGGGTGGACGGCGACCACCAGATCGACCCGCGGCGGCTGGCACGCGCGCTGGTGGCCGCGTGCGAGCACGCGGGCGTGGTCTTCCACCGCGCCTGGGCCGAGCGTTTCCATGTCGTACGGGACCGGGCCACCGGCGTCACCACGGCTGACGGCGCCGAGCTGGGCGCGGGCCAGGTGGTCCTGGCCGCCGGCAGCCTCAGCGGACGGCTGCCGGGCGTCCCGGACGAGGTGCTGCCGCCCGTACGCCCCGTGAAGGGGCAGGTGCTGCGGCTGACCGTGCCGAGGCGGTACGCGCCGTTCCTGAGCCGCACGGTGCGCGCGGTCGTCCGCGGCAGCCATGTCTACCTGGTGCCGCGCGAGAGCGGTGAGCTGGTCGTCGGTGCGACCAGCGAGGAGCTGGGCTGGGACACGACGGTCACCGCGGGCGGGGTGTACGAGCTGCTGCGCGACGCGCACGAGCTGGTCCCCGGGATCACCGAGCTGCCGCTGACGGAGACGCGGGCCGGACTGCGCCCCGGTTCTCCGGACAACGCGCCCTTGCTCGGCCCGACCGAACTGCCCGGACTGCTGCTGGCCACCGGCCACTACCGCAACGGCGTGCTGCTCACCCCGGTCACCGGCGACGTCATGGCGCATGCCCTGGCCACGGGTGAACTCCCGGATGAGGCACGCCCGTTCACCCCCAAGCGTTTCGCGCTCCTGGAGCAGCCCGCATGAACATCTCCGTCAACGGAGAGCCCAGGGAGTTCGCTTCCGGCACGGCTCTCGACACCGTCGTACGCGCGCTGACCCCGGCACCCTCCGGAGTGGCCGCCGCCCTGAACGAAACCGTCGTCCCGCGCGCGCAGTGGCCGTCGACGTCCCTGCGCGACGGGGACCGCGTCGAGGTCCTCACCGCCGTCCAAGGAGGCTGACCCATGGCCGACGACCCCTTCGTCATCGGCGGTACGTCCTTCACGTCCCGCCTGATCATGGGCACCGGCGGTGCCCCCAGTCTCGACGTCCTCGAGCGGGCGCTGGTGGCGTCCGGCACGGAGCTGACGACGGTCGCGATGCGGCGCGTGGACCCCTCGGTGCACGGCTCGGTGCTGTCCGTCCTGGAGAAGCTCGGCATCCGGGTGCTGCCGAACACGGCGGGCTGCTTCACCGCCGGGGAGGCCGTGCTGACCGCCCGTCTCGCGCGCGAGGCCCTCGGCACCGAACTGATCAAACTTGAGGTGATCGCCGACGAGCGCACCCTGCTGCCGGACCCGATCGAGCTGCTGGACGCGGCGGAGACTCTGGTCGACGACGGTTTCACCGTGCTGCCGTACACCAACGACGACCCGGTCCTCGCCCGCAGGCTGGAGGACGTGGGCTGCGCGGCGATCATGCCGCTCGGCTCCCCCATCGGCTCCGGGCTCGGCATCCGCAACCCGCACAACTTCCAGCTGATCACCGAGCACGCGCGCGTGCCGGTCATCCTGGACGCGGGCGCCGGTACCGCCTCGGACGCGGCGCTCGCGATGGAGCTGGGGTGTGCGGGTGTGATGCTTGCCTCAGCGGTGACGCGGGCGCAGGAGCCGCAGCTGATGGCCGAGGCCATGAAGCACGCGGTGGAGGCGGGCAGGCTCGCGTACCGGGCGGGTCGCATCCCGCGCCGCCATTTCGCGGAGGCGTCCTCGCCGCACGAGGGGCGCGCGCACCTCGATCCCGAACGCCCCGCGTTCTGAACTCGCGTTCGACAAGATCCGGAAGTCGGTGCGACGTCCGTCACAGGTCGGCTGCAGTCCCGCTGCGATCTCACCCGAACCGGCAGCCCTGTCAGTCACGGCTCGTACACTCACCTGCGTGGATACGACCCTTCAGGACCCTCTGGTCGGGCAGGTGCTCGACGGGCGCTATCGCGTGGACGCGCGGATCGCGGTCGGCGGGATGGCCACGGTCTACCGGGCCCTGGACACCCGCCTCGACCGCGTGCTCGCGCTCAAGGTGATGCACCCGACCCTCGCGGCCGACGGCACCTTCGTCGACCGGTTCATCCGCGAGGCGAAGTCGGTCGCAAGGCTCGCGCACCCGAACGTGGTGCAGGTCTTCGACCAGGGCACCGACGGGTCGTACGTCTACCTCGCCATGGAGTACGTCGCCGGATGCACCCTGCGTGACGTGCTGCGCGAGCGCGGGGCGCTGCAGCCGCGCGCCGCCCTGGACATCCTGGAGCCGGTGCTCGCCGCGCTCGGCGCCGCGCACCGCGCCGGGTTCGTGCACCGCGACATGAAGCCGGAGAACGTGCTGATAGGGGACGACGGCCGGGTCAAGGTCGCCGACTTCGGCCTGGTGCGCTCCGTGGACACGGTCACCAACACCACCGGCACCGTCCTGGGCACCGTCTCCTACCTGGCTCCCGAGCAGATAGAACACGGCACGGCCGACCCCCGGGTCGACGTGTACGCGTGCGGTGTCGTCCTGTACGAGATGCTGACCGGCGACCGGCCGCACGGCGGGGACTCCCCGGCGACGGTCCTCTACAAGCACATCCACGAGGACGTCCCGCCGCCCTCGGCCGCCGTGCCGGGGCTGGCGTACCGGCTGGACGAGCTGGTCGCGTCGGCGACCGCCCGCACCCCCGGCCTGCGCCCGCAGGACGCGGTGGCGCTGCTCGCGCAGGCCCGCGAGGTGCGCGCCGCGCTCAGCGCGGACCAGCTGGACGCGCTGCCGCCGGGGGCCTTCGCGGCGGACCACCGGAGCATCTCCGAGGACCGTACGAGCGTGATCCCGCGCGCGCTGACGGTGCCGCGCCCGCTGCCGGTGAACGAGGACGAGCACCGGCTCCACCGCACCAGCCGCCTGGAGACACCCCCGCCGCTGCCGCCGCGGCGCCGTGGCGCGCGCTCCCGGCGCGGTCCGCTCACGGTCCTCGTCGCCGTGCTGCTGATACTCGGTGTCGGCACGGGCGTGTGGTACATCAACTCCGGCCAGTTCACCAAGGTCCCGCCGGTGCTGGCGAAGACCCAGACGCAGGCCACCCGGCAGCTGCAGAAGGCCGGCCTCGACCTCGGCGCGGTCAAGCACGCGTACAGCGACACGGTGCAGCGGGGCACGGTCATCAGCTCGGACCCCGCGCCCGGCACCCGCATCCGTGAGAACAGGTCGGTGGCGCTCACCATCTCCGACGGCCCGGAGACCGTGCAGGTGCCCGACGTGTCGGCACGGCCGCTGGGCGAGGCGAGGACCCGGCTGAAGAAGAGCGGGCTCGAGCCGGGCATGGTCACCCGGCAGTTCAGCGAGGACGTGCCCAAGGGCTCGGTGATCTCCACGACCCCCGAGGCGGGCACCAGGCGGCACGCGGGTTCGGCTATCGCCCTGGTCGTCAGCAAGGGCAGCCCGGTGGACGTCCCGGACGTCACGGGTGAGGACCTTCAGGACGCGAAGGCCGACCTGGAGAGCGCGGGCCTGACGGTGAAGGTCGCCTCGGCACAGATCAACTCCGAGTACGACAAGGGCCAGGTCGCGGCGCAGACGCCCGCGGGCGACAGCCAGGCCGCCGACGGTGACACGGTGACGTTGACGCTGTCGAAGGGCCCGGAGATGGTCAAGGTCCCGGACGTCACCGGCGACAGCGTGGACGACGCGCACAAGGCCCTGGAGGGCGCCGGCTTCAAGGTCGAGGAGGACCGGGGTCTGCTCGGCCTGTTCGGCGACACCGTCAAGAACCAGTCCGTGAAGGGCGGGGACACGGCACCCAAGGGGTCGACGATCACCATCAAGATCCGGTGACGGAGCAGGTCGCAGCGCATGACACCCTGAACGGGTGAAGAGTCAGCAGTCCCGCAACCCCGTCGGCGGCCATGTCCCCGTCGCCGGTGGCCTCCACTCCGTCGGTCTGTCCTACGCCCACGACCTCAAGGCCGAGACCGTGCAGGTCTTCGTCGCCAACCCGCGCGGCTGGGCCACGCCCGCCGGCAGTCCGCGGCAGGACGAGGAGTTCCGCGAGGTGTGCGCGGCCGAGTCGATCCCGGCGTACGTCCACGCCCCGTACCTGATCAACTTCGGCTCGCACACCGAGGCGACCGTGGAGAGGTCGGTGGAGTCGCTGCGGCACTCGCTGCGGCGCGGGCGGGAGATCGGGGCGCTCGGCGTGGTCGTGCACACGGGCAGCGCGACGGGCGGCCGGGACCGGTCCGTGGCCCTGAAGCAGGTACGGCAGTACATGCTGCCGTTGCTGGACGAGCTCACCCATGACGACGATCCGTTCCTGCTGCTGGAGTCGACGGCCGGGCAGGGCGCCTCGCTCTGCTCGCGGACCTGGGACTTCGGGCCGTACTTCGAGGCGCTGGACGCCCATCCGAAGCTCGGGGTCTGCCTGGACACCTGCCACATCTTCGCGGCCGGCCATGACCTGACCGGCCCGAGCGGCATGCACCAGACCCTCGATCTGCTGGTGGACACGGTCGGCGAGGGCCGGCTGAAGCTGATCCACGCCAACGACTCCAAGGACGTGGTGGGCGCGCACAAGGACAGGCACGAGAACATCGGCGCGGGTCACATCGGCGAGGACCCGTTCCGGGCGCTGATGACCCACCCCGCCACCGAGGGCGTACCGCTGGTCATCGAGACGCCCGGCGGCAAGGAGGGGCATGCGGCCGATGTGGAGCGGCTGAAAAAACTGCGCGATTCCTGACCCGTTCCGGAATACCCCTGGGGGGTATACGGTTCCTGCTCGGTGCAGGAACCGTTACCTGACATTGGGGGCAGTCATGCAGCACGAGGCACACGCGCACGCGCACACGGACGCAGACGCACACGCGGGCGCGCACCATCACCCGGCGGCCGCCACCTGGACCATGGCCGCGCAGGCCACCCTCCACTGCCTCACCGGCTGCGCCATCGGCGAGGTGCTGGGCATGGTGATCGGCACGGCCTTCGGCTGGGGCAACGTGGCGACGACGGTGCTGGCGATCGTGCTCGCGTTCTTCTTCGGCTACTCGCTCACGCTGCGCGGGGTGCTGCGGGCCGGCGTCGACTTCCGTACCGCCTTCCGGGTGGCGCTGGCCGCGGACACCCTGTCCATCGCGGTGATGGAGCTGATCGACAACGGCGTGATCGTGCTGTGGCCGGACGCGATGGACGCGCAACTTGCGGACCTGCTGTTCTGGGGTTCGCTCGCGATCTCGCTGGCGCTCGCCTTCTTCGTGACGACGCCCGTCAACAAGTGGATGATCGGCCGCGGCAAGGGCCATGCGGTGGTGCACGAGTACCACCACTGACCAACGCAGACCGGGATCAGAGCTCGGGGCCCTCCCCGGGCTCCTCCTGGTAGGAGTAGCGCTGCTCCTTCCACGGGTCGCCGATGTTGTGGTAGCCGCGCTCCTCCCAGAAGCCCCGGCGGTCGGCGGTCATGTACTCCACGCCGCGCACCCACTTGGGGCCCTTCCAGGCATACAGATGGGGCACGACGAGACGCAGCGGGAAGCCGTGTTCCGCGGTCAGCAGTTCGCCGTCCTTGTGGGTGGCGAAGATGGTCCGCTCGGAGGCGAAATCCGCCAGGCGGAGGTTCGAACTGAACCCGTATTCGGCCCACACCATCACATGGGTGACCGTGGGTGCGGGCGGCGCGATCTCAAGGATCGTACGAGCCGGAATGCCGCCCCATTCCGCGCCGGGCATGCTGAACTTCGTGACGCAGTGCAGGTCGCCCACGACGGTGGTGTACGGCAGAGCCGTGAACTCCTCATGGGTCCAGCAGTGTTTCTCGCCGTCCGCGGTGGCACCGAAGACCCTGAACTCCCAGCGCTCCGGGCGGAACTTGGGAACGGGCCCGTAATGCGTGACCGGCCAGCCGCGCTGCAGACGCTGCCCCGGGGGAAGCTCGGACTGTGCTGCTCCTCCTGAATCGCGTTCTCCCGATTCACGCTCCACCGGCTGACCCATGACTCCATCCTGACAGACCTCGGACGGTGCACTTGACCGCCCCCACCAAAACGGGGCAATCAGTACTGAGCATGCACTTACTTACTAAGCGCAGACTTACTGGACGATCTTCGTCGCCGATGCAATCATGCGGCGCAGCCTGCCAGTTCCCCCCGCTTGGAAGGAGCCTTAGCGATGCAGGGCGACCCCGAGGTCATCGAATTCCTCAATGAGCAGCTCACCGGCGAGCTGACCGCGATCAACCAGTACTTTCTGCACGCGAAGATGCAGGAGAACTTCGGCTGGACGAAGCTCGCCAAGTACACGCGGCACGAGTCGTTCGACGAGATGAAGCACGCGGAGGTGCTCACCGACCGGATCCTCTTCCTGGAGGGGCTGCCGAACTACCAGCGCCTTTTCCACGTACGCGTGGGACAGACGGTCAAGGAGATGTTCGAGGCGGACCGGCAGATCGAGGTCGAGGCGATCGACCGCCTCAAGCGGGGCATCGAGGTGATGCGGAACAAGGGCGACATCACGTCCGCGAACATCTTCGAGTCGATCCTCGAGGACGAGGAGCATCACATCGACTATCTCGACACCCAGCTGGAACTGGTGGAGAAGCTCGGCGAGGCGCTCTACATCGCGCAGCTGATCGAGCAGCCGGAGAGCTAGGCCGCCTCGTCCAGTGCGGCCAGGACCGGCTTGCCCTGATCCGCGAACTCACGGCGGGGGCACTCGCCCCGGCCGAGCAGCGCCTGGATACGGCGTACACAAGAACCGCAGTCCGTGCCCGCCTTGCAGGCCGAGGCTATCTGGCGCGGGGTGCAGGCACCGTCCTCCGCGTGCTTCTTGACCTGCTGTTCCGTGATGCCGAAGCAACTGCAGACGAACACGCGGTTCACCTCCCGCCGGGATCGAAGTGGTGCCGTCCCGATTGATCGGTGAGGCTAACCTAACCTTACCCGGCGCTTGGATCCCGCAAAAGTGCAGAGGGGCGCGGATCGTATGTGATCCGCGCCCCATCGCCTCTGATCAGCGGTTACTGGTCCCGGTACATCTCCGCGACGAGGAACGCCAGGTCGAGGGACTGGCTGCGGTTCAGCCGCGGGTCACAGGCCGTCTCGTAGCGCTGGTGCAGATCGTCGACGAAGATCTCGTCGCCGCCGCCCACGCACTCGGTGACGTCGTCACCGGTGAGCTCGACGTGGATGCCGCCAGGGTGGGTGCCCAGGCCCTTGTGGACCTCGAAGAAGCCCTTGACCTCGTCCAGCACATCGTCGAAACGGCGGGTCTTGTGACCGGAGGCCGCCTCGAAGGTGTTGCCGTGCATCGGGTCGGTCACCCAGGCCACGGTCGCGCCGGAGGCGGTGACCTTCTCGACCAGCTCGGGAAGCCTGTCGCGGATCTTGTCCGCGCCCATGCGGACGATGAAGGTCAGCCGGCCCGGCTCTCGGTCCGGGTCGAGGCGGTCGATGTACTGCAGCGCCTCCTCGGCCGTGGTGGTCGGGCCGAGCTTGATGCCGATCGGGTTGCGGATCTTCGAGGCGAACTCGATGTGCGCGCCGTCCAGCTGCCGGGTGCGCTCACCGATCCACACCATGTGCCCGGAGACGTCGTACAGCTGCCCGGTGCGCGAGTCGACGCGGGTGAGCGCGGACTCGTAGTCGAGCAGCAGCGCCTCGTGCGAGGAGTAGAACTCGACCGTCTTGAACTCCTCCGGGTCGGTCCCGCAGGCCCGCATGAAGTTCAGCGCGTTGTCGATCTCCCGGGCCAGCTGCTCGTAGCGCTGGCCGGAAGGGGACGACTTCACGAAGTCCTGGTTCCAGGCGTGCACCTGACGCAGATCGGCGTAGCCGCCCGTGGTGAAGGCGCGCACCAGGTTCAGCGTGGACGCGGACGCGTGGTACATCCGCTTCAGCCGCTCCGGGTCCGGGATCCGGGCGGCCTCGGTGAAGTCGAAGCCGTTGACGGAGTCGCCGCGGTAGGTCGGCAGGGTCACGCCGTCGCGGGTCTCGGTCGGCTTGGAACGCGGCTTGGAGTACTGGCCGGCGATACGGCCGACCTTCACGACCGGCACCGAGGCGGCGTACGTCAGCACCGCGCCCATCTGCAGCAGCGTCTTGAGCTTGTTGCGGATGTGGTCGGCGGACACCGCGTCGAAGGCCTCGGCGCAGTCGCCGCCCTGGAGGAGGAACGCCTCTCCCTTGGCGACGGCCGCCATCCGGGCGCGCAGCTGGTCGCACTCGCCCGCGAAGACGAGCGGCGGATACGACTCGAGGTCCGCAACAACTGCGCGCAGAGCCTCGGTGTCGGGGTACTCGGGCTGCTGCGCCGCGGGCAGATCTCGCCAGGTGTTGCCAGCGCTCGCGCTGGTCTTAGCGTTCACGGTCACCCCGTAAACATTACGGGGTCGTGTCGACTGCTTTTCTCTCCGCTCGACTGGTGAGACGGACGGATCACCCTCCGGACGGCGCGGTGGTGCGGTAGGGTGCACCGCATGTTCGCGCTTTCGACCCAGAACTGGTGGTGGACCGCTCATCCGGCGGCCCACTGACTGCGCGTACGCAAGACTTCGCGAAGGCCGCCCGAGGGGCGGCCTTCGGCGTTTCCCGGGGTCCGTTCCTCTCCAGTAGAGAAGGAAAACGGACGCATGCACCTGACCGACCTGCTCGACGATCCCCGACCGTTCGCCCTGCTGCGCCGCCGCGCGCCGGGCCGCGACGAGAACACCATGGAGGTGCTGCTCGGCCCGGTCACCACCTACGACCGCCTGGCCGACCTCCCCGACGAGGGCCTCGCGCTCGTCCCCTTCCGCCAGATCCGTGAACGCGGCTTCGACGTCCGCGACGACGGGACACCGCTGGCCTTCCTCAGCCCCGAGGAGTCGTACGAGATCCCGCTCGCCGACGCCCTCGCGCAGCTCCCGGCGCACGAGGTGCGGGTGGCGGGCGGCGGCTTCGACGTCGAGGACGAGGAGTACGGCGAGATCGTCGGAAGGGTGCTGCGGGAGGAGATCGGGCGGGGCGAGGGCGCCAACTTCGTGATCCGGCGGACGTACGAGGGTGAGATCCCGGGGTTCTCCCGCACCGACGCGCTGGCGCTGTTCCGGCGTCTGCTGGAGGGCGAGCGGGGCGCGTACTGGACGTTCGTCGTGCACACAGGGGAGAGGACGCTGATCGGCGCGAGCCCCGAGGTGCATGTGCGGATGTCCGGCGGCACGGTCGTGATGAACCCGATCAGCGGGACGTACCGATATCCCGCCGAGGGCCCGACGCCCGAGCATCTGCTGGACTTCCTCGCCGACGGCAAGGAGATCGAGGAGCTGTCGATGGTCGTCGACGAGGAGCTCAAGATGATGTGCACCGTCGGCGACATGGGCGGGGTGGTCGTCGGCCCGCGGCTGAAGGAGATGGCCCATCTCGCGCACACCGAGTACGAGTTGCGCGGGAAGTCCTCGCTGGACGTGCGCGAGGTCCTGAAGGAGACCATGTTCGCGGCCACGGTCACCGGGTCGCCGGTGCAGAACGCCTGCCGGGTCATCGAGCGGCACGAGGTCGGCGGGCGCGGGTACTACGCGGGGGCGCTCGCGCTGCTCGGCCGGGACTCCGGCGGCGCCCAGACGCTCGACTCCCCCATCCTGATCCGTACGGCGGACATCTCCTCCGAAGGACATCTGCGCGTCCCGGTCGGCGCCACCCTGGTCCGCGGCTCGGACCCGGCGAGCGAGGTCGCCGAGACGCATGCGAAGGCGGCGGGCGTGCTGGCGGCCCTGGGCGCACGTCCGGCACGGCCGCGCGAGGGGCACGCACGCGTGCATCTCGCCGACGACCCACGCGTGCGTGCCGCGCTCGACGGACGCCGGGCCTCGCTCGCGCCGTTCTGGCTGCGGATGCAGGAAGCCCCTGAAAAGGGTGCCGAGCTCGCCGGCCATGCCCTGGTCGTCGACGGGGAGGACACCTTCACCGCGATGCTGGCGCACGTCCTGCGGTCGAGCGGCCTGGAGGTGACCGTCCGGCGCTACGACGAACCCGGGCTGCGGGAGGCGGTGCTCGCGCACGAGGGGCCGCTCGTCCTCGGGCCCGGTCCCGGTGACCCCTCCGACCTCGACGACCCCAAGATGCGGTTCCTGCGGGACCTCACCGCCGAGGTGGTCCGGGGGCACCGGCACGGCGT
Source organism: Streptomyces sp. NPDC002092 (assembly GCF_053593775.1). Classification (NCBI taxonomy): domain Bacteria; kingdom Bacillati; phylum Actinomycetota; class Actinomycetes; order Kitasatosporales; family Streptomycetaceae; genus Streptomyces; species Streptomyces sp. NPDC002092. Next base: position 138,607 of record NZ_JBSFDG010000014.1, read on the forward strand.
GCTCGGCGTCTGCCTCGGACATGAGCTGATCGCGGCCGAACTGGGACTGGAGATCGTACGGAAGGAAGTGCCGTACCAGGGGGCGCAGACGGCGATCGAGCTGTTCGGGCGGACGGAGACCGTCGGCTTCTACAACAGCTTCGTGGCGCGCTGCGACGAGGAGGAGGCGCGCGAGCTGGCCGCACACGCGGTGGAGGTGAGCCGGGCGGCGAACGGGGAGGTGCACGCACTGCGCGGTCCGCGGTTCGCGGGTGTCCAGTTCCACCCGGAGTCGGTGCTGACACTGAACGGAACGGCGATCGTGCGGGAGCTGATCGGCCAGCTGCACCGCACGACCGTGTAGCCGTCCGGGGACCGCCGTCAGCCGAAGAAGACCCCGACCTCCTCGTACAGCTTCGGGTCCACCGTCTTCAGTTTCGCCGTCGCCTCCGCGATCGGGACGCGGACGATGTCGGTGCCGCGCAGGGCGACCATCTTGCCGAAGTCGCCCTCGTGGACGGCTTCGATGGCGTGCAGTCCGAAGCGGGTGGCGAGCCAGCGGTCGAAGGCGCTCGGGGTGCCGCCGCGCTGGATGTGACCGAGGACGGTCGTACGGGCCTCCTTGCCGGTGCGCTTCTCGATCTCCTTGGCGAGCCATTCGCCGACCCCGGACAGGCGGACATGCCCGAAGGAATCCAGGGACTCGTCCTTGAGGACCACGTCGCCGTCCTTGGGCATGGCGCCCTCGGCGACGACCACGATGGGGGCGTACGAGGCCTTGAAGCGGGAGGTGATCCAGGCACAGACCTGTTCGAGGTCGAAGCGCTGCTCGGGGATGAGGATGACGTTGGCGCCGCCGGCGAGGCCGGAGTGCAGGGCGATCCAGCCGGCGTGCCGGCCCATCACCTCGCAGACCAGGACGCGCATGTGGGACTCGGCGGTGGTGTGCAGCCGGTCGATGGCCTCGGTGGCGATGCCGACCGCGGTGTCGAAGCCGAAGGTGTAGTCGGTGGCGGACAGGTCGTTGTCGATCGTCTTCGGTACGCCGACGACGGGGACGCCGTACTCGTCGGTGAGGCGCGCCGCCACGCCCAGGGTGTCCTCGCCGCCGATCGCGATGAGCGCCTCGACCTCCTGCTTGGCGAGGTTCTCCTTGATCCGGCGGATGCCGTTCTCCTGCTTGAGCGGATTGGTGCGCGAGGAGCCGAGGATGGTGCCGCCGCGGGGCAGGATGCCGCGCACCGCGGGGATGTCGAGGCGGACGGTGTCGCCCTCGAGGGGTCCGCGCCAGCCGTCCCGGTAGCCGACGAAGTCGTAGCCGTACTCCTGCACGCCCTTGCGGACGATGCCCCGGATGACGGCGTTGAGTCCGGGGCAGTCGCCGCCTCCGGTCAGTACTCCGACCCGCATGGAAATGTCCCTTCGCCGCAGTTGCCTGGTGACAGCCACGCTAATGGTGATCCAGGTCACAGAGGGATGGGCGGGAAGGGCAATTCCGGTGAACCGACGGGCGGTTGGTTTACCCGACGTCAAGCTTCCGTGGCGCTGTCACTCGTCGTCGAGTCCGCGCTCTATGGCGTACCGGACGAGTTCCACCCTGTTGTGCAGCTGGAGCTTGCCGAGGGTGTTCTGGACGTGGTTCTGGACCGTGCGGTGGGAGATGACCAGGCGTTCGGCGATCTGCTTGTAGCTCAGGCCCTTGGCGACCAGGCGCAGCACCTCGGTCTCGCGGTCGGTGAGCTGCGGGGCGCCCGGCTGGTCGGTGCCCGTGGCGGGCGCGGGCTCGGAGGCGAGACGGCGGTACTCGCCGAGGACCAGTCCGGCCAGGCCCGGCGTGAACACCGGGTCGCCGACGGCCGTGCGGCGCACCGCGTCCAGCAGCTCGTCCGTGGACGCCGACTTCAGCAGATAGCCGGTGGCGCCGGACTTCACCGCCTCCAGGACGTCGGCGTGCTCCCCGCTCGCCGACAGCACGAGGACCCGCAGCGCGGGGTTGTGGCCGACCAGCTCCTTGCAGACCTGGACGCCGGGCTTGGCGGGCAGGTTCAGATCGAGGACGAGCACGTCGGGGCCGGCGGCCTTGGCGCGGCGCACGGCCTGGTCGCCGTCGCCCGCGGTGGCGACCACGTCGAAGCCGGACTCGGCCAGGTCGCGGGCGACGGCGTCGCGCCACATGGGGTGGTCGTCGACCACCATGACCTTGATCGCGTCCTGCCGCTCGTCGGTCGAGTCCGTCATCGCCGCTCTGCCTTCCCCCGTGGGTCCTTCGCGTCCTTCGGTACTTTCAGTTCGACCTCCGTGCCCTGGCCGGGCACCGAGATCAGTTCGGCGCTGCCGCCGAGGTCGCGCAGCCGGCCGCGGATCGACAGAGCGACGCCGAGCCGCCCCTCCCCCTCGGCCTGCGCGAGCCGCCCCTCGGGGATGCCGGGTCCGTCGTCCCGTACGGTCACCACGACCTCACCGGGCTCGTCCTCGACGAGGATCCACGCGCGCGCGTCCTCACCGGCATGCCTGCGCACGTTGTCCAGGGCGGCACCGACGGCCGCGGCCAGCTCCCTCGCGGCGGCCCTCGGCAGCAGCACGGCGGCGCCGGGTTCGGCGAAGCTGACCTTCGCGGCGGCGTACGGAGCGAGCAGCGCCCGCAGATCGACGGGACCGTCCTCGTCGTACGACGGCTCCTCAACGGCCCGTACGACCGCGCCCTCGGCGGCGTCCTCGGACACCCGGGAGACGGGGATCAGCCCGCCGGAGACCAGGGTGCGCAGCGCGACCTCCTGCTCGCCGGCCATCCGGCCCAGCTCGGCCGCCTCGCCCCCGAGGACCGCGCCCCGGCGCTGCACCATGGCCAGCACCTGCAGCACGCCGTCGTGGATGTCCCGGGCGAGCCGCTCCCGCTCCCGGGTCGCCGCCTCGATCTCCAGGGCGCGGGCGAGGGTGCGCTCGGAGGCGCGGGCGACCTCGACGACGTAGCCGATGGCGATGGCGGCCACCCAGACCAGGATCACGTTGTGGACGGTGTCGCGGGCGGGGGCGCCGCGCTCGATCAGATTCGCGGCGGCGACCGGCGTCGACGCGAACGCGGCCCAGCGCCAGCCGCCCTTGATGGCGTACGCGAGGACCGAGCCGGCGGTCCATATCGACGGCAGCGTGGGGCCGCCGCTGTGGATGTGCTGGTCGTCGGCGGCGATCGGGGTGAGGAGGATGCCGGTGAGCGCGATGGCGAGGTCGACCGCGAGGAAGCGCTTGGTGCAGGCGGCCGCGCTCTGGACGCGGGGCAGGGTGGCGAGCGTCCACACGAACAGGACGACGTAGTAGACGATGGCGACGCCCGCGTGGTCGTACTCGTCGTAGGCGGTGGCGAACAGGCCGACCGCGTACAGCATCGTGAGCACCCGGTACGCGCTGAGCGCACGCCACAGCGGCTGCTCGACCGACATGCGCATGACGCGCTCACGCTTGGGCATGGCCCCCACCCCCCTCGACCGAGAGCCTAGGCCTCGGGCTTGTCCTTCTTGGCCTGCTCCTTGGCCTGTTCCTTGGCCTGCTCCTTCTCGGCCTTCGCCGCCTCCGCGATCTGGCGCTTCGCCGCGGTCGCGTACATGTCGACGTACTCCTGGCCGGAGAGCTTCATGATCTCGTACATGACCTCGTCGGTGACCGCGCGCAGCACGAAGCGGTCGTGCTCCATGCCCTGGTAGCGGCTGAAGTCGAGGGGCTTGCCGATGCGGATGCCCGGCCGCATCAGCTTGGGCATGACCTTGCCCGGCGGCTGGATCTTCTCCGTGTCGATCATGGCGACCGGGATGACCGGCGCGCCGGAGGCGAGTGCCACGCGCGCGAGACCACCGGGCTTGCCGCGGTAGAGGCGTCCGTCGGGCGAGCGCGTGCCCTCGGGATAGATACCGAACAGCTCGCCGCGCTCCAGGACCTCCAAGCCGCTCTTGATGGCGGCCTCGCCCGCGCCGCGCGCACCGGAGCGGTCCACCGGGAGCTGGCCGACTCCCTTGAAGAAGGCGGCGGTCAGCCGGCCCTTCACGCCGGGCGTGGTGAAGTACTCGGCCTTGGCGATGAAGGTGACCTTGCGGTCGAGGACCGCGGGCAGGAAGAACGAGTCGGAGAAGGAGAGATGATTGCTCGCCAGGATGGCGGCGCCCTCCGCCGGAATGTTCTCCAGGCCTTCCACCCAAGGCCTGAAGGCGACCTTCAGCGGTCCCCCGATGGCAACCTTCATCGTGCCGTACAACACCCGTGTGCCTCCTGTTTCCGTCGGTCAGACCTTAACCCGGAGCACTGTCAAAGGATCCGACGACCCTGGTCGGTGTCAGTGCGGTCGCGTACGGTGAAGCACCTGGACTTCACGTCACTCTCAACTCTCATGAACAGGAGACCGAAGGTGCCGGTCCTTCCTGGAGCCGAGCCGTACCGCCACGAGGGCGGGGAGGTCGGCGTCCTGCTCTGCCACGGCTTCACCGGTTCCCCCCAGTCGCTGCGCCCCTGGGCCGAGTATCTCGCCGAGCACGGCCTGACGGTCTCGCTGCCGCTGCTGCCCGGGCACGGCACCCGCTGGGAGGACATGCAGCTCACCGGCTGGCAGGACTGGTACGCCGAGGTGGACCGCGAGCTGCGGTCCCTGCGCGAGCGCTGCAGCGAGGTGTTCCTGGCCGGCCTGTCCATGGGCGCCACCCTGGCGCTGCGCCTGGCGGCGAAGCACGGGGAGGCGGTCGGCGGCGTGGTGGTCGTCAACCCGGCGAACCGCATGCACGGCTTTTCCCCGTACGCCCTTCCCGTGGCCCGCCATCTCGTGCGCACCACGAAGGGGATCGCCAGCGACATCGCGAAGGAGGGCAGCGCCGAGCTGGGGTACGACCGGGTTCCGCTGCACGCGGCGCACTCCCTGCGGAACTTCTTCCGGCTGGTCGACGGCGAGCTGCCGCAGGTCACACAGCCGCTGCTGGTGCTGCGCAGCCCCCAGGACCATGTCGTGCCGCCGGCCGACTCGGCGCGGATCCTCGGCCGGGTCTCATCGAGGGACGTGACGGAGATACTGCTGGAACAGAGCTACCACGTGGCGACGTTGGACCACGATGCGGACCGGATTTTCGAAGAGAGCCTCGCGTTCATCGGCCGGCTCGCACCCAGTGTCGGCAAGGAAGGGACGGCCGCAGGTGGCTGAGCACGACTCGGACCGCGAGGACCGCGAGCCGGAGGAGCAGGGCGTCCCCTTCGACGAGGCTGCCGCGTGGGCCGCGATCGTCGCCGGCTACGGCGAGGAGCCGAAGGACCCACCGGGCACCAAGCCGTTCAAGTCGATCGAGGACCTGGCGCTGCTGGAACCGGAGACCAACGACGACTCCCAGGGTGAGGCACCGAAGCAGGAGAAGCCGAAGAAGCCCCTGGGCGGCTCCGTCTCCTTCGCGCCCGGCGTCGGCCCGCGCGACTACACGGCCGCCGAGCCGTCCGAGGACGACTTCGACGAGGACGACGAGGGCCACTTCGTACCGCCGGAGCCGCCGCCGCTGCCCACCGCCGACACCACCGCGAAGTTCGCCTGGCTCGGCGTGATCGGCGGCCCGGTCCTGCTCCTGCTCGCGGTGCTGCTGGGCTGGGACATGACCTGGTGGCTGGCCACGCTCGGCATCGGCGGCTTCCTGGGCGGTTTCGCCACGCTGGTGATGCGGATGAAGACGGACGACGAGGACGACGACGATCCGGGGCGCGGAGCCGTCGTCTAGCCCGCCGGGACCTTGAGGGCGGCCAGCACGGGCAGGTGATCCGTCGCCCTCACCAGGTCGGTCTCGGCCACCCCTGGATGCCCCAGCGGGACACCGCAGCCGAGTACCTCGATGCCCTTGGTGGCGAAGATCGCGTCGATGCGCTGGAACGGGGTCGCGGGCGTCGAGGTGTACTCGCTGCCCCATGGGCTGGTCGCCCAGCAGTCCTGCAGGCCGTCGGCGAGGCGGCGGAAGGTGCGGCCGGTGGGACGGTCGTTGAGGTCGCCGCCCGCGATCGCGTGCTCCACCCCGAGGCCGGCCAGCCGGTCGAGGAGCATGCCGCCCTGGTCGTACCGCTCGTCCGCCTGCAGGGAGAGGTGGTAGCTGACCACACCGAGGCGGGCCCCGCCGAAGCGGACCACTGCGGTGGCGAAGCCGCGGCGGTGCAGGCCGGGGGTGAGCGGGAGGAGGACGTCCTCGGTTCGCTCGACCGTGGCTCTCAGATTGCACAGGATCGCCGGTCCCGAGGCCGTGGCGCCTCCCGTGAGGATGACTTGGCCTGCGGCCGACGCCAGACGGGACAGTTTCTTGCGCCAGCGGAAGAAGCGGGGGGCTTCCTGGATGAGGACCAGGTCGGGGGCGCAGGCGGTGATCACCCTTGCCAGGGCGTCCGTGTCATCGCGCATCGAGCGGATGTTGTAGCTGAGAACTCGGATGACGGCTGAACCGTCCGGTTCCGTGTGGGAGTTGGGCAGCAGCTCCATGTGGATCAATCTACGCCCAACGGGGCGGGGCGCGAGGTGGGTGCGCGAGTGCCGGTTGAGTGTGGCTTGTCGCGCAGTTCCTCGCGCCCCTGAAAAGAGCACCGTGGCCGTATGGCGAGAAATGACCGTCACATGATGGGGTCGGGCTCTCGAGCCAGGTCCGCTGCTCCGACCAGGCCCGCCTTGTTGCCCAGTTGGGCGGCGATGACCTCGGCCACCGGGCGCCAGTTGCCGCCTACCAGCCAGCGCTTGTAAGACTTGCGGATCGGGTCGAGGACCAGTTCGCCCTCGTCCGAGAGGCCGCCGCCGACGATGAAGGCGGAGGGGTCGAAGAGGGAGGCCAGGTCGGCGAGGCCCGCGCCGGCCCAGCGGGCGAGCTCGCGGTACGAGTCGACGGCGACCGGGTCGCCCTGGCGGGCGGCCATGGAGATGTGCTTCCCCTCGATGCCGTCGGGGGTGCCGTCACCGAGGCCGAGCAGGATCTCGGCGTTCTCGGGGGTGGCGTTGGCGCGCTGCTTGGCGTATCTGACGAGGGCGCGCCCGGAGGCGTACTGCTCCCAGCAGCCCTGCGAGCCGCAGCCGCACAGCAGGCCGTCCGGCACCATGCGGATGTGGCCGAACTCGGCGGCCACGCCGTAGTGCCCGCGGCGCAGCTTGTTGCCGATGATGATGCCGCCGCCGAGGCCGGTGCCGAGGGTGATGCAGATGACGTTGCGGTGGCCCTTGCCCGCGCCGAACTTGTACTCGCCCCATGCGGCCGCGTTGGCGTCGTTCTCCACGACGACCGGCAGGCCCACGCGGCCCTCGACCTTGGCCTTCAGCGGCTCGTTGCGCCAGTCGATGTTGGGCGCGAAGTAGACCTCCGAGCGCTGGCGGTTGACGTAACCGGCCGCACCGATGCCCACGCCCACGATCTCGTGCCCGGCGCGTGCGCCCTCCACGGCGGAGGCGATGGCGTCCACGATCGCCTCGGGCGTGCCCGGGGTCGGCACCTTGTGCGTGGAGAGGATGTTGCCTTCCTCATCGACCACGCCGGCCGCGATCTTGGTGCCGCCGATGTCGACGCCGATGGTGAGTCCCATGAATCCCTCAGTTTCGGTCGAGCCCCGCTACGGCCAACCGTACCCGAGGCCCTGCCGCCAAGGCCTCGACGTCCAATCGCTGGGCAGCCGGGAACCGGGCGGCGAGGCCTGAGGGAGGGGTCTGAGGGAGGGGTCAGTCCAGGTCGATGCGTTGCCCCGGACCGGTGCCGCCCTCGTCGCCGTCCCAGCGCTCGTCCAGGTCCTTGTGCAGGTCCGTCGTACGGCTCGTCCAGCGCTGTTCCTGGGCCTGGACCGCGGAGCGGTAGGCGGCGAGCAGTTCGTTGCCCGCGGCGGCGAGGTGGTCGAAGACGTCCGGGTTGCGTTCGATGACGGGTTCGACCGCGGCCTTCGCCTGCTGGACGACCTGCTTGACCACCTGCTGGGCGGCCGGTCCGGCGACGGAGCCGAGCAGCGGCGACTGGATCGACGACAGCTTCTCCGAGACGGCGTCGACGAGCTTGCGCAGTTCCTCACCGGCCGAGATCGGCGGCTGGCCGTACTCGGCGCGGCGGCGGGCCTTCTCCGCCGCGAAATCCTCGGCGCAGGCCTTCGCCCAGGCGTCGGCGTCGGTCGCCCGCACCTCGTCGACCACCTCGTGATTGCCGGCGTCGGACGGGGGGCGCTCTTCGCTCATGACGACCTCCTGACTACGGTTCGTCTCTACGACGTTACCCGAATGGGCGTACGTGGTTCACGGCCTGTCCGGCCACAGATCCCGGTCGGGCACGAACCGGATGCGCAGTTCGCCCTCCCGCAGCGCGGCCCCGTCGACGGCGCAGCGGCGCAGGACGGACGGCAGCGGGACGATACGGCGGAACTGGCCTGCCGCGACGACGAGTTCGTCGCCGCGCCGGATGAGGTCCAGGTCGTCACGTATGGCGCCGGGCAGCGGCAGGTGCCAGACGAGCACGCCCTCGTCGGCGAGCCGGTCGGTGACGGGCCACTCGACGGTGGAGGTCGTGCCGTTGACGTCCAGGGTGCCGGGGACGGCGAGCGCGGCGAGGTCGTCCGTGCCGCGCGGGTCGCGGCCGAGGTGGGCGACCGTCCGGACGTCGTACGGCTCCTGCCACTCGTCGAGGACCTTGCGCTGCTGGGCGACGAGAGTCAAAAAAGGCGCGAAGCTCGTTGAGGGGTGGTGGTCGGGCGACGGGTGGGAGAGCCAGCCGTTCGCCTCGGGCAGCACCCGGTTGGCGACCAGGACGTCGGGGCGCAGGCCGCGCAGGGCGAGGGCGAGGCCGGCGCAGTGCACGGCGTCGGCGCCGGCCGGCCCGGGTTCGGCGACCAGCCGTACGACGGTGTTCCGGTCGGCGAGGACCGCCTCGACGGCGCCGAGTTCCGTGTCCCAGCGGGCGGCCGTCTCGTAGAGCCACTCCGAGGGCATGGGGACCCCGGCGAGCCGCCCGAGGACGGGCCGCAGGGCCCGGGCCGCCTGCCGCTCCGGCGGCAGCAACCGGCGCAGATACCGGCGCAGCTCTTCGGGCAGGGCGAGCAGGGCGAGCGCCTTTGGGGTCGGCGGCAGATCGACGACCAGCAGGTCATGGGCCTCCGCGAGAGCCGCGTCCCGCAGGGCCCGCAGCAGATTCAGTTCCTCGGCACCGGGAAGGGGGGTGACCTCCTCCGCATCGAGCCGGGAGGCCCCGAGCAGATCGAGAACGCCGGCCGCACGGTCCTGAAAAGCGCTGAGATCATCCCGGAAACCGCCGGCGGCATCGGGCCGCCAGGCGCTGAGGTTCGGGGCGACGGCGACCGGATCCGGTCCCGTAGCCGCACCGAGCACGGCCCCCAGGGTGTCAGTGCGGTCGCCACTGAGAACGAGGGTGCGGGCGCCCTCGCGGGCGGCGGCCAGAGCAGTGGCGGCAGCAACGGTGGTACGGCCGCTACCGCCAGGCCCGGTGATCAGGATGGTGCGCATGAGGCTGAACGGTAACGGAGACCGCCCCAGGGGCGCGGGGCCGTGTCAATGTGCGGCTCCGCCGCGTGGGCGCGACCGGCACGCCCTTACTTCTCCCCCGACTCCACCCGCTTCTTGAGCCCGGCCAAGGCCCGGTCGATGATGACCTTCTCAGCCTTCCGCTTGATCATCCCGAGCATCGGAATCTTGACGTCCACCGTCAGCTGGTACGTGACCTCGGTCGCCCCGGCCCCCACCGCCTTCAGGATGTACGACCCGTCGAGCGCCCGCAGCATCTGCGACTTGACCAGGGTCCAGGAGACCGAGTTCCCACCGGTCCAGGTGTACGCCAGCACCTGGTCGTCCTTGATCGCGCCGGCGTCCATGACGAGGCGGACCTGCTCGGCGCGGCCCTGGGCATCCGTGGCGAGTACCTCCGCCTCCTTCACCTCACCGGTCCAGTCCGGGTAGCGGGCGAAGTCCGCGATCACCGCCATGACATCGGCCGGTGCCGCCTCGATCGTGATGCTCGAGCTGGTGTGTTCCGCCATCGCCGTGGCTCCTCCAGATGCGGGCCGGTAAAGAGGTCGTCGTGCGCACGGGGCGCGCAGCGTGAAGGCTACCGCGCACGTCGGCGCCCGCCTTCACCCCCACCTGCGTTGGGGCCTGCACTGATTCACCATTCAAGCGCCCAGGGCTTCCCGGTCCCCGCGAAGTGCCCCACGTTCACGCACTCCGTGGCCCCGATCCGCATCCGCCGCACCAGAGGCTGGTGGACGTGGCCGAACAGTGCGTACCGGGGGCGGGTGCGGCGGATCGCGTCCAGGAGGGCCCGGCTGCCCCGCTCGAAGCGGCGCGCCACCGTGTCGTAGACGAGTTCGGGCACTTCCGGCGGGATGTGGGTGCACAGCACGTCCACCTCGCCGACGGCCTCGATCTTCGCCGCGTACTCGTCGTCGCTGATCTCGTACGGGGTGCGCATCGGGGACTTGAGGCCGCCGCCGACGAAGCCGAAGGTGCGGCCGCCGATCTCCACGCGCTCGCCGTCGAGCACGGTCGTGCCCGGGCCGGCGTACTCCGGCCACAGGGGCGGCATGTCGACATTGCCGTAGGTGGCGTACGTCGGTGTCGGGAAGGCCGCGAACATCTCGGCGTACTGCTTGCGCACCGCCTGCTCGATCGCGGCGGCCCGGTCCGTGCCGATGCCGCCCCACAGCCGGGCCCCGAACTCCCGAGCCTCCTGGAAGCGGCGGGCGGTGCGCAGCTCGACGATGCGGTCGGCGTTCTCCTCGCCGAACAGGTCGGGGAAGATCCCGCGCGAATGATCGGCGTAGTCGAGGAAGAGGACCAGGTCGCCCAGACAGATCAGGGCATCGGCGCCCTCGCCGGCTCGGGCCAGGTCACGGGCGTTGCCGTGCACGTCACTGACCACATGGACGCGTGTCCTGCGGTGGCCGGGTGGTGTGGATGCCATGGCGATCAAGGGTAAGCGTGTGGGGTGAACGTGAACAGTGGCGGCCGGTCCCGGCGTTACTGGCCAGTCAGTTAGCGCGTGGACTACCGTACGTAAAGCAACACCAACCTGTGTGACGCAGCGAACATCTCGCCGGGACCCCCTGTCGAAGAAGCCATACCGGCGGGTAACGTCCGGGCAGTCCAGTCGTGCTCAGGATTTCAACCACTGAATCCCCGAGCACCTGCCCGAGCCTTGGACCCACCGTCGCATCACACAACGTCGTGGCGCCGGCGCCTTATTAGGAGCAGCAGTCTTGCGCGAGTTCAGCCTTCCGGCTTTGTACGAGGTCCCTGCGGACGGCAATCTGACCGACATCGTCCGCAGAAACGCCGCGCAGCATCCGGACGTCGCCGTGATCGCCCGCAAGGCGGGTGGTGCCTGGCAGGACGTGACGGCGACCACCTTTCTGGCCGAGGTGCACGCGGCCGCCAAGGGGCTGATCGCCTCCGGCGTCCAGCCCGGCGACCGGGTCGGCCTGATGTCCCGCACCCGCTACGAGTGGACGCTGCTGGACTTCGCGATCTGGAGCGCGGGCGCGGTCACCGTGCCGGTGTACGAGACCAGCTCGCCGGAGCAGGTGCAGTGGATCCTGTCCGACTCGGGCGCCACGGCCATGATCGTCGAGCTGGACGGCCACGCGGCCGCGGTCGAGTCGGTGCGCGAGTCGCTGCCCGCCCTCAAGCACGTCTGGCAGATCGAGGCCGGAGCTCTTGAGGAGCTCGGCAGACTCGGCGGGGACGTCACCGACGCCATGGTCGAGGACCGCAGCTCGCTGGCGAAGGCCGACGACCCGGCGACGATCGTCTACACCTCCGGCACCACCGGCCGCCCCAAGGGATGTGTACTCACCCACCGCAGCTTCTTCGCCGAGTGCGGCAACATCGTGGAGCGGCTGCGCCCGCTGTTCCGCACGGGCGACTGCTCGGTGCTGCTGTTCCTGCCGCTCGCGCACGTCTTCGGCCGGCTGGTGCAGATCGCGCCGATGATGGCGCCGATCAAGCTGGGCCTGGTCCCGGACATCAAGAACCTCACCGACGAACTGGCCTCGTTCCGGCCGACGTTGATCCTCGGTGTGCCGCGCGTCTTCGAGAAGGTCTACAACTCGGCGCGCGCCAAGGCGCAGGCGGACGGCAAGGGCAAGATCTTCGACAAGGCGGCGGACACCGCGATCGCGTACAGCCGCGCGCTGGACACGCCGTCCGGCCCGTCGCTCGGCCTGAAGATCAAGTACAAGACGTTCGACAAGCTCGTCTACAGCAAGCTGCGCGCGGTGCTCGGCGGCCGCGGCGAGTACGCGATCTCCGGCGGCGCCCCGCTGGGTGAGCGCCTGGGTCACTTCTTCCGCGGCATCGGCTTCTCGGTCCTGGAGGGCTACGGCCTGACCGAGTCCTGTGCCGCCACCGCCTTCAACCCCTGGGACCGCCAGAAGATCGGTACGGTCGGCCAGCCGCTGCCCGGCTCGGTGATCCGGATCGCGGACGACGGCGAGGTGCTGCTGCACGGCGAGCACCTGTTCAAGGGGTACTGGAACAACGAGGCGGCGACCGCGGAGGCGCTGGCCGACGGCTGGTTCCACACCGGTGACATCGGCACCCTCGACGAGGACGGCTACCTCAGGATCACCGGCCGCAAGAAGGAGATCATCGTCACCGCGGGCGGCAAGAACGTCGCCCCGGCCGTGATCGAGGACCGCATCCGGGCGCACGCCCTGGTCGCGGAGTGCATGGTGGTGGGCGACGGGCGGCCGTTCGTGGGCGCGCTGGTCACCATCGACGACGAGTTCCTGGGCCGCTGGGCCGCCGAGCACGGCAAGCCGGCGGGTTCCACCGCGGCGTCGCTGCGCGAGGACGCGGACCTGCAGGCCGCGATCCAGTCGGCAATCGACGACGGCAACGCCGCGGTGTCGAAGGCGGAATCGGTGCGGAAGTTCCGCATTCTGTCCTCCCAGTTCACCGAGGAGTCCGGCCACCTGACGCCGTCGCTGAAGCTCAAGCGCAATGTGGTGGCGAAGGACTACGCGGACGAGATCGAGGCGATCTACGCGAAGTAGTACGCCCCGGTCCTGTGACGGCTCATGGCGCGGTGTCCTCCACGAGGACCCGCGCCATCGTCCGTTCGGCGAGGGCGGTGATCGTCACGAACGGGTTCACCCCGATCGAGCCCGGCACCAGCGAGCCGTCGGTGACGTACAGCTTCGAATACCCCTTCACCCGGCCGTAGTTGTCGGTCGCCTCGCCGAGGACGCAGCCGCCCAGCGGGTGGTAGCAGAAGTCGTCGGCGAAGACCTTGTTCGAGGAGCCGAACAGGTCGTAGCGGTAGATCGTGGCGTTGGCCGAGTTGATCCGGTCGAACAGCTTCTTGGCCATGGCGACCGAGACGGCGCTCTGCGCGGCACTCCAGCCGAGCTTCACCGCTCCGGTCGAGGAGTCGTAAGTGAAGCTCGCCCGCTCCGGGTTCTTGGTGATCGCCAGATAGAGGCTGACCCAGGTCTCGAACCCGATGGGCAGCGGGGCGATCTCCGCGAAGACCGGGTTGTCGGCGTTGGCCCAGTCGTCGATGCCCATGACCGGCATGGTCGACTGGTTGGCGCCGGTGGTGTCCCAGATGTGGTTGGCGCGGCCCAGCATGGTGTTGCCGTTGGTGCCCCAGCCGGCGCCGACGCTGGAGTTGAGGGCAGGCAGGGCGCCCGTGTCCCGGGCCCGGACGAGGAGTTCGGTGGTGCCGAGGCTGCCGCCGCCGAGGAAGAGGTACGTACAGCTGTACTGCTTGGTCTCGACGACCGCGCCGGTGTTGTCGATCCGGTCCGCGGTCAGGGTCCAGCTCCCGTCGCCCGCCCGGCCGATGGCCTTCACCTTCTCCAGGGTGTTGATGGTGACGTTCCCGGTGCCGAGCGCCGCGGCCAGATACGTCTTGTCGAGGCTCCGCTTGCCGTAGTTGTTGCCGTAGATGACCTCCTGCCCGAGCGCCGACTTGGTCGCCGTTCCGGCCGCCTCACGCTGCATGTAGCCGAAGTCGTAGACGTTCGGCACGAAGGTGGTCTTCAGGCCGGTGTTGGCCGCGGCCTTACGGGAGGTCCGGGTGAACCGGTACCACTCGGTGGACTCGAACCACGTGGGGTCGACGGTGTTCACACCGAGCATGGAACGGGCCCGCGGGAAGTACGTGCCGTACATCTCGCTCGCGTCCACGGTCGGGAACTGCTCGGTGAAGTACGACTGGAGCGGGGTCACCGCCATGCCGCCGTTGACCAGGGAACCGCCGCCGACGCCGCGTCCGACGTACACGGACATGTTGTCGTAGTGCACGCGGTCCAGGGCGCCGGGGTACGGGGTGATGTCCTTGTTGACGACGTCCAGCCACAGGAAGGTGGCCAGCGGGGCCTCGGTGCGGGTGCGGAACCACATGGAGCGCTGGTCCGGGTTGGCGGTGTTGCAGAAGACCTTGCCGTCCGAGCCGGGGGTGTTCCAGAGGCGGCCCATCTCGAGGACGAGGGTGCGGATGCCGGCCTGGCCCAGGCGGAGGGCGGCTACGGCGCCGCCGTAGCCGGAGCCGACCACTATCGCCGGGGAGTTGTCGACGGCGGTCGCTTCCTCGGCGGCCTGGGCCGAGGTCAGGCCTATGCGCGTGAGTCCGGCCGCGGCGGCCGTCTGGAGGGCTACCATGCCCAGGATTTGACGTCTAGTCAGCTGACGCTGCATCAGTTTTGCTGTCATGTGCGCAGCATGGGCGGATTTTCGGGTTCCGCCTAGTGGGGTGCCACATATTCGTTGTTGGCGGGTGCGGGTCGATTGTGGCTTGTCGCGCCGTTCCCCGCGCCCCTGACGGGGCGCTGGCCTACAGCAAGGCCTTGAGCCGCTCCGCCAGGAGGTCCCAGCGCCATTTCTCCTCGACCCACGCCCTGCCCCGCTCCCCCATCCGCCGCCGCAGCTCCGTATCCCCCAGGAGCGCCACGATCCGGTCGGCTGTCTCCTCGGCGGAGCCGCCTCGCACCACCCAGCCCGTTTCGCCGTCGAGTACCGCGTCGGGGGCGCCGCCCGAGTCGCCCGCGACCACCGGGAGGCCCGTCGCCGAGGCCTCCAGGTAGACGATTCCCAGGCCCTCCACGTCCAGCCCGCCCCGGCGCGTGCGGCAGGGCATGGCGAAGACGTCGCCGGCGCCGTAGTGGGCCGGGAGGTCGGACCAGGGGACCGGGCCCGTGAAGCGGACCGCGTCGGCCACGCCGGTCTGGTGGGCCAGTCGCTGCAGGTCCTTCCCGTACGGGCCGCCGCCGACGATCAGCAGCACCGCCTCCGGCTCGGCGGCCAGGATGCGGGGCATGGCGAGGATCAGGGTGTCCTGGCCCTTGCGCGGCACCAGCCGGGACACGCACACGACGACCGGGCGGTCGGTGAGGCCGAGCCGGGCGCGGATCGCGGCGCCGCCCGACTCCGGGTGGAAGGTCTTCTCGTCGACGCCCGGCGGCAGCTGCACCATCCGCCTGGCCGCCTCAGGGGTCAGGGCGGTGGCGATCCGCGAGCGTGTGTACTCGCCGAGGTAGGTGATCGTGTCCGTGGACTCGCCGATACGGCGCAGCAGCTGCCGCGCGGCCGGCAGCTGCGCCCATCCCGCCTCGTGACCGTGGGTGGTGGCCACCAGCCGTTCGGCGCCCGCCTTGCGCAGGGCCGGCGCCATCAGGCCGAGCGGCGCCGCCGCCCCGAACCACACCGACGTACAGCCGTGCTCCCGCAGCAGCCCGGCCGCCTTCCGGGTCGCGCCCGGCGTGGGCAGCAGCATGGTCGTGGCGTCGCGTACGACGGTGAAGGGCTGCTCGGCGTCGAAGGCGGCCGTGGCCTCGATCCCCTCCCGGCTGCGCTTCCAGGTGGATGCGTAGACGATGAGACGGTCGGGGTCGAGCCGTAGCGCCATGTTGTGCAGAAACGCCTGGATACCGCCCGGGCGGGGCGGGAAGTCGTTCGTCACGATCAGGGTCTTGTGCATCGCCGCCGACCTTATCCAACGGCCGCAGACAGCTCGGCACGGCCACGTTTATGGCACGCACACAGCTGCACAGGACATCATGTTCCCCTCAAGACCGGAACGGGAAGCGGACGGAAACGGGGCTCCGGTGGACATTGCGGGTGGAAGGCGGCCCCTTGCGGGACTGCTGGTGACCTGGGGCCTGACCAGGCTGGTGCTGTTGCTGTTCGTGCTCAAGGTGTTCGTCTTCCCCGGCCCGGACGTCACCAGCGACGTGTCCGTGATCTACCAGGGCTGGTACGAGACCCTGCGCCACGGGACCTTCCCGCTGGACGACGTCACGTGGCAGTACCCGCCCGCCGCCGCCCTGCCGATCCTCTCCCCCGCGCTGCTGGGCTTCCTCGACTACGCGACGGCCTTCTTCGTCCTCGCCTGCCTGGCGGACCTGGTCGTCCTGTCGCTGCTCCTGTACGCAGGGCTGCGGCCCGGCAAGACCCTGCGCGGCGCCTGGGTGTGGGTGCTGGGCGTACCGCTGCTCGGGCCGACCGTGTATGCACGCTACGACGTGATGGTCACCGCGGTGGCCGTGGCCGGGCTGCTCGCGGGCGCCCGGCATCCGCGTGTGATGGGCGTCCTGGTGGGCTTCGGGGCGATGCTGAAGGTGTGGCCGGCGCTGCTGCTGGTCGGTGCCCGCAAGCGCGGCACCTGGGCCTGGGCGGCGGCGACCGTGGCCGCGCTGGCGGCGGTGTTCGCGGTGACCATGCCCGGTGCGTTCGCCTTTCTGACCTTCCAGCGCAACCGCGGCACCGAGGTGGAGTCGCTGGGCTCCCTCGTCTTCCACGTCGCCCGGCAGTTCGGCTGGAACGGCCAGGTGCTGCTGAACTACGGCTCGATCGAATTCCTCGGCCCGTACGTCAGCCTGGTCAGCACCGCGGCCCTGTTCCTGACCGGCGTCGTCTTCGGCTGGCTGCTGCTGTGGCGGCTGATGGCCACGCGGTTCCTGCCGAACACGCTCGCGGACGCGGCCTTCGTGGGGGTGCTGATGTTCACGGTCACCAGCCGGGTGATCAGCCCGCAGTACATGGTGTGGCTGGTGGGTCTCGGGGCCGTCTGCCTGTGCTTCCGGAGCAGCCGGATGCGGGTCCCGGTGGCGCTGGTGCTTGCGGCCGCGTTCGTGACGGTGCTGGAGTTCCCGGTCTGGTTCCTGCACGTCGTGATGAGCGACACCCTCGGCGTCGCCCTGCTCGTCGTCCGCAACGGCCTGCTGGTCGTCGCCGCCGTGCTCGGGGCCGTGGAACTGTGGCAGTCGACGGTCTCCCGCGAGCCCGTGCCGCCCCTGCCCACGCAGGCCACCCGCACCAGGGAGAACTCGAACTCCTCCTGAGGGGCCATTGCCCGGGTCAGCCGAGTTGCGTCCGGAGGTAGTCCCGCCACTGCCGGGTGAACTTCTCCGGTGTCGTCCCCAGCACCTTCTGCAGCGCACCCTCCACCGAGCCCGCCCGCTGCCGGTGGTCGCCGACCGCGCGGTAGAACTGTCCGAGCCGCTCAAGGCTCCACTGCTGCGCGATCAGCCGGCAGGCCATCCAGCCGCCCTCATAGGCCTGCGCCAGCTCCGTCGCGTCGCCGCTGAAACCGAAGTCCTTGTCGGTGGGCAGCTGGTCCGGCACCCGCCCCTCGCTCACCGCGCGCGCCAGCTCGGGTGCGGCCTCGGGCGGGGTGCGGCCGGTGCCGAGGTAGCCGATCCAGTCGGCGTACCCCTCGGACAGCCACAGCGGGGTGGCGGCGTTGGTGTGGGCACGGGTGGCGACATGGGTGGTCTCATGGGTGAGCACGACCTGCTTGCCCAGCGGGCCGAGCAGGGCGTACGCGTCCGGGTTGACGATGATGCGGTCCGCGGGCGCGGTCGGCGGACCGCCCACCTCACCGGTGGTGACCGCCGCGATCCCGCGGTACTGGGAGGCGGGCGAGCCGAGCAGCCCCGCCATGCCCTGCACCGACCCCGGTACGAGCACCACCACGTGCCCCGCCCAGTCGCTGCCCCAGGCCGCGTTCACGGCGGGCACCGCACGGTCCGCGAGATCCGCGTAGGAGTGCAGCGCCTCGCTGGACTGCCCGGTGCCGAGAACGATGCTGTGGCCGCCGCGTACGACGGTCACCGCGCCCTGGTCCCACAGCTGCTGGGAGGACTTCTTGGCGGGCCTGTCCGCGTCCACGTACCACTGCCCGTCGCTCTCCCGGGAGAGGCTCAGGGTGCGGCCGGCGGTGACGGGCGCGTTGTCGTATCCCTCGATGCGGTAGCGCAGTTCGGCGTCGGCGGTGGCCTCGTCGCCGGTGCGGTGCAGGGCGGTCACGCGGTACGACCAGGACGCCAGCGGCACCCCGCGCAGGTTCTCGAACCAGCCCGGCGCGCCCGTCTTCAGGAAGGCCGCCCGGTCGCGGTCGAGGACGGCGGTGGACCGCCGGTCGAGGACCCGCTGCAGATCGGCCCCGGCGCTGCCGCCGGCGGGCTTCCCGCCGCAAGCCACCAAAGAGACGAGCAGCAGCACGAGCGCCACCACTGAGAACTTCGACGCCCGCCCACGACCAGCCACTTTCCGATCGTAAGGCCGACAGGGGCGGTTGGTCAGACCCTGGTGACCGAGGACACCGGCAGCATGTCCACCGGGTCGTAGCGCACGGGCGCGCCGGGGTAGGGCGCGTGGATCACCTGGCCGTTGCCCATGTACATCCCGACATGGCTGGCGTCGGAGCGGTAGATGACCAGGTCGCCGGGGCGCGCCTCGGAGAGCGGGATCTGCCGGCCGGCGTACGCCTGCTCCTGCGAGGTGCGCGGCAGCTGGACCCCGGCCTGCGCGTACGACCACTGCATCAACCCCGAACAGTCGAAGCCGTAGGGGCCGGTGGCGCCCCAGACATACGGCATGCCGAGCGCGGAGCGGGCGGCGGCCATCGCGGCGGCCGCCCGGGCCGAGGCCGGCATGGCGCTGCCGAGGTCCGGGAAGAGGTCGCCGCGGTCGCCCCGGGAGGCCCGGCCATAGGCGGCACGCTCCCCGTACGGCAGGGAGTTGAGCAGCCGGCGGGCCTCGGCGAGTTTCTTCTCCACGATCCTCTTGTGGGCGGCGACGGCCTTGCGGCTCTTCTCCAGCTCGGCGAGCTTGCCGACCGCTTCGGCGCGCTCCTGGGCGACGTCGCGCATCGAGGACTGGAGGTCTCTGAGCTCACCCGCCTGATGGGCGTTGATCCGGTCCAGGACGGCGGCCTTGTCGAGGTAGTCGGACGGGTTGTCGGAGAAGAGCAGGGCGAGGGTCGGGTCGATGCCGCCGGAGCGGTACTGGGCGACGGCCAGCGAACCGAGCGACTCCCGCACGGAGTTGATGCGCTCCTGCTGCCGGGCGATCAGGTCCTGCGCGTCGTGCACCTGCTTCTGCAGCCTGCCTGCGGTTTCGTCGGCCTTGTTGTAGGCCTCGGTCGCCTTCTCGGCCTCCGCGTAGAGGCGGTCCACCTCGGCCCGGGTGTGGTCGTACGGAGCGGCGTCGGCCGGGACGGCGCCGAGGGCGGAGGCCGCGGCGGACAGCACACACAAGGCGGTGCCGGCGCCCCGGTTGAAGCCGGACGTCGGTACAAGGCGGCGATGAGACCCCACGGGAAGCCGCACTCCTTCCGCTGGCGACAAGGACTGCCTCCCCACCGCAGCGGGGAAGCGCGGCAGACAGTAACCCCGCGGTGCGGCAGCGGCCAAAGACCTCCGTGGCAACACAACGTGACGCCCCGCCTCTGACGCAGGTCATGGGCGGGGCGTGGGGTCAGTGCGGGTTCAGGTAATTCGCCCGTTCGGGCGGACCCGTGTCCTGATCCTGAAACGGATCCTCAGGGACGCGTGTCAGATCCGGACACCGAACTGGAACGGCATGTCGCTGATCGACTCGTAGCGCACGACGGTGCCGGTGCGCGGGGCGTGCAGCACCATGCCGTTGCCCGCGTAGAGGCCGACGTGGTGCAGGTCGCCGTAGAAGAGCACGAGGTCGCCGACCTGGAGCTGGCTCTCGGAGTAGATCCGGGTACCCGCGTTGGCCTGCGCCTGCGAGGTGCGCGGTATCGAGACGCCGGCCTGGCCGTAGGCCCAGGAGGTCAGGCCCGAGCAGTCGTAGGAGGCGGTGCCGGTGGCGCCGTAGACATACGGCTTGCCGAGCTGGGTCTTGGCGGCGTCGAAGGCGGCCTGTGCCCGGGCGGAGGCTGCGGTCGCGTTGCCGAGGTCCACCCGCTCGCTGGCCGAGCGGCTGGCGCGGGCGTCGGCGGCGGCGAGCGAGGCCCGCTCCGCGGCCGTCAGCGAGTTGAGCAGCTTCTGCGCCTCGGCGAGCTTGCCCTGGATGTCCTTCTTCTTGTTGCCCAGCTCCGTGCGGGTGGAGGCGAGGTCCTTGAGCTTGTCGGAGGCCTCGGCGCGCTCCTGGGCGAGTTCGCGCTGCTTCTCCTGGATCTTCTTCAGTGCGTCGACCTGCTGGGCGCTGAGCTGGTCGGCGGTGGAAGCCTTGTCCAGGTAGTCGTTCGGGTTCGACGACAGGAAGAGCTGGAGGGACGAGTCGATGCTGCCGGTGCGGTACTGCGCGGCCGCCGCCAGGCCGATGGAGTCACGCAGCTGGTTGAGCTCCTCCTGGCCCCGGGCGACGTTGTCCTGGATGGTGGAGATCTCCTTCTGGAGCTTCTCCTGCTTCTCCTTGGCACCGTTGAACTTCTCGGTGGCCTGCTCGGCCTCCTCGTACAGCTTGTCGACCTTGGCCTTGACCTCGTCCTTGGAGGGCTTCTCGCTCGGCGCTGCATTCGCGGCCTGGGCGCTGAGGGCAACAGCGGCAGCAGCTGCGGTGGTGAGCACGGTCACACGAGCCCGGCTCGGCTGCTTCGGTCGACGATGGGACGCCACGGAGGAGGGCTCCTTCTTGTGAGTGATCACCCGCTCGGAGGTTCGAGGCCAGACCTTAGTGACCTTCTTGTGATCACTTCAAATCCTCGCGTGAAAAATCATAGTGACGCAATGCATTCTTTGCACATAACCCACGTGCGGTGACGCGAGGTTGACGCTACGTTGCGTGACGATTGCGCCAATTCGGGCATTAAACCTAGAAGTTCGACCTTCGGGACAGCAGCCCGGGAAACGGCTCAGGACAGCCGCTTCAGGAGCATCGCCGAGGCGATGGGCCGCGCCCCCGCGCGGGCCACTCCGTCGGCCACCTCGCGGTCCGTCGAAGCGACGATGACCGGCCGCCCGGGCGGCTCCGCGCGCACCAGCTGGCGGATCAACTCGTCCGCGGTGACGCCTGCTTTGGAGAACAGCACCCGCACTCCGCGCGGCGGCGCGAGCAGCACCGGGGCGGCCAGCTCGGCCCCGTCGAAGACACAGGTGACCTCGGCGCCGGTCTGTGCAGCGAGTTGCGAGAGCTGCCCGAGGAGCCGCAACCGCTGCTTCTCCAGAGGCATTTGCGGATAACCCGTTTTGGTGACGTTGTAGCCGTCGACGACCAGATGCGCCTGCGGCAGCTCGAGCAGCTGGTCCAGGATCGCGGGGTCATTTTCGGACAAAGCCCGCGCAGCGATGTCTTTCGGGGTCATTCGCCCCGGTTCGACCGCGTCGACGGTCTCCGCCGGCCGTACGGACACCGGCGGCAGCGCCAGCTCGCGGCGCAGCCCCTGGGCCGCGTCCAGGACGGTGTCCAGAAGCAGGCGCACGCGCATGTCCTCGACACTGCGCCCCTCGCGTGCTGCTTTACGCGTGGCCTCCAGGGCGGCCTCCGCCTCCCCGAGCCGCGACTTCAGCCGCCGGGACTCGCTCTCGGCGGCGGACACCTGCGCCTGCCCCTCGGCGCGTACGGTCTCGATCTCGCCCTGGATCTTGCGCAGGGCGGCCTCGCCCCGCTTGACGTCGCTGAGCGCCGCTCGCAGCTTGCGGTGCAGCGAGTCGGCCTCCTTCTTGGCGGCGTCCAGCTCGGCACGGAGCCGCTCGGTGTCGGCCCGGGTCTGCTCCCGCGCCCGGTCGAGCTCCGCCCGCAGCCGCTCCAGCTCGGCCCGGCTCTCCTCGTCGGCGCGCTCGGCATCGGCCCGCTGGGCCTCCTCGCCGGCCGCGGTCACGAGCTTCACCCAGCCGGTGGGCCGCAGAACGTAGGCCGCGGCCGCCACGTCGAGCGGATCCGCGGCCGGGGGCGGCGAGCCGGAGTCGAGAGCGCCGGTGAGTTCCGGCTGGGCCTCTCTGAGCTTCTCCCCGATGCGCTGCCGGAACAGCGGATCGGTCTCCAGCGCGGCCGCCATCGCGTTGCCTGCGAACTTGGCCCGCCGGTTCGGTGCGAAACGGGCGTACTGCCTGAGCTGTGCGGGCAGTTCGCCGACGGTCAGCCCGCCGAAGCCGTCAGAGACGATCTGGACGACCCTGCGGCGCACTCCGTCGGGCAGCGGACGGTCAAGCACCTCGGCGGTGCCGTCGCCCGGCCCCCCGCCCGTGGTCTCCACCATCCGTCACACCCCATTACCTGTGGGGCCGCTCCGCTCAGGAGTCGGCGCCCGGCCTGTCCACGAGTTCCACCTGATCCACCGCGTTGCACCAGCGACAGCGCACCGACTCGATGGTCTCACTGACCACCTCGCGCTCCTCGACCTTGGGCTCACCGGCCAGATCGAGGTGGACGTACTCGACGACCTTCGACGAGCGGGTCACGTCGAAACGCGTGAGGTTGCCGCAGAGGGTGCAGCGCCACCGCGTCGTGGCGGTCGGGAGAGGAACCGTCATCGTGCCTGTGCTCTTTCCTTCTAGGCCTTCTATTGTCAGTGACGCCCGAGCTTCCCCGGGCGTGTGGCTCGTAACCCTACGGCCTGGCGCGGACTCGCCGCCCGTCCGTCCACGGCGGCGAGGCGGTCTGTGCGACTGCGTCCCGTTACGTCATGCTCTGTGTTCATGATCGGCAAGTGGAGCGCGACCGTCGGCAGAGCGATCCGGCGCCCCTCGGCGCCCATGACGCACACGTTGATCGGCCTGTGCTGTCTGCTCTTCGTGACCGGCCCGGCAGCCGGCCTCAATCCGGTACACGGTTCCGGCGACGCGCTGCTCGCCGCCCAGCGCGCCTACTTCCACCACTGGGGCGTCGTCCCGGCCGAGCTCTTCCAGGGCTCCCCGCGGGCCGCCCTGACCCCCGCCACGGCCCTGTTCGTGCACGGCAGCTGGGTGCACCTGCTCGGCAACATGCTCTTCCTCTACGTCTTCGGGGCGATGACCGAGGAACGGATGGGCCGCGTCCAGTTCACGCTCTTCTACGTCGGCTGCGGCTACCTCGCCCTGCTGGGGTACGCGGCGGCCAATGCCACCTCCCAGCAGTCCCTGGTGGGCGCGTCCGGGGCGATCTCGGCGGTCCTGGGTGCTTTTCTGTACCTGTTCCCCGGGGCGCGGGTGACCAGTCTCCTGCCGTTCCTCTTCTTCCTGCCCCTGCGTTTCCCCGCCTGGGTCGTGCTGCCCTTCTGGGCGGCCCTGCAGTGGCTGGCGGCCGGGCACGCGGCGGCGGGACCGGGGGTGGCCTATCTGGCCCACCTGGTGGGCTTCGGCCTGGGCTTCGTCTACGCCTGGGTCCGATTCGGCCGTACCACTAGAGTGAGGTCCGCCCCAGCTCCGGCCCCCGAGGGAGAGAACCAGCCGTGATCACCGCGATCGTCCTCATCAAGACCAGCGTGGACCGGATCCCCGAGATCGCGGAGCGGATCGCTTCGCTGGAGAGCGTGAGTGAAGTCTTTTCCGTGACCGGGACGTATGACCTGATCGCGATGGTTCGGGTGAAGCAGCACGAGGATCTCGCTGATGTGATTCCTGGCAGCATCAGCAAGATCCCCGGCGTCGAGGCGACGGATACGCACGTTGCGTTTCGTACGTACTCGCAGCATGACCTGGAGGCCGCGTTTGCCATCGGGCTGGACTCGTGAGGGGCGCCTAGGCGTCTGCGGGGCGCGGGTCGTGTGCGACTACCGGTTCGTTGTGGTTGCTCGCGCAGTTCCCCGCGCCCCTAAAAGCAAAAGCCGCTGCCCCTGAGGGAGCGGATCAGACTGCCGGGACGCAGCGGCCGTCCTCGGTGCGGTACTGCCACTTCGCGCCGTCCGCCACCAGTTCCTTCACGGCGGTGACGAAGCGCTCGACGTGTTCGTCGGGGGTGCCGGCGCCGAAGCTGACGCGGATGGCGTTGAGGGACTTCTCGCCGGGGGCGGCCTCGGGGGCGCCGCATTCGCCCTGGGTCTGCGGGTCGCTGCCCAGGAGGGTGCGGACCAGCGGATGGGCGCAGAAGAGGCCGTCGCGGACGCCGATGCCGTACTCGGCGGAGAGCGCGGCGGCGAAGTGCGAGCTGTTCCAGCCCTCGACGACGAAGGAGATCACGCCGACGCGGGGGGCGTCGTCACCGAAGAGGGACAGCACCTTCACCTGCGGCACCTGCGCCAGACCCGCGCGTACCTTCTCGATCAGATGCTGCTCACGGGCGACCAGGGTGTCGAAGCCGGCTTCGGTGAGCGCCTTGCAGGCCGACGCGATGGAGTAGGCGCCGATCACGTTCGGGGAGCCGGCCTCGTGGCGGGCGGCGCTGTCGTGCCACTCCACGTCCACGCCGCCGTCCTCGCGCCGGGTGACCTTGCGGCTGGCGCCGCCGCCCGCGAGGTAGGGGTCGGCGGCCTGCAGCCAGTCGGCGCGGCCGGCCAGTACGCCGGAGCCGAAGGGCGCGTACAGCTTGTGGCCGGAGAAGGCGACCCAGTCGACGTCGAGGTCCTGCACGGAGACCGGGTGGTGCGGGGCGAGCTGGGCGGCGTCCAGGACGATACGGGCGCCGTGCGCATGAGCCGCCGCCGCGAGCTCGCGCACCGGCCACAGCTCGCCGGTGACGTTCGAGGCGCCGGTGACGCAGACCAGGGCAGGGCCGTAGGGCTCGCGGTCGGCGAGGGCGCGCTCCAGGGTCTCGACGGCCTGCCGCGGGGTGCGCGGGGCGTTGAGGTAGGTGACCTGGGCGCCCGTCCAGGGCAGCAGGCTGGCGTGGTGCTCGGTCTCGAAGACGAAGACCTGGCAGTCGGCCGGCAGGGCCTGCGCCAGCAGGTTGAGGGAGTCCGTGGTCGAGCGGGTGAAGATCAGCTGGTCGTCGGCCCGGCAGTCCAGGAACTCCGCCACGGTCGTGCGGGCGTTCTCGAAGAGGTCGGTCGACAGCTGCGAGAGGTAGCCGGCGCCGCGGTGGACGCTGCCGTAGTAGGGCGCGTACGCCGCTACGTCGTCCCACACACGCTGCAGGGCCGGGGCGCTGGCCGCGTAGTCGAGCGCGGCATAGGTGACTTCGCCGCCTGTGACGAGCGGGACGGTGACATCCCGGCCCAGAACGGGCAGCGGGGCACAAACCGAGGTGTCGGCGGCAGCGGTGGAGACAGACATGGCGGAACTCCCGTGTAAGCAGGTGGAATTCGCCCCGCGAGCGGTAGCGCTCAAGCAGGGGCGTGAAGGTGAAAAGGGGATGCGGAGGCGGGGCTCTGCGGCCCTATCGCATTCGCTTGCTCACGGAAGGCTCCTCGACGACCAGGACCCCTGGTTGCTCGAGGGGTCCGCGCTTGCCGTAGACCTCGCTGCCTACGGCCTGGTCTTCACCCGGGGCACCCCGCCACGGACGGAGGGTTGCCGGACAGTCGGCCGGGGCCTCATGACTGTCACTCATGACCTGGACAGGAACGTACGTGAAGTGATCGCGGTCCCGCAACTCGTGTCCGCATTACGGGACCGCGCTCCCCTGCTATGCGTTGCTGGCCGCCACCCAGCGCTCCAGCGCCCGCTTGGCCGCGCCGGAGTCGATCGACTGGGCCGCCTTGTCCATGCCGGCCCGGATCTGCTCGGCCAGCGTCCCCGGGCCGGGGTCGAGGGCCACGAGGGCCGCCGCCGAGTTCAGCAGTACCGCGTCCCGTACGGGGCCCTTCTCGCCGTCGAGGAGCCTGCGGGCGACCTCCGCGTTGTACGACGGGTCACCGCCGCGCAGGGCCTCCACCGGGACCAGCTCGATGCCGACGTCACGGGGGTCGAAGGTCTCCTCGGTGACCTTGCCGTCGCGGACGATCCAGACCCGCGAGGTCGCTGTCGTCGTCAGTTCGTCGAAGCCGTCGTCGCCGCGGAAGACGAGGGAGGAGTTGCCGCGCTCGGCGAGGACGCCGGCGATGAGTGGCGCCAGGCGCGGGTCGGCGACACCCACCGCCTGTGCCCTCACCTTCGCCGGGTTGGTCAGCGGACCGAGGGCGTTGAAGGTCGTCCGGATGCCCAACTGGCCTCGTGCGGCGGCCACATGACGCAGCGCCGGGTGGAACTTGACGGCGAAGCAGAACGTGATGCCGGCTTCCTCCGCGACCTCCGCCACCCGCTTCGGCGTCAGTTCCAGATTGACGCCCAGCTTCTCCAGCACGTCCGAGGCCCCGGACGCCGAGGAGGCGGCCCGGTTGCCGTGCTTGACGACTTTGGCGCCCGTGCCCGCGATGACGATCGACGACATCGTGGAGATGTTCACCGTCTTCGCGCCGTCGCCGCCCGTACCGACGATGTCGACGGTCCGCCCCGGCACCTCGATCACGTTCGCGTGCTCGTACATCGTGCGGACCAGCCCGTTGATCTCCTCGACGGTCTCGCCCTTGGCGCGCAGCGCCACCGCGAACCCGGCGATCTGGGCGTCGGTCGCCTCACCGCGCATGATCAGGTCCATCGCCCAGGCGGTGTCGTCGGCGGTGAGGTCGTGGCCGTCCAGCAGGCCGTTCAGCAGCAGGGGCCAGGAACGGCCCGCCGCGGTGTCGCCTCCAGCGGGGGTCACAGCGCTCATGAGGCCGCTCCTGGTCGTCGTAGAAGGAGAAAACGAGTGTGAGGCCACCCTATCCAGCTCAGGGCATGGAAAAGGGCCCCCGTCCGAAGACCGGACGGGGGCCCTTGCCGTGGCGTGGCGAGCCGCAGCGATCAGTGGTGGCCGTGGCCGCTCGTGATCTCCCTGTACTCCTCGACGGTGGGCTTCGGAATCTGGGACTCCTCGCCGTAGTACGCCTCGCTGAGCTTGGCGCGCAGTCGCTCGGAGCCCTTGACCTTGCGCTCGACGCCGTTCTCGTCGACCGTCGGGCCGATCTGGGCCGGCTTGTACTGCTCGTGCGCCGTGAGGGTGTGCAGGGCGTCCTGGCTGAGCGGCTCGTGCACCTCGATGAACTCACCGTGCGGCAGGCGCTTGATGATGCCCGACTCGCGGCCGTGCAGCACCTTGTCCTTGTCGCGGCGCTGCAGGCCGAGGCAGATCCGCTTGGTGGCGAGGAACGTGAGCACCGGCACGACGAAGAAGCCGACGCGCACGAACCAGGTGATCGCGTTGATCGACAGATGGAAGTGCGTGGCCCACAGGTCGTTGCCGCCACCGACCATCAGCACGAAGTACCAGGAGACCCACGCGGCACCGAACGCGGTACGCGTCGGGGCGTTGCGCGGACGGTCCAGGATGTGGTGCTCGCGCTTGTCGCCGGTGACCCAGGACTCGATGAACGGGTAGACCGCGATCGCGACCAGGACCAGCGGGAAGATCACCAGCGGGATGAACACGCCCAGGACGAGCGTGTGGCCCCACAGGTTGATCTCCCAGCCCGGCATCGTACGGATCAGGCCCTCGGAGAAGCCCATGTACCAGTCGGGCTGGGCGCCGGTGGACACCTGGTCCGGACGATAGGGGCCCATGGCCCAGATCGGGTTGATCGAGGCGATCGCCGCGATGGCCGTGATCACGCCGAAGACCAGGAAGAAGAAGCCGCCGGCCTTCGCCATGTACACCGGCAGCAGAGGCATGCCGACGACGTTGTTGTTCGTCTTGCCGGGGCCCGCGAACTGCGTGTGCTTGTGGTAGAAGACCAGGATCAGGTGGCCGACCATCAGACCGAGCATGAGGCCCGGCAGCAGCAGGATGTGGACCGAGTAGAAGCGGGCCACGAAGTCGCCGCCGGGGAACTCGCCGCCGAAGAGGAACATCGACAGGTACGTGCCGACGATCGGCACGGACAGGATCGCGCCCTCCATGAAGCGGACACCGGTGCCGGAGAGCAGGTCGTCCGGGAGCGAGTAACCGGTGAAGCCGGTGAACATGCCCAGGACGAGCAGCAGGAAGCCGAACAGCCAGTTGACCTCACGCGGCTTGCGGAACGCGCCGGTGAAGAACACACGCATCATGTGCACGAACATGCCCGCGAGGAAGATCAGCGCGGCCCAGTGGTGGATCTGCCGGATCAGCAGACCACCGCGCACATCGAAGGAGATGTGCAGGGTCGAGTTGAACGCCTCGGACATCATCTGGCCCTGCAGCGGGATGTAGCTGCCGTGGTACTCCACCTCGTTCATCGACGGGTGGAAGAACAGCGTCAGATACACACCCGTGAGGATGAGGATGATGAAGCTGTACATGCACACTTCGCCCAACATGAACGACCAGTGGTCGGGGAAGATCTTGCGCATGTTGGTCTTGGCCAGGGAGTAGATCCCCAGCCGGCCGTCGGCCCAGTCGGCGACGCGCTCGCCGGCCGGCGCTTTGCCGCGCCGGGACTCGGTGTTCTCGTTGGTGCTCATCCGCGCTCCCAGAATGCAGGACCGACGGGCTCTTCGAAGTCGCCGAGCGCCTCGAGGTAGCCCTGGTCGTTCACGCCGATGCGCAGCTGCGGCAGGGCGTGACCGGCGGGGCCGAAGATCACCCGGGCGCCGTCGGACAGGTCGAAGGTGGACTGGTGGCAGGGGCACAGCACGTGGTGCGTCTGCTGCTCGTACAGCGAGATCGGGCAACCGACGTGGGTGCAGATCTTCGAGTACGCGACGATGCCCTCGTGCGACCACTCGAGCTCGCGCTTGTCCTTGATGTTGTCCGGCTGGATCCGGACGATCATCAGGGCCGCCTTGGCGATCTCGGTCTGGAAGTTCTCGTCGTGCTCCTCCAGGCCCTCGGGCTTAGCGAAGGTGAGCGAGCCGACCTGGACGTCGGAGGCACGCAGCGGCTCGTTGGTGTTCATGTTGACGAGCAGCTTGCCCTTGGACCACAGCGTGTGGCGGAGCTTGGTCCCCGGCAGCGGTCCGAGGTCGCGCAGCAGCATGACGCCGGAGAGCGGGAACAGGGCCAGCGCACCGAACATCGTGTTGCGGATGAGCTTGCGGCGGCCGAGCGCGGACTCCTTGGCGCCCTGCTTGAAGTCGGCCATGACCTTGGCCTTGACCTCGGGGGACGCCTCGATCGGGTGCCGCTCGTCGGCGATCTCCACGTCGGACATCAGGGTGCGGGCCCAGTGGACCGCGCCCGCGCCGATCGCGAACAGGGCGAGACCGAGAGTCAGGCCCAGCGCGAAGTTCAGCGCGTTGATGTGGCCGATCGGGAACACGAAGATCGACTTGTCGTGCGGGATCGCCACGTACGAGGCGATGAAGCCGACCGTGGCCAGCATCGAGACCGTGAACAGCATGGCCACCACACGCTCGGACCGCTTGGCGGCCCGCTCGTCGATGTCCTGCACCCGGTGCTCGTGGGGCGGCAGACCGGGGTCCGCGAACGGGTTCTGCTCGTCCGCGAGGCTTACGGTGCCGTGCGCGTCCTGCTCAGCGGGCAGGTTCTCTTCTGGAATGTCTTGGCTACTCATGACTTCTTGGCCTTTGCGGTCCGAGCGGCGACCCAGACGGCGACCGCGATCAGCGCGCCGAGTCCGAAGATCCAGGCGAACAGGCCCTCGGAGACCGGGCCGAGTCCGCCCAGCTCAAGGCCGCCGGGGCTCTCGGTGTCGTCACCGTTGACCGCGTTCAGGTACGCGATGATGTCCTTCTTGTTCTGCTGCGACATCGTGGTGTCGGGGAACGACGGCATGTTCTGCGGGCCGGTCTGCATGGCCTCGTAGATGTGCTTCGGGGCGACGCCCTCGAGGCTCGGGGCGAACTTGCCGTGCGTCAGCGCACCGCCCTTGCCGGTGAAGTTGTGGCACTGCGCGCAGTTGGTGCGGAACAGCTCGCCACCCTTGGCGATGTCGGCACCGTCCGGGCCGTACTGCGCCGCCGTCGGGATGGACGGGCCGGCGCCGAGGGAGGAGATGTACGCGGCGAGCTGGTCGATCTCGGCCTGCGAGTAGATGACCTTCTTCTTCGGGACCTGAGCGCCCGGCTGCTGGGCCGGCATACGGCCGGTGCCGACCTGGAAGTCGACGGCCGCGGCGCCCACGCCGACGAGGCTCGGACCGTCGGTGGTTCCCTGACCGCCGGTGCCGTGGCAGCTGGCGCAGCCCACGGAGTAGAGCTTCTTGCCCTCGTCGATGGCAAGGGACTGGGCGGTGTCATCGGCCTGCGCCTTGCTCGCGGGTGCGAACGCGGCGTACAGCCCCCCTGTGCATGCCAGCGCGAGGAGTAGGACGACGAGAGCCGCCATGGGATGGCGTCGTCGTGCGGAGAGCTTTTTCACGGATTACCCCGGTGTCAGGATCTTCTGCGTCGATGCTGGTGGGTTGTGCGCCGCGCGGGCGCACGCGGGAACGGGCCCGGCTACTTGATCAGGTAGATCGTGGCGAAGAGGCCGATCCACACGACATCGACGAAGTGCCAGTAGTAGGACACGACGATGGCCGCGGTCGCCTGCTCGTGGGTGAACCTCTTGGCCGCGTAGGTGCGGCCGAGAACGAACAGGAAGGCGATGAGGCCGCCCGTCACGTGCATGCCGTGGAACCCGGTGGTCAGGTAGAACACCGAGCCGTACGGGTCGGAGGACAGGGAGAGCCCGTCCTTCTTCACCAGCTCCGTGTACTCGAAGATCTGACCGCCGATGAAGATCGCACCCATCACGAACGTGATGATGAACCAGCCCCGGAGCTTCTTCACGTCCCCGCGCTCGGCGGCGAACACGCCGAGCTGGCAGGTGAGGGAGGAGAGCACCAGGATCGTGGTGTTGGTCGCGGAGAACGGAAGGTTGAGATGACTTGCCATCTCCTTCCAGTGATCCGGACCGGTCACCGATCGCAGGGTGAAGTACATCGCGAAGAGGGCCGCGAAGAACATCAGCTCGGAACTCAGCCAGATGATGGTTCCGACGCTGGTGAGGTTCGGCCGGTTGACCGACGGGTGCGCGTGCCCGGTTTCTACTGTCGTTGCTGTCGCCACGACCGACATTATGTCGGTCGCTTATCCCGCCCTCACTCCGGGGGGTGCCGTTCGGAGTGTTGCTGCCGTCCATACCGGTGTTGACGTGGTGTTGAACGGAGTAACATCCGCCCCATCGGGCCTTTCCGTACGACGCTGACGTCTCGGAGGAACTATGCAGCCGACCGCCACGGTGCTGGTCTACAGCGACGACTCCAACACCCGCGAACAGGTGCGGCTCGCGACCGGGCGCAGGCCCGCTCCCGACGTTCCCGTCGTCGAGTTCCTGGAGTGTGCGACGCCGGCCGCCGTCATCAAGGAGCTGGACCGGGGCGGGATCGACGTGTGCGTCCTGGACGGTGAGGCCGTGCCCATGGGGGGCATGGGGGTGTGCCGGCAGATCAAGGACGAGGTGTTCAACTGCCCGCCGGTGCTTCTGCTCATTGGGCGGCCTCAGGATGCGTGGCTGGCCACGTGGAGTCGGGCGGATGCGGCTGTGACGTTGCCTGTGGAGCCGGTGGAGTTCGCTGCGGCGTTGGCTTCCCTGCTGCGGCAGAAGGCGCTTCAGCAGAGCGCCTAGTGGCTCGGGGGTGCGGGACTTTTGGCGACTGCGGGTCCGTTGTGGCTTGTCGCGCCCACGCGGCGGAGCCGCATATCGATACAGCCCCGCGCCCCTTGGGGCCAGCTGCCCTTCAGCCCGTTTCAAACGCTCTGCGGCCTTAGCTTTGCCACGTCGTCCGGGCTGGGGCCGTCCGGGGTGGCGCCCACCAGGGCGCTGCCTGTGCGCCAGTTCTTCCAGGTGAGGTTCCAGTCGCCGAAGCCGTTGCCGAAGGGCTCCATGGTCTCGCCGTTGGAGTTGATGACCTTCACCACGTCGCCCTCGTGGACGGTGTTGAAGAACCACTCGGCATTGGCAGTGCTCATGCCGGTGCAGCCGTGGCTGACGTTGGCGTAGCCCTGGGAGCCCACGGACCAGGGGGCGGCGTGGACGTACTCGCCGCTCCAGGTGAGGCGGGTGGCCCAGTAGACGGGCAGGTCGTAGGAGTCGGAGCTGCCCTCGGCGATGCCCACGGTGGCGCTGCGCATGCGTACGAAGGACTGCTTGCCCAGTACGACCTTGACGCCGTTGCGGGTCTCGAAGCCGGGCTTGCCTGTGGTGACGGGGAGTTCCCTGATGTCCTCGCCGTTCTTGTACACCGTCATGGAGTGCGCCGCGGCGTCGGTGACGGCGATCAGGCTGTCGCCGATGGTGAGCTTCAGCGGCTTGCTCCGGGCGCCCCACAGGCGGTCGCCGACCTTGATGCCGTCCAGGTTGCTGTGCACCTGGACGGTGGCGTGGGCGGGCCAGTAGTCCTTGGGGCGGTAGTGGAGCTCCTTGTCGTCCACCCAGTGCCAGGCCCCCTGCACGGTGGGCACGGAGTCCACCCGTAGGGCCCGTTCGACGATGGCGCGCTGTGCCCTGTCCCTGACGGGCTGGTCGAGTTGGGCGGTGACGGGCTGGCCGACGCCGTACTCGCCGGAGTCGGGGCCGAACTTCACATTCAGGCGCTTCTTGGTGGTGGGGATGCTGGTGTCGAAGGTGAGGACCTTGCGGCCCGGGGCCCCGTCCTCGTCCTCCGTGCTCACCCGGACCGTGTAGTGGGCGTTGGCGGCGAGCGGGGAGGTGCTGTGCCAGTGGGTGCCGTCGGCGGAGAGTTCGCCCGCCACGAAGCGGCCTGCGGCGTCCGTGGCGGTGACGTCCGTGAGGTGGCCGCCGTCCCCGGCGGTGACCTCCAGGGCCTTGTCCGGGTCGGCCTTCTTCCCGTCACCTTTGAGGCCGTTGAGGGAGACCTGGTCCGTCGCGTCGTACGGCTTGCCGGCCAGCGGGTTGCCCCCGCTGCTGCAAGCGGTGCCGCCCGCACCGAGGGCGATCACCAGCAGAGTGCAGCTGACGACGGTGCGGGTGCGCGGAGAGTGGTTCATGTCCCTCACGCTATGGACGTTCGTCAAGGACGGCGCGCGGGGTAATCCGTACGAGGGAACGGTATTGGGGCAAAAGTGGGAGCCCGGACGCTCCTTACGGAGTGTCCGGGCTCCCTGTGCGCTCAGCGCGTGCTACTGGGTGCGGTTCTCACCGCGGTAGTACTCGAAGACCCAGCCGTACAGGCCGATCATGATGATCGGCGCCGAGAAGTACAGCAGCCACCAGCCGATCGCGATCGACAGGAAGGCGAGCGCACCACCGACCCCGAGGGCCAGCGGCTGCCAGCTGTGCGGGCTGAAGAACCCGACCTCGCCGGCGTCGTCCGCGACGTCCGCCTCCTTGTTGTCCATCGCGCCCGCGTCGACCCGCTTGGCCGTGAAGCCGAGGTAGAAGCCGACCATGATGCACAGACCGAAGGCCAGGAAGAGCGCCGTGGTACCGGCCGGCTCCTTCGACCACACGCCATAGACCACCGCCATGGCGAGGACGAAGACGCTCAGCCACATGAACATCTTGCCCTGAACCTTCACTTGCCGGCCTCCTTGCCACCAGCCAGAGCCTTCTCACCGTGAGGCGCGTTCTCGAGCTGGTCGAGAGCGGCGATCTCAGGGTGGTGCAGGTCGAACGCCGGGGATTCGCTGCGGATCCGCGGCAGGGTGAGGAAGTTGTGCCGCGGCGGCGGGCAGGACGTCGCCCACTCGAGCGAGCGGCCGTAGCCCCACGGGTCGTCGACGCCGACCGGCTTGCCGTACTTGGCCGTCTTCCACACGTTGTAGAGGAACGGCAGGATCGACATGCCGAGCAGGAACGAGCTGATCGTCGAGATCGTGTTCAGGGCGGTGAAGCCGTCGGCCGCGAGGTAGTCCGCGTAACGACGCGGCATGCCCTCGGCACCCAGCCAGTGCTGGACCAGGAAGGTGCCGTGGAAGCCGATGAACAGCGTCCAGAAGGTGATCTTGCCGAGGCGCTCGTCGAGCATCTTGCCGGTCATCTTCGGCCACCAGAAGTGGAAGCCGGAGAACATCGCGAAGACGACGGTGCCGAAGACCACGTAGTGGAAGTGGGCCACCACGAAGTACGAGTCCGAGACGTGGAAGTCCATCGGCGGCGAGGCCAGGATGACACCGGTCAGACCACCGAAGGTGAAGGTGACCAGGAAGCCGGTCGCCCAGAGCATCGGGGTCTCGAAGGACAGGGAGCCCTTCCACATCGTTCCGATCCAGTTGAAGAACTTCACGCCGGTCGGTACGGCGATGAGGAACGTCATGAAGGAGAAGAACGGGAGCAGTACACCGCCGGTGACGTACATGTGGTGGGCCCACACGGTCACGGACAGACCCGCGATGGCGATGGTCGCGCCGATCAGGCCCATGTAGCCGAACATCGGCTTGCGGGAGAAGACCGGGATGACCTCGGAGATGATGCCGAAGAACGGCAGCGCGATGATGTACACCTCTGGATGGCCGAAGAACCAGAAGAGGTGTTGCCACAGCAGGGCGCCGCCATTGGCCGCGTCGAAGACATGCGCCCCGAACTTCCGATCCGCCTCCAGCGCGAACAGCGCGGCGGCGAGGACCGGGAAGGCGAGCAGGACCAGCACCGCGGTCAGCAGCACGTTCCACACGAAGATCGGCATGCGGAACATGGTCATGCCCGGCGCGCGCATGCAGATGATGGTGGTGATGAAGTTGACCGCACCGAGGATCGTGCCGAAGCCGGAGAAGGCCAGACCCATGATCCACAGGTCGGCGCCGATGCCCGGCGAGCGGACCGCGTCCGACAGCGGGGAGTAGGCGAACCAGCCGAAGTCGGCAGCACCCGAGGGGGTGAGGAAGCCGCCGACCGCGATCGTCGAGCCGAACAGGTAGAGCCAGTAGGCGAACATGTTCAGCCGCGGGAACGCCACGTCGGGCGCGCCGATCTGCAGCGGCATGATCCAGTTGGTGAAGCCCGCGAACAGCGGCGTCGCGAACATCAGCAGCATGATCGTGCCGTGCATCGTGAACGCCTGGTTGAACTGCTCGTTCGTCATGATCTGCAGGCCCGGACGGGCCAGCTCGGCGCGCATCAGCAGCGCCATCACGCCGCCGATCAGGAAGAACGCGAACGACGTGACGAGGTAGAGCGTCCCGATCGTCTTGTGGTCAGTGGTGGTGAGCCACTTGATGACCACGTTGCCGGGCTGCTTGCGCCGGACCGGCAGCTCGTCCGCGTAGTGGGACTCCGCCGCGGCGCCCTGGGGTTCGTTGACGATGCTCACAGGTTGTTCGTCTCCCGGTTCTTCTCGTGGCTCGTCTGCGCGATGCCGGCGGGAACGTAACCGGTCTGGCCCTTCTTGGCGAGGTCCTGGAGGTGCTTCTCGTAGGCGTCCGGGGAGACGACCTTCACGTTGAACAGCATCCGGGAGTGGTCGACGCCGCAGAGCTCGGCGCACTTGCCGAGGAAGGTGCCCTTCTTGTTGGGGGTCACCTGGAAGGCGTTGGTGTGGCCCGGGATGACGTCCATCTTCATCAGGAACGGCACCACCCAGAAGGAGTGGATGACGTCACGCGAGGTGAGGACGAAGCGGACCGTCTTGCCCTCGGGGAGCCAGAGGGTCGGGCCGGGGTTGTGGGTCTTCGGGTCCTTCGAGGCCGGCGTACCGACGTCGTAGACACCGCCGGCGTTCGCCGGGAACGCGTTCTTGAACCGGTCCGGAATGCCGGCCAGGTTCTGGTCGGTCTTCGCGTCACCGGTGACACCGGGCACCGGCTCGATGTAGTTGAAGCCCCAGCTCCACTGGAAGCCGACGACGTTGACGGTGACGTCGGGCTTCTTGTCGGAGAGGCTGAGCAGCTTCGACTCGTCGCGGGCCGTGAAGTAGAACAGCACGGACACGATGACGAGCGGAACCACCGTGTACAGCGCCTCGATCGGCATGTTGTACCGGGTCTGCGGAGGAACTTCGACCTTCGTGCGGCTGCGCCGGTGGAAGAAAGCACTCCACAGGATCAGGCCCCACACCAGCACGCCGGTGGCGAGCGCGGCGGCCCAGGAGCCCTGCCACAGGGAGAGGATCCGCGGAGCCTCTTCCGTGGTCGGGGTGGGCATACCAAGGCGGGGGAAGTCCTTGTATGTGCAACCGGTGGCGGTCGCCAGGACCAGGCCCGCGGTCATTGCCTGCAGCAGCTTCCGCCGCATCGGGCGCCGCGGCGAGCGGTCGGAGCCGTTGGGACTCACGTAGCGCCTTCCCGAGAGTCTCGCCCGCGCGGTTGGCTGCGGCCTGCCTTCTTCGGTGGTCGGTCGCCGCCCTGCGTCGGGCAGGGGTTTGGATGTTTATGCGGACCAAACCCTAGCCGACGCGTTCCGGGGCTTCGCGGGGAGGGGTGCCTACTGGGTGCGGTGGTTCGCTGGTTTGGCGGCTGCGGGTTGTCTGTGGCTGGTCGCGCAGTTCCCCGCGCCCCTTCAGGGCATAGCAGTGAACGGCGGTTTAGCGTTGCTGTGTGGGCTACTTCGACGCTGCTTCCAGTGCTCCTCTTCATCCTGTTGCCCGGCAAGCTCTGCTGGCCTCCCTGGATGAAGGGTGGGCCGACCCTGCACGGCTCTACCGGGAAGGGCGGCGGGCCCGGATGCTGCTGGACGCCGCGCGGGAGGCTGCCGCCGAGGCCGTGGGGTGCCGTCCTGACGAGCTGGTCTTCACCTCATCCGGCACGCAGGCCGTACACACCGGCATCGCGGGGGCGTTGGGTGGGCGTCACCGGGTTGGGCGTCACCTGATCGTGTCGGCGGTCGAACACTCCTCGGTGCTTCATGCGGCTGACGCGCACCAGGCCGGCGGTGGGAGCGTCACGCAGATCGAGGTGGACCGGCAGGGCAGGGTGACACCGGCGTCGTACGCGGACGCCCTGCGCCCGGACACCGCGCTGGCCTGTCTTCAGTCGGCCAACCACGAGGTGGGGACCGAACAGCCGGTGGCCGAAGTGGCTGCCGTGTGCCGGGAGTCCGGTGTGCCGTTGCTGGTGGATGCGGCGCAGTCGCTGGGGTGGGAGCCGGTCGAGGGTGGCTGGTCGCTGCTTGCGGCCAGTGCGCACAAGTGGGGCGGGCCCTCGGGGGTGGGGCTGCTCGTCGTACGAAAAGGTGTGCGGTTCGTGTCGCAGGGGCCTGCGGACGAGCGGGAGTCGGGGCGGGCCGCCGGGTTCGAGAATCTGCCGGGGATCGTGGCGGCGGCCGCCTCGTTGCGGGCGGTGCGGGCGGAGGCGGAGCAAGAGGCGGTACGGCTGCGGGAGCTGACGGAGCGGATCCGGGTGCGGGTGCCGCGGTCGGTGCCGGACGTGGAGGTGGTCGGGGATCCCGAGCGGCGGCTGCCGGGGATCGTCACCTTCTCCTGTCTCTATGTCGACGGGGAGACATTGCTGCACGAGCTGGACCGGGAGGGTTTCTCCGTTTCCTCCGGGTCTTCCTGCACCAGCAGCACGCTGACGCCCAGCCATGTGCTGAAGGCGATGGGGGTGCTGAGTGAGGGGAATGTGCGGGTTTCGCTGCCGATGAGGACGCCGGAGGAGGACGTCGAGCGGTTCCTGGCGGTGCTGCCGGGGGCGGTGGCAGGGGTGCGGGAGAAGCTGGGGGCACCGGCCGCGGCGGCGGCCGTGCGGCAGGACGACGCGCTGGTCGTCGACGCGCTCGGCAAGCGCTGCCCGATTCCCGTCATCGAGCTCGCCAAGGTCATCGGGGACGTGCCGGTGGGCGGCACGGTGCGCGTGCTGTCCGACGACGAGGCGGCGCGGCTGGACATCCCCGCGTGGTGCGAGATGCGGGGCCAGGAGTACGTGGGCGAGGACCCGGCGGACCACGGTGCTGCGTACGTGGTCCGCCGGGTCTCGTAGGTCAGGCCAGGTGCTTCTGGACCTCGGCGGCGGCCTCGTCGCCGTAGGCCTTGGCGAACCGGTCCATGAAGTGGGCGCGCCGCAGCTGGTACTCCTGGGTGCCGACCGTCTCGATGACGAGCGTGGCGAGCATGCAGCCGACCTGGGCCGCGCGCTCCAGGGAGACGCCCCAGGCGAGACCGGACAGGAAGCCGGCACGGAAGGCGTCGCCGACGCCCGTGGGGTCGGCCTTGCGCTCCTCCTCCGCGCAGCCGACCTCGATCGGGTCCTCGCCGGCCCGCTCGATGCGGACGCCTCGGGAGCCGAGGGTGGTGACGCGGTGGCCGACCTTGGCGAGGATCTCGGCGTCGCTCCAGCCGGTCTTGGACTCGATCAGGCCCTTCTCGTACTCGTTCGAGAAGAGGTACGTGGCACCCTCCAGCAGTATCCGGATCTCGTCGCCGTTCATCCGCGCGATCTGCTGGGAGAAGTCGGCGGCGAAGGGGATGGACCGGGAGCGGCACTCCTCGGTGTGGCGGAGCATCGCCTCCGGGTCGTCGGCGCCGATCAGGACCAGGTCGAGGCCGCCCACGCGGTCCGCGACGGTCTTCAGCTCGATCTGGCGGGCCTCGCTCATGGCGCCCGTGTAGAACGAGCCGATCTGGTTGTGGTCGGAGTCCGTGGTGCACACGAAGCGGGCGGTGTGCAGGGTCTCGGAGATACGGACCGAGTCGGTGTCGACGCCGTGCCGGTCGAGCCAGGCGCGGTACTCGTCGAAGTCGAAGCCGGCGGCGCCGACCAGGATCGGGGTCGTGCCGAGCTGGCCCATGCCGAAGGCGATGTTGGCGCCGACGCCGCCCCGGCGTACGTCGAGGTTGTCGACCAGGAAGGAGAGCGAGACCGTGTGCAGCTGGTCCGCGACGAGCTGGTCGGCGAAGCGGCCGGGGAAGGTCATGAGGTGGTCGGTGGCGATGGAGCCGGTGACTGCGATGCGCACGGCGGGGACTCTCCTGTGAGAGACGGGAGCGTGGATTGACAGTTCACGCTACCGGGTCGCCGCCGGGCTCTGAAGTGGCCAAAACTACCCGATAGTAGATCTTTCTCGGGCGGCTGCCGCGTGCATACGGTTCCGGTATGACGAACCTGAAGGTCCATGCCCCGGTCCCGGTCGACCTGGAAGGCGACCTTGCGTCGCTGCGCGGCGACTGCGCCCGGATGGTCCCCCACTGGGCCGCCCCCGACCGCATCACTGCCCGCCCGGTCTCCCCGTCACTCATCCACGGCGTGATCGTGCCGCCGAAGTCGGCCCGTCTGCTGGACTCGATGTCGGACTACGGCGACTGAGCACGGGTCTGCAAGTCCGCCACGGCCCGGTAGCCGCGCCGGCGCATCTGAAGGGAACCGCGCGCTCCTCCGCTGCGTCCCATCGCCGTCCCCCGCCGAGGGGATGTGCGATACGACCCTCCCGCAGCCCGTTTTGACAGGGCCGGGTCAGGGTCACAGGACAGCTGTGCAGGCGAAGGAGCGATGCGGTGAACACCGAGCGACCCGACAACGACGCCCCGGACGAGAACGGCACCGCCGGCTCCGCCGAGGAGCAGGGTGCCGTGGAGGAGCAGGGTGCGGTGGGCGCCGGGGCTCCGGGCGTCACGGAGGGCGACGCGGACGCTGCTGGGGAGGAACCCGGCGCGGAAGGTTGTGGGGTCGGGGGCGCGGAACGTGGTGGGGCCGAGGGAGAGGCCGAGCAAACCGCCGCGGCCGAGGTGACCGCCGGGACCGGGGAAACCGCCGTGGTCGGGGCGACCGCCCCGGTCAAGGAGACCGAGGCCGCCGAGGAGACTGCCGTGGCCGAAGAGACCGAGGTTGCCGCGGTGACCGACGCAGCCAAGGCCCCGGCGACCGACGAGGGCGGCCCTGAGATTCACGACGCCACCCCCGATCCGGACGCGGAGGAGTCCCGTCCGTCCCGGCGCCGCACCCCCGTGCTCATCGCCTCCGTCGCCGCTGCCGTGCTGCTGGTGGGCGGAGGCGGGGCGTACCTCGCCGCATCGGCCTCCGGCGGGTCCGGCGGTCGTACCGGCGCCGGGGCCTCCGGCGAGGGCGCCCCTCCCCCGCCGCTCGCGCTCGACGGTCACTCCGAGGGTGGTACGAACGGGATCGCGCCCGGGGAGCCCAACCCGTACGGCGTCCAGTACAAGGCCGACGGCACGCTGCCCGACGGGCCGGACTCGGCGCCCGTGTACCGGGCGGCCGGCGAGGTCACCAAGGACGAGGTGGCGCGGCTGGCCAAGGCGCTGGGGCTGGACGGGACGCCGGTGGCGCAGGGGCAGGCCTGGCAGGTGGGGCCCGCCAAGGACGGGTCCGGGCCGAGCCTGGTGGTGGACAAGCAGGCGCCGGGGGCGTGGACGTTCCACCGGTACGCGGCCGGCACCGACGCCTGTCGGAGCGCCGTCGCATGTACGAAGGATCCCGCCAACCCGGCCGGCGCCACGGTGAGCGAGGCAGCCGCGAAGCAGGCCGCGGCGCCGGTGCTGAAGGCGGTCGGCCAGGACGACGCGAAGGTGGACGCGAGCCAGGTCATGGGCGCCCAGCGGGTGGTGAACGCGAACCCCTTGGTCGGCGGGCTGCCCACCTACGGCTGGACGACCGGGCTGACCGTCGGCGCCCAGGGCGAGGTGGTCGGC
Source organism: Streptomyces sp. NPDC002092 (assembly GCF_053593775.1). Lineage (NCBI taxonomy): Bacteria > Bacillati > Actinomycetota > Actinomycetes > Kitasatosporales > Streptomycetaceae > Streptomyces > Streptomyces sp. NPDC002092. The sequence continues at coordinate 179,130 of NZ_JBSFDG010000014.1, forward strand.
GGCAGTGGGCGGTTGAAGGCGCCGGTGAAGGGCGACACGTATCCCGTGCTGGGTGCGCGGAAGACGCTGGACCTGATGAACGCGGCGCCCACGACCGACCACCGCATGGGCATCGGCGGCTGCGCCAGCCCCGTACCGCTGAAGGACCGGCTGGAGGCGCCGTGCGGGCAGTCGACGTCCGGGGCGGGCGCGACGCCGGCGAAGCAGACCGTCGCCGTGGACGGCGCGGTGTTCGGGCTGGCCGTGCATGCGGTGGACGGGCGGCCGGCGCTGGTGCCGTCCTGGCTGTTCCAGGTGAAGGGCGCGGGCGCGCAGAACGGCTTCACGGTGACGTATCCGGCCGTCGACCCGAAGTACCTGGCCTCGAACTCGACGAGCGCGCCGGGCAGCGGGCCGTCCTCGGCGCCGGCCACCCGTGACGTCAAGGTGGACTACTACACCGCCGACGGCAAGGACCTGACCGTGAGCTTCACGGGCGGTGTGTGCGCCGACTACAGGGCGACGGCGAGCGAGGGTTCCGACCAGGTGGCCGTGAAGGTGACCGAGACTCCGTGGAAGGGCAAGATCTGCATCATGATCGCCAAGGCGATCGAGAAGACGGTCCATCTGGAGAAGCCGCTGGGCGACCGGAAGGTCGTCGGCACCGACGGCAAGCAGATTCTGCTGCCGAACCCGGGGCAGCGGCTGCCGGGGAGGACGGCCGGGGTGCAGTAGCCCGCCGGAGGCGCGAAGGCGGCGGCCCTGTCGGAGGGGGCCGCCGCCTTCGGTCTGTTCAGTTGTTCAGCGAGCCGGCAGGGCTTAGCTGAAGGAGTCGCCGCAGGCGCAGGAGCCCGTCGCGTTCGGGTTGTCGATCGTGAAGCCCTGCTTCTCGATGGTGTCGACGAAGTCGATCGACGCGCCGCCCAGGTACGGGGCGCTCATGCGGTCGGTGACGACCTTGACGCCGCCGAAGTCCTTGACCACGTCTCCGTCGAGGGAGCGCTCGTCGAAGAAGAGCTGGTAGCGCAGGCCGGAGCAGCCGCCGGGCTGAACGGCGACACGCAGAGCCAGGTCGTCACGGCCTTCCTGGTCGAGCAGGGCCTTGACCTTCGCCGCGGCGGCGTCGGACAGGATGATGCCGTCGGTGACGGTGCTGGTCTCGTCCGATACGGACATCTACATCTCTCCCGGGTTGTACGGAGACTGCTTGCCGACTGGTGCAACCGGCAAGGCCGCGGATTCATTCCGGGCCGGGCGCCGTTTTTCGGCGCCTCCTTCATGCTCGCACATGCGATGGCGAGCGGAAAACGGCTCATCGGGATTCATGTCACATCGACGCAATGACCATCGTCAAACTGACGTGAAGCGGGTTATGATAGATAGCGTCAGTTCGACGAGAAGGACGGGAAGCCCGTCCGCAGAACGGCCATCCGCAGGACCTCCAGCAGAACCTCCCGCAGAACAGAAAGGGTGCGTGTCGTGACCACCGCCCAGACCCCGGAGCTCGACGTACAGCCGACTCCTCTCGCCCTGCTGCTGCTCGGCCGCGAGGCCGACCCGAAGAGCGAGCGGGGCGTCGAGTGCCCCGGCGACCTGCCCTCCCCGTCCGACCCGGATCTGGTGGCGCGCGCCCGCGCGGCCAAGGAGAAGCTCGGCGACAAGGTCTTCGTGCTCGGCCACCACTACCAGCGCGACGAGGTCATCCAGTTCGCCGACGTCACGGGTGACTCGTTCAAGCTGGCCCGGGACGCGGCGGCGCGCCCGGAGGCCGAGTACATCGTGTTCTGCGGTGTGCACTTCATGGCGGAGTCCGCGGACATCCTGACCTCCGACGACCAGAAGGTCGTCCTGCCGGACCTCGCGGCCGGGTGCTCGATGGCGGACATGGCCACCGCGGAGCAGGTCGCCGAGTGCTGGGACGTGCTGACGGAGGCCGGGATAGCCGAGCAGGTCGTGCCGGTCTCGTACATGAACTCGTCCGCGGACATCAAGGCGTTCACGGGCAAGCACGGCGGCACGATCTGCACCTCGTCCAACGCCAAGAAGGCCTTGGAGTGGGCCTTCCAGCAGGGCGAGAAGGTGCTGTTCCTGCCCGACCAGCATCTCGGCCGCAACACCGCCGTCCGCGACATGGGCATGTCCCTGGAGGACTGTGTCCTCTACAACCCGCACAAGCCGAACGGCGGCCTGACGGCGGACGAGCTGCGCGCAGCGAAGATGATCCTGTGGCGCGGCCACTGCTCGGTGCACGGCCGGTTCTCGCTGGACTCGGTCAACGACGTGCGCGAGCGCATCCCCGGCGTGAACGTGCTGGTCCACCCGGAGTGCAAGCACGAGGTCGTGGCCGCGGCTGACTACGTCGGCTCGACGGAGTACATCATCAAGGCCCTGGAGGCCGCGCCCGCCGGGTCCAAGTGGGCCATCGGCACGGAGCTCAATCTCGTACGACGGCTCGCGAACCGTTTCGCGCCCGAGGGCAAGGAGATCGTCTTCCTCGACAAGACGGTCTGCTTCTGCTCGACCATGAACCGCATCGACCTGCCCCACCTGGTCTGGACGCTGGAGTCGCTGGCCGAGGGCAACCTGGTCAACCGGATCGAGGTCGACAAGGAGACGGAGGCGTTCGCGAAGCTGGCGCTGGAGCGGATGCTGGCGCTGCCGTAGCCATAGCCTTCTGTGCCGCTGTCACCCCGAGACGGGTTTCCGCTCGGGGTGCGCGGGGTCCAGGCTGAAGACGGTGCCGTCCGGGGTGCTCACGACCAGCGCGCCGCCGTTCAGCAGCACCTTGGACTTGGTCACGTCGCCGCTCGCGAGCTGGTCGGCGTGGGCGCCCGTCTCCCACAGCAGCGTGCCCTTGCGGGTGTCGAGGGCGGCGACCCGGCCGCTGGTGCTGGCCAGGTAGAGGGTGCGGGTGCGGGCGTCGTACGTGGGTTGTCCCGAGCCCTCGACGCCGGTGCGGGTCTGCCACAGCGGTTTTCCGGTCAGCGGGGACACGGCGGTCACCTGGCCGTTGGCCTGGGTGATCCACAGGGTGTCGGCGGCCAGCCGCACGGAGCCGTCGTAGGTCGTCGTCAGCTTCGTCGTGGTGGCCGAGCCGGTGTCCGGGTCGAGCAGCCAGATCTCGCCGAACTTCAGGTCCTCGGGGCGCGCCGGGCCGGTTTCGCCGCCGACCACGAAGGCCAGCCGGCCGCCGACGGTGCCGAGCAGGCTGCTCGTGTACGGGGTCTTCAGACGCCGCAGCACCGATCCGTCGGCCTTGTTCAGCTCCAGGAGCACGGCGCCCTTGGTCGCGTCGTCCGGGAAGCACTGGGCATACAGGCGGGAGCCGGCCGTCGTGAACTGGCAGTAGTCGTCGGAGGACAGCTGCAGGGTCCAGCGGTCGGTGCCGGTGCGCGGGGAACGGGCCGTCACCAGCCGGCCGCTGGGGTCGGGGGTCAGCACGAGGTCGCCGGAGACGATCTGGTCGACGGTGACGTTGTTCCGTTGCCGGACCCACAGCTGCTCGCCGCTCCTGGTGTCGAGGGCGACGATGCTCGCCTTGGTGCTCCCGTCGGCCCCGTAGACGTAGTGCTGCAGGAGCATCGCGTCGTCCCGCACCCCGAGGAGCTCGAAGTTGTCCCGCGCCTTGTCCGCGCCCCCGGCGGAGGTCGCGATCGCGGAACGCCAGACAGTGGCGCCGGTACGGCCGTCCAGACGGACCGGGAGGATGTTGTTGCCCGCGCAGTAGACCGCGTTCTCGTACGTCTGGCAGGTGGCGTCGCCCGCGTCCGCGCTGTCCTTCGCGAGCGGGTTGGCCTCGCCCCGCTGTGCCGTCTCGTGCATCGTCGTCTGCCAGGGCTGCCAGCCGGTGGGGAGCGCCGCCCAGCGGGAGTCCGCGGACGAGGCGGAACTCACCGCCGGGGCGTCGTCCGGGAAGCCCGGCCCGAAGCGTATGTACCACCCCGTACCCAGGGCCAGCACGCCCACCGCGCAGGCCACCACCGGCAAGAGGCGGACCCTGCGGCGTCGCGTGCGCCCCGCCCGGGTGACCTTTCCGGGTCCCGCGCCGCCGGTCCCGGCGTACGTCTCCTCGAAGGTCCTCAGGTCGGCGAAGAGGAGGGCAGTGGTGTCCGGGTCCCTGGGGTCGGACTCGGGCAGGGCGTCGGCGAACTCCTTGGCCAGCACGTCCAGTTGGGGCCGGTCGGCGGCGTTTTTGACCAGACAGCGCTCCAGGACCGCGCGCAACGGGCCCGGTACGCCGTCCAGTGCGGGCGGCTCGTGGACGACCCGGAAGGCGGTCAGGTACGGGCTGTCGGCATCGAAGGGGCCGCGTCCGGTGGCCGAGTAGACCAGGAGCGCGGCGAGCGAGAAGACGTCCGAGGCGGGTCCGACCGTGCGGGCGTCGGTGAACTGCTCCGGTGACATGAAGGGCGGGGTGCCGATCATCTGGCCGGTCTCGGTCAGGGTGTTGTGGTTCTCCACGGCGCGGGAGATGCCGAAATCGATGACGCGGGGGCCGTCCTCCGCCATCAGGACATTGGCGGGCTTGAGGTCCCGGTGCACCACTCCGGCCCGGTGGATGTCCTGCAGCGCCTCCACCAATCCGAGGGCCAGTCGCCGCAGTTGGGTGCCCTTGAGGGCGCCGTGGTCGCGGATCCGTTCGGCGAGGGAGCTGCCCGCGACGTACTGGGTCGCCATCCAGGGCCGTACCGCCTCCGGGTCGGCGTCCACGACCGGTGCGGTGAAGGCGCCGCTGACCTTGCGGACGGCCTCGATCTCCTGCCGGAAGCGGGCACGGAAGACCTTGTCCTCCGCGTACTGGGCGTGCACCACCTTGACGGCGACGTCACGGCCCGAGCGTGATCTGCCCCAGTAGACCACCCCCATGCCGCCGGACCCGAGCCGGTCGACCAGCTTGTACCCGCCGACCGATTTCGGGTCGTCCTTGTGCAGCGGCACGCCCGAATCCCCTTCCATGCACGGCAGTTCGAGGCCACAGAATACGTAACGGAGATGGGGGCGATGGGAGGGGCGCCTGAGGGCTCCGAGCCGGTTGTGGCCGACACGCCACTGCTGCGCCCCCTGAACTCGCTCGCACAGCATGATCGTTCACTTGTGCTCACGGCCTGCTGGACGTCGGCGACGAGCTGCTCGGTGTCGTTGCCGTACTCGAAGGACGCCATGATCACGGCGTTGCCCTCGCCGGCTGTCGGGGCTGGGGATTCCTGGCTCACGCCGCTCAGGCGCTCAGGCGCTCAGGCGCTCAGGCGCTCAGGCGCTCAGGCGCTCAGCGAGCGATCGGGGCTTACGCGATCAACACCAGCCGGGTTGGAACCAGCCCGGTTCACCACGGCGCGGCCGATCAAACACGGAGGCACCGCCGGGTCGAGCTCACTCCGCCCTTGGACGTACCAGCCCGGACTCGTACGCGATCACGACCAGCTGGGCGCGGTCACGGGCGCCCAGCTTGGCCATGGCCCGGTTGACATGGGTCTTCACCGTGAGCGGGCTGACCTCGAGGCGTTCGGCTATCTCGTCGTTGGAGTGGCCTCCGGCGACCTGGACCAGGACCTCGCGCTCGCGGACGGTGAGCGTCTCCAGGCGTGCGGTGCGGGCGGGGTCGCGGCCGTCGTCGTCCGCGTCGCCCTGGGCGAGGAAGCGGGCGATCAGGCCCTTGGTGGCGGCCGGGGAGAGCAGGGCCTCGCCGCCGGCCGCGATCCGGATCGCGGTCAGCAGCTCCTCCGGCTCGCTGCCCTTGCCGAGGAAGCCGGAGGCGCCGGCCCGCAGGGACTGCACGACGTAGTCGTCGACCTCGAAGGTGGTGAGGATGACGATGCGGACATGGGCGAGGGAGGGGTCCGTGCTGATCATGCGGGTGGCGGCGAGACCGTCGGTGCCGGGCATCCGGATGTCCATCAGCACGACGTCGGCCCGCTCCTCCTTCGCCAGCCGTACGGCCTCCGCGCCGTCGGAGGCCTCGCCGACGACCTCCATGTCGGGCTCGGAGTCGACGAGCACGCGGAAGGCGCTGCGCAGCAACGCCTGGTCGTCGGCGAGCAGGACGCGGATCGTCATGCGGTTCCCCCCGGAGTGGCCGTACGGGTCTTGACCGGCAGGATCGCATGGACCCGGAAGCCGCCGCCGTAGCGGGGGCCGGTGGTGAGCGTGCCGCGCAGGGCGGTGACGCGCTCGCGCATGCCGAGCAGCCCGTGGCCGCCGCCGCTGTCGGGGGCGTCGTCCTCGCCGGAGCCGTTGTCCAGGACGGTGATCTCCACGTTCGGGCCCACGCGTACGACGCTGACCTCGGCCTTCGCCTCCGTACCGGCGTGTTTCTGGACGTTGGTGAGGGCTTCCTGGATGACGCGGTACGCGGCCAGGCCGACGGCGGCGGGGAGAGTGGTGCCGTTGTCGGCGCGGGCGACCTCGACGTGCAGGCCGGCGCTGCGGAAGGTGCCGACGAGTTCGTCGAGGCGGTCCAGGCCCGGGGCGGGTTCGGTGGGGGCCTCGGGGTCGCCGGACTGGCGCAACAGGCCGACGGTGGCGCGGAGTTCGTTCAGTGCGGAGCGGCTGGCCTCACGGACGTGGGCGAGGGCCTCCTTGGCCTGGTCGGGGCGCTTGTCCATGACGTGCGCGGCGACGCCCGCCTGGACGTTGACCAGGGCGATGTGGTGGGCGACGACGTCGTGCAGATCGCGGGCGATCCGCAGGCGTTCCTCGGCGACCCGGCGGCGGGCCTCCTCCTCGCGGGTGCGTTCGGCTCGCTCGGCGCGTTCGCGGATGGCCTGGACGAAAGCGCGGCGGCTGCGGACGGCATCGCCGGCGGTGGCGCCGATGCCGGTCCAGGCGAAGATGGCGAGGTTCTCCTGGGCGTACCACGGGAGGGGCCCGAACAGCATGGACGCGCCGGTGAGGACTGTCATGGTGAGCAGGCCGAGGCGCCAGGTGGTGGGGCGGTCGGTGCTGGCGGCGACGGTGAAGAGGGCGATGACCGCGGACATCGCGACGGGGGCGCGGGGGTCGCCGACGATGCACTCGACGAGGGAGACGGTGCCGGTGAGAGCGAGGACAGTCCTGGGGGCGCGGCGGCGGAAGACCAGGGCGAGGGCGCCGAGGACCATGAGGACGAGGGCGAGGGCGTCGGGGGTGCGGACGCCCCAGGTGACGCCGTTCTTGCCGTGCGGGTCGGCGAAGGAGCCGGCCACCATGCAGGCGAGGACGCCGGCCGCCAGGGTCGCGTCCAGCGCGAGGGGGTGCGCCGTCAGGCGACATCTCGTTCGTTCCAGGGTGCCGCTCACGTCTGAACAGTACGGCGTCCCTACGGGGCTAGGAACGGGGGTGGGCCGCAGCCGCTTCGGCCGTTCAAGGGGCCTTGTCCTCGAACGCCGGACGGGCTGGAATACACGGACGCCGTCAGCCCGGGATCAAGCCGTCGTCGCGCAGCAGATCCCGGACCTCCTCCAAGGTCGCGTCCTGGGACGGCAGGATCAGTTCCGACGGCTCCAGGGAGTCGTCCGGCAGCGGGTCGCCCAGTTCGCGGACCTTGGCGAGGAGGGCCTCCAGGGTGCGGCGGAAGCCTGGGCCGTCGCCCTTCTCCATTTCCTGCAGGAGTACGTCGTCGAGCTTGTTGAGTTCGGTGAGGTGGCTGTCGGCCAGCCTCACCTGCCCCTCCCCCATGATCCTGACGATCATGTCGCCCATGTCGGCCTCCTAGGCGTGGGCCCTACTGCTTGTCGAAGCGCGGGGTGTCCTGTGGCTGCTGCTGGGTCTGAGACTGCCCTGTGCCGCCCTCGATCGCCTGCTGGGACGAGCCTCCGGCCAGCTCCGCCTTCATGCGCTGCAGTTCCAGCTCCACGTCCGAGCCACCGGAGATCCGGTCCAGCTCGGCCTGGATCTCGTCCTTGTGCATGCCGGACTGGTCGTCCAGGGCGCCCGAAGCGAGGAGCTCGTCGATCGCGCCGGCGCGGGCCTGGAGCTGTGCGGTCTTGTCCTCGGCGCGCTGGATCGCCAGGCCCACGTCGCCCATTTCCTCCGAGATGCCGGAGAAGGACTCGGCGATGCGGGTCTGGGCCTGGGCGGCCGTGTACGTCGCCTTGATCGTCTCCTTCTTCGTACGGAAGGCGTCGACCTTGGCCTGGAGCCGCTGGGCCGCCAGGGTGAGCTTCTCCTCCTCGCCCTGGAGCGTCGCGTGCTGGGTCTCGAGGTCGGTGACCTGCTGCTGGAGCGCGGCGCGGCGGGACAGCGCCTCGCGGGCCAGGTCCTCACGGCCGAGCGCGAGCGCCTTGCGGCCCTGGTCCTCCAGCTTGGTGGACTGCGACTGCAGCTGGTTCAGCTGGAGCTCCAGGCGCTTGCGGGAGGTCGCCACGTCGGCGACACCCCGGCGCACCTTCTGGAGCAGCTCCAACTGCTTCTGGTACGAGTAATCGAGGGTTTCGCGCGGGTCCTCGGCCCGGTCAAGGGCCTTGTTCGCCTTCGCGCGGAAGATCATCCCCATACGCTTCATGACACCGCTCATGGGCTTCGCGCGCCCCCTTCTGACGGACTTCCAGCTCCAGCTCTGCGACAGAACCCACAGTACGGGCCCTGCATCCATTGACGCACTGTTCGGGGACGGATGCGCTCATCCCCAAGGACGACTGCAACCGCTCCCGCTCCGGCGTAGGGAGTAGGTGTCCCCCCAAGGAGACCCCTGCGGACCCCGGGGCCGGAAGCACGTGCAACGTCCCCTCTGTCCCTTACATGACGACTGGTGTTGCCGGATCGTTCCCCACGGGGCTGGGGTCCAACCCCGGCCACCCCGTACCCTTGGGTTTTGTGTTCCGTAGCCGTGCCAAGGAAGAGAAGGCAGCCGTCGCCGACAAGGCGTCGCTGACCGACTCCAAGCAGCCCCGTGACCCGCAGGCGAAGAAGGGTCGGCCCACGCCCAAGCGCAGTGAGGCCCAGTCCCAGCGCCGCAGCGTCGCCAACACCTCGATGACGCGCAAGGACGCCGCCAAGCGCCAGCGCGAGGAGCGCCGTGCCGCGCTGGAGCGGCAGCGCCAGGCGCTGGCCGGCGGTGACGAGCGGTATCTGCCCGCCCGTGACAAGGGTCCGGTGCGCAAGTTCGCCCGCGACTGGATCGACTCGCGGTTCAACGTGGCGGAGTTCTTCCTGCCCATGGCCGTGGTCATCCTGGTGCTGAGCATGGTGCGGGTGGGCGCGCTGCAGAGCATCGCGCTGCTGCTGTGGCTCGTCGTGATCGTGCTGATCGTGCTGGACGCGGTCGTCAGCGCCTTCCGGCTGAAGAAGCAGCTCGCCGAGCGCTTCCCGGACCGGAACACCAAGGGCGCCACCCGGTACGCCCTGATGCGCTCCCTCCAGATGCGCCGGCTCCGGCTGCCGAAGCCGCAGGTCAAGCGCGGAGAGCGGCCCTGAGCACTACGTCGTTCTCCGGGGGCGCGGCGGATGCCTGGCTGGGCAAACTGGGCGGTCTGCGCAATGCCGTACGGCAGGAGCTGGTGGCCCGGCAGCTCGACGAGCAGATAGCGGGGCGGTTCCCGGTCGGGCAGCGGCTGCGGGTGCTCGATGTGGGCATGGGCCAGGGCACTCAGGCGCTGCGGCTGGCGCGGGCCGGGCATCAGGTGACCGGGCTGGAGCAGGACCCGACGATGGTCGCGGTCGCGCGGAAGGCCCTTTCCGGTGAGCCCGAGGGCATCCGGGAGCGGGTGCGGATCATCGAGGGTGACGGCCGGGACACCGGGGTGCACTTTCTGCCGGGCAGCTTCGACGTGGTGCTGTGCCACGGGGTGCTGATGTACGTCGAGGAGCCGGATCCGCTGCTGGCGGGGCTGGCCCGGATGCTGGCCCACGGCGGGCTGCTGTCGCTGCTCGTACGCAACGGTGACGCGCTGGCGATGCGGCCGGGGCTGTCCGGGGACTGGGCCGGTGCGCTCGGGGCCTTCGACACCGTGTCGTACACGAACCGGCTGGGGCTCGATGTGCGGGCCGACCGCCTGGAGGCGCTGACCGCGACGCTCGCCGGGATCGCCGCGCCGCTGCACGCCTGGTACGGGGTGCGGGTGTTCACGGACACCGCGGCGGACGGAGCGGAGATCCCCGCCGACATGGAGACCTTGCTCGCGGTCGAGGAGCGCGCCGGGCGGACGGATCCGTACCGGGGGGTGGCGGCGTTGCTGCATCTGTGCGGGGTGCGCGGGTAGCTCCGCCGGTGGGCGGGATGGGTTGTCGGTTCTCTGCGGCGCCGTCGTGGCTGGTCGCGCAGTTCCCCGCGCCCCTTTACGGGCGGTGCCGAACCGGCGCTGGCTTCCCCCGCCCTGCTGACGAACGCCGCGAGCCCGTTCGGGCGTATACCGCAAGCCGGGTATTCACCCCGAAGCGAGACTCTGGGCATGGACATTGCCCGTAGCCGTGTCTTCCGGCTGCTCGTTCCCGTCGTCGTGCTCGCGTTCGTCCCGGGGTGCTCCGGCGAGGGTTCCTCCGGTGGGCAGGAGAAGACGACCGCGCAGGCCGCGCAGCCCGCGCAGGCCGTTGCGCCCATGGCGGCCGGCGATCTGCAGAGCGCCTACCAGAAGGTGATCAAGGACGTTCTGCCGTCGGTCGTGCAGATCCAGGCCGACGGCGATCTGGGATCGGGGATCGTCTACGACGACAAGGGGCGCATCGTCACCAACGCGCACGTCGTCGGGAACTCGAAGACCTTCAAGGTGACGACCGCCAACAGCGAGGACGCGCTCACCGCCCGGCTCGTCTACTCGTACCCGGACCAGGACCTCGCCGTCATCAAGCTGGACAAGGTGCCGAGCGGGCTGAAGGCGGCCGCCTTCGCGGACTCCTCGAAGGTGGCGGTCGGGCAGATCGTGCTGGCGATGGGCTCGCCGCTCGGGCTGTCGTCCAGCGTGACGCAGGGCATCGTCTCGGCCACCGGGCGGACCGTGAGCGAGGGCCGCAGCGGCGGGGGCACGGGCGCGACCATCGCCAACATGGTGCAGACGTCCGCGGCCATCAACCCGGGCAACAGCGGCGGCGCCCTCGTCAATCTCGACGGGCAGGTCATCGGCATTCCGACGCTGGCCGCCACCGACCCCGCTCTCGGCAACAGCGCGGCGCCCGGCATCGGGTTCGCGATCCCCTCGTCGATGGTGAAGACGATCGCCGACCAGATCATCAAGAGCGGCAAGGTCACCGACTCGGGGCGGGCCGCGCTCGGCATCACGGGCCGTACGGTCGTGGACAACAGCTACCAGGCCGCCGGGGTCGCGGTGGTCGCCGTGAAGAGCGGCGGGGCGGCCGACAGGGCGGGCATCCAGCCCGGGGACGTCATCATCAGGCTGGGTGACACGGACATCACCACCGTCACATCCCTGGCGGAGGCACTGGCGGCGCAGAAGCCGGGCGACAGGACGTCGGTGACGTTCACCCGGAACGGGAGTCAGAAGAAAGTCGATGTGACGCTGGGCGAGCAGTGAGACCAGAAGGGGGGAGGGAGCGGCCGGATTGCGGCCACCCCCTCCGTGGCGCCTACGCCTCTTCGGCGTGCAGGCTCATCGGCCCGTAGATCTCCGCGGAGTCCTCGAACAGCCGCACCTGGTCGGCGCCGCCGTCCTGGAGGGCCTTCCAGTGCTCCCCGATCCAGGACTCGGCGTCCCCCTGCGTGGTGAACTCCTCGGGCTGGACCGCTGGCTGGACCTCCGCCCCGTCGGCCTTCTCGAACCGCCACGTCCATGACGTCATCTACGCCTCCCGTGTCTGAGCACCTGCAGAGCAGAAGGCGGATCTTGGTCCGCCTCCTGCCAGAAGCCTAGTCGGATGGGCAGCACCTGCGCAGACACGCGAAAATCACTTCCGTGGAAGTGACTCTGCTCGGCACCGGTGCCCCCGCGGGACTGCCCCGCCCCGACTGTCCCTGTGCTGCCTGTGCGACCGCGCTCGGCGCGGATGCCCGGGCGGCGACCGCGGTGCTCGTGGACGGGACTTTGCTGCTCGATCTGACGCCGGGCGCGGCGTTCGCGGCAGCGCGGGCCGGGCACTCGCTCGCCGGCGTACGGCAGGTGCTGTTGTCGCATCCGCACCGCGGGCCCGTGGTCGAGGTGCCCGCGGGGCTGCCGCAGCCCGGGCGGGTGCCGGACGGGCGGGAGTTGGCGCTGCTGACGGGGCATCGGGTGCGGGCGGTGGCGATGGACGGGCCGGGCACGGGGTACGCGGTGACCGGGCCGAACGGGCAGCGGCTGCTGTATCTGCCGCCGGGGGGCGCGCCGGCCGGTCTTGAGCACCACCGGGCCGTGGGGTACGACATGATGCTGACCGACATGGTGGGGCGGCCGGACGCGCTGGCCAAGTTGCGGGCGGTCGGCGCCGTCGGCCCGACCACGGATGTCGTCGCCGTCCATCTCGACCACGACGTGCCGCCGGGGCCCGAGTTGCGGCGACGCCTCGCCGCCGCGGGGGCGCGGGCCGTACCGGACGGGGCGACGCTGACGGTCGGGGTGTACGAGGACGTGCCCGATGTGCCGCGGCGGACGCTGGTGCTGGGCGGGGCGCGGTCCGGGAAGTCGGTGGAGGCCGAACGGCGCCTGGAGGCCTTTCCGGACGTGCTGTACGTGGCGACGGGCGGCTCGCGGAACGGCGACACGGAATGGGCGTCCCGGGTGGCCGTCCATCGGGAGCGCCGGCCGGGGTCCTGGCGGACGGCCGAGACCTGCGATCTGGTGCCGCTGCTGGCGGCCGACGGCCCGCCGCTGCTCATCGACTGTCTGTCGCTGTGGCTGACGGACGCGATGGACTCTGCCGGGGCGTGGGACGACGCCCAGTGGGCCGACGGCGGGGAGCGGGCCCTGCGGGAGCGGGTGCGGGAGCTGACGGACGCGGTACGGGCGAGCCGGCGGACCGTGGTCGCCGTGTCCAACGAGGTCGGCTCGGGGATCGTGCCGGCGACCGCTTCGGGGCGCCGGTACCGCGATGAACTCGGGCGGCTGAACGCGGCGTTCGCCGGGGAGTGCGAGCAGGTGGTGCTGGTGGTGGCGGGGCAGGCGATGGTGCTACGCGGCTGAGGGTCTGCGGCGCGCGATGATCCGGTGCGTGTACGGGAACTGGCCGAGGAGGTGCCGGCTCGTCGCGAGGATCGTGCAGCCGTGGAAGTCGAGTTGGGTGCGCAGCGCGGGCGACTGCGCCGGCTGGGTCTCCACGAGGAGGAGGCCGCCGCGGCGGACGAGCGTGAGGGCGGCGCGGAGTTCGGCGCGGAGGTCCGTGACCGGTGAGCGGTGCTGGAGGAGTGTGACGACGTCGTAGCGGCCGCGCAGGATCGTGGTGATATGAGGGTCCGTCACATGCCCTACGAAGGCCTCCTCGACGCGCTCTGCATGGCAGGCGTAGGACACGCGGGGGGTGGGGTCGAGGCCGTCGAAGGAGGTGTACGGGAACAGTTCGCGTGCCGTGCCGGGGAAGTGGGCGTCGCCCGTGCCCACGTCCAGCCAGCTCTCCGGTTCGGGCAGGAGCCGCAGGACCGCGCGGGCCGCCGAGAGGTGCCGGCGCCGGTCACGGGCGCTGACATGGGTGCTCGGGTAGGTCATGCCGGCTCCCGGAGGCGTAGGACAATCCGCTGCAAAACGGAACGTATGGGATCCATATCCCGGGGGCAAAGACGTCACGCGCGCGTGGTGCCCCTGTGGCGCTGTCCCGTTCGGCCGGTGCCGGTACTGTTCGGCGAATGAGCTCGCTTAATCTCGACGATTTCACCGATCTGATCGAGCGTCCCGACGGCGGGGTGCGCCGCGACGCCGAGGCGCGCAGGGAGCGTCAGATCGTGCCGCCCGGGTCGCTGGGCCGCCTCGACGACCTGGGTGAGTGGCTGTCGGCGGCCCAGTCCGCCGTGCCGGTGCGGCCGATCGAACGGCCCCGGGTGGTCCTCTTCGCCGGCGACCACGGAGTCGCCGAACTGGGTGTCTCGGCAGGGCCCGCGGGCGGCGCCCACCAGTTGGTGCGGGAGGTCCTGGAGGGCGGCCGGCCGGTGTCGGTGCTCGCCCGGCGGCTCGGCGTGCCGGTGCGGATCGTCGACATGGCGCTGGACTGCGACCCCGACACTTTGCCCGCCGAGGTCGTACGGCACCGGGTGCGGCGCGGCAGCGGACGTATCGACCTCGAGGACGCGCTGACGGCCGAGGAGGCGGAGGCCGCCTTCCTGGCCGGTGTCGCGGTGGCCGACGAGGAGGCCGACTCCGGTACGGATCTGGTGGTGCTCGGCGATGTGAGCGTGGGCGGGACGACCCCGGCCGGGGTGCTGATCGCCGCGCTGTGCGGGACCGACGCGTCCGTGGTCACCGGGCGGGGCGGGCTCGCCATCGACGATCTGGCGTGGATGCGCAAGTGCGCGGCGATCCGGGACGCGCTGCGCCGGGCCCGGCCGGTGCTGGGCGACCAACTGCAGCTGCTGGCCACCGTGGGCGGGGCCGACCTCGCCGCGATCACGGGGTTCCTGCTGCAGAGCGCGGTGCGCAAGATGCCGGTGATCCTGGACGGGGTCGTGACGGCCGCCTGCGCCCTGGTGGCGCAGCGGATCGCCTTCCGGGCGCCGGACTGGTGGCTGGCCGCGCACGACAGCGGGGAGCCGGGGCAGGCGAAGGCGCTGGACCGGATGGCCCTGGAGCCGCTGCTCTCGCACGGGGTGACCGTGGGCGAGGGTGCGGGGGCGCTGCTGGCGCTGCCGCTGGTGCAGGCCGCGGCGGCGCTGTCCGCGGAACTGCCGGAGAAGCCGCAGGTCTCCGAGGTACCTGAGAAGGATGAACCCGGGAACGAGTCGGCCGAGGACGTCGACACGAAGGAGGAGGCCGAGTAGGCCGCAGGAGGCCGAAAGTCGACGGAGCCGCAGACAAAAGATGGATGGGTTCATCAAGGCCTCGCCCATATGATCCTCACTCATGGGAGATGCCCGAATTGCCTCGCGGCGCGCTGCCGCATTCGCCGTCTGGTATTTGCGGGCCGTCGCGTTCGTCAATTTCCTCAGTGCCGTCTGGGTCTCTCTGGGGCAGGACGTGCGGCGGCACAACCAGGAGAACTTCTTCACCCCGTATCTGCTGACCGCCGGTTTCGCCTCCGGGGTGTTCACGGCGTTCCTCGCCGTCACCATGCGGCGCCGCAAACGCGCCGCATGGATCCTCAACCTCGCGCTGGCCGGCTCGTTCCTCGGGCTGTTCGCTTTCGCGATGGCGTACCCGGAGATCCGGCAGTACGCCCAGAACTGGATCTCGCTGGGTCTCACGGCCGTGTTCGTCCTCGCCCTGCTGGTCGGGCGGCGGGAGTTCTATGCCAAGGGCGACCGCTCCAACCCGAAGCTCGCCGCCGCGGTCGCGGTGGGCGGCACGCTGGTCGCCTCGCTGTTCGCCGCGCTGCTGGTGACGGTCACCAACCAGGCGCCGGACGCGGCCGTCTCGACGTTCCTGGAGCGCTGGCGCTACGGCACCCTCAGGCTCGTCTCGGTCGCCGTCGACGAGTCCCGCTTCCCCGGCATCGACGCGCCGAACTGGGTGAACGTCGCCATCAACGTGCTCAGCACGATCCTCGTCCTCGCCGTCTTCTACGCCGCCTTCCGCTCCCGGCGGGCCGTCGACCCGCTCACCGAGGACGACGAGAAGCGGCTGCGGGAGCTGCTGGGGCGGCAGGGCGAGCGGGACTCGCTCGGGTATTTCGCGCTGCGCCGGGAGAAGAGCGTGGTCTGGTCGCCGACCGGCAAGGCGGCCGTCGCGTACCGGGTCGTCGGGGGTGTCTCGCTGGCGTCCGGTGATCCGATCGGCGACCCGGAGGCCTGGCCTGGCGCCATCGAACCCTGGCTCGCCCAGGCACGCGCGCACGGGTGGATCCCGGCCGTGATGGGGGCGAGCGAGGAGGCCGGCACGGTGTACGCGCGGCACGGTCTGGACGCCCTGGAGCTCGGCGACGAGGCTTTGGTGGAGGTGGCCGACTTCACCCTCGACGGACGGGCCATGCGCACCGTGCGGCAGGCCTACAACCGGGTGAAGCGGGCTGGGTACACGGTGTGTATCCGGCGGCACGAGGACATTCCGGCAGAGGAAATGACGTATCTGCTCAAGCGGGCTGACGACTGGCGCGACGGGGCGACCGAGCGCGGGTTCAGCATGGCGCTGGGCCGGCTCGGGGATCCCGAGGACGGACGGTGCGTGATGCTCGAGTGCACCGACGGCGAGGGTGAGTTGAGGGCGCTTCTCTCCTTCGTGCCGTGGGGCCCGCACGGGCTCTCCCTCGACCTGATGCGCCGGGACCGCGAATCGGACAACGGCCTGATGGAGTTCATGGTCATCGAGCTGCTGCGGCGCGCCCGAGAGATCGAGATCACGCAGGTCTCGCTCAACTTCGCGATGTTCCGTTCGGTCTTCGAACGTGGTGCACGCCTCGGTGCCGGGCCGGTGCTGAGGCTGTGGCGCTCGCTGCTCAGCTTCTTCTCGCGCTGGTGGCAGATCGAGTCGCTGTACCGCGCCAACGCCAAGTACCGGCCCATCTGGGAGCCGCGGTTCCTGCTCTTCGAGAAGAGCGCGGACCTGCCGCGCATCGGCATCGCCTCGGCGCGCGCCGAAGGGTTCCTGGAGGCGCCGGGGCTGCCGAAGTGGCTGCACCGCAAGCACCTGGAGACGCACAGATGAGGATCGCCGGATGAACAGGCTCGCCCGCTGGGCCCGTGCCGAATGGGGGCTCCTGTTCGTCACGGTGCGTGAGTCGCTGGTCAAGCGGCGCTGGCGGGCGATCCCGATGACTCTCGGGGCGGTGGTGCTGACGACGGTCATACAGGTCGTGCAGAACCAGTCGTGGGGTTATCGCATCGTGGAGAACACGGGGGGCGTGCGCGCCGAGGACCCGTTGTGGGTGTCGCTGCTGCGCACTCCCCTGTCGCTGTTCGTCCCGGCTCTCGACCTGCCCGTGTGGGGTGCGCTCGCGCAGGTCCTGTTCGTGTTCGGCGTCGCGGAGATCTGCCTCGGCCGCTGGCGCACCCTCGTCATCGCCTACTCCGCCACGCTCGCCGGCACGCTCTACGCCCGCCTGGGCATCTGGCTGGGTTTCGACAACGCCTTCGGGCTGCCCTCCTCGGACGCCTCGGTCGTGGACACCGGCCCGTCGGCGGCGGTGGTGGGCCTCGCGGTGTTCCTGGGCTGGCGCTACGGCGCGTATGTCACGGCGTGCGGGGTGACGGCGGCGATGGCGGTCGAGGTCCTGCTGAAGGGGAATCTCGCCGGCAAGGAACACATGGCGGCGATCGCGGCGGTGGGGGTGCTGTGCTTCATCTCGGCGGTGCGCCACCGGCACCGGCCGATGGCGCGGATCGAGTCCAGGTCGGGATTTCCACAGGCCAGATCGTGACTGCTGCACCGTCGTGGCCGCGCGCCCCTAGGGGGCGCGGGGCGGCGGCACCGGGTCGGGCTTGCCGCCCAGGAGGTCCTGCACCCTGCGGCGGGGCCCCGCCCACCGCCGGTCGTGGCGATACGCCCGCAGCGTGGACTTGGCCCGGGCGCGCGGGCGGCGGCGGTAGAAGCGTCTGGCCCAGGGCGAGCCGGGGCGGGCCAGGCGGATCAGACCGATCAGGCCGATGAGCGGGACGATCACGCTGAAGATCGCCATCCGTGCCTTGCCCTTGCTGAGGACGGCCAGCGAGAACAGGAAGTTGACCACGACGGTCGAGATCACGTCGCCCCGGTCGTGCAGCTCCTGCTGGCTCATGTCGTTGACGCCGAACGGCGAGAACCCGGAGAGCACCAGCCCCACCAGGGCCGCCGTGAGGACGACGACCTCGACGCTCTTGCGGCCCTCCTCGGTCCAGTAGACGTCGTCGAGGTGCAGGATCAGCGCGAACTCGTCGAGGACGAGTCCCGCCCCCATGCCGAACAGGACGGCGCAGATGGCCGCGCCGAAGCCGTGCCGGCTGCTGGCCACCGCCCCGAAGCCGCCGACGACGGTGAGGACGACGCCGGGCACGACGTGATGGATGTGCAGCCCGCCCGCCTTCACGTTCCCGAAGGGCCCCTTGCCGGCCCGGATGAGCCGGGTGACGAGCCGGGTGATCAGGAACGTCAGCACGAACGCGGTGAGGGCGAGCAGCAGCGGCAGCTTGCCGGGCTCGATGATGTTGCGCTGCAACCAATGTCCCATATGCGCACTGTATCCACGGCCGCCTCGGCCCTCCTGCGGACCGCCCGGTAGCCTGCGCCGGTGCTCAAGACCCCCTGGCCGGACGGCCTCCGCTTCGCCTTCGGCACCCTCACCGTGCTCCCGGTGAAGGTGACCCGCTGGGACCGGGACGCAGCGCGCGGCGGCATGCTCTGCGCCCCGCTCGCCGGGCTGTTCGTCGGCGGGTGCGCGGCGCTGGCCGGTGTGGTGCTGCTGGCGCTGGGTGCGGGCGCGCTGCTCGCCGCCGTCGCCTCCGCCGCCGTGCCCGCCGTTCTCACCCGCGGTCTGCATCTCGACGGCCTCGCGGACACCGCGGACGGGCTCGGCAGCGGCAAGCCCGCCGAGGACGCGCTGCGGATCATGAAGCAGTCGGACATCGGGCCGTTCGGGGTGATCACGCTCGTCCTCGTCCTGCTGGCGCAGGTGGCGGCGCTGGCTCAGGCGTACGGCGACTCGTGGGCCCGGGGTGCGCTCGCCGCCGTCGTCTCGGCGACGGCTGCCCGGCTGGCGCTCACCCTGGCCGCGCGGACAGGGGTGCCGGCCGCCCGGCCCGAGGGGCTGGGGGCGGCGGTCGCGGGCGTGGTGCCGTCCCAAGCGGCGGTGGTCGCGGCGGTCGTGGTGACCGGTGCGGCGGCAGCCGGGGGTGCGCTCGTCGGGACGTACGACGTGGTCCGCACGGCGGTCGCGGTCGTCGCCGCCCTCGCCGTGGCCGAACTCCTGCTGCGGCACTGCACGCGCCGCTTCGGCGGGGTCACCGGCGATGTGTTCGGGGGGCTTGCCGAGACGGCCGCGACGGCCGCGCTCATGGCGTTGTCCCTGGGGCAGTAGTCTCTTGCGCCGTACACGGACAAGTGATCGTGATCGGGGGATGTTCGTGCCGAAGCTTCGTCGTGCCGTGGCCTGGTTCATCGACTTCGCGCTGGTGCTCACGCTGGCGTATCTGCTCGCCGTGCTGACCTTCCACCGGATAGCCGGGCTGCTCACCGACGCGCCGGATCTCGCCGTCCACGGCGGCTTCGACCTGCTGACCTCGCAGGGCGACGTCGTCGGCGCCTCGGAGACCCTCGGGCTGTCGCTGTGGCACAAGGCCGTGTTCGACGTGGAGGAGGCGTTCGGGATGCTGGTCGTGGCGACGTTCCTCTACCAGTGGGGCTGCCTCGCCCTCGCCGGACGGACCCTCGGCAAGGGGCTGCTCGGGCTGCAGGTCAGCCCGTGCGCCCCCTCCCGGGCCGCCGTGCGCGCCGCGGTCACCACGGCCGCCGACATCGCCGTCTACGCCGTCGCCTGCATCCTGCTGGTGGAGGGGCACTTCGTGCTGTCGGCGCTGGTGTGGGCGCTGGCCGTGGTCGTCTTCCTGCTCAACGCGCTGCCGGTCTTCTCCCCCACCCGCCGCTCCCTCGCCGACCGGCTGGCGGGCACGGCGGTCACCGTGCTCGGGGTCAGCACGCCCGGCGCCACACCCCCAGTTCGTACTTCTTGAGCATCGAGCTGAGCTTCAGCCGGCGGGACTCGGCGCAGAAGCGGCTGGTCGGCAGCTCGTACTCGACGTGGAAGACGGCCTTGCCGGCCTTGATGAAGGGCTTCTCGGCGGCGCACTCGCCGTACTGGGCGCACTGTTCGTCGACCGCGAAGTCGAAGTCACCGACCAGCTGCGGGATCTGGTCCAGGTCGTTCTTCAGGCCGACCGCCATGCCCCGGTCGTGGGCCAGCTTCGCGATCAGGCGGTTGTAGCGGAGCTGGTCGGCGGCCTTGAGGGGGAAGCCGGTGGTGTTCTTGTAGCCGTCCATGTTGTCGGGCTCGACGGCGTCGAAGCCCTTCTTGCGGCACATGTCGAAGCGGGCCGCCATCAGCGGCTCCAGTACGTCGGTGCGGCGGATGTCGAACCAGCGCTCACCCTTCCAGCCGTTGCCCTTGCCGAGCACCGACCTGGGGAACTTCTTCGCGTCGGGGCGCCAGTCCTCCCAGGCGCCGGTGGAGAGGTAGCAGATGACCTTGCGGCCCTTGCCGTGCAGCGTGGTGACGGTCGCTTTCGGCTGGTCGAAGCCGTCGATGTCGTAGACCGGCACGTCGACGGAGGTGTCGACGCGCCCGCTGAGCTGCCACTGCCAGGCCACGCCGGGGCGTGGCTGCCAACGCCCGCCGGACGTCTCGGAGTCGGGCGCGCTGCTGCAGCCTGCCGTGAGCACGAGCAGGGCGAGCAGGACAAGCAGGCGTATCGGACGTTTCAACGAGCGGGCTCCAGGGTGCGTAGAAGTGTTCCCCACGGATGATCTCCGATGCCGGGCACTGCGCGCGCCCAGAGGAATGAGTGAAGGCGCACACACGCGTAGGCTCATCCCGAGTGTTCGCCGTACCGGGGAAGGCCCCGCTGAGACCGCACCCTGAGGCCGGTTCTAGGGTCGGCTGTCGGGCCCGGTCGACCCACACAGATCGACCACAGAAACTTCACATTGGAAGCGAGAATTCACCACCGTGACTGCTCTCACTCTCAGCACCGCCGCGGCGCCCGGTCTTCGGGCCGACGCGATCGTGATCGGTGTGGCCAAGGGCGCGAAGGGCCCGGTCGTCGCACCGGGCGCCGAGGCCGTGGACAAGGCCTACGACGGCAGGCTCGCCGGCGTCCTGGAGACCCTCGGTGCCTCCGGTGCCGAGGGCGAGGTGACGAAGCTGCCGGCGCCGGCCGGCTTCAAGGCCCCGCTCGTGGTGGCGGTGGGCCTGGGCGCGGAGCCCGAGAAGGACTCCGGTTATGACGGCGAGGCGCTGCGCAAGGCCGCCGGTGCCGCGGCCCGCACCCTCACCGGCGCCAAGAAGGCCGCCTTCGCCCTGCCCGTCCAGGACGCCTCGGACGTCGGCGCGATCGGCGAGGGCGTACTGCTCGGCGCCTACTCCTTCGACGCCTACAAGAACAACGCGGGCGGCAAGGACGCCAAGGACAAGAACGGCAAGGCGCCGCTCGCCGAGGCCTCCCTGCTGGGCGCCAGGCCCCGCGACAAGGAGCACAAGGCGGCCGTCGAGCGCGCCACCGCCGTGGCCGAGGAGCTCAACCGCGCCCGCGACCTGATCAACACCCCGCCGAACGACCTGAACCCGGAGGCGTTCGCCGCCGTCGCGCAGGCCGCGGCCAAGGAGCACGGCATCAAGGTGCAGGTGCTCGACGTGAAGGCCCTGGAGAAGGGCGGCTACGGCGGCATCCTCGGTGTCGGCGCCGGTTCGGCGGCGGGTCCGCGGCTGGTGAAGCTGTCGTACACCTCCGCCAAGGCGAAGAAGCACCTCGCGTTCGTCGGCAAGGGCATCACCTACGACTCGGGCGGCATCTCGCTGAAGCCGGCCGGCCACAACGAGA
Source organism: Streptomyces sp. NPDC002092 (assembly GCF_053593775.1). Lineage (NCBI taxonomy): Bacteria > Bacillati > Actinomycetota > Actinomycetes > Kitasatosporales > Streptomycetaceae > Streptomyces > Streptomyces sp. NPDC002092. The sequence continues at coordinate 200,590 of NZ_JBSFDG010000014.1, forward strand.
CGATGAAGTGCGACATGAGCGGGGCGGCTGCCGTCTTCGCCGCCGTGGTCGCCGCCGCGCGCCTGGGCCTGGAGGTGAACGTCACCGGCTGGCTGGCGCTCGCCGAGAACATGCCGTCGGGATCCGCGACCCGTCCCGGTGACGTGCTGCGCATGTACAGCGGCAAGACGGTCGAGGTCCTCAACACCGACGCCGAGGGCCGGCTGGTCCTCGCGGACGCGCTGTGGGCCGCCTCCCAGGAGAAGCCGGACGCCATCGTGGACGTCGCGACCCTCACCGGCGCGATGGTGCTGGCGCTGGGCAGCCGGACGTTCGGGATCATGGCGAACGACGACGCGTTCCGCTCCGCGGTGCAGGAGGCGGCCGAGGAGGTCGGCGAGCCGGCCTGGCCGATGCCGCTGCCGGAGCACCTGCGCAAGGGCATGGACTCCCCCACCGCCGACATCGCGAACATGGGCGAGCGGATGGGCGGCGGCCTGGTCGCCGGTCTCTTCCTGCGCGAGTTCGTGGGCGAGGGCATCACCTGGGCGCACCTGGACATCGCGGGGCCGGCCTTCAACGAGGGCGGACCGTTCGGCTACACGCCGAAGGGCGGTACGGGTACGGCGGTGCGGACGCTGGTACGCCTGGCGGAGCTCACCGCGGCCGGCGACCTCGGGTGAGGTTGCTCTGAGAACGAGGGGGCTCCGCGCGCGGGTAGGGCGGAGCCCCCTCGTTCATGCGCCTCAGCCGTCCGCTCAACTGAACGTGGGACGTCTCACACACCGGCCCGGCGTCTCGTTGCCCCTCGACAAGTGCGAAGATGGGGCACGGCAGGACAGGGCCCCCATCACAGGGCCGAAGAAAGAGCGGCCGGACACCAGCCGCCGACCGGTCGCGGACGACCGGCGTGGCGCACATGCATGGAGGACGTGACGTGGCGAACGACGCCAGCACCGTTTTCGACCTAGTGATCCTCGGCGGTGGTAGCGGTGGTTACGCCGCGGCGCTGCGCGGGGCCCAGCTGGGCCTGGACGTCGCCCTGATCGAGAAGGACAAGGTCGGCGGTACCTGCCTGCACCGGGGGTGCATCCCCACCAAGGCCCTGCTGCACGCGGGCGAGATCGCCGACCAGGCCCGCGAGAGCGAGCAGTTCGGCGTCAAGGCCACCTTCGAGGGCATCGACGTGGCCGCCGTCCACAAGTACAAGGACGGTGTCATCTCCGGCCTGTACAAGGGTCTGCAGGGTCTCATCGCGTCCCGCAAGGTGACGTACATCGAGGGTGAGGGCCGCCTGTCCTCCCCGACCTCCGTCGACGTCAACGGCCGGCGCGTCCAGGGCCGTCACGTCCTGCTGGCGACCGGCTCCGTGCCGAAGTCGCTGCCGGGCCTGGAGATCGACGGCAACCGCATCATCTCCTCGGACCACGCCCTCGTCCTGGACCGCGTGCCGAAGTCGGCGATCGTCCTCGGCGGCGGCGTCATCGGCGTCGAGTTCGCCTCCGCCTGGAAGTCCTTCGGTACGGACGTCACGGTCATCGAGGGCCTCAAGCACCTCGTCCCGGTCGAGGACGAGAACTCCTCCAAGCTTCTTGAGCGCGCGTTCCGCAAGCGCGGCATCAAGTTCAACCTGGGCACCTTCTTCTCGAAGGCCGAGTACACCGCCGACGGCGTCAAGGTCACCCTGGCCGACGGCAAGGAGTTCGAGGCCGAGCTCCTGCTGGTCGCGGTCGGCCGCGGCCCGGTCTCGCAGGGTCTCGGCTACGAGGAGCAGGGCGTCGCGATGGACCGCGGCTATGTCCTGGTCGACGAGTACATGCGGACGAACGTCCCGACCATCTCCGCCGTCGGTGACCTGGTCCCCACGCTCCAGCTCGCGCACGTCGGCTTCGCCGAGGGCATCCTGGTGGCGGAGCGTCTGGCCGGTCTCAAGACCGTCCCGATCGACTACGACGGCGTGCCGCGGGTGACGTACTGCCACCCCGAGGTCGCCTCCGTGGGCATCACCGAGGCCAAGGCCAAGGAGATCTACGGTGCGGACAAGGTCGTCGCTCTGAAGTACAACCTCGCGGGCAACGGCAAGAGCAAGATCCTGAACACCTCGGGCGAGATCAAGCTCGTCCAGGTCAAGGACGGTGCCGTGGTCGGCGTCCACATGGTCGGCGACCGCATGGGCGAGCAGGTCGGCGAGGCCCAGCTGATCTACAACTGGGAAGCGCTGCCCGCCGAGGTCGCCCAGCTCATCCACGCCCACCCGACCCAGAACGAGGCGATGGGCGAGGCCCACCTGGCTCTGGCCGGCAAGCCCCTTCACTCGCACGACTGATCCCTCGGTCGACGAAGCGACTCCGCGACGAACGCAGACTTCCGCACTTTCCGTAAGGAGCAACCGAAACCATGGCGGTTTCCGTAACCCTTCCGGCGCTCGGCGAGAGCGTCACCGAGGGCACTGTCACTCGTTGGCTGAAGGCCGAGGGCGAGCGTGTCGAGGCCGACGAGCCGCTGCTCGAGGTCTCGACCGACAAGGTCGACACCGAGATCCCCTCCCCTGCCGCCGGTGTCCTGGCGTCCATCAAGGTCGCCGAGGACGAGACCGTTGAGGTCGGCGCCGAGCTGGCCGTCATCGACGACGGCACGGGCGCCCCCGCTGCCGCCCCGGCCCCCGCCGCCGCCGAGGCCCCGGCCCCGGCCCCGGCTGCCGAGGCCCCCGCCCCGGCGCCGGCCGCCCAGCCCTCCACGGAGCAGGCCGCGCCCGCCCCGGCTCCCACCCCCGAGGCCACCGCCGGCACCGGCTCCGCCGAGGGCACCGACGTGGTCCTGCCCGCACTCGGCGAGTCCGTCACCGAGGGCACCGTCACCCGCTGGCTGAAGTCGGTCGGCGACTCCGTCGAGGCCGACGAGCCGCTGCTCGAGGTCTCCACGGACAAGGTCGACACCGAGATCCCGGCGCCCACCTCCGGTGTGCTGCTGGAGATCGTCGTCGGCGAGGACGAGACCGCAGAGGTCGGCGCCAAGCTCGCCGTCATCGGCGCTCCCGGTGCCGCTCCGGCGCCCGCCCCGGCCCCCGCCGCCCCGGCTCCGGCGCCCGCCGCCGCTGCCCCGGCTCCGGCCCCGGCCGCCCCGGTGGCTCCGCCGGCCCCCGCGCCGACCCCGGCCCCGGCTCCCGCCGCTCCGGCTCCCGCGCCCGCGCCGGTCGCCGCCGCTCCGGCTCCGGCCGCCCCGGCGCCCGCGCCGGCCGCCCCGGCGCCGGTGACCCCGGCTGCGCCCGCCCCCGCCGCGGCCGCCACCGACGAGGGCGCCTACGTCACCCCGCTGGTGCGCAAGCTCGCCGCCGAGAACGGCGTGGACCTGGGCTCCGTCAAGGGCACCGGCGTCGGCGGCCGTATCCGCAAGCAGGACGTCATCGCCGCCGCGGAGGCCGCGAAGGCCGCCGCCGCTGCTCCGGCTCCCGCGGCCGCCGCCCCGGCCGCCAAGAAGGCGCCGACCCTGGAGGCCTCTCCCCTCCGCGGCCAGACCGTCAAGATGCCGCGCATCCGCAAGGTCATCGGCGACAACATGGTCAAGGCGCTGCACGAGCAGGCGCAGCTGTCCTCGGTCGTCGAGGTCGACGTCACGCGCCTGATGAAGCTGCGCGCCCGCGCCAAGGACGCGTTCGCGGCCCGTGAGGGCGTCAAGCTCTCCCCGATGCCGTTCTTCGTCAAGGCCGCGGCCCAGGCGCTGAAGGCGCACGCGCCCATCAACGCCAAGATCAACGAGGCCGAGGGCACGATCACCTACTTCGACACCGAGAACATCGGTATCGCGGTGGACTCCGAGAAGGGCCTGATGACCCCGGTCATCAAGCACGCGGGCGACCTCAACCTCGCCGGCATCGCGAAGGCCACGGCGGAGCTGGCCGGCAAGGTCCGCGCCAACAAGATCACCCCGGACGAGCTGTCCGGTGCGACCTTCACCATCTCCAACACGGGTTCGCGCGGCGCGCTCTTCGACACGATCATCGTGCCGCCGGGCCAGGTCGCGATCCTCGGCATCGGTGCCACGGTCAAGCGCCCGGCGGTCATCGAGACCGAGGAGGGCACGGTCATCGGCGTCCGCGACATGACCTACCTGACCCTCTCCTACGACCACCGTCTGGTGGACGGCGCCGACGCGGCCCGTTACCTGACCGCGGTCAAGGCGATCCTGGAGGCGGGCGAGTTCGAGGTCGAGCTCGGCCTCTGACCTCCCCGATCAGCCCGTACGGCGCCCCGCCCGGATTTCCTCCCGGCGGGGCGCCGTCGCATGTGCAGCAGAGGGCTGACTGCACCGCCCCGAAGGGGCGCGAGGAACTGCGCGATCCACCACAGACAACCCGCACCCGCGAAACAACAGTCGAGCCCGAGCTCATAGGCGCCGCCGCCCACCGCCAGAGGTGTAAGTCTCGTCTCACCTGCACGAAAGCACCCTCGTCGGCCCCACCCGCGGAGCGAACCGGCCTTATTGTCTAAACGTCAAACGCGCCCTTAAGGAGCCCTCATGACCGCGCCCGTCGTCCACTCGCTGCGCGAACAGATCCGCGAGCACATCGTGGAGGGGATCGTCAGCGGGCGCTGGAAGCCGGGCGAGCGGATCGTGGAGCGGCGGATCGCGACCGAGCTGGAGGTCAGCCAGACGCCGGTGCGGGAGGCGCTGCGCGAGCTGGAGTCGCTGCGGCTGATCGAGTCGGCGCCGAACAAGGGCGTGCGGGTGCGGAACCTGACGGCGGCCGACCTGGAGGAGAGCTACCCGGTCCGGGCCGGCCTGGAGGCGATCGCGGCGGAGCTGGCCGCGGAGAAGCTGGCGGAGGACTGCTCGGCCCTGGAACCGCACGTCGTCGCCCTCTACGACGCCGACCGCAACGCCGACGGCACGGGCCAGGTGCGGCACACGGTCGCCTTCCACCGCGAACTGGTGCGCGCCGCGGGCAACTCCGTACTGCTGCACACCTGGGAGGGCCTGGGCATCGAGGTGTTCACGGCCCTGTCGATCCGCTGGCTGGGGACGGTGCAGCAGTCGTACGCGGAGGAGCACGAGGAGCTCGTCCAGGCGTTCCGCAGGCGTGACCCGAGGATCGCGGAACTGGTGAAGGCGCATGTGCTGGGCTGCGCGCCGCGGGCGTGACACAGCCGAGCATCTGTACGCTCACCTGCGAAAACACCCCCGAAATCACGGCACCGGGTGCCCGCCCGAAAGGCACCGGGTGCCTACTTTCTCGTAATCGAGAAGTTTTGCCCCTCACCCCTTTGATCGATCATCGATCAGCGAGTTAGAGTCGCCGACGGGCCACGCGGCGGAAGCCGCACAGTGTTACAGCACACGGGCCCCGCTGCCCTGTCCTGCCAAAGACCAAGGGCACCCCCGAACCCTTTACCGATGAGGGAACCCCTTCGACTGAGGAAGGCGGCGACATGACCGACCCCAACGCCATCCAGCCGAGCGAGCTCGACCAGCTCCCCGACCGGGACCCCGAGGAGACCGCCGAATGGCAGGCCTCCCTGGACGCGGTCGCCAAGGCGGCGGGCCCGCACCGTGCCGCGTACCTGATGCGTCGCACGCTGGAGCGCGCGGAGGGCACCGGCATCGCGCTGCCCAAGCTCCTCGAGACGGACTACGTCAACACCATCCCCACCTCAGCCGAGCCGGGCGTGCCCGGTGACGAGGAGATGGAGCGCAGGATCACCGCGTGGAACCGCTGGAACGCGGCCGCGATGGTGTCCCGGGGCAGCAAACACGGCGTCGGCGGCCACATCGCCACCTTCGCCTCCGCGGCCTGGCTGTACGAGACCGGCTTCAACCACTTCTTCAAGGGCAAGGAGGCCGACGGCTCGGGCGACCAGCTCTACATCCAGGGCCACGCCTCCCCCGGCATCTACGCCCGCGCCTTCCTCGACGGCCGGCTGACCGAGGCACACCTCGACAACTTCCGCCAGGAGGCCGGGGGCAACGGCCTGCCGTCGTACCCGCACCCGCGGCGCCTGCCCTGGCTCTGGGAGTTCCCTACGGTCTCCATGGGCCTCGGCCCGCTGTCGGCGATCTACCAGGCCCGCTTCAACCGCTATCTGACGGCGCGCGGCATCAAGGACGTCTCCTCGTCCCACGTGTGGGCGTTCCTCGGCGACGGCGAGATGGACGAGCCCGAGTCGACGGCGGCACTCGCGCTCGCCAGCCGTGAGGGCCTCGACAACCTCACCTTCGTCATCAACTGCAACCTGCAGCGCCTCGACGGTCCGGTCCGCGCGAACTTCAAGATCGTGCAGGAGCTGGAGGCCCAGTTCCGCGGTGCGGGCTGGAACGTCGTGAAGACGCTGTGGGGTACGGCCTGGGACGAGCTGTTCCAGCTCGACACCACGGGCGCGCTCGTACGCCGGCTGCGCGAGGTACCGGACGCCCAGGTGCAGACGTACCAGACGCGTGACGCGGCCTACATCCGCGAGGACTTCTTCGGCAAGGACCCTGCGCTCGTCGAGATGGCGAAGCTGCTGAGCGACGACAAGATCCTCGAGTGCTTCCACCTCTCGCGCGGTGGCCACGAGGCCCGCAAGGTCTACGCCGCCTACAAGGCCGCTCTCGACCACAAGGGCGCCCCGACCGTGATCCTGGCCCAGACCGTCAAGGGCTTCACCCTCGGTGAGGGCTTCGCGTCGAAGAACGCCAACCACCAGATGAAGAAGCTGACGGTGGACGAGTTCAAGAAGATGCGTGATCTTCTCGAACTCCCCATCTCGGACAGCCAGTTCGCCGATGGTCAGGTGCCCTACGGCCACCCGGGCGCCGACTCCCCCGAGGTCCGCTACCTCCAGGAGCGGCGTGCCGCTCTCGGCGGCCCGGCCCCGGCCCGCCGTACCCATGCGCTCGCGCCCCTGCCCGCCCCCGCCGAGAAGGCCTTCGCCTCCTTCGACAAGGGCTCCGGCACGCAGAACGTGGCCACCACCATGGCCTTCGTGCGCCTGATCAAGGACCTGGTCCGCGACAAGGAGACCGGCAAGCGCTGGGTGCCGATCGTCCCCGACGAGGCGCGCACCTTCGGCATGGAGTCGCTGTTCCCGTCCCTCGGGATCTACTCCCCCAAGGGCCAGACGTACGAGCCGGTCGACCGCGACCAGCTGATGTACTACAAGGAGGCCAAGAACGGCCAGATCCTCAACGAGGGGATCACCGAGGCCGGTTCGATGGCCGACTTCATCGCCGCGTCCACCGCGTACGCCACGCACGGCGAAGCGATGATCCCGTTCTACATCTTCTACTCGATGTTCGGCTGGCAGCGCACGGCCGACCAGATGTGGCAGCTCGGCGACCAGCTCGGCCGCGGCTTCCTGGTCGGCGCGACGGCCGGCCGTACGACGCTGACGGGCGAGGGCCTGCAGCACGCCGACGGCCACTCGCCGGTGATCGCCGCGACGAACCCGGCGGCGCTGACGTACGACCCGGCGTTCGCGTACGAGGTGGCGGCGATCGTCAAGGACGGTCTGCGCCGTATGTACGGCGAGGCGGCGCCGGGCGAGGACCCGAACGTCTTCTACTACCTCACCGTCTACAACGAGCCGCTGCCGCAGCCCGCGAAGCCGGCCGGCCTCGGCATCGACGAGGGCATCGTCAAGGGCCTGTACCGCTTCAACACGGCGGAGTCGGCCGGGCTTTCGCCGGTGGCCAACGCCCCGCGCATCCAGCTGCTGGGCTCCGGCACGGCGATCCACTGGGTGATCGAGGCGCAGAAGCTGCTCGCTCAGGAGTGGGGCATCGCGGCCGACGTCTGGTCGGCAACCTCCTGGACGGAGCTGCGGCGCGACGCCCTGGAGGCGGACGCGGCCCTGCTGCGCGGCGAGGAGCGTGTGCCGTACGTCCGTCAGGCGCTGCACGGCGCGGAGGGCCCGGTGCTGGCCGTCTCCGACTACATGCGGCAGGTCCCGGACCAGATCGCGCAGTGGGTGGACCAGGACTACTCCTCGCTCGGCGCGGACGGCTTCGGTCTGTCGGACACCCGTGAGGCGGCCCGCCGTCACTTCGGCGTCGACGCCCAGTCGATCGTCGTGGCCGCCCTGGCCCAGCTGGCCCGCCGCGGCGAGGTGAAGGCCACTGCCGTGAAGGAAGCTCGGGAGAAGTACGGGCTGTAGGCCCGCGGTACTGAAGGGACCCCCGGCGGCTGACGCCGGGGGTCCCTTCACCGTTTCCCGGTCGCTTTTCGGCTGCGGGCCGGTGGGGGTCGTTCGCGCCGTGCCCCGCGCCCCTTAAAAGGGGCCCACCCGCAGAGCCTCGGCAGAATGAACGCATGCGTGCCGCCCGCCTCATCAAGATGGTGCTCCTCCTGCAGTCCCGGCCCTCCATGACCGCCGCCGAGCTCGCCCGGGAGCTGGAGGTGTCCGAGCGGACCGTCACGCGGGACGCGCAGGCGTTGTCGGAGGCCGGGGTGCCGGTGTACGCGGACCGCGGCCGCGCCGGCGGGTACCGGCTCATCGGCGGCTATCGCACCCGGCTGACCGGGCTGGCGCGCAGTGAGGCCGAGGCGCTGTTCCTGTCCGGGGTGCCGGGGGCGCTGCGGGAGATGGGGCTGGAGGACGCGGCCTCGGCGGCCCGGCTGAAGGTGTCGGCGGCCCTGCTGCCCTCTCTGCGTGACGCCTCGAAGGCCGCCGCGCAGCGCTTCCACCTGGACGCGCCGAACTGGTTCACGGAGCCGAAGGCACCCGAGCTGCTGCCCGCCGTGGCCGATGCCGTGTGGGACGACCGCCGGATCACCGCCCGCTACCGGAGCCGGCAGGCCGAGGTGGAGCGGGAGCTGGAGCCGTACGGGCTCGTGCTGAAGGCGGGGGTCTGGTACGTGTGCGCGCGTGTGGCGCAGGACCATGGGCCGTACCGCGTCTACCGGATCGACCGGTTCACGGCGGTGGCTGCCTCGGCGGAGCGTTTCGTACGCGACGAGGAGTTCGACCTTCCCGCCTTCTGGGAGGAACGGGCCGAGCAGTTCGCGCGGTCGATCCTGCGGGCCGAGGTCGTCGTGCGGCTGTCGGCGGCCGGCGCGCGGAGACTGCCGTACGCCGTCGATCCCGTCTCCGCCCGGGAGGCGCTGGCGGCCGCCGGCGCCCCGGACGAGGGCGGTCTGCTGACGGTGACGCTCCGCGTGGAGTCCGAGGAGGTCGCCCATGCGCAGCTCGCGGGGCTCGGCCCCGAGGTGGAGGTGCTGGCGCCGGACAGCCTGCGGGCGCGTTTCGCCGAGGACGCGGCACGGCTGGGCCTGCTGTACGGGACATAACAATCCGCCACACTCCACGTGCGCCCCACCCGCCCAGGGCCGATGCTGGACCCGTGATGGAAGAGTCGGAGTTCTGGGAGCTGGTGGACGCCGCCCGTGAGGCCGCCGAGGGCGACCCCGAGGAGCAGGCGGACCTGCTGGTGGAGCGGCTTGTGGAGCTCGACCCGGAGACCGTTCTGGACTTCGCCCGGCATTTCGAGTCCCGCTACAACCGGGCCTACAGCTGGGATCTGTGGGGTGCCGCCTGGGTGCTGCTCGACGGGGCGAGCGACGACGCCTTCGACTTCTTCCGGTGCTGGCTGATCGGACAGGGGCGGGAGGTGTACGAGGGGGCCGTGCACCACCCCGACGCCCTGGCCGACCTCCTGGACGACTTCGACGAGGAGATCGACGGGGACGGGGAGGAACTGGGCTACGCGGCGGACGAGGCGTACGAGCAGCTCACCGGTACCGTCGCCCCCGACCTGGGCATCCCGGCCGCGGCCTCCGAGCCGGCGGGCACGCCGCTCGACTTCGAGAACGAGCGGGTGCTGGCGGAGCGCTACCCGGAGCTGTGGGAACGCTTCCGGGAGTGACGTTTCACCGGTTCACTGGGACCAGCGGTCCGGTGGGACCGGTTCGATGAGGGGGACCATGGCTCGAATCCCGTACCCGGAGCGGCCGTCCGACGCCGTCGCCCGGCTGCCCGTGCCGCTCAACGCCTTCCGCATGCTCTCGCACGCCCCGCCGCTGACGGGCCCGGCGATCGAGCTGGGCCTGGCCGTGCTGCGCGAGTCGACGCTTTCGGTCCGGTTGCGCGAGCTGGTCGTGATGGCGGTCGCGGCCGCGACACAGTGCGCGTACGGGTCCGTCCAGCACCGCCCGATCGCCCTGAACGCGGGGGTGACGCCCGAGCAGCTGGCGGCGGTCGCCGAACGGCGCGCCGACGGGCCGGAGTTCGACGAGCCCGAGTCGGCGGCGCTGACGGCGGCCTTCGAGCTGGTGTCCCGGCACACCCTGTCCGAGGGCACACTGGCCGCTCTCCGCACCTGCTTCACCGACCGCCAGGTGATCGAGATCGTCACCACGGCCGGCTACTACGTCATGCTGGCGGGCCTGCTGAACGGGCTCGCCGTGGACATCGACCCGTCCGGAGAGCAGTTCCTGGGACTGGTGGGCGGCGACCCCGACTGAGGGTCAGGGACGGCTCTGCTGGGGGTCCGGGGGTCATCCCCCGGGAAACGCAGCACCGACCGCCAGGTCGTCGAGATCGTCACCACGGCCGGCCACTACGTCATGCCGGCGGGCCTGCTGAACGGGCTCGCCGTGGACATCGACCCGTCCGGAGAGCAGTTCCTGGGACTGGTGGGCGGCGACCCCGACTGAGGGTCAGGGACG
>NZ_JBSFDG010000014.1:211305-215816 GCF_053593775.1 Streptomyces sp. NPDC002092
GAGGGTCAGGGACGGCTCTGCTGGGGGTCCGGGGGTCATCCCCCGGGAAACGCAGCACCGACCGCCAGGTCATCGAGATCGTCACCACGGCCGGCTACTACGTCATGCCGGCGGGCCTGCTGAACGGGCTCGCCGTGGACATCGACCCGTCCGGAGAGCAGTTCCTGGGACTGGTGGGCGGCGCCCCCGACTGAGGGTCAGGGACGGCTCTGCTGGGGGTCCGGGGGTCATCCCCCGGGAAACGCAGCACCGACCGCCAGGTCATCGAGATCGTCACCACGGCCGGCCACTACGTCATGCCGGCGGGCCTGCTGAACGGGCTCGCCGTGGACATCGACCCGTCCGCAGAGCAGTTCCTGGGACTCGTGGGCGGCGACCCCGACCGAGGGTCAGGCCGTCCGTCGCCGGTTCGGGTCCGAGTCGATGTACGCCTGCGCCTGCTCGGCCTTGACCGCGTGGTACATCGGCGCGGCGTTGGCCTGGTCGAGTGCGGACGCGGTGACGGCGGCCGGGCCCAGGACGACGGCCGCGGCCGCGCAGAGCGCCGCCCAGGGGCCATGGGCGGTGCGGGACCGGCCCTCGGTCTTGTGCGTGGTGTTGCCGTGACTGTTCACTTCTTCCCCACCTCCAGTCAGTGCGTGTGCATGACGATAGGGAGGGCGCCTCGGGAAGATCCGTGAGGCGGCTGAGAGAAACCTGTGAGGGTCCGCCCATGACCAGCCCGTACGTAAGGGAGATCACGCGCGAGGAACACCTGGCCCAGCTGCGGGAGCACCCCGACGCGAGCCACCTCCAGATTCCCGAGTGGGGCGATGTGAAGCCCGACTGGCGGGCGGAGAGCGTCGGTTGGTTCGAGGGCAGGACGATGACCGCCGCGGCCCTCGTGCTGTACCGGCCGCTGCCCGGCACCCGGCGCTGCCTCGCCTATCTCCCCGACGGGCCCGCGATCGACTGGCACCACCCTCGCCTGGAACGCCTGCTGGACCCGCTCGTCGCCCACGTCGAGGAGCGCGGGGCGTTCTCGCTGCGGATCGGACCGCCCCTTGTCGTACGCCACTGGGAGGCGGCCGGTGTCGCGGCGGGCATCGCCGACCCCGACGTACGTCATCTGCACGATCTGCCGGCGGACGGCCTCGACGGGTACGCGCTGGACGTGGCGGAGCGGCTGGGGCGGCTCGGGTGGCGGCGGTGCGAGGAGGACGAGGGCAGCGGCTTCGGGCTCGGCCAGCCGCGCTACGGCTGCCACATACCGCTCGCAGGGCGCTCGGTGGACGAGCTGCGCGGGGCGCTGGCGCCGCACTGGGAGCAGTCCCTGCGGACGTCCGAGCTGGGAGGTGTGCGCGTCGGCTGGGGTGCGGCCGCGGACCTGCCGGAGTTCCACAGGCTCTACACCTCGACCGCCGCCCGCGACGGCTTCAAGTCCCGCCCGCTGGACTACTTCCGGCGCATGTGGAAGGCGCTGAACGCGGAGGACGAGGACCGGCTGCGGCTGTATCTCGCCGAGTACGACGGCGAGGTGCTCTCCGCCGCGCTCATGATCAACGTCGGCTCCCGCGCCTGGCACTCGTACGCCGCGTCCGGCCGCCGGGGGCGTGAACTGCGGCCCAGCAGCGCGCTGTTGTGGCGGATGCTGTGCGACGCGCGGGCGGCGGGGGCCGCCACGTACGACCTCCGTTCCGTCACCCCCGTCCTGACCGAGAACCGGCTGCTGAACCGCCTCCGTTTCAAGACGGGCGCGGGCGGCCGGGCGGTGGAGTACCTCGGGGAGTGGAAGCTGCCGGTGGGCAGCCAGGGCAAGGTGCTGCAGCGGGCGCTGGGGGCGTATCTCGGGCGCAGGTGAGGACGGGTGCCGCCATGGCGGCCGGATCCGCTCCGTCCGCGATGTGTGCTGTGCCACCCGGTGGAACCATCGTCCTGGTCCGGGGCGTTTCTCCTCATGCACGCGCGCGTGGCTGATCACTGGGCCCGTCCCGCGCGTACTAAGGGGTCTGAGAGAAAGGCGGCTCTGTGGACCTGCTCGACATCCTGCTGTTGCTGGTGGTCGTGGCCTACGCGGCATCGGGCTACCGGCGCGGACTGGTGGCCGGCTGTGTCTCGCTCGCCGGGTTCGTGGGCGGCGCGGTGCTCGGCGTGTGGATCCTGCCCTGGATGATGGACCTGGTGACGGCGGGCACGACCCAGGCGACCGTGACCGCGGTGCTGACCGTGCTGCTCCCTGCCGTGGTGGTCCACGAACTGGCGGGGCGGCTCGCGCTCAGGCTGCGCCGGGAGCTGGACCGCGGGCCGCTCAGGGTGGCGGACGGGGTCGGCGGGGCCGCGGCCAACTCGGCCGCCGTGCTGATCGTGGCCTGGGTCGCCGCGAGTGTGCTGGGCGCCTCCTCGTCACCGCTGCTCACGACCGCGATCCGGGACTCGGCGCTGCTCGGTGCCGTGCAGGACGCCATGCCGGACACCACCCCCGCCTGGTTCTCCCGGGCCACCTCGGCGCTCACTCAGGCGGGCTTCCCGCAGGTGTTCAACCCGTTCGAGAACGAGTCGACGGCCGAGGTCGCCAAGCCCACCGGCGACAGCGTCACGGCGAGCGCCACCAACGCGGCCAAGCGCAGCACGGTGAAGATCGAGGGTGTCTCCGGCACCCAGGGCCGCGAGGGCAGCGGGTTCGTGTACGCCCGCGACCATGTGATGACCAATGCGCACGTGGTGGCCGGCATCAACGACCCGAACGTGCGGATCGGCGGGGTCGGGCGGACGTACGAGGCACGGGTGGTGCTCTTCGACCCCAACAGGGACGTGGCCGTTCTGTACGTGCCCGGGCTGCGCGCGCCGGTCCTGAGGTTCGACGACGGCGCCGCGCGCGGCGACTCGGCGGTCGTGGCCGGCTATCCGCAGGACGGCGACCTCGACCTCCAGGCGGCGACGGTCGCGAACCGGGTGCAGGCGACCGGCCAGAACATCTACGGCGACGCCACGGTGACCCGCGAGATCTACTCGATCCGCTCGACCGTCCGCCCCGGCAACTCCGGCGGCCCGCTGCTGACGACCGACGGCCGCGTCTACGGCGTGGTCTTCGCCCGCTCGACGTCCGACAACGAGACGGGTTACGTCCTGACGGCGGCGGAGGTGGCCTCCGACGCCCGGCGCGCGGCGAACGCGACGGCGTCGGTGGACACGGGTGACCTGGTCACGTCGTAGACCGGCCGGGTCACAGACTGCACCCCATGAGCACGTCGTCGACGTACTCGCCCTCCAGCAGGAACTCGCCGGGCAGGATCCCCTCGACGACGAACCCCTCGGCCTCGTAGAGCCCCCGGGCCGGGGTGTTGTGGCCGAGGACGCGCAGCGTGAGCCGGCGCGCGCCCTGATTGCGGGCCTCCTCCCGCACCGCCCGCAGCAGCGCCCGCCCGACGCCGGCGCCCCGCGCCTGCTCGGCGACGACGAGCCCCTGGATCTGCCGGACGTGGGCGTTGCAGACGAGCGGGGTGGGATGGGCCAAGCGGATGTAGCCGACGACCTCCCCGTCGAGCTCCGCGACCAGATGGTCCCGGGGCCCGAACCGCTCGTTGTAGAAGGGTTCGTACGGCGGCTGGGGGCGCGGCTGCACGGAGTGCAGCGGGGACCAGGTGACACGGTCGAGGCGCCCCAGCGTCTCCTCGTCGCCGAGGGTTGCGTGGCGTATGAACGGAACCGGCATGACGGCAACCTTATGAGTCCCCCGAGCAGAATGGGCCCATGGAACGTTCCCGAATCGCGGTGGCCGGTGCGTCCGGGCTCATCGGCGGCGCCCTGGTGCGGTCCCTGACCGCCGACGGGCACGAGGTGGTGCGGCTGGTGCGCCGGGCGCCCCGGGCGCAGGACGAGGTCCGCTGGGACCCGGAGGGCGGGCACGTGGATCCTGCCGTTCTCGCCGGGTGCGACGTCGTGGTGAACCTCGCGGGCGCCGGTATCGGCGACCGCCGCTGGACGGACGCGTACAAGACGCGGATCCGGAGCAGCCGGGTGCTCGGCACCGCCGCGCTGGCCGGGGCGATCGCCGCGCTGGACGAGAAGCCGCGGGTGTTCGTGAACGGCAGCGCGATGGGCTACTACGGCGAGACCGGCGACCGGGCGGTCGACGAGAGCGCGCCGCCCGGGGCGGGGTTCCTGCCGGAGCTGTGCGTGGAGTGGGAGGGCGCCGCGGCCCCCGCGCAGGAGGCGGGCGTACGGACCGTGTTCACCCGGACGGGTCTCGTGGTGGCCCGCGGCGGCGGTGCCTGGGGCCGGCTGTTCCCGCTGTTCAAGGCGGGCCTCGGCGGACGCATGGGCGACGGCCGCCAGTACTGGTCGTACATCGCGCTGCACGACGAGGTGGCCGCGATCCGCCATCTCATCGACACCGCCGCCCTGTCCGGACCGTTCAACCTCACCGCCCCGAACCCGCTCACCAACCGTGAGATCACCACAGCCATGGGCCGCGTCCTGCACCGCCCGACACTGTTCCCCGTACCCGCCCCCGTACTGCGGACCGCCCTCGG
>NZ_JBSFDG010000014.1:215912-305384 GCF_053593775.1 Streptomyces sp. NPDC002092
ACGGCGAAATGGCCGGGGATGTCCTCGGCAGCGCACGAGTGCTGCCGAAACGACTCCTGGAGTCCGGCTTCACCTTCACGTTCCCGGACATCGAAGGAGCACTCAAAGCGGCACTCACGGAGCCGTAGGCTGCGGCCGACACCGATCCCCGCACCCGCGCCCGCACTGCGAGCCGCCCTCGGCGAAATGGCCGGGGATGTCCTCGGCAGCGCACGAGTGCTGCCGAAACGACTCCTGGAGTCCGGCTTCACCTTCACGTTCCCGGACATCGAAGGGGCACTCGCGGCCGCGCCTGCGGAGCCGTAGGGCTCAGGCGGTCCGGAGGCGTAAGAAAGAAGGCGTGACCGTATGCGACCGTTGTGCGACCGTGCTCTGTTCATGCGCGACTGCACTTGACCGATCGCGGCCCTAACCTCGACCCGAACTCGGGTATCCCTGGAGCCAGTTGGGGGCATGACGTCTCCACCGGCCGCGCAACCTCGAGGAGGGGCACGTGCTTGAGCCCGCGTACCAGGCGGACGTCGTGATCGTGGGAGCCGGGGTTGCCGGACTCTCCGCCGCGCATCGGCTGACCAGCGCAGGAGTGACGACCGCGGTCCTGGAGGCCGCCCCTTGTGTGGGGGGCCGCATGTCGACGGAGAAGGTCGACGGATTCCGGCTCGACCGGATCGGCCAGCTGCTTTCCACGGCATATCCCGAGCTACGGCTCACCCCCGGGCTGGACGCGCTCGCGCTGCGCCCGTTCGCGCCCGGCGTCCTGCTGCACAGCGACGGACGCCACCATCGCGCGGGCGCCCCGGCGGCCGCGGGGGGCGCAAGGGGCGCACTCCATGCGGTACGCGCCCTGGCGAGCGCCCCCACCAAGAGCGCCCCGCGGACCACCGCCCCGCTCGGCACCGCCGTGGACCAGGCCCGCCTGGGCAGCGCCCTGTCCCGGCTCGCCACGATCCCCATCGAACGCCTGCTGTCCCGCCCGGAGTTGCCCGCCGCCCAGGCCCTCACGGCCCGCGGTCTCCCCGCCCGCACGATCGACGGCTTCCTGCGCCCACTGCTGGCCGCCCTGCTCTGCGACCCGGATCTGACCACCTCCAGCCGGTGCGCCGACCTCGCGCTGCGCGCCTTCGCCTGCGGGCGCCTGTGCCTGCCGGAGGGCGGCGCCGAGATGCTCCCGGAACTGCTCGCCCGAGCCCTGCCGCCGGGCACGGTCCACACGGGCGTCCGCGTGACCTCGGTCTCGACCAGCGCCGTCACGACCGCCGAGCACGGCGAGATCCGCTGCCGGGCCGTACTCCTCGCGACCGACGCCCGCGCCGCCGCCGACCTGCTCCCCGGCCTGCGCATACCGGACTTCCACCCGCTGACGGTCCTTCACCACACCACGGACGAGCCCCCGACCACCGGTGACTCCCTCCTCCTGGACGCCGACCGCAGCGGCCCGGTCGCCCACACCGCGGTCGTCAGCGCGGTGGACCCCAGCCGCGCCCCCGCGGGCCGCGCCCTCATCTCCTCCACGGTCCTCGGCCCACCCCCACCGGAACTGGACACCGCCGTACGCATGCACCTCTCCCGCCTCTACGGCAGCTCGACCGCACGCTGGGAGACGCTGGCCGTCCACCACACCCCAGAGGCCGTCCCCGCCATGCGCCCACCACACGATCTCCGGCGCCCCGTAAGGCTGTTGGCGGGCCTGTACGTCTGCGGCGACCACCGCGACACCAGCACGGTCCAGGGCGCCCTCCACTCCGCCCACAGGGCCTCAGCAGCCATCCTCACGGACCTGGGAGCAGCAGGCTCAATACACAGGGCAGACCCACCCAGCAGCACAGTCAAGCAGGCGGCCTGAGCACGCGCCCCAAAGGGGCGCGGGGCTGTATCGATTTGCGGCTCCGCCGCGTGGGCGCGAGCAACCCCAACGAACGCACGCACGGCATCCAACAGTCGGAGCTACGGCGATACACCGCCTAGCCCAGCGCAGCGACCTTGTCGCGATACCCCCGTACAGGCGCAGCATCCTTATAGGGCTCCAACCGCCGCTCGAACTCCCGCACATACTCAACCGCCCGCACGGACCGCATCTCCGCCGCAGCACTCGCCGCCTCCGCCCCCAACGCACAGGCCTGATCGAGCTCCCCCAGGCCCAGGCGGGCGGAGGCCAGCACCACCCGGCAGAACAGCCGACTCCGCGCATACGCGGGCGCACGCAACTGCAGCGACCGCTCGGCATGCTGCGCAGCCGCACGGAACTGCTGCAGATCCCGATGCGCATGCCCGAACTCGTCCGCAAGCTGCGCCTCGTCGAAGAACCGCGCCCAGTAGGGCACCTCGTCACCGGATCGCGCGGCCTCCAGGGCCCGCTCCGCCCGCACCAGCGAGGCCGTGCAGTTGCGCACCTCGCCGAGCACCCCGTGCCCGCGCGCCTCGGCCGAGTGCAGCAGCGCCTGCACCACCGGCGGGGCGTTGGTCCCGACGCCCTGCTGGGCGACCCGCGCCAGCTGCACGGCCTCCCGCCCGTGGCCGAGATAGACGGCCTGCCGGCTCATGGTGACGAGCACGTACGAGCCGTACGCCCGGTCCCCGGCCGCCTGGGAGAGCCGCAGCGCCTGCACGAAGTACCGCTGTGCGAGGCCGTGCGCCGCGATGTCGTACGACGTCCAGCCCGCGAGCCGGGTCAGGTCGGCGGCCGCGCCGAACAGCCGGCGGCCCGTCTGCTCGCCGTAGGTGCCGCGCAGCATCGGCTCGCACTCGTGCTCCAGGTAGCGCACCAGGGCCTGGCGGGCGTGGCCGCCGCCGTACTTGTCGTCGAGGGTGCGGAACAGTTCGCCGACCGAGCGGAGTGCGGCGATGTCGCCGGCGGAGACCTTCTGGCCGGGGCCGCGTTCGGCCTGGCCGCGCTGGCGGGGCACCACCGGGCGGCCCTGGGCGGGGACCCGGCCCGGCTGTTCGCCCCGGGCGACCTTGTCGTCGGCGCGGCCGATCAGCCAGTCCCGGCTGGGCACGACCAGACCGGCGGGCGTGAACGCGATCTTGCGGAGCTCGGCGTGCGAACCGGAGTCCTTGCGCCACAGGCCGCCGACGATGTCGACGGCCTCCTCCGGAGCCGCGGCGAACTCGAGCCCGGCGTACACCGGCGCGCAGGCGTCGAGGCCGAGGTCCTGGGCGGTGAGGCGGCGGCCGAGGCGGCGGGTGAAGACCTCGGCGATCAGGGCGGGAGTGGTGCCACGGGGCTGCTGCCCGCGCAGCCAGCGGGTGACCGACGTCTTGTCGTATCTGAGATCAAGCCCGTGTTCGAGGCCGAGCTGGTCGACTCGGCGGGCGAGACCCGCGTTGGAGAACCCGGCTTCTGCGATGAGCGCGGCGAGCTGGCGGTTGGGAGTGCGCTGCGCGGGTCGTTCCGTCATCTGCGGTGCGGTCTCCTGCCTTTCGGGCCCACGGGACCTCTGGCGGCCCTGTGTGCCCGGATTGCCTGTGAGCAGCCCTTATGGCCTCTGTGAACGGCGCGAATGTAGCGGAGAGTGAGCGGGCGGTCGCACATTTCGACCCTCGTTCATCCGATCGTGTGAGGATTGCCCGCGGGGCTGACGCAAGACCGTCGGTCGTACAGTGGCGTAGGCGCGTTTCGTGCCTTACGACCTTCTAGGCCTTTCTAGGGAGGCGCTTGCCGTGAGTGAGCTGCGGTTCGTCCGCATGGGATTCGGTGCCGAGGCCGTCGAGTACCAGACGGCGTGGGACGAGCAACGCCGGGTGCACGCGGCGCGCTTCGCCGACGAGATCCCCGACACCGTGCTGCTCCTGGAGCACCCGCCGGTGTACACGGCGGGCCGCCGCACGGCGGACAGCGAACGCCCCCTGGACGGCACCCCCGTCATCGACGTGGACCGCGGCGGCAAGATCACCTGGCACGGTCCGGGCCAGCTGGTGGGCTACCCCATCCAGAAGCTCCCGCGCCCGGTGGACGTGGTGGCCCATGTACGGCGCCTGGAGGAGGCCCTGATCCGCACCTGCGCCGAGTTCGGGGTGGAGACCACACGGGTCGAGGGCCGCAGCGGGGTGTGGGTCCTCGGCGATCCGGTCGAGCAGCGCCCGTCGCTCGGCGGGCTGTCCCTGGACTTCGACCCCCGTCTGCACGACGAGGAGTTCGACCCGCGGATGAACGGTCCGGAGTACGCCCCGTCCAACGCCGGCCAGCGCCGCGAGGACCGCAAGATCGCGGCGATCGGCATCCGCGTGGCCAAGGGCGTCACCATGCACGGCTTCGCGCTGAACGTGAACCCGGACAACCGGTGGTTCGACCGCATCATCCCGTGCGGCATCCGCGACGCGGGCGTCGCCTCCCTGGCCGGCGAGCTGGGCCGCGACGTGACGATCGCGGAAGTGCTGCCGGTCGTGGAGCGGCACCTGAGGGACGTACTGGAGAACGCGGACCTCAGGCCGAGGGTGATCGAGAAGACACCGGCAGCCTGAACACCGCCGAAAGCTTTCAAATCAACGGGCGTACCCTTGAGCACGCCGAAGAATCAATCGCTAGGGAGCCGGTCGTGTCCGCAGTCGCACCCGACGGACGCAAGATGCTGCGCCTGGAGGTCCGCAACAGCCAGACCCCCATCGAGCGCAAGCCCGAGTGGATCAAGACCCGGGCGAAAATGGGCCCCGAGTACACGAAGATGCAGAACCTCGTGAAGAGCGAGGGCCTGCACACGGTCTGCCAGGAAGCCGGCTGCCCGAACATCTACGAGTGCTGGGAGGACCGCGAGGCGACCTTCCTCATCGGCGGCGACCAGTGCACCCGGCGCTGCGACTTCTGCCAGATCGACACCGGCAAGCCCGAGGCCCTCGACCGTGACGAGCCGCGCCGCGTCGGCGAGTCCGTGGTGACGATGGACCTGAACTACGCCACCATCACCGGCGTCGCCCGCGACGACCTGGAGGACGGCGGCGCCTGGCTGTACGCCGAGACGGTCCGCCAGATCCACCAGCAGACCGCGGGCCGCGAGGACGGGCGGACGAAGGTCGAACTGCTCGCCCCGGACTTCAACGCCGTGCCGGAGCAGCTCGAAGAGGTCTTCTCCTCCCGCCCCGAGGTCTTCGCGCACAACGTCGAGACGGTCCCCCGGATCTTCAAGCGCATCCGCCCCGGCTTCCGCTACGACCGCTCACTGAAGGTCATCACGGCCGCCCGCGACTACGGCCTCGTCACCAAGTCGAACCTGATCCTCGGCATGGGCGAGACCCGCGAGGAGGTCAGCGACGCGCTGCGGCAGCTGCACGAGGCCGGGTGCGAGCTGGTCACCATCACGCAGTACCTGCGCCCGTCCGTGCGCCACCACCCCGTCGAGCGCTGGGTCAAGCCGCACGAGTTCGTGGAACTGAAGGAGGAGGCCGAGCAGATCGGCTTCTCCGGGGTGATGTCCGGCCCGCTGGTCCGGTCGTCCTACCGGGCCGGGCGGCTGTACCAGATGGCCATCGAGAAGCGAGGCGCGTACGTCGCTTCGCAGGCCGTCTGACGCTCGGACGAACCGCCGCCCGATGGCACGGAGTGCCACCACTCTGTGTGAATCTGGGCACAAGAAACTACCCACCGGTAACGGCCGATTCGACGCGGCCCTGACAGTCCTCGCAGATGAGGGCCCATGTCAGGGCCGCGTCGGTGTTTGCGCTCGTCGCATCAAGGCTTCATGGGTGTTTGACCGGTCGGTCACGCCCTGGTAACACCAATCAGTGACGCTGGACTCACGCCACGTACACCAACTCCCAGTGCCCGTATCCCGAGGGGGGACCTCCACCATGCAGGCCGCGCCGGTTCGCGCCACCGCCATCCCGTCGTTCACCACTGCACTGCGTGCAGTCGAGTCGCTGCTCATGAGCAGCGGTCAGCGCACCGCCCGCCGCAACGCCTGGACCTCCGTCCTGGAGGACCGCCGCCGCGCCAAGGACCGGGTCGAGGCCCAGCGCGTCATGGAACAGACCACTCTCGTCCGCCCCTGAATCCCACCCTCCGGACAGTGCCGTCGTACGGCGCTCCCGGGGCCACGTAGACTTCGTGGCATGGCGAGGAAGGAACCTGCAGCGGACGCTGCGAACCCCGGGCGACTGAAGCAGATCGCTCTGACCTACAAGATGACCCGCAAGGCCGACAAGAAGATCGGTCTTGTACTCGCGGCTGTCGGCATCGGCATCTTCGGTGTTTTCCTCGCGATCGGTTTCTTGATCGGTCACCCCATCTATCTCGGCATCCTGGGCCTGCTGCTCGCCTTCCTCGGAACGGCGATCGTGTTCGGGCGCCGGGCCGAGCGGGCGGCCTTCGGGCAGATGGAGGGCCAGCCGGGCGCGGCCGCGGCGGTCCTGGACAACATCGGCCGGGGCTGGACGACGACGCCCGCGGTGGCGATGAACCGCAGCCAGGACGTGGTGCACCGGGCCGTCGGCAAGGCCGGCATCGTCCTGGTCGCCGAGGGCAACCCGAACCGGGTGAAGAGCCTGCTGGCCGCCGAGAAGAAGAAGATGAACCGCATCGTCGCGGACGTGCCGGTGCACGACGTCATCGTCGGCACGGGCGACGGGCAGGTCGCGCTGAAGAAGCTGCGGACCACGATGCTGAAGCTGCCGCGCGTGCTTACCGGGCCGCAGGTGACGGCCACCAATGACCGGCTGCGCGCGATGGGTGACCTGATGAGCAACATGCCGTTGCCGAAGGGGCCTATGCCGAAGGGCATGAAGCTGCCGAAGGGTGGGCCGAAGGCCCGCTGATTTCGGTGCTACGAGGAAGGGGGCGCCCGATTGCTTCGGGCGCCCCCTTCGTCGTAGCAGAACCCGATTTCGCCTGCGGCTTCGTCGTGGCTGGTCGCGCAGTTCCCCGCACCCCTACGGGGCGCGCGCCCCTAGCCGCGGACTTCGACCGTGCGGGCCAGGCGGTCGTGGAGGCCCCTGCCGTCTCGGTCCCAGATCAGGGCCGGGATCGCGAGGCACAGCAGGGCCGTGCGGAAGGTGGCGCGGAGGGGGCTGGGGCGGCCGGTGTCCAGGGCGACCACGCGGAGGCCGAAGAGGCGCTTACCGGGAGTGAAGCCGATCGTGCCGACGGTCAGGACGCCGAGCAGGAAGAAGATGAGCAGGGCCCAGTTGCCGGTCGCCTGGTCGTAGCCGTGCGTGATCAGACCGTATGCGATCAAGAGGCACAGACCCCAGTCGACGACGAGGGCGCCGAACCGGCGGCCCGGGCGGGCGATGGAGCCCGGCCCCTCCTCCGGCAGACCGAGCTGTTCGCCGCGGTATCCGAAGTCGACACCGGCTTCCTCTGCGGCCGCGCGGGGGCCCGAGAGCCATGAGCCGATTGCATCCCTGTTGTCCACGCGTCCACGGTACTGCGCCCGTTTCGCGATACGGACAGGTGGGGGTAGAGCGGACCGGCTCCGGTTAACTTGTGCGAAACAAATGGGTCACGCCCGAGAAATCACCCGTCCCTAGTGTCGGGGACAGCGTGTGCCACCGCACTGGCCGCACGAACGAACTACCACCCCGGCGAGGCGGTCGGGAGTAGGAGGAGCTGGATGTTCCAGAACGCCGACGAGGCCAAGAAGTTCATCGCGGACGAGGACGTCAAGTTCATCGACGTCCGCTTCTGCGACCTGCCCGGTGTGATGCAGCACTTCACGGTGCCGGCAGAGGCCTTCGACCCGGCCGAGGAGCTGGCCTTCGACGGCTCCTCGATCCGCGGCTTCCAGGCCATCCACGAGTCCGACATGGCGCTCCGCGCCGACCTGTCCACCGCGCGTGTCGACCCCTTCCGCCGCGACAAGACGGTCAACATCAACTTCTTCATCCACGACCCGATCACGGGCGAGCAGTACTCCCGTGACCCGCGCAACGTGGCGAAGAAGGCGGAGGCCTACCTGGCGTCCACCGGTATCGCCGACACCGCGTACTTCGGCCCCGAGGCCGAGTTCTACGTCTTCGACAGCGTGCGCTTCCAGACCTCCGCGAACGAGGCCTTCTACCACATCGACTCCGAGGCCGGCGCCTGGAACACCGGTGCCCTCGAGGACAACCGTGGTTACAAGGTCCGTTACAAGGGCGGCTACTTCCCGACCCCGCCGGTCGACCACTTCGCCGACCTGCGTGCCGAGATCTCCCTGGAGCTGGCCAACTCCGGCCTCCAGGTCGAGCGCCAGCACCACGAGGTGGGCACCGCCGGCCAGGCCGAGATCAACTACAAGTTCAACACGCTGCTCGCCGCTGCCGACGACCTGCAGCTCTTCAAGTACATCGTGAAGAACGTGGCCTGGCGCAACGGCAAGACCGCGACCTTCATGCCGAAGCCGATCTTCGGTGACAACGGCTCGGGCATGCACGTCCACCAGTCGCTGTGGGCCAACGGCGACCCGCTGTTCTACGACGAGGCCGGTTACGCGGGCCTGTCGGACACAGCCCGCTACTACATCGGCGGCATCCTCAAGCACGCCCCGTCGCTGCTGGCCTTCACCAACCCGACGGTGAACTCCTACCACCGTCTGGTGCCGGGCTTCGAGGCGCCGGTCAACCTGGTGTACTCGCAGCGCAACCGCTCCGCGGCCATGCGTATCCCGATCACGGGCTCCAACCCGAAGGCCAAGCGCGTCGAGTTCCGTGCGCCCGACTCCTCCGGCAACCCGTACCTGGCCTTCTCGGCCCTGCTGCTGGCGGGTCTGGACGGCATCAAGAACAAGATCGAGCCGGCCGAGCCGATCGACAAGGACCTCTACGAGCTGGCCCCCGAGGAGCACGCGGGCGTCGCTCAGGTCCCGACCTCGCTCCCCGCCGTCCTCGACCGCCTCGAGGCCGACCACGAGTTCCTGCTCGCCGGCGACGTCTTCACGTCCGACCTGATCGAGACGTGGATCGACTACAAGCGCGCGAACGAGATCGCTCCGCTGCAGCTGCGTCCGCACCCGCACGAGTTCGAGCTCTACTTCGACGTGTGATCGACGCCTGTCCCAGGCACTGCGCCCGCGCCCCCGCTGTCGTACCGACAGCGGGGGCGCGGGCGTATGTTCTATTCTGCCGGTGACACGACACGGGGGTGGACAGGATGCCGGAGCGCGAACACGAGGACCAGGAGCGCGAGTTCGACCTGAGGTGGGCGGATTCGGCCGAGCACAAGGAGCCCTCCGCGCGGGCCCGGATGCTGGCCGCGCGGTGGAAGGAGAACCCGCCGGAGCCGCAGCCGTTCCGAGCGGATCCGGAGCCGGTGGCGCCGCGCCGGTCCTCGTGGGTGTCGACGGCGATCGTGCTGGGCAGTGTGGCGGCGATCATCGTGCTGCTCGGGTGGGCGCGGTTCCGGGCGCCGTACTAGAGGCCTCTCACAGGGACCTTTTGCGGCTCCTAGAGCCGTTCGGGACCACCTCATGGCAGTGGCTGGGTGCACACTGGCAGTGGGACGAGTGCCTGACTGCGGGGTGATGGCAGATGCAGAGCCGCTTCCGGAGCGACCGGCGGTTGACCGTGCGGATGACGGTCACGATGTTCCTGCTCGGGTTGCTGTACGTGGCGTTCGTCGCCGCGTTGATCGTGTTGCTGAAATCGTGGCTGCTGGTCGTGGTGCTGGTGGCGGCGATGTTCGTCGCGCAGTTCTGGTTCTCCGACCGGATCGCGATGTTCGCCATGCACGGGCGGGTC
Source organism: Streptomyces sp. NPDC002092 (assembly GCF_053593775.1). NCBI lineage: Bacteria > Bacillati > Actinomycetota > Actinomycetes > Kitasatosporales > Streptomycetaceae > Streptomyces > Streptomyces sp. NPDC002092. The sequence continues at coordinate 225,558 of NZ_JBSFDG010000014.1, forward strand.
GTGGAGCGCGAGGAGTATCCCGAGCTGCACGCCGTGATCGACCGGCTGTGTGCGATCGCCGACATGCCCAAGCCGGTGGTGGCGGTGTCCGAGATGGACATGCCGAACGCCTTCGCGACCGGGCGCAACGCCGACCATGCGGTGGTGTGTGTGACGACCGGGCTGCTGCGGCGGCTGGAGCCCGCGGAGCTGGAGGGCGTGCTCGCGCACGAGCTGTCACACGTGGCGCACAAGGACGTCGCCGTGATCACGATCGCGTCGTTCCTCGGCGTGATCGCGGGCCTGATCGTCCGGTTCGCCTTCTACTCGCAGCTGTTCGGCGGTGGGCGCCGGGACCAGAACACCGCGGCCGTCTTCGCCGCGGTGATGGGTGTGTCGGCGGCCGTGTACGCGATCAGTTTCCTGCTGATCAGGGCGCTGTCGAGGTACCGGGAGCTGGCCGCGGACCGGGCGGCGGCGCTGCTCACCGGGCGGCCCTCGGCACTGGCCTCCGCGCTGACCAAGGTCTCCGGCGACATCGCGCGGATCCCGACCAAGGACCTGCGGACGGCGCAGGCCTTCAACGCCTTCTACTTCACCCCGGCGACCGGCAAGGAGCCCGGCATCGAGCGGTTCTTCTCCACGCACCCGAGCCTGGAGCAGCGGCTCGACCAACTGGGGCGGATCTCCGCCGAGTTGGGTGAGGCGGCAACACCCGGAAAGGGGTGACATGGGGCTCCTGGACATTCTGCTCGGCCGTACGAAACCGGTCCTGCCCGATCTCGACCAGCTCTTCGCGCTGCCGTCGGCGGCCGTGACCCTCGAGGCCGCGGCCGGTTTCACACCGACCGGCACGGGCGCGGTGTGCTTCGCGACGGTCGAGGGCGGGGCCTTCGAGCAGACTCACCGGGAGGTCCAGGCCCTCCTTGACGCGGACGCCGACCGGGAAGGACCCCCGGTGGAGCTCAGCCAGGACGGGTACGGCTACTCCTGGCTGGTCTCGCGCCGCTCCCCCGGCCAACTGTCCGAGCTGGTCAACGATCTGCACGCGGTGAACAGCTCGATGGAGGTCAACGGCTTCGGGCCGCAACTGCTGTGCTCCCTGGCCGGTTTCCAGGGCGAGGGGGGCCGACGGCTCGCGCTGGTCTATCTCTACAAGCGCGGCACGTTCTACCCGTTCGCACCGCTGCCCGACGGTGGGCAGCGGCGCGACAACGCGCTGGAACTGCAGGTGAAGGCGGCGCTCGCCGACGACCTGCGGATGGAGCAGGACCTGAGCCGCTGGTTCCCGGTGTGGGGCGCGCCGGGACTGTGACCGGCGCCCATCAGCGGTTCGGTTCGTCTCACTTGCTCTTCTCGCGCTGCTGGCGGCGCGACTCCAGGGGGCGCTCGCGAGCGTAGCGGCGCTCCCACTTGGCCTGCATGTCACGGCGCTTGCGGTAGGCCTGGTACGTGGCCGGCATCGACCCCGACGAGGATCCCCCCGACAACGGCGAGGACTGCGAGGCGGAGCCGCCCTTGGTGCCGCTGCGCCCGTACTGCGTGTACAGGAAGAGCACGGCGACCGCGGCCAGCCACCAGACGTGGTTTCCGAATCCCAGGAGCACCAGGACGGCGGTCCCGGCTATGACGATGGTGCCCATGACGGGCCTCCGTGTGGGCGTGGATGAGTTGAGCGGTGATGGTTTTCTCGTCCGAGGGGGCGCTGGGGGACGGGCGCCCGTCCGTCGGTGCGTAGAGAGTAGCCCCGAGTCCGCAGGGTGATGCCTGTCCTGCGGCAAGCGGTGGTGGGCAGCTCCGCGACGCATGTCCAGCGTAGGGAGACGGTCACCGGGCGTGCATCCTGTTTTCCGGCTGCCCCGGCGCTCAGTCCGTCTGCAGGTCCAGCTTCCGTTCCACCACCTCGCGGGCCACCTCCGTCAGGCGGCGGCGGTGCGAGCGGGCGTGGGAGCGCAGGACGCGGAAGGCCTCGTCGACCGTGATGGAGTGCCGGGCGGCGAGCGTGCCCTTGGCCTGTTCGATGACGATACGGCTGGTCAGCGCCTGGCCCAGCTGGTCGGCCAGCGCCCGGCTCTCGCGCAGCCGGCGCTCCCGTTGCAGGGTCCAGCCGGCGGCATCGGCGAGGGCCTGGCCCAGCGCCAGGAGGTCGGGGTGCAGCGGCGTGCTGCCGCGGCCCAGCAGCACCAGGGCGCCCAGGGTGTCCTCGCCGGCACGCAGGGGCAGCGCGGCGACCCTGCCGTAGCCCAGCGCCCGGGCCCGGTCCACATAGCGCGGCCAGTCCCGGCGGGCCCGGTCGCCGTCGAGGGCGGTGTCCGGCACCGGACGGCCGGTGCGGCAGGCTTCCGGCCCCGGTCCCTCGCCCCAGGTGACGGCGTCACGGACCAGGCGCAGCCGCTCCTCGCCGGTGCCGGCCACCTCGGCGTGGACGGGGTCGTCCGGGGCGTACAGCACGACCGCGGCGCAGCCGCCGAGCAGTTCGGTTCCATGTGCCGCCAGGGCCGCGAGGAGCCCGCTCGGATCGGAGGCCTCCGTGACCGGGCTGGCGGCCAGGTCGACGAACGCCTGTGCCAACCGCTGCTGCGACGGGGACATCGTGCTCATCAGCTCGCTTTCCCTTCGGCCTCTCATCGATTCGCTTCCCGGATCATCGGTCGCGAACCGTGTCCGCAGTCTTCCCTGTCCGCGCCCCGGCGTCTCCCCCTAGCCGAGGCGCAGCTCGCCCCGCAGGATGCGCTCCGCCACAAGGTGCGCGGAGACGCCCTCGGCAAAGGCATGTGCCTTGATCAGTTCCAGTGCGTCGGTCACCGGGCAGTCGAGGTGCACGGAGACCATCCCGGCGGCCTGGTGCACCTTGGCGCGCAGGTCGGTGGCGCCGTACATACCGGGATCGCCGTCCGCGCCGAGGAACATCGAGCGGGTCAGTGCCTCGGCGACCTCGGCGAAGGTGTCCGGGTCGGTGACGCCCTGTACGGGGTCGAAGACCGTGAGGGCGCCGACGCAGGCGCCGGACAGGCTGAGCGGTACGGCGGCCACCGCGCCGATGCCCAGTTCGGCAACGGCTGGCCCGTATCCGGCCCAGCGGTCGAGCAGCGCCGAGCCGTCCGCGGTCACGGGGCGGACCTCGCTGGTGGCGTCCCGGGCCGGCCCCTCGCCGAGCAGGAACTCCAGCTCCTGGGCGGCGCGGGACAGTTCGTCGGAGGCGGCCAGGCCGAGTTGGTCGGGGGTGGCTCCGACCAGGGTGACGGCGGCGCTGCCGGTGCCGCAGGCCGCCGCCACCCCCGACATGAACAGGGGCTGCGGGGCACTGCGCTCATGCGACCAGCTGGTGAGCCGGGACACGTAGTCGTCCTGCAGCCGTGCCGCGGTCAGATGGCGGTCCGCTGTCGACCGGTGGATCGCAGCGATCCGCAGACGGGCCTCTCTCACCACCTCGGTGGGAGCCTGCCCGGCACGCAGCTCGTGCAGCTCGGCATGGCTGCTCTCGCGCTCCGAACCCACCCGCGCCGCAGAGGCCTTCCGCTCGGCGGAAGCAATGAGGTCCGAGACCTCACCTCCGGTGGCCATACCGGAATCGTACGCTTCGCTTCTCACTCGGAGTCGTTCGTCCGGCCTTCCTCCATGAGCAGGACGACCCCGCCGTTGTGTCCGTCGAAGGGGCTGCACCGCACCACGCAGGTGATCGCCCGGCTCAGACGGTTGACGGCGGCCCGGGCAACGGCTCGCCCCGCCTGCCGGTCTCGACGCAGCGCTCGACCGTCTCGCGCGGCTTCACGGTGGGCAGTCCGAAGTCGAGACCGTAGAAGGGCTGGTCGAGGACCTCGTCGGGGCAATGGACCTCGGCGAGCTTCACATCCAGTTCCGTACGGCGGTTCAGGACCTCCGCGATCACGGTGCGGTGGCGGGGTCGAGGTGCTGCACGACCGGGATCGGCGAGGCAGGTTACGGGTGTGATCACGCCTCGGGGGCCGCCGCGACCACGCCTGCGGCGACGGCCGCGCCCAGAGCCGCGTGGTCCGCGGCGGTCTGGTCGGCGTAGGCGAGGGCGAAGTCGGCGACGGCCTGCTCGAAGGTGTCGGCGCCGCCGAGATACGCGGCTATGGCGATGCGGTCGCCGGAGCGGGCGTGGGCGCGGGCCAGGGCGGTGCCGCACAGGCTGGCGTATCCGAGCAGATCGGCCGGGCTCATGCCGGCCACGTCCGCGGAGCCCTTCATGTCGCGCAGCTGCCGCCAGTAGAAGGCGCGCCCCTGCGGCCCGCTCATCCACCCCAGGAAGATGTCACTCCCCGCCTGCAGCAGCCGCTGACCTGCGACGACGCGATGCCCGGGATGGACGTACGGCCCATGCGGCAGATGTGTCTCCCATACGGACTTCCGGGCCTCCTTGATCTGCAGGAAGAGGGGGTCGCTGTGATCGCGTCCCGTGAGGAGGACGACGAAGCAGCGCAGGCCGACGCTGCCGACGCCGACGACCTTGCGGGCGGCGTCCACGAAGCGGTAGCGGTCCAGGAGCAGGCGGCGCTCCTCGGAGAGGGTGGAACGGTAGTCGCTGAAGATCTTGCGCAGGGAGGCCATGTCGGAGGCGCCGGCGGGTTCGAGGAGCGGTGGGTCGTGGATGATCCGGCGGCGCCCGTCGACCACCTCCGTCAGCTTCCCGAGGGCCTGCAGGCTGGTGCGGCGGCGGGCCCAGGTGAGGCTGGAGGCGACCTGTCTGCGGCGGCCGGCGGAGCGGACGAGGGGCAGCAGGCTGTCGGCGTCGATGCGCTCGTACCAGACGGCGAGCTCGCCCCGGCCGGCCAGCCGCCGGATGGCGGTCCGATAGGCGGCCACCGCCTCCAGGGTCGCGCGCCGCACCTTGGCCTCGGCGTGTCCGTTCGCCCGCGCGGCCACGGCGACGGAGGCGGCCAGCCGCTCGACGTCCCACTCGAAGGGGCCGGGAAACGTCTCGTCGAAGTCGTTGAGATCGAAGACAAGCGCCCGCTCCGCAGAAGCGTACAGACCGAAGTTCAGCAGGTGGGCGTCGCCGCACAGCTGCACGGTCAGGCCGGTGTGCGGCCGGGACGCGAGGTCGGCGGCCATCACGGCGGCCGAACCGCGCAGAAACGCGAACGGCGAGGCGGCCATCCGGCCGTACCGGATCGGCAGCAGCTCCGGCAGCCGGTCACGTCCCTGCCGCTCCAGTACGGCAACGGGGTCGGCCCGGTCGACGGGCGGAACCCACCCGGCGTGCGCCGACCGTGCCACCCGCCGACGGGCGGCCTTTCCCCGTTCGGCACGAACGGCGAAGGTGCTCACGCCACCCACCGCGATACACCGCGCCTGCCCATCACGCCTCCGGTGCGGTCGCCCGCCGTCGCCTCCTGATCGCAGTGAAGGCGGGGGCGGGGGCGTGCGCATGCGGAGGGCGGCGATCGGGTGACGGGGGTTCGCGGCTTTCTCGCCGCCGCCCCTACCCGTCCCGTCCCTGGGGGCTGCGCCCCCGGCCCCCCGCTTTTTCGGCCTGAACGGCCTCGTCCTCAAACGCCGGACGGGCTGAGAGAGCGAACGCCCTGCAGGGCGGGGCCCGGTTGTCAGTGGCGTGTTGCAGGATGAGGGCACGGATGGTGTGGCGGGGAGGCTGGGATGGGTGGCGGTGGGCGGTACGTCGGGGTGGCGGAGCGGCGGGCGCGGCTTGCGTTGCGGCAGCGGCTGGCTCCGGGGGCGCGGGCGGGCAGTCCGGAGGAGGTCGCCCACACGCTGGTGGCGCTGCACGGGTCGGACCCGGCCACGGTGCATCTGGCCGTGGGCGCGCGGCTGGCGGACGCGGCGCGGACCGTGGCGGAGACCGAGCGGGCGCTGTACACGGACCGCTCACTGGTGCGGATGCACGGCATGCGGCACACCGTGTTCGTGTTCCCGACCGACCTCACCGCCGTCGTGCACGCCTCGACCGGACTCACGGTCGCCGCGCGGGAGCGGGCCTCGCTGCTCAAGGACATGGCGAAGGCCGGGGCTCCGGACGCGGCCTGGCTGAAGGACGTCGAGGAGTCGGCGCTGGCGGCCCTGGCGCGGCGCGGGCAGGCGACCGCGGCCGAACTCGCCGAGGACGAGCCGCGGTTGAGAGAGCAGTTCGTGTATTCGGCCGGCAAGAGCTACGAGGGCGTGCACACCGTTTCGACCCGGCTGCTGAGAGTGCTGGGCGTGGAGGGCAAGGTCGTCCGGGGGCGCCCGCTCGGCTCGTGGACGTCCAGCCAGTTCCGCTGGGCCGTGGCCCCGCCGCACCCCGAACTCGACGTGGCCGAGGCGCAGTCGGTGCTGCTCGGCCGCTGGCTCGTGGCATGCGGGCCCGCCACGGAGGCCGACCTGAAGTGGTGGACGGGCTGGAAGGTCACGGACGTCCGGCGTGCCCTGGCGGCGATCGGCGCGCAGGAGGTGTCTGTGGACGAGGGTGTGGGATACGTCGTCGACGGTGACGTCGAGCCGGTGGCCGGCCCGGACCTGCCGTGGGCGGCACTGCTGCCCGCGCTGGATCCGACGGCGATGGGGTGGCGGGAGCGGGACTGGTATCTGGCGCCTGAGCTGCGGCCGTCGTTGTTCGACTACAGCGGCAATGTGGGGCCGACGGTGTGGTGGAACGGCCGAGTGGTGGGCGGATGGGCTCAGCGTCCCGACGGTGAGATCGTCTGGCGGCTGCTGGACAAGGACGGCGTGGGACGCGAGGCCGAGGCGGCTGTCGCGGCAGAGGCGGAGCGGTTGCAGGGATGGCTGGGGACCACCAAGGTGACGCCTCGGTTCCGGACCCCGGTGGAGAAGGAACTGGCGGGGCAGCTCTGAGCGCCGGTCGCGCATTTTCAGCCCGTCCGGCGTTCGAGGACGAGGCCTCTCAAGGGCCGAACGGGGGTCTGGGGGGGGCGGAGCCCCCGGCGCTACGGCCACGCATGTGCCGGGCACCCCACAAGCACGGGGCACCCGGCACCACGCCTACCGCGAGTACCGCATCAGCGCCCGCACCATGTGGCACGTCGTGTCCGACGGCGGGTGGACGCCGATCAGTTCGGCCGTGCTCCGAATCGTCTCGTTGCGGGCCTGGTTCGGTACGTAGACCCCCTTGTCGAGCAGGGCGATGGCGAGCCTCATCGCCTTGAGGCGTCGGTTGTGCGTGACGTACCACTCGCGCGGACGGCCCGGCGGCAGCGGGCGCTTCTCCACGGGGGCGTAGGGCAGGTCGAGCAGGACGGGGTGCTTGGCGGTGGACTGGGTCGGCTTCGGCTTCAGTGCGGCAGCGGGCACAGGCATCCTCCTGTCGCGGTGAGGGTGCGGGAATGAACGGGGGTTTCGGCACCCCCCACACCCTCGAACACTTCTTCTAGTGTACCGCCCGGCACTGACAAAAGGCCCTGGCCACAGCGGCTTTGAGGGGACCTCAGGGGTACCTTTGACCCCATGGAGATCTGGATCAACCCGGCCTGTTCCAAGTGCCGCAGCGCCATCAGCCTGCTCGACGCCGAGGGCGCCGACTACACCGTCCGCCGCTACCTGGAGGACGTACCGAGCGAGGACGAGATCAGGGACGTACTCGACCGTCTCGGCCTCGAACCGTGGGACATCACCCGCACCCAGGAAGCCGAAGCCAAGGAGCTCGGACTGAAGGAGTGGCCGCGGGACGACTCGTCGCGCGCGCGGTGGATCACGGCGCTCGCCGAGCACCCCAAGCTGATCCAGCGCCCGATCATCACCGCCGACGACGGCAGCGCGGTGGTGGGCCGCACCGACGAGGCCGTACGGGACGCCCTGTCCCGATAGGACCGAGGACAGAGAGCGGGGCCGGCTCTGTGAGCCGGCTTCAACTTTCCTGTGACGTACGTTACTTCAGTGACTCCTGTAACCACTGAGTAACTTCGTTCGGTATCTCGTACATAGCGGCGTACGCTCCCCTACCTCGCAGGAGGCGCGCATGTCGCGTAGGAGAAGTCTCGGTACGAAGAAGAAGATCGCGCTGCTGGTGAGCGCGGCGGCGGTGGCGGGAGGCGGCGCCTTCGTCATGGCGAGCACCTCGAACGCCGCACAGAGCCCCCAGGCCAAGACCCTGTCGGCCGCGGACTCGAACGTCTGCCAGGGGCTCGCCACTGCCCTCGGCAACAACCAGAAGTTCATCGACGGGCAGAAGGCCAGTCCCGACGCCCAGTCCGCGGCCCGGATCGCGAACCGCGAGGCGGTCATCGCGCAGATCAAGGTCCAGCAGAAGGCGTCCGGTTGCACCGTTGGGGAGTCGGCTCAGGGCTCCCAGGCGACGCAGCCGGCGCAGAGCGGTGCGGGACAGCAGGCGGGCGGTGCACAGCAGTCCGCGCAGCCCTCGCAGACGGCCTCGGCGCCCGCGGGAAACGCGAACGGGAACGCGGGTGGTGGCGCTGCCGCCTCGGGTCAGCAGGTGTGCAACGGCTCCACCGTCACCCTCTCCGGCGAGGGCGGCGCACCTGCGGCCTCCAGCAACCAGTTCCCGGCGGGGACGACGCTGAAGGTCACCAACCTGGACAACAACAAGTCCACGACGGTGAAGGTCACCTCCGTCTCCGGCAGTTGTGCCCTGCTCAACAACGCGGCCTTCGAACAGGTCCGGGAGCCCGGCAAGTTCCTGATCCGCCATGCACTGATCGAGAAGGTGGGGTGAGGCTCAAGGACACAGGAACTCCGTGAGGCGGCGGCCGAGTCCGGCGGGTGCGGACTGCGGCAGCGCGATGGGGGTCCCCCCGCTCGAGCGAAGTCGAGAGTGGGGGAGGGAGACGTCCGGGACCACGACCGTCTCCTCGCGCGGCAGCAGCGCAACCGCCTTCGCCGCCACCCCGTACGTGTCATGTGTCCTGCTGTTCCCGGCCAGGAGCAGCAGGACCGGCATGTCCAGCCCGCCCAGCGCGTCCGGCGCCGGGCGGGGACCGGTCACCGGCTTCGCGACGGAGGGGAAGCCGGCGGCCGCCTCCTGGAGACGGAGCCCGTCGGGGTCGAGGGCCACTCCCCCGGTCTCCCACTCCAGCAGGGCGCGGACCCGGCGGGGCGAGGGACGCAGCACCAGCGGCAGGGCGTGCAGGAGATACGCGGGCCGGTATCCGGTGAAGCACTGGGTGGGGTCCAGGAGGAAGAGGCGGCGCACGCGTGCGCGTGCGTGCAGCGCGTGGTGCAGGGCGATCCAGCCGCCGTACGAGGGCCCGCCCAGGTCCGTCTCCTCCAGGCCGAGGCCGTCCACGACCGCGTCCAGCCAGGCCACCAGGTCGGCGACCGTACGGGGGTGACGGTCGCCGGCCTCGGTACCGCGGCCCGCGCAGCCGGGGAGGTCGACGGCGAACACGCGGTGGGTACGGGCCAGGTCGGCGGCCTGGGCGTACCAAGCCGCTGCGCTTGGCTTGAGCACGGAGTGGCTGCGGCAGCCTGTGCGGGTGTGTGAGCGGGCATTGCGCCGGCGGTTCTGCTGGATCGGGGGCACAACTGGGGGTGTCTGTCCTCGGTCTGCTGTTACGGATCTGCCTCTTGCCGCAGTGTCGCTGTCGACCTGTCTGCCGCCGCGGGTGGACACGACCCGGCATCTCCCCTTCCCGCCGCGGGCGGTAGCGGCGCCGCCTCACACTCCGCACATGCCGCGCAGCGCCTCCCGCCCGTTTCGCGTCCCGCAACGGCATGCACCCCCCGGACGTACGCGCCCTGATCGCCCTGATGGACGCCTCCCGCGCGGGCGAGGAGATGACGGCGGGGCGGCTCGGCACCGCGCTCGGACTGAACTCGGCGGGGACCACCGCCCTGGTCGACCGGCTGGAGCGGGCCGGGCATGTGCGGCGACTCCGTGACCCGCGGGACCGGCGCAAGGTCGTGATCGAGGTGGACGAACGGGCGGTGGAGCTCGGGTGGTCCTTCTTCGGGCCGCTGATCGAGCAGACGGTGGAACTGCTGCGGGGATACGACGACCGGGAGGTGGCCGCGATCAAGGGGTTCCTGGCCGGAGTGCGGGACGCGGCCGCGGCAGAAGGCTGACCGTCCGGCCTCATGCGCAGAACCCCATCGCATACGAGCCGCCGTACGACAGCCCGTCCGCGCCCGCCGACCGCATCGACCTGTCGACTTGCTGTGCCCCACCCGCCCTCACACCGTGAATCGCGCCACACCACCGCCAGGTAACACGGGGTTCACACTCGAGCAATGGCCGGGAAATCGCCTGTTGACAGGCTCGCGGACATCCACCGCGGCGCCTCAGTGCCGCAGCGCCGCAGCACCCGCAAGTGCGTAGACACATCCCCGAAGGAAGTGGCCCGTGACCTTCAAGGCTGAGTACATCTGGATCGACGGCACCCAGCCGACCGCCAAGCTCCGTTCCAAGACGAAGATCATCGCGGGTGAGCCCGCCGGTCTGGACGCGCTGCCGATCTGGGGCTTCGACGGGTCCTCCACGAACCAGGCCGAGGGCCACTCCTCGGACCGTGTCCTCAAGCCGGTCTTCACCTGCCCGGACCCGATCCGCGGCGGCGACGACGTCCTCGTCCTGTGCGAGGTCCTCAACATCGACTTCACGCCGCACGAGTCGAACACCCGCGCCGCGCTGGCCGAGGTCGCCGAGAAGTTCGCCGCGCAGGAGCCGATCTTCGGCATCGAGCAGGAGTACACCTTCTTCCAGGACGGCTACCCGCTGGGCTTCCCCAAGGGCGGCTTCCCGGCCCCGCAGGGCGGCTACTACTGCGGTGTCGGCGCCGACGAGATCTTCGGCCGTGACATCGTCGAGGCCCACCTGGAGAACTGCCTCGCGGCCGGCCTCGCCATCTCCGGCATCAACGCCGAGGTCATGCCCGGCCAGTGGGAGTTCCAGGTCGGCCCGGTCTCCCCGCTGGAGGTCTCCGACCACCTGTGGGTGGCCCGCTGGCTGCTCTACCGCACCGCCGAGGACTTCGGCGTCGCCGCGACGCTGGACCCGAAGCCGGTGAAGGGCGACTGGAACGGCGCCGGCGCGCACACCAACTTCTCCACCAAGGCGATGCGCGAGAGCTACGACGCGATCATCACCGCCGCCGAGTCGCTGGGCGAGGGCTCCAAGCCGCTCGACCACGTCAAGAACTACGGCGCCGGCATCGACGACCGCCTGACCGGTCTGCACGAGACCGCCCCGTGGAACGAGTACTCCTACGGCGTCTCCAACCGCGGCGCCTCGGTCCGTATCCCGTGGCAGGTCGAGAAGGACGGCAAGGGCTACATCGAGGACCGCCGTCCCAACGCCAACGTCGACCCGTACGTGGTGACGCGGCTGCTCGTCGACACGTGCTGCTCCGCGCTGGAGAAGGCCGGCCAGGTCTGATCCCCGGTTTTCGGCAAAAGGGGCGTCCACCGTTCGCGGTGGGCGCCCCTTTTGCCGTCCAAGTAGTGAGAGAAGGGTCCTCGTCGGGGCCGGTGTCTGCTTCAATGAGGTCATGGCCAGCTTCAAGAACCACACCGCGACGGGTCGCCATGACCTCGAGCCGTTCTGGCCTTCCCGTCAGCACCACGACTTCGACCGGGTGTGTTGCCGCGCGATGAACGCGCCGGCCCTCTAAAGCCGTACACCCCGGCCTTCGGCCAGCGCGACACGTCGTACGTCCCCGACGAACCTCTCGCGCGAAAGAGCTGACCTCTCATGGCAACCATTCGTTCTCTGCCCGCCGCCACGCTCGACACCCCCGCCGCCTCCGCGAACGGCTCACGTCATCGGCTGCGCGCCGTGGGCCGGGACGAGGTACTCGACGTCTCGGAGTTCCTGCCGCCGGGCGCCACTTGGCTGCCCGCGCCCCAGCACACCCTGCCCACACTGCCGGGACAGCCGCCGATGGTCGGATACCTCGTCCTCATCCCGGCCGACCGCCCGCACCTCGCCGAGGCCGACGTCCCCGAAGCAGCTGGCAACCCCCTCGTCCGCATCGACTCCGCGCAGCGCACCGCCGAGGTGAACGGGCGCGAACTCGACCTCACCTACCTGGAGTTCGAGCTGCTCGCGCATCTCGTGGCGCATCCGCACCGGGTGCATACCCGCGACCAGCTGGTCACCACGGTGTGGGGGTACGGCCATGTGGGCGACGGCCGCACCGTCGACGTCCACATCGCGCGTCTGCGCCGCAAGCTGGGCGCCGAGCACCGCGGGACGATCCAGACGGTGCGGCGGGTCGGGTACAAGTACACGCCCCCGACCGGCCGTTGACCGTCCACCGCGCGTTCGTTCTCTGCTGACGGCAGATTGCCGTTCCGTCCCGCGGGCCGACCGGGCAGGCTCACCGGCATGAGACTTCTGGTGCTGGGTGGAACGGAGTTCGCGGGACGGGCCGTCGTGGAGGCGGCCCTGGGGCGCGGCTGGGAGGTGACCGTCCTCAACCGGGGACGGCACCAGGTCCCGGCCGGGGTACGAGCGTTGGTCGGCGACCGCACCGCGGCGGACGGGCTCGCCGCCCTTGCGGAGGGCGAGTGGGACGCCGTCGTCGACACCTGGTCGGCGGCGCCCCGGGCGGTACACAGCGCGGCACGGCTGCTGCGGGGTCGTGCCGGGCGGTATGTGTATGTGTCGAGTTGCTCGGTGTACGCATGGCCCGCACCGGCCGGGCACGACGAGAGTGCCCCGCTGGTCGAGGGGGCCGAGCCCGACGCGGACATGACGGACTACGCACGGGACAAGCGGGGTGCGGAAATCGCCGCCGTCGAGGCGTTCGGGGCGGAGCGCTCCGTTCTCGTACGGGCCGGGTTGATCCTCGGCCCGTACGAGAACATCGGGCGGCTGCCGTGGTGGCTGGGGCGGATCGCGCGGGGCGGCCCGGTACTCGCCCCGGGGCCGCGGGAGCTGCCGCTCCAATACGTCGACGTGCGGGACATGGCCGAGTGGATCCTCGGCTCGGTCGAGCGGGAGTTGAGCGGGCCGTACAACATGGTCAGCGAGCAGGGTCATGCCACCATGGGCAGCCTGCTGGACGCGTGCGTGGCCGTCACCGGGTCGGATGCGGAGCTGCGGTGGGTCGACCCCGGGGTCATCCTCGAAGCGGGGATCGAGCCGTGGACCCAGCTGCCGGTGTGGGTGCCGCCGGGCACCGACATGCATGACTCGATGCACAGCGGGGACGTTTCGCGTGCGCTTGCCACGGGACTGCGGTGCCGGCCCGTGGAGGAGACGGTCGCCGATACCTGGCGTTGGCTCCAGGGGATCGGCGGCACCGCGCCCGCACGGCCGGGGCGGCCGCCGGTGGGGCTGGATCCGGTGGTGGAGGCGAAGGTACTGGGGGAGTGATCAAAGTGCGGGTCGCTGGGGGCTTGTCGCGCCCACGCGGCGGAGCCGCATGTCGACACGGCCCCGCGCCCCTGAAGGCAGGGCGGTGTCCTCCCGGGGGTGTAGCTGGTACCACCCTCCAGCCGGGGGCCCGGCCCCGTGACCCCCGGTCCCCGCTCGGCCAGACTTCTGCCATGAACACCAACACGAAAAGCGGCACCCTCTCCGCGAGGGTGCGGGCCGTTGCTGTGGCGGCCGGGCGGGGGTTCGTGCTGGCCCTGGTGAGCCTGCCCGGAGCGGTTCTGTGGTTCACGCTGGCCCTTGTGTCGATCTCGCTCGTCCCGATCGGCCTCGGGCTCGTCACGACGCCGTGGGTGCTGGCGAGGGTGCGGGCGTTCGCCGACCGGCGGCGGGTGCTCGCGGCGCGGTGGTGCGGAATGCGGATCCCGTCGGCGTACCGGCCGATACCCGAGGGCGCCAACCCCTGGACGCGGACGTACGCCCTCCTCCGTGACCCGGCGGTCTGGCGCGATCTGCGGTGGCTGCAGGTCGACATGACGGCGGGGTACATCACCGCACTGCTGCCGGCCGTCCTTGTCCTGTACCCCCTGGAGGGCTTCGCGGTCGCCGCCGGGCTGTGGCGGCCGCTCTCCGCGTACGGCGGGTACTGGTACGGCTTCGTGCACGTCACCGACCAGGCCTCCGCGTTCGGCGCCGGTGCCCTGGCCCTGGTGATTCTGGCCTTCGCCTTCCCGCTCGCCCCGCGGCTGCTGACCGCCCACTTCCGGCTCACCCGGGCGGTGCTCGGCGCGAGCCAGGCCGAACTGGCCGAGCGGGTGCAGGTGTTGACCGAGACCCGGAAGGACGCCGTCGACACCTCCGCCGCCGAACTGCGCCGTATCGAGCGGGATCTGCACGACGGGGCGCAGGCGCGGCTGGTGGCCATGGGCATGGATCTGGGCACCATCGAGATGCTCCTCGACAAGGACCCGGCGAAGGCCAGGCAGCTCCTCGCGCAGACCCGGCAGTCCTCCGTGGACGCGCTCGCCGAGCTGCGCGACCTGGTGCGCGGCATCCACCCGCCGGTGCTGGCCGAACGCGGACTCGGCGATGCCGTAAGGGCGTTGGCGCTGCGGCTGCCGCTGCCCACCGAGGTGAACGTCGAGCTGCCGGGCCGCGCGGACGCGCCGGTGGAGTCGGCTGCGTACTTCGCGGTCAGCGAGGTGCTCACCAACGCGGTCAAGCACTCCGGTGCCGACCGCCTCTGGATCGACCTGCATCACGGCGAGGACAAGCTGCGCATCAGCGTCACCGACAACGGCAAGGGCGGCGCGGTGATCGGAGCCGGTTCGGGCCTCGCCGGAGTCGAGCGGCGCCTGGGTACATTCGACGGCGTCCTGGCCGTCAGCTCTCCCGCGGGCGGTCCCACCATGGTCACCATGGAGATCCCTTGCGCGTTGTCCTAGCCGAAGACCTCTTCCTGCTGCGCGACGGTCTGGTACGGCTTCTGGAGGCCTACGACTTCGAGATCGCCGCGGCCGTCGAGTCCGGCCCCGAGCTCGCCCGGGCGCTGGCCGAGCTGGAACCGGACGTCGCCGTGGTCGACGTACGCCTGCCGCCCACGCACACCGACGAGGGGCTGCAGTGCGCACTGCAGGCCCGCCGGGACAGACCCGGGCTTCCGGTGCTGGTGCTGTCCCAGCACGTGGAGCAGCTGTACGCGCGCGAGCTGCTCGCCGACGGCAGCGGTGGGGTCGGGTATCTGCTGAAGGACCGGGTGTTCGACGCGGACCAGTTCGTGGACGCCGTACGGCGGGTCGCGGCCGGTGGTACGGCCATGGACCCGCAGGTGATCCAGCAGCTGCTCTCGCGGCGGGCCGCCGACGACCGGCCGCTCGCGCGGCTGACGCCCCGTGAGCGGGAGGTGCTGGAACTGATGGCGCAGGGCCGCTCCAACGCGGCGATCGCCGGGCAGCTGGTGGTGACAGAACGGGCCATTGCCAAACACACCTCCAACATCTTCACCAAACTGGACCTGGAGGTCTCGGACGACGACAACCGTCGCGTCCTTGCGGTTCTCGCCTATCTGGACCGGGGCCAGTAAGCGGTTGCTGATTTTCCGTAACTTCCGCTGCTCAGGCGGCGGTTGGGTCGCAAAGGCCCGGTAAACCTCTGATTTGTTTGTGAGGCTGCTGAACACCCCTGGGACCACACGCGTATGAGTGGGAGCCGCTTCACTCCTGTCGGGCGCCTCGATGCCCCGCCAAGCCCGCAAGGAAGTCAGAGGAGTTCCATGGGACGCAACACACGCAAACGCCGTACGCCGCTGGCCACCAAGGCCATAGCCGCATCGGCGGCCCTAGCGCTCGGTGGGGGCGGGCTGATCTGGGCGAACTTCTACGCCTCGGCGCACGAGTCGAACAACTCGGGGATGAACCAGACCAAGGCCGCCGCCGGTCAGGTCGCCACGATCGCCTGCCCCGACGTCCAGCAGAAGCTGACGAACGTGCCGGCCAGGGCCCAGCAGGGTGTGGCCACGGAGCTGGCGAACCTCGACAAGCAGGTCACCGAGGCCTACACCCGGCTCGCCTCCACCCGGCAGGCGCAGGCGGGCGACGCGAGCTTCGTGCAGAACGCGATCGTCGGCCCTCTCAAGGAGAAGCGCGCCGCGACGCTCGACCGCATCCGCATCGACATCCAGCGGGTGGGCGGCCAGGTCGACGCGGCCGGGCTGAGCGCGCTCGCCGCCTGCACCACGCAGACCGCCAACCAGACCACGGCCGGCGGTCAGAACAACCAGAACGGCGGCCAGCAGCAGAACGGCGGTCAGCAGCAGAACGGCGGTCAGCAGCAGAACGGTGGCCAGCAGCAAAATGGCGGCCAGCAGCAGGGCAACGGGCAGGCCGGGGCCGGTCAGAACATCGGCGGTCAGGCCGGCAACGGCCCGGTCGCGGCCGACTTCGTGGACATCACCAAGGTCCAGCCGAACGTCGCCCAGAAGCCGCAGGCCAACGGCAACGCCTCGAAGGGCGTCTTCGTCACCAAGTGCGGTGTGAACGCCAACAAGAACCACAACACGGACAACGTGATCGTGGCTCCCGGCGTGACCAACGGCGCGCACCACCTGCACGACTACGTCGGCAACCAGAAGGTCAACGCGTTCGCGAACAACAACACGCTGATCGCGGACCAGACCAGCTGCCAGAACCAGGGCGACCTGTCGGCCTACTACTGGCCGGTGGTGCGTATCCAGAACGGCACGCAGGACTTCGACCAGAACGCCGACGGCGGTGGCAAGGAAGGCAACGTCGGCAAGATCCTGACGCCGATCCAGGCACAGATCAAGTACGTCGGCAGCCCGACCAGCAAGGTCACGGCGATGCCGCAGTTCCTGCGCATCATCACCGGTGACGCCAAGACCACGACCAACGGTCTGGCGAACGCCAACGCGCACTGGAGCTGCACCGGCTTCGAGAACAAGGTCCAGCTGACGACGCAGTACCCGATCTGCCCGCAGGGCAGCAACGTGGTGCGCACCTTCGCCTTCCAGTCCTGCTGGGACGGCAAGAACATCGACAGCGCCAACCACCGCACGCACGTCGCCTTCGCCGACGCCAACGGCAACTGCCAGAACGGCTTCAAGGCGATCCCGCAGCTGACGATGCGTCTGGTGTACAAGATCAACCCGCCGGTCCTGCAGAACGGCCAGGTGAAGAACGCCTACGCGGTGGACGGCTTCCCCGAGCAGCTGCACAAGGCGGCAACCGACCACGACGACTTCATCGCGGTCTTCAAGAACAACCTGGCGAACAAGATCGCCAACTGCATCAACAGCGGGCAGCGTTGCCAGTGACGAGGCCCTAGGGAAGCGGGCGGTGGGAATCTCCCACCGCCCGCTTTTCGTATGTGGCGCGAAGCTCAGCCGTTGTGGCCGGTGTGCGCGCTGTGGTTGGTGCCGATCTCCTCGTCGCCGCCGAGCGTGTGCTGCAGCGCCTTGACCACCTTGTCCTCGCCGACGGCGACCCACTTGCGGCCGACGAGGTAGAAACCGCCGTAGTCCTTCGCGTCGTTGATCCACTCGCGCTGGCCGCGGTCGGTGGCGAAGGTGGCGAAGACGTACTTGCCGTCGGAGGTCGTGCAGATCGCCTGGCGGACCTCGTCGGAGTCGATCTGCATGTCCGGCTTGCACTTCACCTTGGCGGCCAGGCTCTCCAGAGAGCCGGTGGCGGCGGTCGGCACCTTGGCCGCCGCGTCGCTGTTTCCGGTTCCACAGCCCGCCAGCGCCAGGACGCCCACGGCTCCGGCCACGGCGAGCATCGGTCGGGTCAACCTCATCTGTTCCTCCGGGTCGCTCTGCTGGCCCTGAGGGCCCGTCCCCTTCGATACGGGCGTGACAGCCGTCGCGCTCAAAAATACGACTGTCTGCTGTGCACGTGTGTGCGAAGCTGCTCCGGTGAATCAAGACTGGGAAGACCGCGTGACCGCCGCCTGGGCCACTTTCGACGACTATCCGGAGGAGCGGGCTGCCGACTTCCGGGCCGTTGTCGACGCCCTCGCCGCCGAGGTGCCCGACGGCAGCCCGCTCGGTCTCTTCGAGCAGGCCTGCGCCTGGGACTCCACCGGGCACTCGGACAAGGCCGTACTCCTGTACCGGGAGGCGCTGGCGCGCGGGCTGGGCGAGGTCAGCCAGTACAAGGGCCGCAGGGCCAAGATCCAGTTGTCCAGTTCGCTCAGGAACACCGGGCAGGCGGAGGAAGGTGTCAAGCTGCTGACACCGGAACTGGACGCGCCCTCCGACGAGTTGGACGACGCGGTACGGGCGTGTCTGGCACTGTGCCTGTCCAGTCTCGACCGGGACCGCGAAGGGCTCTCCCTGGTGCTCGGCGCCCTGGCGCCGCATCTCCCCCGCTACCAGCGCTCGATGGCGAACTACGCACGGGCGCTCGTCGAGCCCGAGGGCTGAGTCACCCGCGCGGCGGTGACTATCCCACGATTCGCTCGTTTTGCTGAACGTGCAGTCACAGGATGTCGCCCCGCGCCCCGCACCGTCCCCTTCCGACTCGGCCGTCGACGTCGAACAGGCCGAGGCCGCGCTCGTCGAGCACTACCCGCGGCTGGTCCGGCTCGCCTACCTGGTGCTGCCGCCGAGTCTCGGCCGCAACCGGCGCGTGGTGACCGCGCACGCCCTCACCCAGCGCGCCCTGCCCCGCGGCCGGGCGCAGGCGCCCGCCGTCCCGGACCGCTCGACCGGGCGCAACGGCGACCCCGGGTACGCCTTCGTCCGCCTCCAGGTGCTGCGCACGGCACTGGAGGCGGGCCTGCCGCTGAAGCGCACGGCGCTCCCCAAGCGGTCCCAGCTGCCGCCGCTGCTCCCCCAGGTGTGGGGCCTGCGCCTCTTCCCGCGTTCGGGCGGCGCCGACGAACTCGCCCTGGACCAGCGGCTGTCCGCCCTGTCCGGACCGGCCCGCGCCGCCTACGTCCTGCGCGGCCTGGAGCAACTCCCCGACGGCGACGTGGTCAGGGTGCTGACCGCCGCCGGCTGCGAGACCCCGCAGGACGCGCTCCAAGAGGCCGACGAGGTCCCGGAGCAGTACGCCCTGCTCGACTCCCCCGAGTTCGACCCCTGCTCACTGCATGCCCGGCCCACCGATCTGATGCGCCGCAGACAGCACACCAGGGCCGCGCTCGCCGCCGCGGCGGCCGTCGCCGTGTGCGGGGTGCTGTTCGGTCTGCCCGGGGACGGCTGGGCCCCCGACGGCGCCGCCGCCCCCGTGTACGCACAGAACCCGGCGGCCGAGGCCGCCCTGGACCCGGCCAGGCTGCTGCGGGTCGCCCCCACCGCCTGGACGACCTCCGCGCGCACCGACTTCTCCGTCTGGCCCGCCCGCGGCGACCTCACCGGCGACAAGGCCCTGCTGCGCCGCGCCCTCACCGTCTGGGCCCGCCCCGGCGAGAGCGTCCAGGTCTCCGCGACCCCCGGCACCCCGTCCGGCGGCCCCTCCGGCCCGCCCCAGCTGCTGTACGCCGGAACCGTCGACAGCGCACGGGTGGTGATGCTCTACGACGGTCTGCGCATCGCCCGGTACGCCGAGCCGAAGAGCGACGCGAAGGGCGCCGCTCTCGACTTCGCACGGGTGGACGGCGCCGACCGCTCCGAGGCGAACGCCCTGGTCCTGGACCGGGCGGACGGCAACGTCCGCTATCTGACGGCCCCCTGGGTGAAGGAGGCCGCCGAGCGGGACCTCCTCAAGCCGGCCACCGGCACGACGGCCCTCGCCCTGACCGGCGGCGTCACGGCACCGCTGGCAAGCCCCGCCGCCGGGAGCGGCGACTGCACGTCGTGGAAGGTGCTCCAGCTCACCGACGCCACCGGCACCCGCCTCAGCACCGACCTCGGCGAGCTCGTGCCCGCCCATCTCACCACCGGACGGCCCGGCGCCACCCACGAGGTCACCGGCGCCCTGGCCCTGCACTCCTGGGCGCCGTACGCATGCTCGCTGGCCTCGATGCGCTCGGCGGGGGTGCGTACGGTCAACGCCTGGGCGTACGGCCGTCAGCCGCTGCCCGACGCGAGCGGCGTGGCGGACTGGGTGTGCACCCGGGCCGAGACCTGGCGGGGCGGCGGGACGCGCGTGCTGGCGCAGTTCCACACGCCGGGCGGCGCGTACGGGGCGGTCGCCGCGAAGGCGGAGAACGTACCGGCGTGCGGGGCGAAGGACCCGCAGGTGCTCGCCGGGGTGCTGTGGAAGTCGGAGGCGAAGAACTGGTACCTCCTCGCGGCCGGCAGCCCGGGAACGTCGTCGATCAGTACGACGGGAGGGGTCAGCGCCTCCGCCCCGGGCAGCCTGCTGGCCGTACGGGCCAAGCAGGGCGTGCGGGCCGAGCTGGCGGGGACCCTGGCGGACGGGCGGCAGATCAGCGGACTGCACTGAGCGCTCCGCGGGATGTGCGGCGCTGGGCCGTCGACCGTCCGCGGCATAGTCGTGGCTGGTCGCGCCCCGCGGCGGAGCCGCAAATGGATACAGCCCCGCGCCCCTTTGGGGCGCTGCCGAACCGCAGCGGACTTTACCGAGGCCGCTCAGCGCCACTCGCCCCCCCCTTGCTGACACCGGCGTCAACAAGTCCCCGCCGAAGGGTTCCACTCGGACTTACCCATCAGTACATTGACGCCATGTCTAACACGCAGGCCTCGGAGCGGGTCGTCCTCAAGGCGCGGAAGGTGTCCTTCTCCTGGGAGGAGACCCCGCTGCACTGGGTGCCTGGGGATCCCTTCACCACGCACACCATCAATGTGCTGCATCTGCTGCTGCCCGCCGGTGAGCGGTGGTTCGTGCACGTCTACAAGCAGGTGCTTCCGTACATCCGGGACGAGCGGCTGCGCGAGGACGTCATCGGGTTCATCGGGCAGGAGGCGATGCACTCGCAGGCCCACGACGAGGTCCTGCCGCATCTGAAGGAGCTCGGGCTCGATCCGACGCCGTACACCGCGCAGGTCGACTGGTTCTTCGAGAAGCTGCTCGGCGACCGGACGCTGCCGCCGGGCAGGGCCCGCAAGTGGTGGCTGATGGAGCGGGTCGCGATCATCGCGGCGATCGAGCACTACACCGCGTTCCTCGGCAACTGGGTCCTCAACGCCGAGGAGCTGGACCGGCGGGGCGCCGACCCCACGATGCTGGATCTGCTGCGCTGGCACGGCGCGGAGGAGGTCGAGCACCGGTCCGTCGCGTTCGACCTGTTCCTGCACGTCGACGGCGGCTACCGGCGCCGTGTGCGCACCTGGGCCACCGCGTTCGCGGCGATCGTGTTCCTGTGGCAGCGCGGGGCGCGCTTCTTCATGGAGAACGACCCGACGCTGATCGACGGCCGCGCGAGCTTCAAGGAGTTCTACGTGCGCGGCAGGCGAGGCACCCTGCCCGCGACCGGCGACATGCTCAGGTCCATCCCGCGATACCTCAGCCGCGCCTACCACCCCTCCCAGGAGGGCTCCACCGAGCAGGCCGTCGCCTATCTCGCGTCCTCCCCCGCGGCGGTCGCGGCCCTCGCGGCGGAGAAGGGAGCCCTGTGATGCCGAAGCTGCGCACGGTCGTGGTCGCCGCGGGCACGGCCGTGCTGGTCAGACGGGCGATGCGGCGCCGCATCCGGACCTCGCCGCTGTGGCCGATGCCCGCCCTGGAGAACCCGACCTCCGGGCGGCCGCGATCGCGGGCGCTGAAGCTGCTGGTCGCCTCGCGCGAGACCGTCGCCGACGGCGTCGTACAACTGCGCCTGGAAGGAAGGGACCTGCCGCGCTGGGAGCCCGGCGCGCATCTCGACCTCGTACTGCCTTCGGGTCTTGTGCGGCAGTACTCGCTGTGCGGCGACCCCGAGGACACCTCCTCGTACACCGTCGCCACCCGGCTCATCGAGGACGGGCGGGGCGGCTCGCGCGAGGTGCACGAGCAGGTCACCGAGGGGATGGAGCTGGAGGTGCGCGGGCCGCGGAACCGCTTCCCGCTCGTCGAGGCCCCGTCGTACGTCTTCGTCGTCGGCGGCATCGGGATCACGCCCGTGCTGCCGATGCTGCGGGCGCTCGGGGACGGCGCGCGGTGGCGGCTGGTGTACGGCGGGCGGACGCGGGCGTCGATGCCCTTTCTGGAGGAGCTCGGGAAGCTGGGCGGTGACCGGGTGACCGTCGTCGCCGAGGACGAGGACGGACTGCCCGATCTCGACGGCCTGTTGGCGGGTACGGCCGAGGACGCCGCCGTGTACTGCTGCGGCCCGGAGGGGCTCATCGCCGCGGTCGAGGAGCGGTTCCCGCAGGTCCGCCTCGAACGCTTCACACCCCGTACGCCGGCCGACGGCAACGGCGCCTTCGAGGTCGAACTCCGGCGCAGCGGACGGACGTTGACCGTGCCGGCCGACTCGACCGTACTGGGCGCCGTGCGCGCCGCGCTGCCGAACACCGCCTACTCCTGCGAGCAGGGCTTCTGCGGAACCTGCCAACAGCGGGTGCTGGAGGGCGAGGTGGAGCACCGGGACGAACTGCTGACGGACGCCGAGCGTGCCGACTCGATGCTGATCTGCGTTTCGCGGGCACGAAGTGAGCGTCTCGTGCTGGATATGTGAACACCGATGGCCGGACCGGAGCGTTCCGGGCCGGATCCGATCGGTAAGGTGTTCGCATGACTACCGGGGTACGCCGCAGAATGGGAGTCGAGGAGCGGCGGCAGCAGTTGATCGGCGTCGCCCTCGAACTGTTCAGCCAACGCTCTCCCGACGACGTCTCCATCGACGAGATAGCCGCCGCCGCGGGCATCTCCCGCCCGCTGGTGTACCACTACTTCCCGGGCAAACTCAGCCTGTACGAGGCCGCGTTGAAGCGTGCGGCGGAGGATCTGGCGGGCCGGTTCAAGGAGCCGCAGGAGGGCCCGCTGGGCGCGCGGCTGCTGCGTGCGATGCGCCGCTTCTTCGACTTCGTGGACGACCACGGCCCCGGTTTCTCGGCACTGATGCGCGGAGGCCCCGCGGTCGGCTCCTCGGCCACCAACGCCCTCATCGACTCCGTACGCCAGGCCGCATACGAACAGATCCTGTCGCACCTGGACGTCCAGAACCCACCCGCCCGCCTGCAACTGGTCGTACGCTCCTGGATCTCCCTGGCCGAGTCCACCGCCCTGATCTGGCTGGACGGCCGCCGCATCCCCCGCGCCGAACTGGAATCCCAACTGGTCCACGACTTCGCCGCGCTGGCGGCGGTGAGCGCGGCCTACGACGACGAGATGGGCGCGCTGCTGCGCCGCATGGTCAAGGACGAGCCCCCAGACGGTCCCTTCGCGGATTTGGTCGCACGCCTACTCGCCCTGGCTTCTTAAACCGCCGGTCCGGGTTTTTGCTTTTAGGGGCGCGGGGCTGTATCAATTTGCGGCTCCGCCGCGTGAGCGCGACAAGCCACGATGGCGCTCCAGGCGACCGGCGAACGGAACCCTCACCGCTCGAACTTCCGGTACGACGCATCAAGGTCCCGCACCTCGGCGGAGGCATGCAGCACCGCATGACCGTCGTCCTCGACGTGCTTCTTCAGCAGCTCAAGGACGGTCTCGGTGAGCTTCGCCTTCGTCTCCTCGGTGCGGCCGGCGAGCAGTCCGATCATGACGTGCACCACGGCGTGACCCTCGTCCGAGGGGTCCTCGTAGCCGAACGCGGTGACCTCGGACGCGCGGAACTGCGTCTTGCAGGCCTCCGGCTTGGCGGCCGCGATCTCGACGAGCGCGGTGTGCAGGTCGTGGGCGAAGCCCTCCCGGTCGAAGTCGATCGACTTCGAGTGGTCGACGGTGATCTGCGGCATGGGCACTCCTGTTCCAGAACGGCTGCGACCGGCTCAGCCTAATTGCTCAGCTGAAGCGCGAGCATCGCGATGTCGTCCTCGCGGTCGTGCCCGAAGCAGGCCAGAAGGGTGTCGCACAGGGCGTGCAGGCCGGGCAGCGCGCCGACGGCCGCCGAGCGGAGCTGCTCCATGGAGAGGCTCAGGTCCGTGCCGCGGGTCTCGATCAGGCCGTCGGTGACCATGAGGAGCCGGTCGCCGGGCTCCAGGAACAGCTCGGTGGGCGGCGGGTGCGGCAGGCCGAGGCCGAGCAGCGGGCCGTCGGCCTTGGCGTACTCGGCGTCCCCGTTGGTGCTCAGGATCAGGGGCGGGATGTGGCCCGCGTTGGCGATCCGGGTGCGTCCGGTCTCGGGGTCGATCAGCGCCAGGCAGACGGTGGCGGTGACCTCCGGGTGGTAGTGCTGCAGCATCCGGTCGAGCCGCTCGACGAGCACGGCCGGGTCGCTCTCCTCCACGCAGTAGGCGCGCAGTGCATGCCGGATCTCGACCATGACGGTGGCCGCCTCCAGCGAGTGGCCGACGACGTCGCCGACCCCGGTGAGCGCGCCCTCGTCGGTGCGCAGGGCCGCGTAGAAGTCGCCGCCGATCTCGGTCTCCCGGGACGCCGGTACGTAGCGGACCTCGACATCGATGCCGGGCAGCTCGGGCAGCCGGTGCGGCTGGGGCAGGAAGCTGTGCTGGAGGGTGAGGGCGACATGCCGCTCGACCTGGTACATCAGCAGCGGCTCCGCGGCGAGCGCGGCGGCCTGCGCCAGCTGGGCCACCAGTGCCTCCTCCTCGGGGTTCACCCGGCGCACCCCGCGGGTGGGCGTGGCCAGGCACACGGGGGCCTGGCCGTCCTGGGTGAGGACCAGTGCCAGCCGGGCGTCGTGCTGCATGCCGGGCCGGAAGAACCCGGCGGGCCACAGCGGCGCGGGCACGGTGGTGATCTGCACCCCGGCCTGTCCGCGGGTGAGCCGCCGCAGCAGTCCGGCCACGGTCCGGTGGGCGCCCGCGTCCGGCAGGGCGAGGGAGGTGCGGTCCCGGGAGAGGCCGCTGTACAGCTCGTCGTCCGGGCCGAGGACGAAGACGGCGGCGGGGCCGCCGATGAGCCGTGCGGTGCCGTCGGCGGCGGCGTCGGCGAGTTCCTGCAGGGAGCGCGCGGCCTGGATGGTGACGATCGCCTGGGAGAGCATGGTCAGCCGCCGTACCAGCGCCTGGTCGTCGGCCCGCAGCCGGGCGGTGCGCACCGCGGACCGTACGACCGCCTCGATCTCCTCGGGCTCGGCGGGCACCGTCAGATAGATCTCGGCGCCCGCGTCCAGCCCCTGGCAGCGGTCGACCGGTGCCACGGCGGCGGCCGAGAAGTGCACCACGGGCAGGCCCGCCATGTGCGGCCGTTCCTTGAGCCGCCGGCACAGGTCGAAGCCGCTCATGTCCGGCAGGTCGATGTCGACGAGGGCCACGTCGGGCAGGGCGCCCTTGCGCAGCCGTACGTCGAGTTCGACGAGCGCCTGCTGACCGGTGGCGACCGGTACGACCTGGTGTCCGGCCCGGCGCAGCACAGTCCCCATCGCGTACCGGCTGGCCGCGACGTCGTCCACGACCAGCACGGTCGTGTCTGTGAGCTTGCCGTTGAGGTCCATCTTCCAGCCCTGGGACAACGCCGATGGGGCAGACCGGGATTCGGCCTGCCCCACCAAAGTAATGCCCCTGTCAGGAGATCCGGGAGAATATCGCGACACTGCGCCCCGGAACGGCGAACGTGCCCGATTTCCGCTCATAGGAAGAGGTCTTGACGATAGGGTCGGCGCCCGCCGCCTGCACCGGGTGCAGCCGGTAGCCGGTTCCGGCCAGGGAGTCGACGCGCTGCTCTCGCCTGCTCGGCGTCGCGTTGAAGACGACGACCAGGTCACCGAGGACCATGGTGATCACGCCGGGCGTCTCGTCCTTCCCGGACAGCGGGAAGGACAGCTTCGACTGCACCTGCGCGGCCGTGTCGAGCGAGAAGACGCCGTCCGTCGAACGGATCTTCAAAAGGTCCTGGTAGGCGGCCGAGGCGCCCTCGATCTGCGGGCAGCCGACCCGCACCGAGCTCAGCAGCGGCTTCGCATACGGCCACTTGGACTGGTTGTCGGCCGCCATCGGCAGCCCCCGCCCGAAGCCGTTGCCGTCCGTGCAGTTCCAGTGGACGGCGTTGAACCAGTCGCCGCTGTCGAACGAGTTGCGGTCCAGGGACTTGGAACGCAGCAGGTCGGAGCCCGCCTGGGAGAGGGACGGTCCCTGCGAGAGGGTGGCCGTCGCCATCGCGAGGACCTGCATCCTGGCCCGGTCGGCGGCGCTCGTCGAGGCGGGCAGCTTGTAGGTGAGGGCGTCGAAGAGGGACTCGTTGTCGTGCGCGTCGGCGTAGGCGACGGCGTCTCCTGGCGCGTCCGCGTAACCGGCCGGCTGGCCGTTGTAGTCGACCTCGGCGCCGGTGACCTCCTTGCCGTCGGTGTCGGTGAAGCGGTACTTGGCGAGGTTTCCGGACAGACCGATCTTGATCAGGTCCTGGTAGTGCAGCAGGCGGGCCTTCTGCTCGGCCGAAGTGCCGTTCGCGGTGGACGAGTTGGGGTCGGTGTACAGGCCGGAGGCGAAGCCCTGGACGCGGGGGTCGGAGTCGAAGGGGCTGCCGCCGCGCACGGCGTCACGGGCGCGGTCGGAGAAGGTCGCGATGCCCGTCCCCGCCATGTTCTTCTGCGTGGCCTGCACGAAGCGGGCGTCGTCGGCGACCTCGCCGAAGTTCCAGCCCTCGCCGTACATGATGATCTTCTTGCCGTCGACGCCGTCCTTCGCGGGGGTCAGCGCGTCGAGCGCCTTGCGCACCGCGAGAATGTTGGCCTTCGGCTGGTGCCCCATGAGGTCGAAGCGGAAGCCGTCGACCTTGTACTCCTTGGCCCAGGTGACGACCGAGTCGACGACCAGCTTGCCCATCATGGAGTTCTCGGTGGCCGTGTTCGCACAGCAGGTGCTGTTGGCGACCGAGCCGTCCGCGAGGAGCCGCTGGTAGTAGCCGGGCACCACCTTGTCGAGGACGCTGGTGTCGGCCTGACCGGCGGCCGCCGTGTGGTTGTAGACGACGTCCATGACGACCCGCAGCCCGTCCTGGTTGAGCCCCTTCACCATCTTGCGGAACTCGACGGTACGGCCGGTCCCGTCCGGGTCGGTCGCGTACGAGCCCTCGGGGACCGTGTAGTGGAAGGGGTCGTAGCCCCAGTTGTAGGCGTCCTTCGCCGCGCTCTTCGCGACGCACTCCTGCTGCTTGTCGGAGTCGGCGGCGTAGGAGGCGAGGTCGCAGTCCGGCGTCGCCTGGTCCGCCTTCTTCTCCGGTACGGTCGCGAAGTCGAAGGCGGGCAGCAGGTGGACGTACGAGGTGCCCGACTTCGCCAGCTCGCGCAGGTGCTTCGAGCCGTCGCTGTTCCGGTCGGTGAAGGCCAGGTAGGTGCCCTGCTCCTCGGCCGGCACGGTCTTGTCCGCGACGGAGAAGTCCCGGATGTGCAGCTCCTGGATCTGGGCGTCCTTCAGCGGTACGGCCTTGGGCTTTGCGAGGCTCGACCAGCCGCTCGGCGCGAGGGACTTGTCGTCCAGGTCGACGACCAGGCTGCGCCCGGAGTTCGCGGTGAGGGCGACCGAGTACGGGTCGGTGACCTTGTTGGTGACGACCTTGCGGACGCTGGGAGCCCACACCTTGACGACGTACCGGTAGGGCTTGTTCTTCCAGGACGCCGGGCCGGTGACGGACCAGACACCGGTGGAGTCGTCGCGCTTCATCTTCTTGAGCGAGCCGTCGAGCTCCAGCGCCACGCTCTGCGCGGTCGGCGCCCACACGGCGAGCGTGGGACGACCCTTGTGGAACGTCGGCCCCAGCTCCGCCTTGGTCGCGCTCGCATACACGTCGTCGAGTACGCCGGCGATCTGGACGCCCGTCGCCGCCAGCACCGCGCCGTTCGCGGCCCGCTGGGAGGCGACGATCTGGCCGTCGAGGGCCTCGCGCACCCGGTCGCGGTCGCGCGGGTCGACGGACCAGGCCGTGTAGTCCTTCAGATACGGGAACCTGGCCTTCTGGGCGTCGGTGAGGGTGGTCTTCGCAAGGCGCAGCCAGCGTTCGTCGTCGCTGGTCAGCGCGCCGTCCTTGACGGCGATCGAGCCGTCGTGGGAGTAGAGCAGCTGGGTGGAGGCGGCGGCGTCGGAGCCGTTCCAGGCGACCGTGTTCCGGTCGATCCAGATCGCCTTGGAGGTGGTCAGATCGAGCGAGGCGGCCGACCCGGCGGGCTGCGGCAGCAGGTACTTCTCCTGGCCGTTCAACAGCCACACCTCGTGGCCGTTGGCCTTGAGGTCGAGCGACTGGTCGGCCGGGAGGTCCTTCTCGTCGCCCTTGTGGAGGATGTAACTGAGGCTGGTGGCGCCGTCGCTGAGCGGCACCTCGAAGACCGCTCCATAGGCGTCGGTCCTCACCGGCTTCATCGGGCTCGACCAGTCCGTGGGGCTCGCGGCACCGGTCCACACGTGCAGACCCCAGCCGTCGTAGTTCCCGTCGGCGCGGTGGTAGTGGATGACCGCCTTGCTCTTGTCCTGCGCCGGGTAGTCGGGGCGTGTCGTCTGTACGGCCTCCTTGCCCTGCTCGATCCAGACCTCGCCGGTCCTGGTGACGTCGATGGTGCGGTCGGTGGAGACGTCCTTGTTGCCGTCCTTGTCGACGACCAGGAACCCGACGCCGGCGGCGCCCGGCTTCAGCTTGACGTAGGCGAAGGCGCCGTACGCATCACGCCCGACGAAGGGGTGTCCGGCCGGCCAGGTGGTCGACTCGCCGTCGGCGAGGTCGCCCCAGGCGTACAGACCCCACTTGTCGTAGTCGCCGTCGGTGCGCTTGTAGTGGACGACCGCGTAGTCGCGGGAGGAGGCGGTGGGGGTCTCCGCGGCGGGCGGGGTGCCGGTGGTGGAGGCGGCGGTGGCGCTCGCCGTGTGCCCGGCGGTGTCGACGACGACCGCCTTGTAGCGCAGGGCGGTTCCGGCCGGGACGGCCTTGCCGATGACCTGCGTGACCTTGTACGGAGCGTGGTCGGCGGAGCCGAGTGTCTGCCACTTGCCGTTGCCGACCTGGGCGGCGAAGACGACGCGGTTGAGCTGTCCGCCGGCGACGTCCGCGGAGAGCTCCACGGTGCCGGTGGCGCCTGCGTCGGGGGCCTTCAGGGTGAGGGTGGGTGCGGTGGTGGGCTTGGCGAGCCTGCCCGCCGCCTTGAGGACGATCGCCGAGCCGGCCGGGACGGTGACGGTGATCTTGTTGTCGCCGTCAGAGGTCACGTCGTCCGAAGTCCCGTAGATTCCAAGGAACTTCATGTGCGCCGAGCCGGTCGCGAAGGTCGCCGTCGTCGCCTCGCCGGCGTTGTTGAGGGCGACGACGTACTCCTGGCCGGTCCTGGCGTCCGTACGGGAGAACGCGTAGACACCGGAGCCGTCGGCCGCGTACCGCTGCGTCTGGACGCCGTCCGCGAGGGCGGGATTGTCCTTGCGCAGCTTGCTCAGCGCGGCGATCTGCCGGTAGAGCGGCGCGCTCGGGTCGTACGAGTCGCTAGCGTGGGTGCGGTCGGTGCCGATCTCGTCGTCGTCGAGGTAGTCGGCGACCTTCGAGGCGAACATCGTCTGGCGGGCGTCCTTGTCGCCGCCGGAGCCGGTGAAGCCCTGCTCGTCGCCGTAGTAGACGACGGGGTTGCCGCGGCTGAGGAACATCACCTCGTTGGCGAGCTCGTCCTTCTTGAGGATCTCGGCGTCGCCGGCCTTCGGGTTGTCCTGCTTCAGGAAGTACCCGATGCGGCCCATGTCGTGGTTGCCGAGGAAGGTGACCTGCTCGTACGCGTTGGCCTTGTCGGTCGTGTACTTGTAGTCGTCGCCGAAGAGCGAGGCGAGCTTCTGCGCGCTGCCGCCCTGGGAGGCGTAGCTGCGGGCCGCGTCCTGGAAGGGGAAGTCGAGGGTGGCGTCGAGGCGGCCCTGGGTGACGTACGGCGAGGTGATCGAGGTGTCGGCGGAGTAGACCTCGCCGAACATGAAGAAGTCCTTGCGCCCCTGCCTGGCCGCGTAGGCGTCGAGGGCGGTCGCCCACTGGGTCCAGAAGTCCATGTCGACGTGCTTGACCGTGTCGATCCGGAAGCCGTCGATGTCGAAGTCGCGCACCCACCGCTCGTAGATCTTCTCCATGCCCCGCACGACCTCGGGACGCTCGGTCCACAGGTCGTCGAGGCCGCCGAAGTCCCCGTACGTGGCGCTCTCACCGGCGAAGGTGGAGTCGCCGCGGTTGTGGTACATCGTCGGGTCGTTGAGCCAGGCCGGGACCTTGGCGTTCTTGTCCGCGGCGGCGACGGTCGGCGTGCGCGGGAAGGAGCCGGCGTCGACCGCGGGGAACTTCTTGCCGCCGTCCGCGTAGTCGGCGTCGTCGAAGGGGCGGCCGTCCTTGGTCAGGTAGGGGAAGGCGCCCTTGGAGAGGTAGTCGTAGGACTTCTCCTTGTAGTCGACGACGTCCGCGGTGTGGTTGGTGATGACGTCGAAGAAGACCTTCATGCCCTTGGCGTGCGCCTTGGCGATGAGGGTTTCCAGGTCCTTGTTGGTCCCGAAGTGCGGGTCGACCTGCGTGAAGTCGGTGATCCAGTAGCCGTGGTAGCCGGCCGAGGCGTTGCTGCCCGTCCCCTGCACGGGACGGTTCTTGAAGATCGGGGCCATCCAGATGGCGGTGGTGCCCAGGCCCTTGATGTAGTCGAGCTTCTCGGTCAGGCCCTTGAGGTCGCCGCCCTGGTAGAAGCCCTTGTCGGTGGGGTCGTAGCCGGTGCTGAGCCGCGAACCCGTCAGCCCTCCCCTGTCATTGCTGGTATCCCCGTTGGCGAAACGGTCCGGCATGACGAAGTAGAACTGCTCGCGGGTGTCGTCGTGCCGGGCGGGCGCGGCGGCGAGCTTCGCGTCGGAGGGCGGCGGGGGCGGGGTTGCCGCGTGCGCCGCGAGTGGCTGGATCAGGGCTGCGGCGAGCGCGGCGACGGTGACGGCCGCGACCCGTCTGACTTGTATCACCGGTGTGAACTCCTAGCGACAGCGGCTCTCTTGGGTCCGACCCCGCGTGACCGTACCGCTGGCGCAAGTGTTACAGCAAGAGTCTTGAAAGACATGGCAAGAACTTTCAACGCCAATCTTGACGTGCCCTTCTCAACGCCCCCACTCTCACGACTGGTTGAACCTCAAACACCCTCCATCGGAGCCGCACATGACCAGACACCGACCCCCAGGTGTCTTCCGGCGCACGGCCAGTGCCGCGGCCGCCGGCGCGCTGGCACTCGCCGGCGCGCCGGCCCTGCCCGCTGCCACCGCCCACGCGGACACGTCCGCCAAGGGCGACGTCATCGCCAACCTCTGGGATTGGCATCCTCCGCCTCTAAAAGAGGGGGATTCCAACCCGGGTGGGTTGAGGTTCACGGACGCTCGAACGGTTTGTGGCCGCTGTCGTCCCTCCGGCACCGGCTGAGCGCCGGGGGGGTTCCGCCCTGTCCTGCCGCGACGTTGGTTGCTGCGTTGGTGTCCGCGTTGCAGGTGGACCCGCAGGACACGCAGACGAACTCGGCTTGGCTCTTGCGCGAGTTCTTCTCGATCCTCCCCCACTGCCTAAAGGGCGTGGGAGATGCCCTCAGCAGGCACTGCACCGCAGAGACGTAAAGGGGGCGGGGACGTCCTCGACCCGGCCCGGGGCTTTGTCCTGCGTACGCTGGCGGAGCAGGCCCCAGCCCTGGGCGAGGATCGCCCGGTTCAGTCCGGCCTTCTGCCTGACGTTTTTGCCTGACTGTTCGACCGTCCCCTTCGCGGAGGCGGTCATGTTCTTGATGTTCAGCTTCTCGAACCGGACCAAGTCACACGTGCGGGCGAGCATGGGGACCTGGGAGTCCGGGACGAACCGCTCGTACACGACGGGCAGTTCGTCCGGATACTCCACGAGTGACACCTGGAAGTGAGCGGGCTCTATCGCCTGATGGTGTAGGTGACCAGCGCCCGGGCCGGAACCGTGGCGGCCAGTGAACCTCCGCTGACCGCCACGGTCTGCTGTTGTGCCGTGCTGTGCGTGGCGTCGGTCAGGTACGGGGTCGCCGTTCCCTTGGCGATTTTCGTGTTCTTGAGGTCGAAGGTCACCGGAGTGGCGCTGGTGGCGGTGTTCAGCGCCACGACGGTCACCGTCCCGTCGGTGTTGCGGAACGCCGACAGCTTGAGGTCGGAGTCGGAGGTCGTGGCGCCGATGCGGGTGGCCCCCGGGCGGATGAAGCGGCTGTAGTTGGCCAGCGCCCACAGGCGCTTGGAGACGTGGTAGTTGTCGCCGTCCATCTGGATCAGGCCTCTGGTGGCGCCGAGGGAAGCGCCGTACCAGTAGACGTATCCGCTGGTGTTGCCCTTGGTGAGGGCGTCATGGATGGCGGACGCGACGGTGAAGCCGTCGTAGCCGCTGCCGTCGTCCCAGTTCTCGTTCCAGGTGGTGCCGTCCGGGGACCACTCCGACATCCAGCTGCGCTTCTGCGTCGGCAGCGGGCCGTCGACCTTGCTGGCGTAGGTGTGGCCGGTGTGGGTGGTGACGTAACCGCGTGCCGTCGCGTCCGCCTCGATCGCGCTGCTGTAGGCCTTCTCCTCGTCCCAGCCGAAGGAGTCGCAGCAGGCGACCTTGTACCCGGCCTTGCGCGCGATCGGGCCGAAGGTCTTGATGAACTCGACGGCCTGGGCGGGGGTCAGGCGCATGGAGTCGTACGTCGCCGTCCAGTCGGGCTCGTTGGTGAACCCGAGGTCGGTGATGCCGATGCCCTCCTGGCGGTAGGACCTGGCGTACTGGACCAGGAAGTTCGCGTACGCCTTCCTCCAGTCGCCGCTCGCGCACGTCGCGCCGGTCAGGCCGCACAGGGTGCCGCCGTTGGCGTCCGTGCCGTTGGTCTTCATATAGCCGGGGGCCGTCCAGGCGTCGGCGTAGAAGCGTTTCACGCCGTAGGCCTTGGCCTGCTCGGCCAGCCAGACCTGCCCCTTGTCGACGCCGTCCCAGGTGTACTTGGGGGTCGCGTTCGGGCCGCCCGGGTCGGTGGGCTGGAGGCCGGAGTCGATGCCCAGGCGCAGGATGCTCAACCCCGCGCCGGTGCTGCGGTCGAGCAGCAGGTCGAGGATCTCCTTCTGGTGCTGGGCGGATAAGCCCTGCGAGCCGTTCATGATGGCGGCCCGGCCGAAGTGCTCGGAGAATCCGAAGCCGTCGATCGGCTGGTACGTGGTCGACCCGTTGATGGTCGCCGTGGTGGCGGCCGTCGGCTGCGGCAGGGCGGCCGCGGTGGTGGCGGTGGCCGTCAGCAGGGCCGCAAAGGACGTCAACGCCCAGTTTCTGAGCCTGCGCTGCATGATGCTCCCTTCACGGGAACGCCACCTGGGAGCGCTCCCACAGACATCAGGGAACGTAGGACGACACTCGATGAGCGTCAATCCCACGTTCCCCATTGATGGCTGTGGATCCGCTGCTTTCCCGTCGCTCAGCAGCTCGTCTTGCCCGCGTAGATCGCGAGGGCGGTGTTGGAGCCGAGAGTGGCGCTGAACCGGCCGGCGGAGTCGACCGTCACGCTGGTGTTGTTCTGCACATTGCAGTACGTCCCCGCAGGCAGCGACGTCTGGTAGGTGCGGGTCAGGCTGCTCGACTCGTGGTTGATGGCGACGTAGCCCTTGCTGCCGCGGCCGAAGGCGATGGCGTTGTTGCCGTCGTCCCACCAGTTGGTCACCGACTGGCCGCGGGTGGCGTTGCGGAAGGCGACCATACGGATGATCTCGGGCCAGGCGTGCTGGCACTTCCAGCCGTCCTGCCAGCAGGCGTTGACCTGGCCGTTGTTGGGCGGTCCTGCGTCCTTGTCGGACCATTCGTAGCCGGAGTTGATGTCCGGGGCGCCGTACGGGTAGGCGAGCATGAACACGTTGGCGAGGGTGTAGTTCGCCCCGTCCTTGTAGTTCAGGGTCGAGCCGTTGCGCTCGGTGTCGTGGTTGTCCACGAAGACACCCGCCACCGCGCTGTTCATATAGCCCCAGCCCTCGCCGTAGTTGGTGAGGTAGGCCAGCTTCTCGTTGTTGAAGACCCGCTTGAGGTCGTAGGCGTAGCGGAACTCCTGGACGTCGCCGTTGCCCGTGTACTCGGTGGGCTGGACGGCCTCTCCGGCGCCGTAGATGACCTCCTGCTTCCAGTAGACCGACGGGTTGGTCAGCCGGGACTTGATGTTCGCGAGGTCGGCCGCCGGGATGTGTTTGGCCGCGTCGATGCGGAAGCCGTCGGCGCCGTAGCCGAGGAGGCTGTTCATATAGCCGACGATGGTGGCGCGGACGTACTCCTCGCCGGTGTCCAGGTCGGCGAGGCCGACGAGTTCGCAGTTCTGGACGTTGGCGCGGTTGGTGTAGTCGCTGATCGTGGCGGTGCAGTCGTCCATGTCGGCGGAGGAGTACAGGCCGGGGTAGTTGTACTTCGTGTACGAGGAGCCGCCGGTGCCGGTGCCGCTGCCCGACGTCATGTGGTTGATGACCGTGTCGACGACGACCTTCACCCCTGCCGCGTGACAGGTGTCGATCATGTTCTTGAAGGCGGTCGCGTCTCCGAGCCGACCCGCGATCTTGTAGCTCACCGGCTGGTACGAGGTCCACCACTGCGAGCCCTGTATGTGCTCGGCGGGCGGGCTGACCTGGACGTAGCCGTAGCCGGCGGGGCCGAGGGTGTTGGTGCACTCCTTGGCGACGGAGGCGAAGTTCCACTCGAAGAGGACGGCGGTGACGTCCTTGGTGCCGGGCGGGGAGGCGGATGCGATGCTGCCGGGGGCCCACAGGGCTGCGGCTGCTGCGGCGGAGAGCGCGGTCAGGGCGGCCGCAAGAGCGGTCCGGCGTCGCTTCCTGTGGCGCTTCGGGGGCGCCGAACTGGTCGATGTCACAGGCGAACTCCTTGCGAGAGCGGCTCAGTCGGGTCTCCCCTGCGCCGCGGCGCGGCTCCGTTGCCGAGCGCCGGCGTGAACGTACCGCCAACGAAAGGTTTACAGCAAGAGAGTTGAAAGCCGGAGCAAGAACTTTCACATCGACCCTGACACGCCCTTCACAACCACCCCCTTGTCGCGGCCGGTGGACGCCCCGGAGGCCGACCGTCCGCGCCGACGGAGGGGCCCGGGATGCCATAGGAACTCCCTATACCGTGTGCTGACATTTCGTCTTTGCCTCTCGCTGTTTGCCGTACGTAGTTTCTGTCGAGCGGACAATTACGCAATCGAGAGGACCGGCGGAATGACCACGATCGAGAACGGATCGGAAAAGCGAGAGCTCGCGGGAAAGCGAGCCCTCGTCACGGGTGGCTCACGCGGAATCGGGGCGGCCGTCGTGCGCCAGCTCCTGGACGCGGGCGCCGAAGTGCTCACCACCGCCAGGTCGGCGTCGAGCACGGTGCCGGAGGGCGCCGCCTTCGTGAAGGCCGACGTGCGGACACGCGCCGGCGCGAAGGCGCTCGCCGCGGCCGCGCAGGAGGTGCTCGGCGGGGTGGACGTCCTGGTCCACAACGCGGGCGGGGCACAACCGTACAAGGGGGCCTCGGCCATTCCCGACGAGGAGTGGCAGGACGCGCTGGACCTGAACTACCTGGCGTCGGTGCGGCTGGACTCGCTGCTGGTACCGGGGATGCGGGACCGGGGTTCGGGGGTGATCGTGCATGTCTCCTCGGCCGCGGTCCTCACGCCCGCAGGGCCTTTCCTGCACTACACGGCGGCGAAGGCGGCGCTGGAGAACTACAGCCGGGGACTGTCCTTGGAGCTGGCCCCGCACGGGATCCGGGTCAACACCGTGACTCCCGGCAGGACCGCCACCCCCGGCGGCGAGGCAGCGCGGGAGCAGTGGGCTCGCCTGGACCTGGCGCCTGGTCAGACCAACGCCGACGACACCACCCCGCTGGGCCGCGACGGTCAGCCCGACGACATCGCCCACGCGGTGCTGTTCCTCGTGTCAGACCGGGCGAGCTGGCTGACCGGGAGCAATCTCGTCGTGGACGGCGGCGAATTCCCGCGGGGTTGACGCCGACGGCATCCCGGAACGCTGTTTCCGGCTGAAGGAATTCACCAAGAGAATTCCACGGCGCCCG
Source organism: Streptomyces sp. NPDC002092 (assembly GCF_053593775.1). NCBI lineage: Bacteria > Bacillati > Actinomycetota > Actinomycetes > Kitasatosporales > Streptomycetaceae > Streptomyces > Streptomyces sp. NPDC002092. Next base: position 261,273 of record NZ_JBSFDG010000014.1, read on the forward strand.
CTCACCTTCAGGCCGTCAGGCAACAGGCGACAGGAATACGGACTCGGACCAGGTCTCCTGGCGCAGGAATTCGAGCAGGGCCGTCTCCGCCGGGCCCGCGCCGGGCCGGAGCACGGCGATGACGGGCTGGGGCACGATCGGGAACACCGGACGTACGAGGTGCTCGTAACCGTGGGGCACCGCGGAGGCCGGGACGAGCGTCACCCCCAGCCCGTGGGCGGCCCAGCGCACGGCCGTCGCCGTCTGGGACACACGGGCGGCCGTCATCGGGGTCAGCTCGTTCTCCCGCAGCACGTTCAACAGCACGCCGTCCAGCGCGCTGTCGCGGTCGAACCTCACCCACGGCTCCCCCTCCAGATCCCGCAGCTCGACCCGGTCGGCGGCGAGCTGCGGGTGCCCGGCGCCCAGCACCACGACGAACTCCTCGTCGCCGAGGTGGTGGGCGTCGGAGGGGCTGCGCTCGCACGCCGCCATCAGGGCGAGGTTCAGCACACCCCGGCGGCACAGCCGCTCCAGTTCGGCGGAGCTGGGCTCCTCGAAGACGGTGACCTCAAGGCGCGGGTAGCGCTGTCGCAGGGCGCTCAGCGCGCCCGGCAGCTGCCGCGTGCCGAAGCCCATCTGCACCGCGACCACCAGCTCGCCCACCAGGTCGTCGGCGCGGGCTCGCGCGGTCGCCCGCGCCCGCCGCGCCGCGCTCACCGCGACCTCCGCCTCCCGCAGAAACGCGCGGCCGACGACGGTGGGCACCAGCCCGGCCGGCGTACGGGCGAACAGTTCCACGCCGAGCTCCCGCTCCAGGCCGCGGATCTGCTGGGACACCGAGGGTTGAGCGACGTGCAGCAGCTCCGCCGCCGCCGTCACCGACCCCTCCTCGGCAACGGCCAGCGCGTACTCGAACTGGCGAAGGCTCATCGGCTCCCGTCCCTTCCCTGCAGTGGACCACGGCCCCCGTTGTCATGGTTGTGACCGCAAGTAACTCAGTTCCGCCGGAGGAGATTCCCGTAGTGATCGTGGTGTCCGTCCTCCGGCCCCTTTGCCGGGTCGGTTCCGGTTCCGAGGACATGCGCTCGCAACGGGGCTGCGGTTCACGGGAGCCTCACGCATGCCACCACCGAGATCGATACGGCCGGCTTTGCGCTCCCGTTCCCGGCCCGCTGACCTCCCCCCAAGAAAAGACAAGCGGGCCGGGTGCGGTTGACGGAAGCGGTCAGGCGGTGGTGAACCACACCGTGGTGTCCGCCGGAACCTTCGTCTCGCCGTCCGCCTCGGTGATCTCGCCGCTGGCGAGCAGGACGCGGCCGTACGCCGGCGTCGTCACCGACTCGCCGCTGGTGTTCGCGACGCACACGAACTCCCCGCGCCGGAAGGCGAGGACGCCCTCAGGAGCGCGCAGCCACTCCACCGTGTCGCCCGCACCCAGGTCGGGCTGTTCGCGGCGGACGGCGAGGGCGGCGCGGTACAGCTCGAGGGTCGAGCCGGGGACGCCGGTCTGCGCCTCGACGCTCAGCTCGCCCCAGCCCTCGGGCTGCGGGAGCCAGCTGCCGCCGTCACCGAAGCCGTACGAGGATCCGGTGCGCGTCCAGGGGATCGGCACCCGGCAGCCGTCGCGGAAGCCGTCCTGGCCGGCGCCTCGGAAGTACGCCGGGTCCTGGCGCACCTCGTCCGGGAGGTCGACGACGTCCGGGAGGCCGAGTTCCTCGCCCTGGTAGACGTACGCCGATCCGGGCAGCGCCAGCATCAGCAGGGTGGCGGCCCTGGCGCGCCTGAGCCCCAGTGCGCGGTCGCCGGCCAGGCGGATCTGGGTGCCGAGGCCGGGCGGATTGGCGAAGCGGGTGGCGTGGCGGGTGACGTCGTGGTTGGAGAGGACCCAGGTGGCGGGGGCGCCCACCGGGCGCATCGCTTCCAGGGTGCGGTCGACGACCTTGCGGAGTTCGTCGGCGTCCCAATCGGTCGACAGGTACTGGAAGTTGAAGGCCTGGTGGAGTTCGTCGGGGCGGACGTAGTTCGCCGTGCGCTCGACGGTCGGCGTCCAGGCTTCCGCCACGAAGATGCGCTCACCGGAGTACTCGTCGAGGATGGTGCGCCACTGGCGGTAGATCTCGTGCACGCCGTCCTGGTCGAAGAACGGCATGACATCGTTGCCCAGCAGCTTGAGTTGGTCGTGGGCACCGAGGTCGGGCAGGCCCTCCGCCTTGACCAGGCCGTGGGCCACGTCGATGCGGAAGCCGTCGACGCCCATGTCGAGCCAGAAGCGCAGGATCGAGCGGAACTCGTCGCCGACCGCGGGGTGCTCCCAGTTGAAGTCGGGCTGCTCGGGGGCGAAGAGGTGCAGGTACCACTCTCCCGGTGTGCCGTCCGGCTCGGTGACGCGGGTCCAGGCCGGGCCGCCGAAGATGGACTCCCAGTCGTTGGGCGGGAGTTCGCCGTTCTCGCCCTTGCCGGGGCGGAAGTGGTAGCGGTCCCGGAGCGGCGATCCGGGGCCCTCGCGCAAGGCCCGCTTGAACCACTCGTGCTGGTCGGAGGAGTGGTTGGGGACGAGGTCGACGATGACCCTCAGGCTCAGCTCGTGGGCGTCGCGGATCAGCGCGTCGGCGTCGAGGAGGTTGCCGAACATGGCGTCCACGGCACGGTAGTCGGCGACGTCGTAGCCGGCGTCGGCCTGCGGCGACGCGTAGAAGGGGCTGAGCCACACGGCGTCCACGCCGAGGTCGCGCAGATACGGGAGTCGGGAGCGTACGCCTTCCAGATCGCCCATGCCGTCACCGTTGCTGTCGGCGAAGCTGCGCGGATAGACCTGGTAGATCACCGCGTCCCGCCACCAGTCGCCGCGCTGGGCTTTGGCGTGGTCCGGTGCCGGGGCGATGGTGGAGTGCTGCTGGCTCATGGCGTCCTTGGTGCGGTGGGGGCCCCTCCCGCTCGAGCGAGGTCGAGAGTGGGGGAGGAGTCATTGGGTCAGTGGTCTGCATACGGCGACTGTCGGCGAGGCGGCCGCAGTGACAGCGGGGTCGGATGGACACCGCGGCCGCCTCGGGTCTCAGGGGGGTGGGGGGGGCAGCGCCCCCGAAGGGGCGCGGGGCTGTGAGGCGGTCAGCCCTTCGTGCCGCCGGCGGTGAGCCCCGTGACCAGGTTCTTCTGCACGAGATAGAAGAACGCGGACACGGGTATGGCGATCAGCACCGCGGTGGCGGCCATCAGGTTCCGCTGGGCGTCGTGCTCACTGACAAAGGTCTGCAGACCGACCGCGAAGGTGTACTTCGTGTCGGACAGCATGAACGTCGACGCGAACGCGACCTCGCCGAAGGCGGTGAGGAAGCTGTAGAAGGCGGCGACCGCCAGGCCCGGCTTGGCGAGCGGCAGGATCAGTCGCGCGAACGTGCCGAAGGGGGTCAGCCCGTCGACGCGCCCGGCCTCGTCGATCTCGAACGGGATCGTGTCGAAGTAGCCCTTCAGGAGCCATGCGCAGTAAGGCACCGCTGTAGAACAGTAGACGAGGATGAGACCGAGATAGCTGTCGATGAGCTGCAGGTCCGACAGGATCTGATACATCGGCACCATCAGGACGGCCACCGGGAACATCTGGGTGACCAGGAGCACCCACATGAACTTCTTGTAGCCCGGGAAGCGCATGCGGGAGACGGCGTAGCCGGTGGTGGCGGCGATCAGCACGCCGATGACCGTCGTACCCAGCGAGACGATCAGCGAGCTCTTCAGCCAGTCGAAGAACTCCGTGTGCTGCAGCACGAAGGAGTAGTTGGCGAAGGACATCTTCGCCCAGATGCCGCCGGGGTGCAGGTAGTCGTCCTTGTCCGGGCCCAGGGAGAGGTAGATCAGCCAAGCGACCGGGAAGAAGGCGATCAGGCTCGCGACGGTCAGGATGCCGTGCGAGGCGAGGGACGCCGTACGGCTGCGCTCGCCGCGGCGGCGGACCGGGCTGAGCCGCGAGGCGGCGAGGACCTGCGGGGTCACCGGGCGGTCCGCCTTGATCTCGGGGGGTGTTTCGGTGCTCATGGTGACTCCTGCCTCAGATCGCGAGCTGCTGCTCATTGCGGTTCAGCCAGCGGCGGTAGAAGGAGGTGAAGACGATCAGGATGGCCAGCAGCAGGATGCCGTAGGCGGCGGACTGTGCGAAGTCACGCGGTTGCTGTCCGAAGCCGAGGTAGTAGGCCCAGGTGACGAGGATCTGGGCGTCCGGGGCGGTGTTGCCGAACAGCAGGAAGATCACGGCGAACTGGTTGAAGGTCCAGATGATGCCGAGCAGGACGACGGTGGAGCTGACGGACCTCAGGCCCGGCAGGGTGACGTAGCGGAACTGCTGCCAGGCGGTGGCGCCGTCCATCTCGGCGGCCTCGTACAGGGAGGCGTCGATGGACTGCAGTCCGCCGAGCAGGGAGACCATCATGAACGGCACACCGCACCAGGTGTTGACCATGATCGCGGCGAACCGCTGCCAGAAGGTGTCCTCGAGCCAGTCCGGTGACGGCAGGTGCAGCGCGTCGAGCGCCAGGTTGACGATGCCGCCGTCGGCAAGCATGAACCGCCAGCCGAAGACGGTGACGAAGGTCGGCACGGCCCACGGCAGGATGAGGATCAGCCGGTAGAAAGTGCGGCCGCGCAGCTTCTGGTTGAGCAGCAGCGCGAGGCCGAGGCCGATCGTGTAGTGCAGGGCGACACACAGGGCCGTCCAGACGATCGTCCAGATGAAGTGCGACCAGAAGCGGTCGTAGCTCGTCGGGCCGAACAGGATGTCCTTGTAGTTGTCGAGCCCGATGAACTTGTAGGTGGCGTCGATGTGGTTGACGCCGATCGTGCGCGCGGTGTTGAGGCTGTTGGCGTCCGTCAGGGTCAGATACAGGCCGTACACCAACGGGTACAGCACGAGGGCACCGAGCACGACGATCACCGGGGCGATCATCGCGTAGGCGTACCAGTACTTCTGGTAGCTGCGCTTGAGGCGCCCGCCCAACCCGGGCCGCGGCGCGCGGTCACCGTGGCGTTTGCCGGTGGCGCGGTCGATGGCGACTGTCATGTTCGACACCTTCTGGGGAGTTCTACGGCCTGAGAAGTTCTACGGCGGTCGAAGTGGCGGGCGGGCTGGGCGCAGGCCGGTGACCGCCGGGTCCGTCCCCCCATGAAATGGCGGACCCGACGGCCACTCGGGGCTTACTTGCTGAAGTCCGGCACCAGCTTGGCCATGGCGAGCTCGGCGTTGCTCAGGCCCTTGTCGAGGGACTCCTTGCCGCCGGCGATGGCGGTCAGCTCGGTGTCCAGCGGGGTCCACAGGGAGCTGTACTCGGGCAGCGCCGGGCGCGGCTGGGCGGCGGGCAGCACGGTCTGGAAGCCGGCGATCCCCGGGTCGGCCTTGACCTCGGCGGTGTAGGCGTCGTCGCGGGTCGGCAGCGTGGAGTTCTTCAGGGCGATCTCCGTCTGGGACTTCGCGGAGGTCATGAAGTTGACGAACTTCAGGGCCGCCTTCTGGTGGGCGGAGTCCGAGCCGGCGTAGACGGACAGGTTGTGGCCGCCGGTGGGGGCGCCCGCCTTGCCGGTGGAGCCGGCCGGGACGGTGGCGATGCCGAGGTTGGACTTGTCCTTGAAGGCCGAGCCCTTGTAGAAGTTCGTGATCTCCCAGGGGCCCTGGATGATGGAGGCGACCTTGCCGTTGACGAACGCGTCCTGGATGTGGGCGTAGGCGTCGGCGGTGGTGTCGGCCTTGTGCAGGCCCTGTCCCTTGAAGAGGCTCAGCCAGGTGCCGTAGGCCTTCTTCGCGGGGGCCGAGTTCACGGTGATCTTCTTGGCGCCGGCGTCGACGGTGTCGGTGCCCTCGCCGTAGAGGAAGGTCTGCGCGTAGTAGGACTGGGTGGAGCCCCAGTAGCCGTAGACCTTGGCCTTGGAGTCGATCTTGGCGGCGTCGGCCTTCAGCTCGTCCCAGGTCTTGGGGGGCGTGGCGATGCCGGCCTTCTTGAAGAGGGCCTTGTTGTAGACGAGGGCGAGGGTGTCGGTGACCAGCGGGACACCGTAGGTCTTGCCGTCGTACTTGGCCTGCTCGATCAGGTTCGAGCGGAACTTGCTCTGGTCCGCCAGGGCCTCGGTGCCGTCCAGCGGCAGGAAGTAGCCCTTCTTGGCGAAGGCGGGGGTCCAGCCGACCTCGGAACGCAGCACGTCCGGGGCGCCCTTGGAACCGGCGGCGGTGTCGAACTTGTTCTGCGCCTGGTCGAAGGGGACGTTGACGTAGTTGACCTTGATGTCCTTGTTGGCGGCCTCGAACTGGCTGACCAGGGCCTTGTACGTCGGCGCCTCATTGGTGGCGTTGGAGGTGTCCCACCAGGTGATGGTGACCGGACCGCTGGCCTTGTCGCCGCTGCCGCTTCCGCCGCACGCCGTCGCCGCCAGGGCGAAGGACGCCACCAGCGCGGTGGCCGCTATGCCACGCCGCATGAGTTCTCCTTGAGGGTGAAAGCCCGTGTGGTGCAGGATGCGGCCCCGTCTGCCACTCCTGCTGTCGTGCCGACTGCGCCGTTGCCGCCGCCGGGCGACGTGAACGTAACAGCGTTGAAAGCTGCGCGAAAGGTCTTGCAGCAAAAAATTGCAAGGCGACGCGAGAGTTACGGGCCCGTGACCTCTTCTCGACCCCCGCGCAACCGAGTATTGAAGCCGCTGAGCGGGCTATGGGAGTCTTGTGCAAGACTCTGCAAGCTCTTGCCGAACCTGGCGCCCACCAGAACAGAGGGACCGCGATGACGCAGCAACCCGCTCGGGGCCGTGCAACAGCTCGCGCCCGGCGCCCGATTGGTGTGCAAAGTGACGGTCGGCCGGTACAGTCCACCCCTGTGACCACACGGCTTGCCGACATCGCTGCTCAGGCGGGGGTGAGCGAAGCGACCGTCAGCCGCGTCCTCAACGGCAAGCCGGGCGTTGCCGCCACCACCCGCCAGTCCGTGCTCGCCGCCCTCGACGTGCTGGGCTACGAGCGCCCGGTGCGGCTGCGGCAGCGCAGCGAGGGCCTGGTGGGCCTGATAACCCCGGAGCTGGAGAACCCGATCTTCCCGGCGCTGGCCCAGGTCATCGGCCAGGCCCTGACCCGGCAGGGCTACACCCCGGTGCTCGCCACCCAGACCCCCGGCGGATCCACCGAGGACGAGCTGACGGAGATGCTCGTCGACCGCGGGGTCGCCGGCATCATCTACGTCTCCGGACTGCACGCCGACACCACCGCCGACATGGAGCGCTACGAGCGACTGCGCGCGCAGGGTGTGCCGTACGTCCTGGTGGACGGCTTCTCGCCGAAGGTGCAGGCGCCGTTCATCTCCCCCGACGACCGCGCGGCGATGACGCTGGCGGTCACCCACCTGGTGTCGCTGGGACATGTGCGGATCGGTCTCGCCCTCGGCCCCAAGCGCTTCGTACCGGTGCAGCGCAAGATCGAGGGCTTTGTGCGTTCGATGCAGGACCAGACGGGTCTGAGCGCGCAGTCGATCGAGACGGAACTCGTCCAGCACTCGTTGTACACCCTGGAGGGCGGCCAGGCCGCCGCCGCCGCGCTGATCGGCCGTGACTGCACGGCGATCGTGTGCGCGAGCGACATGATGGCGCTCGGCGCGATACGGGCGGCGCGGCAGCTCGGGCTGGAAGTCCCGCGGGACGTCTCGGTGGTGGGCTTCGACGACTCCCCTTTGATCGCCTTCACGGACCCGCCGCTGACGACGATCCGCAAGCCGGTCCCGGCGATGGGGCAGGCGGCGGTGCGGACGTTGCTGGAGGAGATCGGCGGGACGCCAGCGCCCCACAGTGAATTCGTGTTCATGCCGGAGCTGGTGGTGCGTGGTTCGACTGCTTCGGCACCCGGGGACCGGACTCGTCCCTAGGGCGGAGAAACTTCCAGTTCGTGCAGTGCGTCGGGAGTAGGCGCACACATCCGTCTGTTGTAGAACATGCGGCCTGAACCCGACCGCGGGATGATCGGTCGCAGAAGGCGTTTCTGGCAGACTTTGTGCCCATGGGTGACTCGACCGTGACCAGTCTGGACGACCGTGAACAGACGGCCGCTCCCGACTCCCTCACGGCCGCGAGCGGCCCGGGATTCCTGCGCCGGCTGCGCACTCCGCGCCGACCCCGCCTCTGGTTCGAGATCATTCTGATCGCGGTGAGTTACTGGACGTACTCACTGATCCGCAACGCGGTTCCGGAACAGCGCGACCAGGCGCTGCGCAATGCCGACTGGCTGTGGCGGATGGAGCACCATCTCGGCATCGCCGTCGAGGAGTCGGTCAACCACACGGTGAACTCGTCGACTTGGCTGATTGTCGGCATGAACTACTACTATGCGACGCTGCATTTCGTGGTGACGCTGGGTGTGCTGGTGTGGCTCTACCGTAGTCACCCGGGCCGGTATGCGGCGACGCGTCTGGTGCTGTTCGCGACGACGGGCGTGGCGCTGGTCGGCTACTACCTGTATCCGCTGGCGCCGCCGCGGCTCATGAACGGCAGCACCTTCATCGACACGGTCATGATCCATCAGACCTGGGGGTCGATGGCCTCCGGGGACCTGAAGCACATGTCGAACCAGTACGCCGCGATGCCGTCCATGCACATCGGGTGGTCGGTGTGGTGCGGGTTGACGATCTTTGCGCTGGCCAGGGTGCCGTGGGTGCGGGTTCTTGGTCTTTTGTACCCGGTGGTGACCCTGACGGTGATTGTCGCTACGGCAAATCACTTCTGGCTGGATGCGGTGGGCGGTCTGCTGTGCCTGGCGTTCGGGTTCGCGGTGGCCCGGGTCTGGTACGGGGTGCTGCCGTATGCGTTGCCGAGAGCGCCCTGAAGGGGCGCGGGGCTGTGTGAATCAGCGGCTCCGCCGCGGGGCGCGAGCAACCACAACGCGCCCGCAGCCGAAAAAACGTCCCTACGCCCCGTAGAACAGCACCTCAACCACGGCCCGGGCCCGCCGCGCCGTACGCCGGTACGCGTCCAGCATGTCCCCGACATGCCCGTCCCCGTACCCCAAGTACCGCCCCACGGCGGCCAGTTCACGCCCTCCTGAAGGGAAGGTGTCCCCCGCACGGCCGCGCACCAGCATCACGGCGTTGCGGACCCGGGTGGCCAGGACCCACGCCTCGTCCAGTATCGACGCGTCCTCCGCCGAGATCAGCTCGGCCGCGGCCGCCGCCGCGAGCGCCTCACGGGTGCGGGTGGTGCGCAGGCCCGGCTCGGCCCAGCCGTGCTGCAGCTGCAGCAGCTGTACGGTCCATTCGACGTCGGACAGGCCGCCGGGCCCCAGCTTGGTGTGCAGCTTGGGGTCGGCGCCGCGGGGCAGTCGCTCGGACTCCATGCGGGCCTTCAGGCGGCGGATCTCCCGTATGGCGTCGTCCCCGAGCCCCTCCGCCGGATACCGCAGCGGATCGATCAGCTCGATGAAGGACTGCCCCAGCTCCTCGTCCCCGGCGACCGGCTCGGCCCGCAGCAGCGCCTGTGACTCCCAGACCAGGGACCAGCGGCGGTAGTAGGCCTCGTACGACTTCAGTGTCCGTACCAGCGGGCCGGACTTGCCCTCGGGCCGCAGGTCCGCGTCGATCAGCAGCGGCGGGTCCGCGCTCGGGATCTGCAGCAGTCGCCGCATCTCCGAGACGACCCGGTTGGCTGCCTGCGAGGCCTCCTGCTCGGGCACGCCCTCGCAGGGCTCGTGCACGAAGATCACGTCCGCGTCGGAGCCGTAGCCCAGCTCATGGCCGCCGAAGCGGCCCATGCCGATCACGGCGAACCGGGTCGGCAGCGTGTCGCCCCAGCCGTCGCGCACCACCGCGCGCAGGGTCCCGGCGAGTGTCGCCGCCGTCAGGTCGGACACCGCGCCGCCGACCAGGTCCACCAGCGTGCCCTCGTCGGCCGCGGCCGGCTGGGTCTCGGTGCCGTAGGAGCCGACGATGTCGACCGCGGCCGTACGGAACAGCTCGCGGCGGCGGACGCCACGGGCCGCGGTGACCGCCTGCTGCGCGTTCTCCGCGCGGCCGACGGCGGCGAGGATCTCCTGCTCCAGCTGGGCCCGCTCGCGCGGCTCCAGGCCCCCGCCGTCGCCGTCGCCGAGCAGGGCCACCGCCTCGGGGGCGCGCATCAGCAGGTCGGGAGCGAGGCGGCCGGCGGACAGCACGCGCGCGAGGTTCTCGGCCGCCGCGCCCTCGTCCCGCAGCAGCCGCAGGTACCAGGGCGTCTTCCCCAGCGCGTCGGAGACCTTGCGGAAGTTGAGCAGGCCCGCGTCCGGGTCCGCGGAGTCCGCGAACCAGCCGAGCAGCACGGGCAGCAGGGTCCGCTGGATGGCGGCCTTTCTGGTCACCCCGGAGGCCAGCGCCTCCAGGTGGCGCAGAGCGGCGGCCGGGTCGCCGTACCCGAGCGCGACCAGCCGCTCCCGGGCCGCCTCCGGGCTCAACCGGGCTTCACCAGGGGCTAGTTGGGCGACCGCGTCGAGCAGCGGGCGGTAGAAGAGCTTCTCGTGCAGCCGGCGTACGACAGCCGCGTGCCGCCGCCATTCACGGTTCAGCTCCGCGACCGGGTCGACGCGCAGGCCGAGCGAGCGTCCGATGCGCCGCTGGTCGGCCTCGTCCTCGGGGACGAGGTGGGTGCGCCGCAGCCGGTACAGCTGGATCCGATGCTCCATGGACCGCAGGAAGCGGTACGCCTCGTCGAGCTGCACGGCGTCGGCGCGCCCCACATACCCGCCCGCCGCCAGCGCCTGCAGGGCGTCCAGGGTGGTACCGCTGCGCAGCGCCGCGTCCGCCCGCCCGTGCACCAACTGCAGCAGCTGTACGGCGAACTCGACGTCCCGCAGGCCTCCGGGGCCGAGCTTCAGCTCGCGGTCGATCTCGGCGGCGGGGATGTTCTCGACCACCCGGCGGCGCATCTTCTGGACGTCGACGACGAAGTTCTCCCGCTCGGCGGCCTTCCAGACGAGGGGTTCGAGGGCGGCGACGTACTCCTCGCCGAGCTCGATGTCGCCGGCCACCGGGCGGGCCTTGAGCAGCGCCTGGAACTCCCAGGTCTTGGCCCAGCGCTGGTAGTAGGCGAGGTGGCTGGAGAGGGTGCGCACCAGCGGGCCGTTTCTGCCCTCGGGGCGCAGATTGGCGTCGACGGGCCAGATCGACCCTTCCACGGTCGTCTCCGAGCAGATCCGCATCATGTGCGAGGCGAGCTTGGTGGCGGAGCGCAGGGCCTTGCCCTCGTCGGCCCCGTCGACGGCCTCGCCCACGAAGATCACGTCGACGTCGGAGACGTAGTTGAGCTCATGACCGCCGCACTTGCCCATCGCGATGACCGCGAGCCGGCACAGCGCGGCGTCCTCGGGGGCTGCGGAGCGGGCGATGGCGAGGGCGGCGCGCAGGGTCGCGGTGGCGAGGTCGGCGAGTTCGGCGGCGGTCTCGGCGAGGTCGGTGGTGCCGCACACGTCACGCGCGGCGATGGACAGCAGGCAGCGACGGTAGGCGACGCGCAGGGAGACGGGGTCGGTGGCCTCCGCCAGTCCCCGCTCGAACTCCTCCACCCCGGGGTGCAGGTCCCGCGGCTCGTAGGTGACCAGCGCCTCCCAGTCCCGCGGGTGCCGGGCCAGGTGATCGGCGAGCGCGGCGGAGGCCCCGAGCACGCCGAGCAGCCGGTCGCGCAGCGGCTTGGCCGCTATCAGCGTGTCGAGCAGCTCGCGGCGCGCGGTGGGCCCCGGCTGAGCCTCCAGGAGCCGAACCAGACCGAGCAGCGCCAGGTCCGGGTCGGCGGTCGCACCCAGCGCGTCGAGCAGCACCGGGTCGTCCCGCACGGGCATGAGCTCCACGCTGTCCAGCAGCCGCTCGGCGGCGGAGGGATCGGTGAATCCGTGCCGCAGCAGCCGCGTGAAGGTACTGCTCCTGCGCCCGGGCACCGTCATCCCCGTCCTCCTGTCGGATCAAGGTCGTACTGGCCCGAGCCTAACCGGAGACTCTGACACAAGCGCCGGGGCGGGACGACCGATGAGTTCACCCGGCGGACGAGGTCCCTTCTCCGTAGAGGTTTCCGCAGAGATTTCCGCACGGATTCTCCGGTACGAGGAGTGACAGCCCATGGCGGCCGACGACCCGCAGACCCGTCTCGACCCCCGCTACAGCGACCCGCAGGCCACCGCGACCGCCTGGCCCGAGGCCGAGGCACAGCTCACCCAGGCCGAGCTGTTCTGGATCTCGACCGTGCGGCCGGACGGACGGCCGCATGTGACGCCGCTGCCGGCCGTGTGGGCGGACGGCGCACTGCACTTCTGCACGGGCCCCGAGGAGCGCAAGGCGAAGAACCTCGCGGCCGATCCGCAGGTCGTGCTGACGACCGGCAGCAACACCTGGAACAAGGGCTACGACCTGGTCGTGGAGGGCGAGGCGGTGCGCGTGGCCGACGACGGCCGGCTGCGCGAGCTGGCAGCGGAGTGGGAGGCCAAGTACGGCAGCTTCTGGCACTTCGAGGTACGGGACGGGGCGTTCCACCACGGTGGCGGGCCCGCGTTCGTATTCTCTGTGGCGCCCCGCACCGTTTTCGGCTTCGGTAAGGGGGAGCCGTTCAGCCAGACGCGGTGGCGGTTCGAGTGACGTACGACCGACGCAACGACAAGGGAGTCGCTCCATGGAGATGAGCCTCGAAGTGATCCTGCTGCCGGTCTCGGACGTGGACCGGGCCAAGGAGTTCTACCGCGACAAGGTCGGCTTCCATGTGGACCTGGACGGCGAGGTGATGGAGGGGGTGCGGATCGTGCAGCTCACCCCGCCCGGCTCGGGGTGTTCGATCGCGCTGGTCGACGGGCTGCAGGTGCCGACCGGGACGCCCCAGCCGGGGACGTACCACGGCATGCAGCTGTGCGTGACGGACGCGAAGGCCGCCTACGAGGAGCTCACCGCCCGAGGACTGGACATCAGCGAACCGGTCCAGTTCGCCCCGCAGGACGGCGCGACCTTCATGTACTTCAAGGACCCGGACGGCAACGGCTGGGCGGTCCAGGAGTACAAGCGCCGGGAGACGGAGCCACTGCACAAGGTGCTGGCCGACCTGGCCGCCCAGCGGCAGTAGTCGCCGCCTCAGCGCTTTACCGTCCGGGTCGGGTGAGCAGCGACGGGGGCACCGGCGGGGCTCACTGGCAGCGTATCCATCCCGGGCGGTCGGGGTCGGGGTGGCAGGTCAGCGTGGCGGTGACGGCATCCTCGTCGACGACGGCGCCGCCCTCCGACTGGGTGTCGCTCACGGTCACCTGGATCTGTTCCCCAGCGGTGACCTCGCCGACCTTGGTGAGGGGGATGACCACGGTCTGCTCCCCGCCGCTGGTGGCGGTGAACGACAGAGTGCCCACGTCCACCTCCACTCCGCCTGCGGCGGCGTTCGCGACGAAGGTGTCCTGGGCCCCGGGGATGAGGGTCCAGGTCACTTGGACGCTCGCTCCCTGCGCGAGCGGGCCCGTCGGTGTGGTGAGCGTGCCGACCGACTGGGCGGCGGCGGGTGGTGCGCAGACCAGTCCGCCGGCCACGGCCAGCGCCACCGCACCGAGTACCGCTGCACCTCGGCGGCGGATCGTGATGGCGTGCATGGCGGCCTCCCGGGGCGCCTACGGCCTCGGGACGGTACCCGGTGCCCAAGAGCCCCGCTGCGTTCAGGTATCCCGCGCGACGGGCAGCGCGAGAAGGCGCGCGGGTACCGCGCACGGGGGCATGGCGCTGCGCGAAGGAGGCCGTGTGCGCCGGGCGTCGGCGGCCCGGAGCCGGTGAGACGCCATGGGGCCGACGGTCCGTGACCGTCGGCCCCATCCGCCGAATCAGCGGGAAAACCGCCCTGACCTGCGCTTACAGCACCGGCAAATTCTTCCGCAGCTCGAACGCGGTCACCTCGGAGCGGTACTCCTCCCACTCCTGCCGCTTGTTGCGGAGGAAGAAGTCGAAGACGTGCTCGCCCAGGGTCTCGGCGACCAGGTCGCTGCGCTCCATGAGGGTGAGGGCCTCGCCCAGGTTCTGGGGCAGCGGCTCGATGCCCATCGCGCGGCGCTCGGCGTCCGAGAGGGCCCAGACGTCGTCCTCGGCGCCCGGCGGGAGCTCGTAGCCCTCCTCGATGCCCTTCAGGCCGGCGGCCAGCAGGACCGCGTACGCCAGGTACGGGTTGGCGCCGGAGTCCAGGGAGCGGACCTCGACCCGCGCGGAGCCGGTCTTGCCGGGCTTGTACATCGGGACGCGGACCAGGGCCGAGCGGTTGTTGTGGCCCCAGCAGATGTAGGAGGGGGCCTCGCCGCCGGCGCCGGCCGTGCGCTCCGAGCCGCCCCAGATCCGCTTGTAGGAGTTGACCCACTGGTTGGTGACCGCGGAGATCTCCGCCGCGTGCCGCAGCAGGCCCGCGATGAAGGAGCGGCCGACCTTGGAGAGCTGGTACTCCGAGCCGGACTCGTAGAACGCGTTGCGGTCGCCCTCGAACAGGGACAGGTGCGTGTGCATGCCGGAGCCGGGGTGCTCCGAGAACGGCTTCGGCATGAAGGTCGCCTGGACGCCCTGCTCCAGCGCCACCTGCTTCATGACCAGGCGGAACGTCATGATGTTGTCCGCCGTGGAGAGCGCGTCGGCGTAGCGGAGGTCGATCTCCTGCTGGCCGGGGGCGCCCTCGTGGTGCGAGAACTCGACCGAGATGCCCATCGACTCCAGCATGGTGATCGCCTGGCGACGGAAGTCCATGCCGATGTTCTGGGGGGTGTGGTCGAAGTAGCCGGAGTTGTCGGCGGGCGTCGGGCGCGTGCCGTCCAGCGGGCGGTCCTTCAGCAGGAAGAACTCGATCTCCGGGTGGGTGTAGAAGGTGAAGCCCAGGTCGGAGCCGCGGGTGAGGGCGCGCTTGAGGACATAGCGCGGGTCGGCGAAGGACGGGGAGCCGTCCGGCATGAGGATGTCGCAGAACATGCGGGCGGTGCCGGGGGCCTCGGCGCGCCAGGGCAGGATCTGGAAGGTCGACGGGTCCGGCTTGGCGATCATGTCGGACTCGTAGACCCGGGCGAAGCCCTCGATGGCCGAGCCGTCGAAGCCGATGCCCTCGTCGAAGGCCTGTTCCAGCTCGGCCGGGGCCACGGCGACGGACTTGAGGAAGCCCAGCACGTCCGTGAACCACAGCCGTACGAACCGGATGTCGCGCTCCTCCAGTGTCCGGAGCACGAACTCCTGCTGCTTGTCCATCTTCCGCTTCCCCATCCTTGCTGGTCAGGCCGCCTGTCTCCCTGTCCCGCAGGAGGCGGTCGGGCACCTGAGCATCACACCACAACAGCATTTCGTGCGCGTTGCCGACCATGATCGGCCGGCCGACCGCGGTCTGAACGCCTCACCAACGACGGGTGTACTGCTCACCGCCCATCTTGCCTGCTCGGACCGACATCCGTAATGGGAGGCTCGGCAGAAGGTAACGAGCGCCTCCGCAGGACCCGGCTTTCCCTTACCCCGTCTGCAAAACATCACTGGTCTCCCACTACGATCAGGCGACCCGACCGACATTTTTTTGCACTCCCCACCCGATTCCCCCAGAAGGACACTGCGATGGCCACCGCCAAGAAGAGCAGCAGCGCGGCGCGCAAGGCGCGAATAGAGGAGATGCGGCGTGCCGAGCAGGCCCGCGAGCGGCGCAACCGGATCCTGACGATCGGCGCGAGCGTGCTGGTCGTCGCCGCTCTGGTGGTCGGCGGTGTCCTCATCGTGAAGTCGCAGGACGGCAAGAAGAGCGACACGGCGAGCGATACGACGTCCTCGGGCGATGGCAAGGGGCACTTCGTCACCGGCAAGGACGGGGTGCGGACCTGGACGGGCAAGCTGGCCCGCACCCATGTCACGGGGACCGTCAACTACCCGATGCACCCGCCGGTCGGCGGCAACCACAACCAGGTGTGGCTCAACTGCAACGGCGACGTCTACACGAAGGCCGTGCACGACGAGAACGCCGTGCACGCCCTGGAGCACGGCGCGGTCTGGGTGACGTACACCGACAAGGCGAAGAAGTCCGACGTGGACAAGCTGGCGGCGAAGGTGAAGCAGACGCCGTACTCGCTGATGAGCCCGTACCAGAACCAGAGCTCCCCGATCGAGCTGTCGGCGTGGGGGCACCAGCTGAGCGTGACCAGCGCCGACGACCCGAAGGTCGCCAAGTTCTTCGAGACGTATGTGCAGGGCAAGCAGACTCCCGAGCCGGGTGCCTCGTGCACCGGCGGGACGATGTGACATGAGGAAGCACATCGGCTGGATCGCGGGGGCGACGGCGGCCGCGCTCGTCGCCGCGGGCGCGATCACCTACGCGGTCGCCGAGGACGGCGGGTCGGACACGGGCATGAGCACGCCCACCGCCGACTCCGCGGACGCGGGGTTCGCGCGGGACATGGCGGTGCATCACCAGCAGGCCGTCGAGATGTCGTACATCGTGCGCGACCGCACGCAGAACGCGGAGGTGCGGCGGCTCGCCTACGACATCGCGCAGACGCAGGCCAACCAGCGCGGCATGCTGCTGGGCTGGCTGGATCTGTGGGGGCTGCCGAAGGTGTCGGCGAAGCCGCCGATGTCGTGGATGGGCATGGGCGACATGCCCGAGCGCGGCGACGGCTCGCTGATGCCCGGCATGGCGACGGACACGGAGATGAAGAAGCTCGGCACGCTCAACGGGAAGCAGGCCGAGGTCTTCTATCTGCAGTTGATGACGGACCATCACAAGGGTGGTGTCCACATGGCCGAGGGCTGTGTCGCCAAGTGCAGGGTCGGGGTGGAGAAGAGTCTCGCGCAGGGCATGGTCGAGGCTCAGCAGTCGGAGATCGCGCTGATGGCGAACATGCTCAAGGAGCGTGGGGCGAAAGCGCGTTCATAACCCTCCAGCGGGAACGAAAGCCTCAAATCGCCCTGGATGACGGTTCCTTGGTGTTCTCTTGGCTTACGCATTCCCCTGGCATGAACGGTTCATCGAAAGAGTGGCCCCCATCGCTTGATCCACTGCCCGCGCCTCCGCCGCGGAGCGGGTGGTCTACGCGGATCACGGCGACGACCGACCACACATGCGAAGAACCGCATTGCAGGGGGTTCCATGAGATCCAACCGCGCCAGACTGCGCACCGTGAGCATGGCGGCGACACTGCCCATGATCGCCGGTGCGCTGGCGCTCGGCATACCTGCGGCGCACGCCGCGGACAACCCCGGCCGGCACGCACTCGCGGGCACCAAGCCCGCGTGGGCGACGGCCAAGGCGGACAAGGGTGCCACCTCCGACGGCGCCCAGGTCTCCGCCCGGGTCTATTTCGCGGGCAAGGACGCCGCCGGCCTCGCGGCCTACGCGAAGGCCGTGTCCGACCCGAGCTCGGCCTCGTACGGCAAGTACCTGAGCGCCAAGAAGGCCCAGGCCCGATTCGGCGCGACCAAGGCCCAGGTGGCCGCGGTCAAGTCCTGGCTGAAGGCCTCGGGCCTGAAGGTCACGGGCACCACGCAGCACTACGTCTCCGTCACCGGTGACGTGGCCGCCGCCGAGAAGGCGTTCGGCACCCAGCTGCACAACTACACCAAGGGCTCGAAGACCTACCGGGCACCGGCCAAGGCCGCCTCCGTCCCGGACAGCCTCAAGGGCGCCGTCCTGACCGTCACCGGCCTGGACAACGCGCCGCACAAGGCGAGCCACGACGACCAGCTGCCGCCGCCGGAGACCGTGTTCCGCAACTCCGGGCCGTTCTCCTCGTACTACGGCTCGAACACCGCGAGCACGCTGCCCGACGCCTACGGTTCGAAGATCCCGTACGCGATCAAGGGCTACACCGGCAAGCAGCTGCGCGCCGCCTACGGTGCGGGCAAATACACCGGCAAGGGCGTCAAGGTCGCCATCACGGACGCCTACGCCTCGCCGTCCATCGCGTTCGACGCGCAGACGTACGCCGGCAAGCACGGTGACGCCAAGTGGACGACCGGGCAGCTGCACCAGGTCCTGCCGAAGAGCTACACGAACGTCAAGGACTGCAAGGCGGCCGGCTGGTACGGCGAGGAGACCCTGGACGTCGAGGCCGTGCACGCGGTCGCGCCGGCCGCGGACGTCACCTATGTGGGTGCCGCCTCGTGCATGGACAACGACCTGCTGGACTCGCTGAGCAAGGTGGTCGACAACCACCTCGCCGACATCGTCTCCAACTCGTGGGGCGACATCGAGGCCAACCAGACTCCGGACCTCGCGGCCGCCTACGACCAGGTGTTCCAGTTCGGCGCGGTCGAGGGCATCGGCTTCTACTTCTCCTCCGGTGACAACGGCGACGAGGTCGCCAACACCGGTACGAAGCAGGTCGACACCCCCGCCAACTCGGCCTGGGTGACCGCGGTCGGCGGTACCTCGCTGGCGGTCGGCAAGAGCAACAACTACCAGTGGGAAACCGGCTGGGGCACCGAGAAGGCCGTGCTGTCCGCGGACGGCAAGAGCTGGACCAACTTCCCCGGCGCGTTCACCTCGGGTGCGGGCGGCGGCACCAGCAAGACGGTCGCCGAGCCCTACTACCAGCAGGGCATCGTCCCGAACGCGCTCGCCACGGCCAACAACGCCGAGGGCAACCGTGTGGTCCCGGACATCGCGGCGATCGCCGACCCGAACACCGGCTTCCTGGTCGGCCAGACCCAGACCCTGCCGGACGGGAAGACCCAGGCGTACGACGAGTACCGCATCGGCGGCACCTCGCTCGCCGCTCCGGTCATCGCGGCCGTCCAGGCACTGGCCCAGGAGGCGCACGGCAAGGCGCTCGGTTTCGCCAACCCGGAGATCTACGCCCGGTACGGCAAGGCCGTGTTCCACGACGTGACCGACAACCCGACTGGCTCCGACCTGGCGGAGGCACGCGTGGACTTCGCCAACGGTTACGACGCCACCGGTGGTCTGATCACCTCGGTCCGCAGCCTCGGCAAGGACAGCTCGCTGTCCGCGGTCAAGGGCTACGACGACGTCACCGGCGTGGGCTCGCCCGCGAACGGCTACGTCGACTCGTACCGGAAGCACTGAGGGCACGCCGGCGACGGCAACCCTACGGAGGGGCGCGGGATGTGGTCATCCCGCGCCCCTCCGGCGTGCGTGGGGTGACGTACACCCCGCGCCCGCGATCGCGTCGCTCTGACGATTACACTGGGCCCGTGCCTGAATTGAACTTCTGGTCGATCTATCAGCACGGCTTCGCCCGCGTCGCGGCGTGTACGGGTCACACCGTCATCGCCGAGCCGCTCGCCAACGCCGAAGCGGTTCTGCGCCATGCGCGCCGGTGCGCCGAGGAGGGTGTCGCGGTCGCCGTCTTCCCGGAGATGGTGCTGTGCGGCTACTCCATCGAGGACCTGCTGTTGCAGGACGCCCTGCTCGACCAGGTCGAGCAGGCGCTCGGGGAGGTGGTGGCCGGCTCGGCGGACCTGCTGCCGGTGCTGGTCGTCGGGGCCCCGCTGCGCCACCGCAACCGGGTCTACAACTGCGCGGTGATCGTGCACCGCGGCCGGGTCCTGGGTGTCGTACCGAAGTCGTATCCGCCGAACTACCGGGAGTTCTACGAGCGTCGGCAGATCGGCGACGGCGCGGACGAGCGCGGTGGCTCGATCCGGGTCGGCGGCTCGGACGTGCCGTTCGGAGTGGACCTGCTGTTCGCCGCCGACGACGTCCCCGGGCTCGTGCTGCACGCGGAGATCTGCGAGGACATGTGGGTGCCGGTGCCGCCCAGCGCGGAGGCGGCCCTCGCCGGTGCGACCGTCCTGGTCAACCTCTCGGGCAGCCCGATCACGGTCGGACGGGCCGAGGACCGCAAGCTGCTGTGCCGCTCTGCGTCCTCGCGCTGCCTGGCCGCGTACGTCTACGCGGCGGCGGGGCTCGGCGAGTCGACCACCGACCTGTCCTGGGACGGCCAGGCCATGGTCTACGAGAACGGCGCGCTGCTGGCGGAGACCGAGCGGTTCCCGCTCGGCGACGAGTACGCGATCGCCGACGTCGACCTCGACCTGCTGCGCCAGGAGCGGCAGCGGATGGGCACCTTCGACGACAACCGCCGTACGCACCAGGCGCGGACCGATGACTTCCGGACGGTCGGCTTCGAGCTCGACCCACCGCTGACCGACCTCGGGCTGCGCCGCCGCCTGGAGCGCTTCCCGTTCGTCCCGGCCGACGCCGAGCGGCTCGCCCTGGACTGCTACGAGGCGTACAACATCCAGGTGGCGGGCCTGCAGCAGCGGCTCGCCTCGATCGGTGGCCCGAAGGTGGTCATCGGGGTGTCCGGCGGCCTGGACTCGACGCATGCGCTGATCGTCGCCGCGCGGGCGATGGACCGCGCGGGGCGACCGCGCAGCGACATCCTGGCGTGGACGCTGCCGGGCTTCGCGACCAGCGACCACACCAAGGCCAACGCACACGCGCTGATGCGTTCTTTGGGCGTGACGGCGGCGGAGCTGGACATCACGCCGACGGCGCGGCTGATGCTGCAGGAGATGGGGCATCCGTTCGCCTCGGGTGAGCCGGTGTACGACGTCACCTTCGAGAACGTGCAGGCGGGGCTGCGGACGGACTACCTGTTCCGGCTGGCCAACCAGCGCGGCGGCATCGTGCTCGGCACCGGCGACCTCTCTGAGCTGGCGCTCGGCTGGTCGACGTACGGCGTGGGCGACCAGATGAGCCACTACAACGTCAACTCGGGTGTGCCGAAGACGCTGATGCAGCATCTGATCCGGTGGGTCATCAGCAGCGGGCAGTTCGACGAGGAGACGGGCAAGATCCTCACCGCGATCCTCGACACCGAGATCAGCCCGGAGCTGGTGCCGGGTGAGGAGATGCAGTCGACGGAGTCGAAGATCGGCCCGTACGCGCTGCACGACTTCACACTCTTCCATGTCCTGCGGTACGGCTTCCGGCCGTCGAAGATCGCCTTCCTGGCCTGGCACGCCTGGCACGACGCGGACGCGGGCGGCTGGCCGCCCGGCTTCCCCGACGCCAAGCGGGTGGCGTACGACCTGCCGGAGATCCGGCAGTGGCTGGAGGTCTTCTGCCGCCGCTTCTTCGCCTTCGCCCAGTTCAAGCGCTCGGCGATGCCCAATGGGCCGAAGGTTTCGGCGGGGGGTTCCTTGTCGCCGCGGGGGGACTGGCGGGCGCCGTCGGACAGTTCGGCTACGGCTTGGCTGCGGGATCTTTCGCGCTTCGACTAGTCCGGTGCGGGTGAGTGGGGGTGCGCGCCGCCCTGGGGGCTGCGCCCCCAGACCCCCATCGGCCCAAGGGCCTCGTCCTCAAACGCCGGACGGGCTGAAGATTGCCCCCCGGGCCCAGTTCACCCTTTGAGCGAGGCGACGAAGGGCGCCCAGGCAGCGGAGGTGAGGATGAGCGCGGGGCCTTGGGGGGCCTTGGAGTCCCGGACGGGGACGAGGCCGGGGATGTTGTCGGCGACTTCGAGACAGGCGTCCTCGAAGTCGCCGCTGTGGGTCGACTTGCGCCAGAGGGCGGCGCCGGGGAAGTCGCTGGCTACTTCAACGCAGTTGCCGCCGTCTTCGTTGCTGTAGCTGCTCTTGAACCAGAGAGCTTCACTCAAGTCGATCCGGTTGCTTGCCATTTCGGTAATCCTCTGCCGCTGCCTTGATCATGGCGAGGGACGTGTCTGGTGACAGCGCGACGGCCCTGAGCCGATCGTATGCCTTGCGGTACCGCTCCACGAGGGCCGGATCATCGACGGTGACTCCGCTGTAGGACGCTTCTGTGTACACAAGCGGTGGGGCATCCGGGAACGTCATGGTCATGATGGAGGCAGCCATCAGGGGATACGCCTTCTGCTTCCGCGGAACGATCTGCGGAGTGATCCGGCGCCGATCCGCAAGCTCCGCGATGCGGTCGAGTTGCGCGGTCATGTCCTGTGCTGCCAGGAGCGGTTCGGTGATCAGCGACTCGTGCAAGATCACCCAGTACTCCGGGGTGTGGTGGTCCGCCTCGAAGAGGTCGGCGCGCGCCATCCGGGCGTTGACCTTTTTCTCCACCTCAGCGTCCGCGGACAGCGGGAGGCCCGCCAGGGTGACGGCCCTCGCGTAGTCCGGAGTCTGAAGCAGCCCGGGGAAGAGCGTCGGGCACCACTCCTCGATTGTGAGGGCCTGCTTCTCCGCCTCCAAAACCTTCTCGAAGTACGCGGGGTGCCCAGCCCTGCGCGCGTTCCGCACGTCCTCGCAATGCCTCTCGAAGAACCCGTCAGTCCCCAGCACCCGATCCACATGCCGAGCCAGATCGATCGGCATCCTCCGCTCCCCGCGCTCAATATCGCTCAGGAACGTCTTGCCGTAGAAGCTGCCCTCAAGCAGCGCCTCCAACGACAGCCCCGCCGCCTCCCGCTTCCACCTCAACTCCTTGCCGTAGAAGGTCGGGACGCTCATCGAGCCGTCAATGTCCTTGCGCCGTGCCATCGTTCACCTTCCGCTGTCCCGCTCGCGAACGCGAAACCCCTTTCACGGTAGCGATCTCGGCGACAACCTGTGAGGAGTTCGTCACACAACGCACAGGAAGAGGAAGGCCTCACGCCATGCCCGACCACTCCCCCACGGCCTACGACGTGACCCTCTGCATGGAGGAACTCCGCACCGCGCTCGCCCTGCACGGCATCACGCTGCCGTCCCTGCGCGTGGACCTCCCGAGCTTCGCCAGCAGATGCACACCGCCCGGCGGCCGCCTCATCGCACTCGGGAACTGCAACACCACGACGGCCCAGGCGCTGGCCACCGCTCTCCGGAAGACGGCAGCCGAGCAGTGACGTTCGAACTCGACCTGCTCGCCACCCCGAAGGCCGTACCAGAACTGCGCCACCACCTCCGCACCCACGACTTCGAAGTCCACCTGTGCGCCACGGAGTTGCTGACGAACGTCCTCGACCACCTCGGCGAAGGCACCCCGGTGAAGGTCCGCGTCACCAGCACGCCCCACGGCCACACCCGCATCGAGGTCACCGACCCCGACCCGCGCGCCTTGCCGATCCTCCTGTCCGCCACCGGCACGGCCGAATCGGGCCGCGGACTGGCCCTGGTCGACCAACTCTCCCGGCGTTGGGGCGTCGATCAGGGAGCGGACCACAAGACGGTCTGGTGCGAGCTGGCCGGCATCGGGATCGAAAATCAGTCATCTCGACCACCTGCCGGACCTCTGTCGGCCACCCAAGCACACAGATGCATCACAGAAAAGACACAGACGACCTGTGGGTGAGCACCTGCATCCCGGCAGCTGACCTGCCAAAAGGTTCACACCACCACCTTCGTCGCACGAAAATGAACAGTTGTACGAGCGCACCTGTGTGCTTAGAGTGTCGACGTGCCGCTGCGGAGCCTGACCACTCCGTATGCGCACATCACTCAGCGACCGGGGGAACGCCGTCGCTCACGGGGAGGGGTTGCATCGCCATGCCGTCGTACTGGCCATGCATGTGCGTGAACCCGGCCAGGGGCCTGCACTCCTGAGTCTCCGTGAGACACCCTGCAATGCACTGCTCTGCGGAGCATCGGCCGATCAACCGGCGCATCCACACTCCGAGGAAAGTGGTGCTCTGTTGCCTTCCCGCCCAGGAAGATCCCGCCCAGGAAGATTGCTTCTACCAACTCCAGGACGTTCAGGACCAGTTGCCCGAATCATCCTTCTGCTGACCGCAGTCGCGGTCGTCGCCGGCCTTGCCGTGCGACCCGACCTCGCCGGTCTCTCGAACCACGATGATGCAAGCCTCGTAGGGGACTCCTACGACGGCTACGACGTCAAGGCCGCTGAGCAGCTGCGCGGGGACCAGTGCGTGGCGGTTGATGCCCTGCGCAGGGGCGGGCCGAACCTGTTCGGTCTGGCTCAGGGTGCCATCGGGCTGCCGTCCGATCAGCTCCATCAGAAGCTGAACCGGGACCTGAACGACGTCAGGACCCCGCTGCATCTGGCCTTCGATGCAGATGAGGACAACAGCAGCCAATGGCAGAAGAAGGTCGGAGACCAAGGACAGGCGTGGAACAACGCAGTCAGCGGCCTGGACTCCTACCCCGGCGCGCCGCAGGACGCCAACAAGATCTACGACAAGATCGGGCTGCTTCCGTGGATCTACCAGACATGGGGCCGGGGCATCGATCTGTTCTCGCCCTTCTACGAGACATCACCCACCGCTGACGACAGCACGAAAGCTGCCGCAGTCGCGATCGGCGACCAGCTGTACACCACCGGGGGAACGCCGGAGGAGCAGCAGGCGTGGGCGCTGTGGAAGAAGAACTCCGGCAAGATCGAGCCCAACCAGCTGTTCGTTCCCCGGGTCTTCGCCGACGACGCCCGCATCTTCCTGTCCTCGGGCGGCTTTCCGCACACGGCCCCGGCTCCGGACAGCCCGGAGTTCCGTATCGCGGTCGAGGACCTGAAGGCCCGCTTCGCCACATGTGCGTGGCACGACCCGATCGACCCGGGCCGGGTTCTCGGCAAGGAGGTCGCGCAGGCGTCCGCCGAATGGCAGCAGGAAATCGCTTCTCAGGCCACGCAGCGACAGCAGATCCTCGCCGCCAACGTCACCGCCACGAAGGCGTTGCAGGACGGCACCTTCGCCCTGGGCAAGATCCTGGGCCAATCGTGGATCGCGGACTACTCCACCCGCTGGCTGGACCACTACACCGAGGGCGGCCTCAACTGGATTGGTGACGCCCCGCTGCAGATCCAGGTGCCGGGCGCCGCCGGCAAGTGCCTTGAGGTCCAGGGATCCGCCAAGACCAACGGCTCCCCGGTCCAGATCAACACCTGCAACAGCAGCAGCGCCCAGTGGCAGCTGTGGGGCGTCTACGACGGCCACTACACCCTCCTGAACGTCAATGCTCAGAAATGCCTGGAGGTGCTGAACGGCGCCAACGCCAACGGCACGAAGATCCAGATCAGGGACTGCGGCAGCAGCAAGGCACAGCAGTGGACGTTCAACGTCCGCGCCGCGGGCGAACTGCGCAACATCGCCACGGACAAGTGCCTGAACCTGGCCACCTTCGACAACGGCAAGGACGCCCTACTCAACGCGTGCAACGGCTCCACGGCGCAAAAGTTCCGCATCGTGCCCAAGGGCCACACCGGCAGCGCGCCGGCGAAGGCCGACGTGGACAAGGCCAAGGCGAACGTCACGAACGCGCAGGCGGAGGCGAAGAAGCAGCTCGCCGCCGTCCAGGCGCAGCTCGCCACGGCGCAGAAGGCCGCCACGACGTCGGACTCGGCCATCCAGGCCGCCTACGGCATCGCCGACACCAACGGCGCTCCCAGGGGCCGCGGTCTGCTGGTCGGCCAGCAGAAGGACCAGGTCACCAAGGGTTCGGTCGCCGCACTGCAGGCAATGGAGAAGGCCGCCGAGACCGCCGAGGCCGCCACCCGGGCCTCCGCCGGCGACACCCAGACCATCACGCAGCGTGCCTTGGCCCAAGCCGCCCAGTCGAAGGCCGAGTTCCGCAAGGAAGCCGCCAAGGCGGCCGAATGGCAGGCGAAGGCCGCAGCAGACGCCGCGAAGATCCACCGTGATAACGCCAAGAAGGACAAGGAGACCGCGGAGGCCAAACTCACCGACGCCCTCAAGGCCGAGGGCGACGCCAAGGCTGCCGCCGCCGACGCGCACGCCAAGCGCCTGGCGGCCGAGGCCGAGGAGAAGACGGCCAAGGCGGAGAAGGAGATAGCCGCGGCCAAGCAGGCCGAGGCCGCCGAGCACAAGAAGAACGCCGAAACCCAGGCGAGTGCCGCGAAGGACGCCAAGGACAAGGCCGAGGCCGCCGAGAAGACCGCAGAAAGCAAGCGCGACGACGCGGTCACCGCCCGAGACGACGCCAAGGCCAAACGCGACGACGCCTGGGACGCCGAACAGAAGGCCGCCGCCGCACGCGCCAAGGCCGACGCCAAGGACGCCTACGCCGACTCCCTCGACTCCGGGGACGCGGCTGACGCCGCCCGCGCCGCCGCCAACGAGGCGGACAAACACGCCGACGACGCGGAAGCGGCGGCCACGAAGGCCCGCTCCGAAGCGGACGCTGCCACCCAGGCAGCCGCCGACGCCGATGCAGCAGCCACCCGCGCCGAGGCAGCCGCCAAACGTGCCCGCTCCGACGCCGACGCCGCCCAGGCCGACAAGCTGAAGGCGGATGCGGCGGTGAAGACCGCGACCAGCGCGGCCGCCGACGCCATCAAGGCATCCCAGGACGCAGCCATCGAGGCCAAGACGGCGGTCAAGCTCGCCGACGAGGCCGAACAGCACGCCAAGGACGCCAAGACCCAGGCGGACGCGGCGAACACCGAGGCCGGCAACGCCCTCGTCGCCTCCGCGAAGGCCGCAGGCTACGCCCACATCACCGCGCAGGCGGCCGTGGATGCCGGAGAAGCGGCCAAGCAGGTCGCCGACCCTGCCAACGACGCGATCCAGCTCGGCTCCCCCTACGTCGACACCGACTCGGCGGCCGGCCTGGTCGTGCTGACCGGCCAGGCCTCCAAGTCCATCGCCGACCAGCAGCAGGCCGTCGCCGACGCCCACGCCAAGAACGCCGCCGCCGAGGCCCAGGCGGCCAAGAACCTCGCCGACCAGGCCAAGGGCGACGCCAAGGAGGCCTACCAGCACGCGGCGAACGCGGCCCAGTACGCGGCCGACGCCCGCACCTACTCCAAGGAGGCCCTGGGCTACGCGGCCGACGCCGCCAAGGCCGCGGCGGCAGCCTCAGCCTCCCTGGCCCGAACCATCGACTACGACAAACAGGCCGCCGACGACGCGGCAGCAGCCGACAAGGCGGCCGGCAACGCCGAGGGCTACGCCAAGGACGCCCGCGCCTCAGCCGACGCAGCCGCACTCGACGCGCAGGCGGCCCGCACCGCAGCCACCCAGGCTGAACAGGACGCCAAGGACGCCCGAGCGGCAGCCGACCGCGCCGACACAGCCGCCACCGAAGCCGAACAAGCCGCCAAGGACGCCGCCAAATACGCCAAGGAAGCCCAGGACGCGGCCGACCGTGCTGAACGGGAGGAGGCCAACAAAGAAGCATCCCAGGGGTCCGGTACAGGAATCCCCGGTGTGTTCGCCGTCCCGGACGAGTCCACCGTCCAGATCGTCAGCTCCCAGCAGATCGGCACCTGCCCCGGGATGCCGGAAGCAGCCTTCCAGGGCTGCAACGCGACGTACGACCTGGTCGTCACCTACGACGCCGACTTCTACCTGTGCACCGACGACCAGGCCCAGGCCACGGCCGACGGATGCCCGAAATCGGCGTGGGAGTTCCTCCAGCGGACGACGCTGAAGAACGTCAAGATCGACGGCTGGACGCACCACTTCTCCGGCAAGGACATCGTCCGCGCTGGATGGCAGAGCCTCTTTGGCGATGTGCCGGGGGCGATCCTGTTCTCTTTCTTCGCCGAAGACCTGATGGACTGCTGGCACGGCGACAAGACCGCCTGTGCCTGGAGCCTCGCCATGTACGTTCCGGTCGAAGGCGTGCTCGCCCCGATCTCACGTGCGGTCATGGCTCTCGATGCCGCTGCCAGGACGGGAATCGGGTTCGAGGACGCCTTCAAGGCCCTCCGCGCTCTCGACGGATTGTCCGAGACAGCCAAGACCGGTATCGGCCTCAAGGCTCTCGACAAGTTCGTCAAGACGTGCACCAGGAGTGCGCTTGCGCCGCGTACGCTACTTTCCGCCCGTGTATCCGCGGCCGAAAGCGCATGCCCGCTGGCGCTGATCGCTTACAACAGCGACGAGATGAGCCACCTCGCGTACAAGTACAGGGTGGAGAACGGATACTTCGGGGCAGATCACAACGTGGCCGTGGCTAAGGTGCCGGGCTGGAACGACCCCAAGACCGGTGACTACGTGATCGCCAACAGTAAGTTCAGCGGCCACTCCGAGACGGAGATCCTGGACAGGCTGAAGGAAAAGGGCGTCGATCCCACGAAGATCACCGCTCTGTACACCGAGCGGCAACCGTGCCCCGGCTGTGACGGCGCTCTCAGTAAGGCTCTCAAGGAAGGGACCGTGATCACCTACTCCGTCCCCTACACGCCTGAGATCGCCTCCTATTCGAAGAGTCTTCTCCTGCGCTATGTCAAGCAAGCCAACGGCGGACGGTTGACTCGTTCTGTGATACGCGGCCAGGACGCCGATGCAGAGAAGCTCGACTGACCGGGCTCAGTGATCCTGCCGCTCCCAGGTCCTGCCGGGCTTCCGTCCCGGCAGGACCTGGGAGAATCGGCACTACGAGTCGATTCTGGTCCGTATGACTCGTTCAGGAGAAACCTTGACTTACATCGATCCTCAGAAACGCGCAAATGCCGAGAAAAACGGCTCGCCGCATGCTCAGGAAGAAAACATCGCCGAGTGGTATGCGCTGGCGGAAGTGGTATGCCGAGAATTGCAGCACGCAGGGCTCCCCGCTTACGTGCAGCATCCCGGCTCCTTGGCGGACGGTCAGGCCGGCGCATGCGTTCACGTCGACACCGTCGAGGGCCCTTCAGGTGGCGTCCATGTCAGCTGGAACGCCGGTGAAACCCTGACGGAAGCGGTCTTCGAATTCCTGCAGCCGGACCGGCTCGATCTCGGGGAACCGATGATCGCGTACGGTACGCGAGTCGTTTCGCTGCTGGACGAGACGATCAGGAACGTGCTCACGCTTGCCGGTTTCCGCACCTGTGAGGCGGCCGAACTCGACGACTCGGCCCAGGGAACCCACGTCGCGGGCCGGCAGCCCAGACAGTGGTACATCGAACACATTCTCACGGAGGGTGTACTGGGTCTCATCGCCGCCATCCGCTCCTTCGAGCCAAGCGGCGACCATCCTGGTATCAGCGCGGAGGGCAAGGCCCGGCTGACCGGACGGGGCATCCGGACGGTGCAGGAAGGTCTGCACCGTCTGCCGGACGACGACCGGCAGGAACTCGTCCGCGGCATGCGCAGGCTCGCCGGAGCGATGCACAGCCAGGACCTGGCAACCAGGGGGTTCTGGGAGGCGGACCGGTCTCTGCTGGAACTTCCCGACGAAGTCGGCCTCCCCACACAGGAACCGCCAGCCGCGTCCCGTCCACCGGTGACCCGATCTCATGTGCTCGCGGCCGCGTACACAGCTCTGCTCGGCAGCATCGAACTGGCCGACGAGAAAACCGTCGACGACGATGACGCCGTAAAGATCATCGAAGCGTGGACGGGAACCCTGCTGAGGCGACTGAACCAGGCGCCCAACGAGGACCGACAGGAGCTGATCCGCCTCTTCCGGGAAGCCGCCCGCGAAGAGACCGACCCCGCGCACAAGGCGTTCGCTGCCGGTTTCCCGGAGGCCATCGGTCTGGTCGCGGACGACGACTGAGCGACGACCTGCAGGGCGAGCCAGGGGTTCAGCCCCGCTGGGGGCAGCTCGCTCCCGGGTCGGGGGGCGCAGCCCAGGGGCGTCGGGGCGAGCACGCTGCCTACGCCGACGCCCACCGCCCTCAGCCGTGCAGCGCCTCCGCCCCCCGCGGAACATGGGACGCAACCACCCGCCCCCGCCCCCCGGCAGGAACGCGCCGCCGGTCCACCGCATACGCGACCCCCGCGACGCCCAGTCCGAGCACCGCCAGCCCCGCGCCCGCCAGCGCCGGAGAGGTGACCCCGAAGCCCGCCGCCAGCGCGACGCCGCCGATCCACGCTCCCCCGGCGTTCGCCAGGTTGAACGCGGCCTGGTTGGCGGAGGACGCCAGGGACGGCGCCGCAGACGCCTTCTCCATGACCATCAGCTGGAGCGGCGAACCGGTGATGAAGGCCGCCGCGCCGAGCAGGATCACCGCCAGGGCCGCGGTCCACTGCGTCGACATCAGCAGCGGGAACAGGGCCAGAACGGCCGCCAGGGAGAGCAGGCCGCCGAACAGTGTCCCCCGCAGGGAGTGGTCCGCCAGGCGGCCGCCCGCCAGGTTGCCCACCGTCGCGCCCACGCCGAACAGTGCCAGCAGCAGCGTCACGCTGGTCTCGGCGTACCCAGCGGCGTCCGTGAGCATCGGCGTGATGTAGCTGTACGCGGCGAACAGCGCGCCGAAGCCGGCGACCGTCGTGCCGAGCGCCAGCCAGACCGGCAGCGACTTCAGCGCGGCCAGTTCGCCGCGCAGGCCTGCGGCCGGCGCGGCGTGGGTGTGGTCGTGAGGGATCAGCAGCGCGAGCGCGACGATCGCCGCCAGTCCGATCGCGCTGACGCCGAGGAACGTGGCCCGCCACCCCAGGTGCTGGCCCATCAGCGTGGCGACCGGCACGCCCACGACGTTGGCGACCGTCAAGCCGAGGAACATCAGCGAGACCGAGCGGGCCTTGCGCTCCGGCGCGACCAGGTTCGTCGCCACGACCGCGCCGACGCCGAAGAAGGCGCCGTGCGGCAGACCGCTCAGGAAGCGGGCGGCGAGCAGGGAGTCGTAGCCGGGGGCGAAGGCGGAGAGCGCGTTGCCCGCCACGAACAGCGCCATCAGACCGATCAGCACCGTGCGGCGGGACATCCGCGCGGTGACCGCGGCCAGCAGCGGGGCGCCGATGACGACGCCCAGCGCATACGCCGAGACCAGGTGCCCGGCGGTGGGGAGGGAGACGTGCAGGTCGTCCGCGACGTCGGGCAGCAGGCCCATCATCACGAACTCGGTGGTGCCGATCCCGAAAGCGCCGACGGCCAGAGCGAGCAGGGCCAGGGGCATGAAGGGGCCTGTTCCTTTCAAGTCAAAGGGAGAGCTGAGTTCCGTACCAGCTTAAGTTCAGTTACGGAACAAAGCCTCTCAGGCCCAGTATTCCGGGAGGTTACGAGCCGGTGGCGAGGCTCACACGGGCCGCGATCGGGAGGTGGTCGCTTCCGGTCCTGGGCAGCGTCCACGAGGTCACCGGCTCGATGCCCTGGACCATGATCTGGTCGATCCGCGCCATCGGGAACGAGGCCGGCCAGCTGAACCCGAACCCGCTGCCCGCCGCGCCCTGCGTGGAGCGCATCTGGGAGGTGACGCCGTTGAGGGAGCGGTCGTTCATCGTGCCGTTCAGGTCGCCGAGCAGCACCTTCCGCTTCAGCGGCTCCTGGGCGATGGCCTCGCCGAGCGCGTTGGCGCTCTTGTCGCGCTGCCGGGCCGTGAACCCGGCCTCCAGCTTCACCCGCACGGACGGCAGGTGGGCGACGTAGAAGGCGACCTGCCCCTCGGGCGTGGTCACGGTGGCGCGCATGGCGCGCGTCCAGCCCAGCTTGATGTCGACGGCCCCGACCCCGGTCATGGGGTACTTGCTCCACAGCCCGACGGTGCCCTGCACCGAGTGGTACTTGTACGTCGACGCCAGCGCCCTCTCGTACACCGGCACCGCCGACGGGTTCAGCTCCTCCAGGGCCAGCACGTCCGCGCCGGACGCGGCCACCTCACGGGCCGTTCCCGAGGGGTCGGGGTTGTCGGCGTTGACGTTGTGCGTGGCGACGGTCAGGTCGCCGCCGCCGACGGTCTTGTCCGTCAGCAGTCCGCCGAAGAGATTCAGCCAAACGGCCGTCGGCAGCACCACCGCGATCAGCGCGGTCGCCGACCTGCGTACCAGCGCGAGCAGGAGCAGCAGCGGGACCAGGAGACCCAGCCAGGGCAGGAAGGTCTCGGTGAGGCTGCCCAGGTTGCCGATGCGGTTGGGGATGCGTGCGTGCAGCAGCATCACCAGGGCCAGGATCACCGCGAGCGCGGCGACGACCAGGCCACGGCGCCAGATTCTGGGGTCGCCCCGCCATCCGGAGACCATGCGGTTGAGCAGGCGCCGAAGCCGGTCTCCCCGGTGCTCGGGCCCCGAGCCGCCGTTGTCCGTCTCCGTCACATACGCCTGCTGCGCCATACCGCGTCGCCTCACTGCCTGCCGTGCAACCCGTCCGTCCCCCCGTATCTGAAACCCTAGGGGATGATCGAGCCCGTCCCTGCCGTCGCATGACGGCCGTACGGGCACGAGGACGACGAACCCGGCGCGGCGAGTTCCGAACGCGACCCCGGAAAGCGCCCTCTGTGACGCAACGCGCACATTCGGGCTAGGTGGTTGAGGGTTTGACGGGTCGTAGCCCTTCAAGAAGGGTGTCCACGATCTGCTCCGACAGTCCCTCGGAGAGGTCGCTCTCCACGTCCGCCTCCGGGCGCATGACGGTGCGCAGCAGCATGGGGCCGACGATCAGGTCGTTGACCAGCTCGAGGTCGACGTCCTCGCGGAGTTCGCCGTTCTCCTGGCCGCGGCGCAGGATCTCGATCTGCAGTCTGCGCCGCGGCCGGACGACGGAGGCGTGGTAGGCGGCCCAGACCTTCGGGCTGCTCTTCATCTGGGCGAACACGTTGTGCAGGAGCATCGAGGTACGGCTCATGACCCCGCGCTGCCGCAAATGCTCCAGAAGAGCCACCAGGTCGTCGCGCATGGACGTGCCGGGGAGTTCGGGGTCCGGGGGCTCGCCGGCGCGTACGACGTCGACGAGGAGCTCCTCCTTGCCGCTCCAGCGGCGGTAGATGGTGGCCTTGCCGACGCCCGCCGTGCGGGCGATGCGCTCGATGGAGAGTTCGGCGAGCGGGACGCCGTCCTCCAGGAGCTTCAGCACGCCCTCTATGACGGCCCGTTCGACCGCCTCACTGCGGGGGCGTCCCCGTGCGGGCGCCCCGGGAGGGGCCGGACTGTCGGCGAGGCTCACTTCTGCGTCCCTTCGTTGACCTGGAGCAATTCTCCCCGTTGCCCCCCAGTGCGGCGGAAGACGCTATTCCGCCGCGGCCACCAACTCCTGCTCCTCCTCGCCCTCCTGACGGGCCGGCGGCTTCCCCGGCAGGAAGAGGAACGCCACGAGGGCGCCGAGGATCGCGACGACCGTGCCGCACAGCGCGGTGACGTGCATGGCGTGCAGGAAGGCGTCATTGGCCGGGGTGACCAGGGCCCTGCCCTGCGGGCCGAGTTTCGCCGCGACGCCGAGCGTGGCCTCGATGGACTCACCGGCCGTCTCCCGCAGCCCGGCCGGAAGGTGCCCGAGCTTGCCCTCGATACCGGTGCGGTACGCGGTCGACAGCACCGAGCCGAGGACCGCGATGCCGAGGGCGCCGCCGACCTGGCGGAAGGTGTTGCTCAGCGCGGACGCGGAGCCGGCCTTCTCACGCGGCAGAGCCTGCATGATGACGACGCTTGTGGGGGTCATGACGTGGGCCATGCCGGCGCCCATGAGGAAGAACACGACCTCCAGGACCCAGATCGGGGTGTCCGCCTCGAAGCCCGCGAACGCGGCGAGCATCCCGGCGAGCAGCAGCAGTCCGACCCCGGTGGTCACCTTGTAGCCGAACCGGTCGACGACCAGCCGGGCCCGCGGCGCGAAGATCATCTGCGCGGCGGCCAGCGGCAGCATCAGCAGACCGGACTGCAGCGGCGAGTAGCCGCGCACGCTCTGGGTGTAGAACACGGCGAAGAACGTGACGCCCATCAGCGCGAAGAAGACCAGCGCGATGGCGGCCATGGCGGCCGAGAACACCTTGTTCTTGAAGTACGTGACGTCGAGCGAGGGGTGGTCGCTGCGCTTCTCGAAGAGGACGAACGCGGTGAGGACGACCAGACCGGCGGCGATGGTCGACAGCACCTGGGCGTCCGTGAAGTCGGCGAGTTCGCCGCCCTTGATGATGCCGTAGACGAGCAGGACCAGGCCCACGACGGACAGCAGGACGCCGACGGGGTCGAGCCGGCCCGGCCGCGGGTCGCGGGAGTCGGGGACGAGCCAGATCATCAAGGCGAGCGCGAGGAGCACGATCGGCACGTTGATCAGGAAGACCGAGCCCCACCAGAAGTGGTCGAGAAGGACACCGCCGGTGATCGGGCCGATGGCGATGGCGAGGCCGACGCCGCCGGCCCAGATCCCGATGGCCTTGGGCTGCTCCTCGCGCTCGAAGACGTTCATGAGGACGGCGAGGGTGGCCGGCATGACGAAGGCCGCACCGAGGGCCATCAGGGCGCGGTAGGCGATCAGCTGTCCGGGCGAGCCGGACTCGGCGGCGAGGGCGGAGCCGACGCCGAACACGACGAGGCCGCCGAGCAGCACCTTCTTGCGGCCCACCCGGTCGCCGATGAGGCCTGAGGTGAACAGCAGACCCGCGAAGACGAGCGTGTAGGCGTTGATCGCCCACTCCAGCTCGCTCTGGGTGGCGCCCAGACCGGTCGGGGCCGGGGTGGAGATCGTCTTGATGGCGACGTTCAGGATCGAGTTGTCGAGCACCACGATCAGCAGGCTGAGCATCAGGACGCCGAGGATGGCCCAGCGGCGCCGGTGCACCGCCTCCGGTATGCGGGGTGCGGAAACGGGTGGAGTCGTCATGCTCCCCAGGCTAGGCGAATTCCGATACGAGACGGTCCCGTATCGTAAATATTTTACCCGGACCTTACGCCCGCCCCTGCCTACGGCATCCGTGCCCACGTGACGGAGTTCCCTCTGGCCCTGGCTGGCACGAAGTGCCACCATGGGGGTGATCCGGGGACGCCGTCAGGGCGCCTCGAGATGACTGAAGGAGCCGTTGCAATGACGCAGCTTTCGGCTGCCCAGACTGTCCAGAACAGGCCCTCCGACGGCAGCAAGGCGCTGTACGGGGGCAAGGGCACACGCCGTATCACCGTTCGCGACATCGCCCTCGCCAAGGAACGCGGCGAGAAGTGGCCCATGCTCACCGCCTACGACGCGATGACCGCGTCCGTCTTCGACGAGGCCGGCATCCCGGTGATCCTCGTCGGCGACTCGGCGGGCAACTGCCACCTCGGGTACGAGACGACCGTGCCCGTCACCATGGACGAGATGACCATGCTGTCCGCGGCCGTCGTACGCGGCACGCAGCGCGCCCTGATCGTCGGCGACCTCCCCTTCGGCTCCTACCAGGAGGGTCCGGTGCAGGCGCTGCGCTCGGCGACCCGGCTGGTCAAGGACGCCGGGGTGGGTGCCGTGAAGCTGGAGGGCGGGGAACGGTCGCACGAACAGATCCGGCTGCTTGTCGAGTCCGGTATCCCGGTCATGGCGCATATCGGTCTGACCCCGCAGTCCGTGAACGCGATGGGTTACCGGGTGCAGGGGCGCGGTGAGGAGGCGGCGCAGCAGTTGCTGCGGGACGCGAAGGCCGTGCAGGACGCGGGGGCGTTCGCGGTCGTGCTGGAGCTGGTGCCGGCGGAGCTGGCGGCCGAGGTGACTCGGGTGCTGCACATTCCGACCGTCGGGATCGGGGCCGGGCCCGAGACGGATGCACAGGTGCTGGTGTGGACGGACATGCTGGGGCTGACCTCCGGTCGGGTGCCGAAGTTCGTCAAGAAGTACGCGGACCTGCGTGAGGTCATGGGGAACGCGGTGAAGGAGTTTGCGGAGGACGTGGTCGGCGGGGTGTTCCCGTCGGAGGAGAACTCCGTCCACTAGAGCCATCGCGGCACAGAGGCAGCCCGCCGATTTCCCCCGTCGGCGGGCTGCCGTTTTGTTTCTCGCCCCCGCCGCCCCTACCCGTCCCGTCCCTGGGGGCTGCGCCCCCAGACCCCCGCTTTCGGCCTGAACGGCCTCGTCCTCAAACGCCGGACGGGCTGAAATGAGATGCCGGTGTCGGCGACTTGTCGGTGGGTGTCGGTGACCTGTCGGTGCTTTGTCGGTCGGGGCTGTCACCTTCGTTGTCATGACGCGAATCGACAAGAACCCCAGCGACGGCGGTAGCGCCGTCACCGTGCGGGGGCTGGTCAAGCACTACGGCGAGACCAAGGCGCTGGACGGCGTGGACCTGGATGTGCGCGAGGGCACCGTGATGGGTGTGCTCGGGCCCAACGGCGCCGGCAAGACCACCCTCGTGCGGATCCTGTCCACGCTGCTCGCCCCCACCTCGGGGCAGGCGACCGTCGCCGGATACGACGTGCTGCACCAGCCCCGGCAGCTGCGCAAGGTGATAGGCCTGACCGGGCAGTACGCCTCCGTCGACGAGAAGCTCCCCGGCTGGGAGAACCTGTACATGATCGGGCGGCTGCTCGATCTGCCCCGCAAGGAGGCACGCGCGCGTGCCGACGAGCTGCTGGAGCGGTTCTCGCTGACCGAGGCCGCCAGGCGGCCCGCGAGCACCTACTCCGGCGGTATGCGGCGGCGCCTCGACCTCGCGGCCTCGATGATCGGGCGGCCCGAGGTGCTGTTCCTCGACGAGCCGACCACCGGACTCGACCCGCGCACCCGCAACGAGGTGTGGGACGAGGTCAAGGCCATGGTCGGCGAGGGCGTGACCGTGCTGCTCACCACCCAGTACATGGAGGAGGCCGAGCAGCTCGCCGGCGAGCTGACCGTCGTGGACCGCGGCAAGGTCATCGCGGGCGGTGCGATCGACGAGCTCAAGGCCAAGGTGGGCGGACGGACCCTGCGGGTGCGGCCCGCCGACCCGCAGCAGCTGCGGCCGCTCGCCGCCACCCTCGACGACCTCGGCATCACCGGGCTCGCCACCACGACCGTCGACACCGAGAGCGGTTCCGTGCTCGTGCCCATCCTCAGCGACGAACAGCTGACCGCGGTGACCGGCGTGGTCATCGCACAGGGCATCACGATCAGCTCCATCACCACCGAACTGCCCAGCCTGGACGAGGTGTTCCTGTCCCTCACCGGCCACCGCCCCAGTGCCCCCCAGGACGCCGTACCCAACGACACCCTCGAGGAGGTCGCCGTATGAGCGCGGCAACCGCCACCGCTCCGGCCGCCGACGCACGCGTCCCGCTGCGCGGCCATGTCCGCCACACCGGCGCCCTGGTTCGCCGGAACCTGCTGTGGATCAAGCAGGACCCCGAGTCGATGTTCGACGCGTTGCTGATGCCGGTCGTCTTCACCCTGCTGTTCGTGTACGTCTTCGGCGGCGCGGTCGGGCAGGCGCTGGGCGGCGGCGGCCAGGACGGGTACGTCCAGTACGTCATCCCCGGCATGATCGCGATGATGAGCATGTCGCTGTCCCAGGGCGTCGGCACCGGCTTCAGCCAGGACTTCAACTCCGGCGTCATGGACCGCTTCCGGTCCCTGCCGATCGGGCGCGGCTCGGTGCTGTTCGCGAAGATCGCGGTCGAGCTGGCGCGCATGCTGTTCGCCACGACCGTGCTGATGATCGTTGCCGTGCTGGTCGGGTTCCACATCCACCACTGGGGCGGTCTGTTCGCGACGGTCGGGCTCTCCGCGGTGTTCGCCTCGTCGATCATGTGGGTGTTCCTCACCCTGGGCGTGGTCCTGAAGAACGCGCAGTCCGTGCAGGCGATGGGCTTCCTGGTGCTGTTCCCGCTGCAGTTCGGCTCGTCGATCTTCGCCCCGACGAAGACGATGCCTGGCTGGCTGCAGGCCTTCACCGACTACAACCCGCTGTCCACGCTCGCCGACGCGGCGCGCGGGCTGATGGTGGGCGGCCCGGTCGCGCACGACCTGTGGGTGACGCTCGGCTGGTCGGTGGCGATCACGGCGGTGGCGGCGCCGTACGCGATCCACAAGTTCCGTACCAAGAGCTGACGCAGCCGGGTGTGCCTCGGTCCGCGTCAGACCAGGGCGGCGGCCTCCTCCGCGGAGAGGCCGCCGCCCTCCGCGTGGGCGGCCTCGTACGCCTCGTCGCCGAGGGCCACGCGGGCGAGCCGTTCAGCCAGGGCGTACACCTCGCGCTCCATGGACGCCGCGACATGGCCGGCCGGCAGCAGGGTCCGCGCGGCCCCGATGCAGCGGACGGCGTCCCGTGCCCGGCGGCCGCCGTCGGCACCGGCGAGGCCGATCGCGGCGAGGGTCAGGTACAGGGGGCGCATGTGCGGGGCGACGGCCTCGGTCAGCGGGTCGCCGGCCCGTTGAAGCGCCTGCCGGGCCTTGTCCAGGGCCTGGCCGTAGTTGCCGTCGGCCGCCTCCACGAAGGCCTCCGCGCCGAAGATGAACGCGTCGAAGACGATGAAGTGGGCGATCCTGAACTCCTCGCGCAGCGACCGCAGTTGCTCGCGCGCCTCCTGCACCCGGCCGGTCATGGCGAGCCTGCTGGCGAGGAACATCCGGGCGGCGGGCATGGCCTCGTTGCCCGAGCCGTCCTTCCGCTCGATCACCTCGCGCAGCAACTGCTCGCCCCGCTCCGTCTCGCCCGCCTCCACGAGCGCGCTGCCGAGCCGGGCGCCCAGCACGGCCGTCTGGGCGCGGGCGCCGAGCCGTTCGGCGCGTTCCATCGCCGCCTCGTAGTCGGCGGCGGCCGCCGCGTACTCGCCGATCCGCTCATGGGCCTCGCCGCGGGCGGACAGCGCCTCGGCGGTGCCCCACAGGTCGCCGATCCGCCGGTAGATCTCCAGCGACTCGTCGGCGTCGCGCCGCGCGTCGCCTGCCAGGTCGCTGCGGTTGGCGAGGAGGTTGGCGCGCATCTGCAGGGTGGCGGCGAGTTCCCACTCCATGCCGGGGGTGGCACGGCAGGTGTCGACGCTCATGTCGAGGACCCTCGGCATCAGGTCCAGGCTGCCGGTCAGTACCACGGCGTAGAACCAGAGGATGCCCGGGGTACGGCAGGTCTGCGGGAGGCCGGGCGCGTAGACCTCGGTTATGGTGCGCAGCTTCTCCTTCGCCTGCGGGGACTCCCAGGCCTCCAACTCCGTGTCCATGCAGGCGAGATGGGCGAGATGGACACCACGCCTGGCCTCGGCGAGGAGTTCGCCGGACAGCGGGGGCGGAACGTCGGTGCAGCGCTGCCATACCGGTTCGGCACGCTGGGCGGGGGCGGTGAAGGGGTCGGGGCCGAGGGCCATGACCTCGACGCACCAGTTGCGGGCCTCGATGCGCGCGTCCCGCATCTGCCAGTACCAGGACAGCGACAGGATGAGGCAGAGGGCTTCCTGTTCGTCGCGCTCGGCGACGGCGTGGCGCAGCGCGGTGCGCAGGTTCTCGTACTCGCGCTCCAGCAGCTCGATGGCGGCGAGCTGACCGGGGCCGCGCAGCAACGGGTCGGTGGTGCGGGCGAGTTCGCGGTAGTACGTCAGGTGCGCGCGCTCGGTCTCCGGGCGCCGCCCGGCCTCGTCCAGGCGCTCGCCCGCGTACTCGGCGACGGTTTCGAGCAGCCGGTAGCGCATGCCTCCGTCGCCCGAAGGGGCGGCCACGACAAGGGACTTGTCCACGAGCGAACCGAGGGCTTCCAGCGCTGCGGGCCCGCAGACGGCCTCGGCGGCGGCGAGGTCGCAGCCGCCCGCGAAGACGGAGAGCCGCCGCAGGACCTCCTTCTCCTCCTCGTCGAGCAGATCCCAGGACCAGTCGACGACCGCGCGCAGGGTCTGCTGGCGGGGCAGGACGGTGCGGCTGCCGGAGGTCAGCAGCCGGAAGCGGTCGTCGAGCCGGTCGGCGATCTGGCGGGGCGTCAGCATACGGAGCCGGGCGGCCGCCAGCTCGATGGCCAGAGGCAGCCCGTCGAGCCGCCGGCAGATCTCGGCACATGCCTCGGGATCTTCGTCCGTCCGGAAGCCGGGCCTGGCGGCGGCGCCCCGGTCGGCGAGCAGCCGCAGCGCGACCGGCTCGGGCAGCGGCTCCACGGGGCGCAGCAACTCCCCCGGTACGCCCAGGGGTTCACGGCTGGTGGCGAGCACCGTCAGCTCCGGGCAGCGTTCGAGCAGCTCCTCCACCAGCCGGGCGGCGGCCTCGACGACATGCTCGCAGTTGTCGAGGACGATCAGCATGCGCCGCCGCCCGCAGTGCTCGGCGAGCCGCTCGACGGGGTCGTCGTGCCGCTCGGCCCCTGCCGCCCGCATCGCCTCGGCCCCCGCGCCGTAGAGCACGGTCTCCCGCGCCCCGACGGCGGTCAGCACGGCCTCCGGTACGGCATCCGGGTCGTCGACGGGCGCCAGCTCGGCCAGCCACACCCCGTCCCGAGCCGCATACCGCACGGCCTCGGCGGCCTCCTGCGACAGCCGCGTCTTCCCGGCCCCACCGGGCCCGAGCAACGTGACGAGCCGGGCCGCCGCGAGATCACCCCGGATGGCCTCGATGTCGGCCTCCCGACCGACGAAGGAGGTGAGGCGGGCGCAGAGGTTGCCGGGGGGCTGGGGGGTGCCCGGCACGGAGGTACTCAAGGCGGGGGCAGCGGCCTCGGGAGCCGCCCAG
The DNA here is from genome assembly GCF_053593775.1 of Streptomyces sp. NPDC002092. NCBI lineage: Bacteria > Bacillati > Actinomycetota > Actinomycetes > Kitasatosporales > Streptomycetaceae > Streptomyces > Streptomyces sp. NPDC002092. The sequence goes on from NZ_JBSFDG010000014.1 coordinate 301,292, forward strand.
CCGGGAGCGGTTCCGGAATCCGACGGCGGGTCGGCCGGACCTCCGCCAACCTTGCTCGGAAGTCCGGCCGACGGCTCTCCCTCCTCCGGCTGCAGCAACTCCTGGTACAGGGAGCGCAGTTCGCCCCCCGGGTCCATCCCCAGCCGGTCCGCCAGCAGCCGCCGTACGTCCTCGAACGCGGCCAGCGCCTGAGCCGTGCGGCCCGCGTCGCGGAGGGCGCGCAGGCGCAGGGCCTGGAGGGGCTCGTCGAGGGGGTGGGTGTCGCAGAGGGCGGTCAGTTCGGGGAGGGACTGCTCGGCGTGGCCGAGGGCGAGGGCGGCGGTGTGGCGGGTGCGCAGGGCGTCGAGGCGGCGGGTGTCCCAGCGGGCCGCCTCGGCGGTGCGGTCGGGGAGGTCGGCCAGGGCGGGCCCGCGCCACAGGCCGAGGGCGTCGTCGAGCACGACGGCCGCCTTGGCGGGGTCGCCGTCGGCGAGCGCGCGCGTGCCCTCGCCGGTCAGCCGCTCGAAGCGGTGCAGGTCGACGTCGTCGGGCCGGGCGGCGAGCCGGTAGCCGCCCTCCGCGGAGGCGACGGCGTCCGCGCCGAGCGCCCGCCGCAGCCGGCCGACCAGCGCCTGCAGCGCACCCGGCGCGTCGGCGGGCGGGTCAGCGCCCCACACCTCGTCGACCAGGACGCCCGCCGGCACGGTACGCCCGGCGCGCAGCGCCAGCACGGTCAACAGTGCACGCAGCCGCGCCCCGCCGACCGGGACAAGGGTGCCGTCGGGGCGGAGCGCCTGAGTGGTGCCGAGGATGCGATAGCGCACGGGGTCCATTGTCTCCGTTGACGTCGGGGGCGGTCATGGGGTTCCGGGCGGTCGGGGTGGCGCGGTGACGGGACCGGCTTCGCCGAGCGCCGCCACGTCCAGCGTCACCACCACCCCCGCCTCCACGAACCGCCTCCCCTTCTCCCGCGGGCCCTCATCGGCGAACCACTTCGGGCACTCGTCCACCCGCCGTAGCCGCCGCGTCCCCGGGCCGCGCACCGGCTCCCAGGAGCGCGAGCCGGGGGCCGTCTCCGCGTACTCCTGGGTCACCACCCGGATCGCCCGTACCCGGCCGGCCACCTCGGGCCACTTGCCCCCGTGCGTCTCCACAGTGAGGAGGCCGGCCTGCGGACCCGGTCCCCCGGCTCCCATGATCTCGGGGAACTCCTCGTGCCAGCCGCCGCCCAGTACCTCGTCCGCGTCCACGAACCGCAGCGGCCAGCTCACCTTCTCCCCCACCGAGAACGGCGTGCCACAGCACTCCATCTGCCAGCTCTCGTAGAACACATGCCGAAGCCCCATGCCCTCACCTTCCCTGGAACTGGGTACCGGACGCGAGACGTTTTCACCTACGCCCGGTACCGTCGGGCAGTCCCACCGCGTGCACGCACTGTCCAGGGAGTCCCATGACCACCGCCACCACCAGCCGCAGCGACCGGCGGATCAGCCCCGTCTTCCTGGGGATCCTGGCCGTCACGGCAGTCACGGGATGGGCCACCTGGACCGGGTTCGCCGAGAAGCCGGGCGTGGCCGTGTTCCTGTTCGTGACGGCGGCCTGGATCGTCTCCCTGTGTCTGCACGAGTACGCACACGCGCGTACCGCCCTGCACAGCGGTGACATCTCGGTCGGCGCGAAGGGCTACCTGAGCCTCAATCCTCTCGCCTATACGCACGCCCTGTTGAGCATCGTGCTCCCGGTGCTCTTCGTGATCATGGGCGGGATCGGGCTGCCGGGCGGCGCGGTGTTCATCGAGCGCGACCGCATCCGCGGCCGCTGGCGGCACAGTCTCATCTCGGCGGCAGGACCGCTGACGAACGTCCTGTTCGCCGCCGTGTGCACCGCCCCGTTCTGGCTGCACGCGCTGGACGGTGTGCCGCGCGACTTCCAGTTCGCGCTGGCCTTCCTCGCCCTGCTCCAGGTCTCGGCCGCCCTCCTGAACTTCCTGCCGGTGCCCGGCCTGGACGGCTACGGCGTGATCGAGCCCTGGCTGTCGTACAAGATCAAGCGGCAGGTGGAGCCCTTCGCACCGTTCGGCCTGCTGTTCGTGTTCGCGCTGCTGTGGTTGCAGCCGGTCAACACGGCGTTCTTCGACGTGGTCGACGCGATCCTGCGCAGCCTCGGGATCAGCGACTTCGGCACGTACTGCGGCCAGCAGCTCTACCGCTTCTGGCAGGGCACGAACGAGTTCTGCTCGGTCAGCCAGTGACGGAGGAGGACCGGCGCCCGTCCCGGCCCCGCTTCCAGTAGTACCAGCACATGTTGCTGGACAGCCCCGCGAGCAGGATCCACACGATCCCCAGCCAGCTGCCCTGCGCGAAGGACACCACGGCCGCGGCCACGGCGAGCACAAAGACGATCAGGGCATAGAGGCCAAGGCGGGGCATTTCGTTCGACTCCTGTCGGCGGGCCGGGGGACACCGTTACGGCGTCCAGTGTCCCCCATCCGCTCATACGTCCGTGACGCGGAGCCCGGCGTGTGCCTTGTACCGGCGGTTCACGGAGATCAGGTTGGCGACCAGCGACTCGACCTGGTGGGCATTGCGCAGCCGGCCTGCGAAGATGCCGCGCATGCCGGGGATGCGCCCGGCCAGCGCCTGCACGGTCTCGACGTCGGCCCGCTCCTCCCCCAGCACCATCACATCGGTGTCGATCTCGGCGATCTCGGGGTCCTGGAGGAGGACCGCCGACAGGTGGTGGAAGGCGGCGGTGACCCGCGAGCCAGGCAGCAGGGCGGCGGCCTGCTCGGCCGCGCTGCCCTCCTCCGGCTTGATCGCGTACGCGCCCTTCTTGTCGAAGCCGAGCGGGTTGACGCAGTCGACGACGAGCTTGCCCGCCAGTTCCTCGCGCAGGGACTCCAGCGTCTTGCCGTGGCCGTCCCACGGTACGGCGACGATGACGACGTCGCTTCGGCGCGCGGCCTCGGCGTTGTCGGCGCCCTCGATGCCGTGCCCGAGCTCGTCCGCGGCGGCCCGGGCACGCTCGGCGGCACGCGAGCCGATGATCACCTTCTGGCCGGCCCTGGCCAGCCGGTAGGCGAGGCCCTTGCCCTGCGGCCCGGTCCCACCGAGGACGCCGACGACGAGCCCGGAGACGTCGGGCAGGTCCCAGGGGTCCTTGACGGGGGCCTTCGCGGGGGTCTGTGCAGCACTGTCGGTAGAGGTCATGGGCCGACTTTACGTCCGCCCCGGCCGGCCCTGTCGGTCAGGTGAGCCGCGTCACGGGCAGCCGTCGCACCCCGTCGAGGCGCGGGCGTCGGCGCACTGTCGCCAGGTCGGGCGAATTCGGGGTGAACGCCCGGTCACGGGTGGCCGACTGGTGCAGGATGCGCAGGCATGGACGCCGTACGTGTCGCGTTGCTGCGTGAAGTGCTTGCCGGGACCGAGTGGTTGGGGGCCGCGCGGCGGTTCGCGGGGGTGCTGCGCGGGTCGGTGGTGTCGCACGGCGGGGGGCTGCTGCTGGTGGGCACGGAGGAGTACGAGCCGTGGCATCTGGCGGCGCATCTGGTGGACGAGGCGGCGTGGTCGGGGACGCCGGAGCTGACTCCTACGCTCGTGCGGCATGGGGCGCGTGCCTCGGATCCGGCGCATCTGGCGGTGGGGCTGGGGCGGTTGGCGGCTGCGCGGCGGGGGGAGACGCTGCTGGTGGTTTCGCCCGCCGGGCCGGAGGGTTCGCTGCTGGAGCGGGTGTATGACGTGCGGCGGGCCGGGGCGACGGTGTTGGCGCTCGGGGCGGGGGAGGACGAACTTGCCTCTTTGGCTCACGAGTCGCTGGCTGTCCCGGCGGGCTCCGAGCTGGACCTGGACACTGTGCAGCACCTGGTGAGTGCGGCGGCCGGTGAGAACGCGCTGCCGGCGCCTCGGGGGAACCGGCGCCTGCGGGACCGGCTGTACCGCCTGGCGGAACAACTGACGGCCCCGCCACCGGCGCGCTGGTGACTTCACCTGAGGATTTCGCCCCCGCCGCCCGTACCCATTCCCGTCCCGTACCTGGGGGCTGCCGCCCCCAGACCCCCGCTTTCGGCCTGAACGGCCTCGTCCTCAAACGCCGGACGGGCTGAAAGATCAAGCCC